>NZ_CAXQZB010000047.1:0-44722 GCF_964228225.1 Nocardioides sp.
ATGCGGGCCTGCGGCGTGGACACCGAGAACAACTCCACTCTTCACGAGGTCGACGTCTACACCAGCCACGAGGCACTGATCCTCGGCTACGAGCAGGCACTCACCCGCCGCGATCCCCTGTCGGGCGAGTGGTACGACTGCTCCGCCCACTCCCTCTGGATCGGCGAGCGCACCCGCCAGCTCGACGGTGCCCACGTGGAGCTGCTGCGCCACGTGCGCAACCCGATCGGGGTCAAGCTCGGCCCCACCACGAGCCCCGACGACGCCCTGGCGCTCGCGCAGGCGCTCAACCCCGACAACACCCCGGGTCGGCTCACGTTCATCACCCGGTTCGGCGCCGGGCGGATCCGCGACGGCCTGCCCGCCCTGGTGGAGAAGGCGACCAGCGAGGGCCTGCAGGTCGCGTGGGTCTGCGACCCCATGCACGGCAACACCTTCGAGGCCTCCTCGGGCTACAAGACCCGCCGCTTCGACGACGTCATCGACGAGGTCCAGGGCTTCTTCGACGTCCACCACGCCCTGGGCACCTGGCCCGGGGGCGTGCACGTCGAGCTCACCGGCGACGACGTCACCGAGTGCGTCGGCGGCGGCGAGGAGCTGGCCGAGATGGACCTCTCCCAGCGCTACGAGTCGGTGTGCGACCCCCGCCTGAACCGCGTGCAGTCCCTGGAGCTGGCGTTCCTCGTGGCGGAGATGCTCCAGCGGCGCCAGTGATCGACCTCCGCTCCGACACCCTCACGCGCCCCACCGAGGCGATGCGCGCGGCCATGGCCGCGGCCGAGGTCGGCGACGACGTGTACGGCGAGGACCCCACGGTCCGCGCGCTGGAGGAGCGCGTCGCCGCCCTGCTCGGCCACGAGGCCGCGCTGTTCACCCCCACGGGGTCGATGGCCAACGTGCTGGGCGTCGGGCTGCTCGTCGAGCCGGGCCAGGAGGTGCTGTGCGAGTCGCGGGCCCACATCGCCCGCGCCGAGCTCGGCGCGCACGGTGCGATCGGCGGACTCACGATGCGCACCTGGAGCCGGCCCGACGGCGGCGTCGACCTCGCCGAGCTGGCCGAGCTGATCGCCCCCGACCTGGGGCCGTTCTTCGTGCGCACCGCAGCGATCTCGCTCGAGAACACCCACAACTTCGCCGGTGGCACCGTGCTGCCGGTGGCGGTGATGGCGGGGGTGCGCGAGCTCGCCGGGGCGGCGGGGGCCGCGGTGCACCTCGACGGCGCCCGGCTCTGGAACGCCCACGTCGCCACCGGCACCCCGCTGGCCGAGTACGGCCGGCTCGCCGACGTCGTGTGCGTGTGCCTGAGCAAGGGACTCGGGGCGCCCGTGGGCTCGCTCGTGGTCTCCGACGCCGACCGGATCGCGCAGGCGCGCGTGCGACGCAAGCGGCTCGGCGGCGGCATGCGGCAGGTGGGGGTGCTGGCCGCCGCCGGTCTCCACGCCCTCGACCACCACCTGGAGCGGCTGGCCGACGACCACGGCCACGCGCGGGTCCTCGCCGAGGCACTGGGGGTGGACCCCGCCGGCGTCGCGACCAACATCGTGGTGGCCACCCGCCCCGACGCCGCCGAGGTCGTGCGCCGGGCCGAGGAGGCCGGGGTGCGGATCAGCGCCGTGGGGCCCCGCACGGTGCGCGTGGTGACCCACCTCGGGGTCACGACGGCGCAGGTGCAGGGTGCGGCACGGGTGCTCGCCCGTCTGTGACGGGGCGCTGAGGGCTCAGAACTCCTTGCCGAGCAGCACGACCTCGCTCAGCGCGGTGAAGTCGCGGGCGTCGGCGCCCGCACCGGGGGCGCTCACCGCCACCAGGCGCAGGGTGACGGTGGAGGTGACCGGGACCCGCACCTTGCGGCTCTGGATGCCGCGCTCGCCGTCGGTGAGCACCTGGGTGACGGTGGAACCGTCGTCGAAGCCCCACTCCACCTGCAGCACCCGACGGTTGGCGGCGTAGCCGTCGTAGCCGGCCTCGCGCTTGGTGTAGCCGTTGATGAGGCCGACGAAGCGGATCTTGGTGGGCCTGGCCAGGGTGAAGATCAGGGTGTCGCCGGTGGCGTTGCCCGGCATCCGCCAGGCCGTCTCGCGGTCGCGGTCGACGAGGTGGGCGGCGACGTAGGTGACCCGCTCACCGTCCACCCCCGTGCTCGGGGGCGCCTCGGCCGGGACCCCGACCTCCGCGGTGGGGGCGACCTCGGCGAGTCGGCCGCCGCCGGGCACGTCGTCGTCCTTCCCGGGACGCCCGCCCTTGCCGGGGCGCTGGCTCGGCGACGGGTCGCCCGAGGCGGACGGAGCCTCGGAGGCCGACGCGGGCGGGTCGTCGTCCTCGCCCGAGGAGAGCAGCAGCCCGCCGAGGGTCCCGATCAGGGCGACCGCGAGCAGCGCCACGACCCACGGCAGCGCCCCGCGACGACGGCGGGGCGTCCCGCCGGACGGGACCGGCGGCGGGGGACCGGCCTCGAGCACGGTCCCGAGGAAGACCGAGTCCGCGGGCTCGGCCGGTGACGGCGTCGCGACGTCCTCGACGTAGAGCGGGTAGCGCGCGCCCGGGGTCTCGGTGACCGGCCGACCGACGGCGTGACCGCAGTTGATGCAGAACCGACCGATGCCGAGCTCGTGATCGCAGCGCACGCAGCGGGCCATCGCGGGTCTCCTCCTCAGGTCGGGTCAGGTCGGGTCAGGTCGGGCCGGGTCGGGTACGGCGGCGGGCGGCACGGAGCGCCTTGCTCCTCACCGCCCGCCGTCGTGGTGCGCCCACTGTAGGCGCTCCGCGTGGGGTCACGCGTCCCAGTCGCGTCCCGTGGCCGGTGCGCGGTCCACCGCGGGGGGCAGCACGCGCACGGCGTGGGCCAGGTCGCGCAGCTCCTGACCCAGCAGCGCCTGGGGGCCGTCGCACAGGGCGTCCTCGGGGTGGGGGTGCACGTCGACGATCACCCCGTCCGCGCCCACCGCGATCGCCGCGCGCGAGAGCGGCACCACGAGGTCCTTGCGACCGGCGGCGTGGGAGGGGTCGACGATGATCGGCAGGTGGGAGGCGGCCTGCACCACGGGCACCGCCGAGATGTCGAGGGTGTTGCGGGTCGCGGGCTCGAAGGTGCGGATGCCGCGCTCGCACAGGACGACGTCGAGGTTGCCGCGCTGGGCGATGTACTCGGCCGCCATCAGCCACTCCTCGATGGTGGCGGTCATGCCGCGCTTGAGCAGCACCGGCTTGCCGGCCTCGCCGACCGCCTGGAGCAGGCCGAAGTTGGCCATGTTGCGGGTGCCGATCTGCAGCATGTCGGCGTGCTCGGCGACGACGTCGACGTCGCGGGCGTCGACGATCTCGGTCACGATCGGCATGCCCACCTTGTCGCGGACGTCGGCGAGGATCTCCAGCCCGGCCACGCCGAGGCCCTGGAAGGCGTAGGGGGAGGTGCGGGGCTTGTAGGCGCCGCCCCGCAGGATCGTGGCGCCGGCCGAGCGGGCCATCTGGGCGGCCTCGAGGGTCTGGTCGTAGGTCTCGACCGCGCACGGACCGGCGATGAAGGTGAAGGTGTCGGGGCCGACCGGCACCCGCTGGGTGCCGCGGCCGACCCACACCGTGGAGCGGTCGGGGTGGTGCTGACGGCTCACGAGCTTGTAGGGGTCGGAGATCCGGTGCACGTCGGCGACCCCGCGCAGGGTGCGCAGGTTGAGGTGGTGGAAGGACTCGATGTCCCCCACCAGGCCGATGATGGTGCGGACGACGCCCTTGCTCACGAACGCCTCTCCGCCCACCCCCTCCACGCGGGCGACGACGGCGGCGACGTCCTCGTCGGTGGCATCGGGGGACATGACGACGACCATGGGTGTTCCTGTTCTGTGGGTGGTGCGACGGATGCCGCGACCGACCTCGGAGACGACGAACGCCCCGGACTCGGCCGGGGCGTGGTGGGTGCGAGGGCGCGCTACGAGGCGGCCGGCACGGGTGCTCCCGGCAGGCTCGTAAACACATAGGCGCGCGTCACGACGCCGATCCTAACCGACGCCCTGGCCGGCGCGGGCGTCGTGCCCGGTCGCCGTGCCCACCAGCACCATGCCGGCCAGCACGCAGGCGCCGCCCGCGGCCAGGCGCCCGGACAGGGACTCCCCGCCCAGGCCGACCGCGAAGCCGGCGGCCCACACCGGCTCCATGCTCATGATCACCGCCGCGGCGGTGGGGCGCAGGTGGGCCTGCGCCCAGGTCTGGGCCACCAGCGCCAGGGCGCCCGCGACCAGGGCCATGTAGAGCACGGCGACCCAGTCGGCGGGCCGGTCGGGCAGCGTGAGGCCGCCCGGTGCCGCGCCGACCAGGCAGATCACGGCGATCACCGTCACCTGCACGGTGGCCATCGCCCAGGTGTGGGCGACGGGGTGCGCGGGATCGGTCCAGGCCGCCAGCCCGACGATGTGGGCGGCGTAGAGGATCGCGCCCACCAGCGTCAGCGCCTCGCCGTAGCCCAGGGCCAGGCCGTCGAGGGTCAGGGTGGCGACTCCGAGGGTGGCCAGCAGCACCGCCAGCCAGGTACGGGCCCCGATCCGGTCGCCGAGGACCAGGGCGGCCAGCACCGGGGTGGCCACCACGTACAGGCCGGTCACGAAGCCGCTCACGCTCGCCGCGGTGTGGGCCAGTCCCAGCGTCTGGGCGATCTGGGCGGCGCCGTACAGCGCCCCCAGCGCCACCGAGCGGCGCACGAGCGGGCGGGGGAGGCGCCGCAGGGCGCCGGGCGCGACCGCGGCCATCACCAGCGCGGCGATCGCGAACCGCACGCCGAGGAAGTCCAGCGCCGGGACCCGGTCGAGCAGGTCCTTGATGAGCACGAACGTGCTGCCCCAGCAGGCGGTCATGGCGACCAGGGCGAGGGCCGCGGCGAGCCGGAGCCGGGGCGGCGTCGCGCGCCGTGCGGTCATGACGACGTCGTCGCGGCGTCGCGCAGCCGTCGCAGCAGCACCAGGTCGGGGTCCTCGGGCTCGCGCGAGCCCGGGGTCTCCAGGATCAGCGGCACCCCGGCGGTGGTGGGGTGGGCGAGCAGCTCGGCGAAGCAGTCCTCGCCGATGTGGCCCCGCCCGAGCTTCTCGTGGCGGTCCTTCATCGAGCCCCGGGGATCCTTCGAGTCGTTGGCGTGGACCAGCCGCAGTCGGCCGGCACCGGCCACGGCCTCGAGCTCGGCCAGGGTCGCGGCCGTGCCGCCGGGCTCGTCGAGCGGGGCGCCGGCGGCGAAGACGTGGCAGGTGTCCAGGCACACCGCGGCGCGCGGGTGGTCGTCGAGGGCGGCGAGGTACTCGGCGAGGTCGGGCACGCCCGCGCACAGGGAGCGGCCCTGACCGGCCGTGGGCTCGAGGAGCAGCAGCGGCCCGTCGCCGTCGCCGTGGGCGGCGTCGGCCTCGGCCAGCACCGGCAGCAGCCCCTCGCGCACCTGCCGCAGGGCGGCCGCGTGGCGGGCGGCCGCCTCGCCCTCGCCCGCGGCGGGGGCCACGTAGGAGCCCGTGTGCACGACGACGCCCTCCGCGCCGATCCGGGCCGCGCGCCGCATCTGGTGGGCCACCATCGCCACCGAGTTCGCGTAGGTCGCGGGCGTGGGGGAGCCGAGGTTCACCAGGTAGGGCGCGTGCACGAAGACCCGCATCCCGCTCTCCCGGCAGGCCGCGGCGAACGCCTCGTCCTCGGCCGGACGGCCCTCCGCGAGCGCCCAGCCGCGCGGGTTGCCGAGGAAGACCTGCAGCGTCTCGCAGCCCAGCTCGCGGGCTCGGGCGAGGGCGCCGGCGACGAGTCCGGGGCCGACCTGAACGTGGGTGCCGAGGGGGTTGCGCACGGGGGGCCACGCTACTGCGCGCGGCGGAGCCTCCGGTCGGGAGGCGGGGTCACACGGTGTAGAGCACGATCGTGCTGCCCTTGGGTGCCATCGCGCCCGCGCCGGGGTCGGTGCGGGTCGCGATCCCGAGCCCGGGGTAGAAGTCCTCGCGCCGGATCTCGACCTCGAAGCCCGCGTCGCGCAGCGTCTGCTCCGCGGCGCTGACCCCGAACGCACGCACGTCCGGCACCTCGATCAGCTCCGGACCCAGGGAGACCACGACCCGCACCTCCTCGCCCCGGAACAGCCGGCCGCCCGTGGGGTCCTGGCGGATGATCAGGCCGACCGCGACGTCGTCGGAGTACTCCTGCCCGACGACGGTCATCACCAGCCCGCGTCGTTCGAGGACCCGCTGGACCTTCGCGGCGGGCTCGCCGACGTAGTTCCCGACCTTGAGGGGGCGTCGGCCCTTGCTGACGACGAGGTCGACCGTGTCGCCGGGGCGCAGCTCGGTGCCGGCGTCGGGGCTGGACCCGATCACGGTGCCCTCCGGCACCGTCTCGGAGAAGCGCCGGATGCTCTCGCCGAAGTCGAGCTGGCGGGCCAGCAGCGCGTCCTGCGCGGCGTCCTCGTCCAGCCCGCGCACGCGGGGGACGAGCAGCTTGCCGAGGGAGAGGGTGAGGGTGACGGTGTCGCCGGCCAGCACGCGGTCGCCACCGCCGGGGTCGGCCCGCAGCACCGTGCCGGCCGGGGCCTCGGAGTCGTAGAGCGCGTCGGCGTAAGCCACCTCGAGGTCGGCCGCGGCCAGGGTGCGCTCGGCCTGGGCGCGGGTCAGCCCGACCACCGAGGGGGCGGTGTCGTAGCGGCCCCAGCCGAACCAGAACGCACCGCCCGCGATGCCGGCCACCAGCGCGACGACGAGCAGCAGCACCACGGGACCGCGCCAACGGCGGCGTCCGGGCGCGGGGACCGGCGCGGGGACGGGTGCCGGGCGCCGGGGCGGCCCGTCCGGGGCCGGGCGGCTGGGGCGGCCGGGTCGGCCTGCGGTGCCCGGGGGCAGCCGGGGCGGTGCCACGGGCCGTACCTGGTCCGCCTGCAGGACGGCGGTGTGGTGCAGGCCGCGCTCCGGCGAGGCCGGCGGCGCCTGTTCCGGCAGCGTGCCGAGGTCGGGCAGCGGATCGGTGTCGCCGACCCGCACCGGCAGGGTGAGGTCGACGGTGAGCTCGGGATCGTCGGCCAGGCCGGCGGCCAGGGCGCTGGAGACACGTCGCACCTGGTGCAGCAGCACGCCGGCGTCGGCGGGCCGCAGGGCGGCGTCGCGGGCGGTGGCGCGCCGCACGAGCGCGTCGAGGTAGGGCGGCAGGCCCGGGACGACGGTGGAGGGGGCGGGGACGTCCTCGTGCACGTGCTGGAACGCCACGGCGATCGCGGTGTCGCCGCGGTGCGGCTGCTGTCCGGTGAGCAGCTCGAAGAGCAGGATCCCCAGCGCGTAGACGTCCGCCCGGGCGTCGGCGCGCTGGTTGGTGACCAGCTCGGGGGCGAGGTAGGCCACCGTGCCCATCACCGTGCCGTTGGTGGCGGTGTGACGGGTGTGGGAGGTGATCGCGCGGGCCAGGCCGAAGTCGGCGACCTTCACCCGGCCGTCGTCGGCGATGAGCACGTTCTCCGGCTTGACGTCGCGGTGCACCAGCCCGGCGCGGTGCGCCTCGGCGAGCGCGGCCACCACCGGCTCGACGAGCGCGAGCGCTCGGGCGGGGTGCAGACGCCCCTCCTCGCGCAGGGTCGCGCGCAGCGTGCGCCCGCGCACCAGCTCCATGGCCAGGAAGACCACCCCGTCGTCCTCGCCCTGGTCGTAGACGGCCACGACGTTGGGGTGGCTCAGGGCGGCGGCGGCGCGGGCCTCGCGCACGAACCGTTCGGCGAAGGTGGGCCCGGAGTCGGGACCGTCGGGGGCGGCGGCGTCGAGGTCGGCGCGCATCACCTTCACCGCCACCGTGCGGTCCAGGCGCAGGTCGTGGGCCTCGTAGACGCTGGCCATGCCGCCCCGGTCGATGCGACGGCCCAGCCGGTAACGACGGTCCAGGACGCGGCCGCTGAGGGCGTCCGACTCCACCCGCGACCTCCTGCCTCGACCTCCCGCGCCGGTCGGGACGGCGCCGCTTGGCCCTCATCGTACGGGGGAGCGGGGTCGTGACGGCGCAGGCACGCCCGCTCGGTGACGCCTGCCACGGCTCGCGACGGGCGCCGTCCGTGGGACCATGGGGCGCGTGAGCACCGATCCCGACACCCGCCTCGCCGACGTCGACCTCGCCGCGCTCGTGCCGCAGTGGTTCGACTGGTCCGGCGCCGCCGACGCCCTGGGCGTCACCCCGTCACGGGTGCGGGCGCTGATCAAGGAGCACCAGCTCGCCGCCGCCGTGCCGGTGCCCGGCGAGGGTCCGAAGGTGCCGGCCGAGTTCGTGCAGGACGGCGAGCTCGTCAAGGGCCTGCCCGGCACCATCACGCTCCTGCACGACCAGGGCTTCGACGACCGCGAGATCATCGCCTGGCTCTTCCTGGACCAGGACTTCCCGGGCCGGGCCATCGACGCGCTGCGCGAGAACCGCGGCAGCGAGGTCAGGCGGCGCGCCCAGGCGCTCGGGTTCTGAGGGCGCCGTGAGCGCGCCCCGACGTCGGCCGGGCACCGACCTCGGATCGGTGCTCCTGGTCGTCCTCGTCGCGCTCGGGATCTGGTTCGTCAGCGGCCGTGACCCGGGCAGCCGGGTCGCGGTCGACGACGCGGTGGTGACCATCGGGCCCGAGACCGACTCCTCCGCCGAGGAGGCCCAGACCTCCCCGGGCCCCGAGGACGACTTCGACCCCTTCTCCGGGCTGTACTGGATCGAGCGCGCCGACCTGCCGCCCGAGGCGATCACCACCCTGGGGCTCATCGCCGACGGCGGGCCGTTCCCCGAGGACGAGGACGGCTCGCGGTTCGGCAACTACGAGCGGTTGCTGCCCGACGAGCCCGGCGGCTACTACGCCGAGTACACCGTGCCGACCCCGGGCTCGGACGATCGTGGCGCCCGACGCATCGTGGCCGGCGACGGCGGCGAGCTCTACTACACCGCCGACCACTACGCCTCCTTCCGGCGGATCCGTCCGTGAGCGTGCTCTCCCGGGTGCTGCGCGGGACGGCCGCCCCCGGCGTCCACCGCTGGCACTCGGCGTGGCCCGCGCCGGCGGCCGCCGCCGCGGCCCGCCGGCAGGGGCTGCGGGTCGCCGTGCTCGACGGCGCCCGACTGAGGACCGAGGCCGACCTGCACGACGTCCTCGCCCGCGATCTCGACCTGCCCGAGCACTACGGCCGCAACCTCGACGCCCTCGCCGACGTGCTGCGCGACCTCCCCCCGGCCGTGGTGCTGTGGGACGACGCCGGTGCGGGCGGCCTGCCCGCGGCGCGCCGCGCGCTGGTCGAACGCGTGCTCGGGGAGCGGCTGCCGGTGCTGGTCCGCGACTGAGCGCCCTCCGGCCCCGGGATCACGACCCGCGCGGCCCGGGGTCGTCGCGGGCGGCGTCGAGGGTGGCCTCGGTGGCCTCGGTGAGGAACCGGGCGATGAGGTCCAGCTCCTCGGGTCGGTAGCGGTCCATCACCTCCTGGGTGGCGAGGGCGACCCGGCCGAAGACCTCACGGCCCATCTCGAGGGTGAGGTCGGTGACGGCGAGGGTGACCGAGCGGCGGTCGTGGGGGTGCGGCTCGCGGCGCAGGTGGCCCGAGCGCACGAGCCGCTCCACGAGGGAGGACGCCGCAGAGGCGGAGATGCCCAGCCGGGCGCCGAGAGCGCCGGGGGTCATCGGGCCGGCCTCGCCGGCGTCCATCGTCATGGCCAGCGCGGTGAGGTCGGTCTGGTGCATCTCGTGCCCGCGGCCCTGGGCGCGCAGGTAGGACTCCACCGCCCCGGTGTAGCTGCGCAGGGCACGCGCGACGGCGAGGTGCCGCTCCTCTTGGGGGTGACCCATGGCTCCAGTATAGTCCGATCGTCGGATATTACGATCATCGGAACAACAGGAGCGGACATGACGGAGCTGGCGGCACCGGGCGGCCGGGGCGGCGTGGGCAGCGGGACGTGGTGGCGACGCGCGCGGGGACTCATCGTCCTGCTCGCCGTGCTGCTCTCGGCCGCGGCGTTCACCCTGATCGGCGACGGCGTCGAGGACCCCGAGACCGGGGGCTCGCTGCCCGACGGGGCGGAGTCCTCCCAGGTCGACGCGCTCGTCGCGCAGGCCCGGGCGGCGCAGCCGGACGCCGAGGGCGCCCCTGCGGTGGTGGTCTACCGCGCCACCGACGGCGCCGCCCTGACCCCCGACCAGCTCGCCGCCCTCGGGCAGGGCGACGGCCCGGTCCAGCCCAGCCAGGACGGAACGGTGGCGATCCGGCTGGTGCCGTTCGCGCCGGGCCTCGCCGACGAGGTCGTCGGCGAGCGGATCGACGAGCTGCGCGAGCAGGTCGCGGCCGACGCCCCCGAGGGCGTGGAGGCGTTCGTCACCGGCGCCCCCGCCTTCCGGGCCGACATCGGGAAGGTCTTCGAGGGCGCCGACGTCCGGCTGCTCGGCTTCACCGCGGGCGTGGTGGCCCTGCTGCTGCTCATCACCTACCGCTCGCCGTTCCTGTGGCTGGTGCCGCTCACGGTCGTCGGCACCGCCGACCAGGTCGCGGCCCGGCTCGTCAACGGCGCCTCCTCGCTGTTCGGCTTCAAGATCGACGGCTCGATCATCGGCATCACCTCGGTGCTGGTCTTCGGCGCCGGCACCAACTACGCCCTGCTGCTCATCGCCCGCTACCGCGAGGAGCTGCACCGCACCGAGAACCGGTTCGACGCGATGTCGGTCGCCGTGCGCCAGGCCGGCCCGGCGATCCTGGCCAGCTCCAGCACCGTCGTCCTCGCCCTGCTCGCGCTGTCGCTGGCCGACACCCCCGGCACCCGCGTGCTGGGCTGGGCGGCGGCCATCGGCATCGTCACCGCGGTGCTCTACGCCCTGATCGTGCTCCCCGCGGCCCTCGTGCTCTTCGGCCGGCGCCTCTTCTGGCCCTTCGTGCCGAAGGTCACCGACGGAGGGGCGCCGCTCGCCCGCGGCTGGCAGCGGCTCGGCGACGCCGTCACCGCGCGCCCCGTGCGCGTGGTCGTGCTGGGTGCGGTGCTCGTGGGCATCGCCTCCGTGGGGGTCCTCGGCGCCAGCCTGGGCCTGTCCCAGAACGAGCAGTTCCGCGAGAAGCCCGAGGCGGTCGCCGGCCAGGAGGTGCTGGCGGCGTCCTTCGGCGGCGGCTTCGCCGAGCCCACCATCGTCTTCGTCCCGGCCGAGCGCGCCGACGCCGTCGAGCAGGCGATCGCCGCGACCCCGGGAGTGCTGTCGGTGAGCTCCGCGGGGGCCCAGCCCGGCACGAGCGCGCCGGGCGGCGGCGAGTACGTGCGCCTGGACGCCGTGCTCGACGCCGACCCCGAGTCGGCGGCCAGCCGCGCGACCGTGGAGCGGTTGCGCAGCGAGCTGCCGGCCGACGCCCTCGTCGGCGGGAACGACGCCCAGGCCCTGGACCGGCGCGACGCGGCGGCGTCGGACACCCTGCTCATCATCCCGGTGATCCTGGTGATCGTGGCCGTGATCCTGTTGGTCCTGCTGCGCTCGGTCGTGGCGGCCCCGGTGCTGCTCGCCACCGTCGTGGCCACCTACGGCGCCAGCATGGGCCTGGGCTGGCTGCTGTTCTCCACCGTGCTCGACTTCCCGGCCCTGGACCTCAACGTCCCGCTGTTCGCGTTCCTGTTCCTGGTGGCGCTGGGAGTGGACTACAACATCTTCCTGGCCCTGCGGGCCCGGGAGGAGGCCGAGGGCGGCGCGCCCGCGCGCCGCGCCATCACGACCGCCCTCTCGGCCACCGGTGGGGTGATCACGAGCGCCGGCGTCCTGCTGGCCGCGGTGTTCGTGGTGCTCGGCGTGCTGCCGCTCATCACCCTCACCCAGCTCGGCATCATCGTGGCGGTGGGCGTCCTGCTCGACACCCTGCTGGTGCGCTCGGTCCTCGTGCCGGCGCTGGTCGCGATGCTGGGGGAGCGGTTCTGGTGGCCGCGTCACCCCGCGGGCGAGGCGACGGCCGAACCGGTCGCGGAGCCGGTGGGCTGAGGCCGGTCAGGCGGTCCGACGCGTGACGGCGTCGGCCATCGTCCGCAGCGCCGTGGTGGCGCGCGGGTCGAGGCCGGCGCCGTCGAGCGCGGTCAGCGCCTGTCCGACGAGGCCGCCGATGCGGGCCTCCACCGCGTCGGCCGCCCCGCAGTCGCGGATCAGGCCGCGCAGCCGCTCCACGGCCTCCGGGGCCAGCGGGGTGCCCAGCGCGGCGTCGAGCTCGTCCGCGGCCCCCGGGTCGGTGGGGCGCAGGGCGTCGAGCGCGAGGGCCACCAGCACGGTGCGCTTGCCCTCCACGAGGTCGTCACCGGCCGGCTTGCCGGTCGTGGCGGGGTCGCCGAAGACGCCGAGGAGGTCGTCGCGCAGCTGGAAGGCCTCCCCGAGCGGCAGCCCGTAGCCGGTGAGCGCCGCGAGGGCCGCCTCGTCGGCACCCGCGAGGGCCGCCCCGACGTGCAGCGGGCGCTCGATGGAGTACTTCGCCGACTTGTAGCGCAGCACGGTCATGGCGGTGTCGACGTCGGCGTGGCCGCGGGCCTGCACCGAGACGTCGAGGAACTGGCCGGCGATGACCTCGCTGCGGCACAGGTCGAACAGCTCCAGGGCCGGACCGACCCGGTCCCAGCCGAAGCCGCTGGTGCGCAGCATCTCGTCCGACCACGCCTGGAGCAGGTCGCCCAGCAGGATCGCGGCGGCGGCACCGAAGTCGACGGCGTCGCCGCGGTGCCCGGCGGCCCGGTGCTCGGCCTCGAAGGCGCGGTGCGTGGCGGGGCGACCCCGGCGGGTGTCGGAGGCGTCCATGAGGTCGTCGTGGGCCAGGGCACTGGCGTGCAGCAGCTCCAGGGCGCCGCAGGCGCCGAGCAGCGCCTCGGTGTCGCCCCCGGTGGGATCCACCGCGAGGTGGCCCCACCGGCAGAACGTCGCGCGGAAGCGCTTGCCGCCGGCGACGGCGAGCCTCGCCTCGGCGATCAGCCGGGCGGCGTCGGGCCCGAGCGGGGCGAGCCGCCGGGCCTGGAGGTCGAGGAACGCGGCGAGCCGGCGCTCGAGGTCGGCGCGGAAGCCCCGGTCGTCCTGATCGTCCCAGGGGACGTCGCCGATACCCACGGGTGGAGCCTAGGCCCCTACTGTGGTGGCCATGGCAACGGGGCGCGGACGCAGCATGTCGGAGTTGATCGCCGCTGGTCAGCGCTCGATCTCCTTCGAGTTCTTCCCCCCGCGCGACGAGGCCGGCGCCGAGCAGCTGTGGCGGGCCATCAGCGACCTCGAGCCCTACCAGCCGACCTTCGTCTCGGTCACCTACGGGGCGGGCGGCTCGACGCGCGACACCACGATCAACCTCACCGGACGCATCGCCGCCGAGACCAGCCTCACCCCGGTGGCCCACCTCACCTGCGTCGGCCACACCCGGGCCGAGATCGAGGGCATCCTCGACGCCTACGCCGCCGCGGGGGTGCACCACCTGATGGCCCTGCGCGGCGACCCGCAGGAGGGTCCCAACGCCGCGTGGACGCCCACCGAGGGGGGTCTGGACCACGCGATCGACCTCGTCGAGCTGGCCCGCGACCGCGGCGACTTCCGGATCGGGGTCGCGGCCTTCCCCGAGGGCCACCCGAGCGCGGCATCCCTCGACGCCGACGCCGACGTGCTGGTGGCCAAGGCGCGGGCGGGGGCGGAGTTCGCGGTCACCCAGATGTTCTTCCGCGCCCAGGACTACGTCGACCTGGTCGATCGGGTCCGGGCGCGCGGCGTCGACCTGCCGATCCTGCCCGGCATCATGCCGATCCTCAACGTGCGGGCCCTGCAGCGCCAGGGCGAGCTGATGGGCGCGGCGGTGCCGCAGGAGATCGTCGACCGGATCACCCGCCACGACGACCCCGCGGGCGTGCGCGCCGAGGGCATCGCGATCTCGGCCGAGCTGTGCGAGGAGCTGCTCGCCGCCGGGGCCCCCGGGCTGCACTTCTTCACCCTCAACCGGTCGAAGGCGACCCTGGAGATCTTCGAGCGCCTGCGCATCAGCGCCTGACGGCTCCCGCTCAGGCGGGTCCGAGCAGGGTCGCCACCTGGGCGGCGCCGAGGCCGACGTAGGCCAGGCCGCTGCCGGGGGTGGCATGGGCGCCGGCGGTGTAGACGCCCGGTACGGGCGTGCGCGGGCCGAGCCGGTCGACCACGGTGGACCGGCCGCGCCACAGCACGCCGTACGCCGAGCCGCGGTGGGCCATGACGAGGTCCCGCGGGCTGCGGTCGACGCGGGTGACGACCTGCTTGCGCACCTTCAGCCCGGCGCGCGCGAGGGCGTCGACGACGTCCTCGCTCAGCTTCCCGCGCCCGTGCACCGTCCAGGCCGTGCCCCCCTCGGGCGCGGCGAGGCCGGGACGCACCACGAGGGTGGCGTCGCCGTGCAGCACCGTCTCGTGGGGCAGGTCGGGCACCTCGCCCTGCAGGCCCAGGTGCACGACGACGGGGGGCAGGGCGGGCATCGTGCGCTGCACCAGGGGTGCCAGGGTCGGCAGGCGGCGGGGGTCGACCGCCACCACCACGGCGTCGGCCGCGACCACCTCACCCGGCTTGTCGGCGAGACCGGTGAGCACGACGCCGGCGGCGCGTCCGTCCCGCAGTTCGAGGTCGTGCACCTCCGTGTGCAGCCGCACCTCGACCCCGCGCGTGGCGAGGCGGGCCACGAGGAGATCGGTGAGACCGGCCATCCCGCCGCGCAGGCGCCAGGCGCCGAAGCACTGCTCGAGGTAGGTGTGCACCCCGGCCCAGGCCGGGACGTCGCGCAGGTAGTGGCCCTCGGCGGCGAAGGGGTGGGCGGCCACCATCGCGGGGCGGTCGTCGCGGAAGCGGCGCTTGAGCCGCTTCGCGAGGTGCTCGCGGTCGCGCAGCAGGGCCGTGACCTCCGCGGGCGCGGCCGCGGGGTCCCAGGGCTCCTCGAAGTAGGAGCGGCGCAGCAGCTCCCAGGTGCGGCCGCACTCGTCGACGTAGTCCACCCACGCGTCGCCGAGGCCGCGCCGCAGCTCCTCGAACGCCTCGCGCTGCGCGGCCCGGCCGCTGCGCAGCTGCACCGAGGTGCGGTCGGGGAACCGGTGCTCGCGCAGCACCTCCAGCGGCTCCAGCTCCTCGCCGGTCGGGACGCCCAGCTCGGCCTCCAGCGCGCGCCCGCTCTTGCGGAACAGGTCGCGCACGACGGCGGGGAGCACGAGGTGGTCGGGTCCGCCGTCCCAGGCGTAGCCGCCCTGCTCGATCGTCTCGACGGCGCCCCCGAGCCGGTCGCCGGCCTCGATGATCGTCACCTCGTGCCCGAGCTTGGCCGCGCGGACCGCGACCGCGAGGCCTCCGAAACCGCCCCCGACCACCACGACCGTCGCCATGCGCCGAACCCTAGTGGCCGGTTCCTCCCGGGCTCCGACCGGTGGGTCGGCCGGTGGGTCGGCGCTGCCGACGCTCGCGCCACGCCCGCCAGCCCTGGCGCACGAGACGCAGGGCCAGCACGAGCAGCACCCCGCCCGCGACGAGCAGCACGGCGGCGATGCCCGCGGCCGCGACCGGGTGCTCGATCGCGAACCACACGACGCCGAGCACGGCGAGGTCCTCGAGCACGCTCACCAGCACGTTGCTGGCGGGCTCGGGGGAGGTGTTCACCGCCAACCGGGTGCCGGCCTTGATCGTGTGCGACAGCAGGGCGGTGCCGCCGCCCACCACCGCCCCGACGGCCTGGGGCAGCGAGGTCGCGTCGCCGGCCAGCAGCACGCCGACGACGGCACCCGCCGTCGGCCGGATCGCGGTGGACACGGCGTCCCACACACTGTCGACGTAGGGGATCTTGTCGGCGATGAACTCGAACCCGTAGAGCACGGCCGCGACCGCGAGCACGTCGGCGCGCGCGAGCACGTCGGGCACGTCGGGCCGGTCGGCGATCCGGTCGCTGAGGCCGAGCACCAGCACCACCAGGTACGCGTTGACGCCGCTGGCCCAGCCGCTGGAGAAGGTGAGGGCGAGGCTGTCCATGGGGGTGGTCCTCCGGAGGACGGATGGGGCCGGGTGGGGCCGGACGGGGTGGTGGGACGGTCGCTGTCTACCCCCGCGGTCGGGGCGTCACGCCTCGACGTCGATCTCGACGGCCCCGGTGAGGGCCAGCAGCTCGTCGGTGGTCGTGGAGAAGACCGCCGCCGGGTGCCCGGCCGCCGCCCACACGACCGGGTGCCGGCGCAGCCAGGAGTCGAGGTAGGTGGGGACGGGGGCGGGGTGTCCGAGGGGCGACACCCCGCCGATCACCTGACCGGTGTGGGTGCGCACGAAGTCGGGGGAGGCGCGCCGCAGCGCCGGCACGCCGATGCGCGCGGCCGTGGCGGCGACGTCGACGCGGTGGGCGCCGCTGGTGAGCACGAGCACCGGCGCGCCCTCGGCCTCGAAGAGCAGGCTGTTGGCGATCGCACCGACCTCGCAGCCCAGCGCCTCGGCGGCCAGGGCGGCCGTGTGCACCGCGTCGGGCAGCACGACGATCCGGCCGGTGCCGCCGAGGCGGGCGTGCTCGGCGCGGAACCGGGCCAGCGTGGGATGCTCGTGGGGGTCGGGGCTCGCCATGGGGCGACCCTAGTGGCGGCCGGGTGCGACGGCGCGGAGGAGGACGGGCGTGGGCCAGCAGGACCAGCAGGACCAGCCGGGCCGACAGGGCCGGCAGGGGGCGGAGGCGCCGCTGCGGTGGATCCGCGTCGTCCTGGCGGGCCTGGGCGTGTGCGGACTGGTGGTGCCCGCCCTGGCGGTCCTGCTCGAGGACCAGCTGGTGGCGGCCTGGGCCGGCGGCGCCGGTCTGGGGGCCGACGACACCCGCGTGCCGCCCACGTTCGCTCCCGTGGCGGTCGTGATGTCGGGGGTGCTCCTGGGGCACCTGCTCATGCTCTGGCTGCTGGTGCGCGCGGCGCAGCCGTGGGCACGCCACGCCCTGGCGCTCACGGGCGCCCTGGTGGCCCTGGGTGCCCTCGCCCTGCTCCTCACCGGTCCGCCGCTGGTCTTCGTGCTGGCCGGCATGGTCGTGGCCGGCCTCGGGGTGGGGCTCGCGGCGGCGTGCGAGCACCCCGACGTCGCGGCCTGGTTCCGCGCGCACCGGGTGGACGACGTCGACGGCACCCCGATCGGCGCCCCGCCCCTCGGCTGACGGGTCCCGATGCCGGTCCCGACGCCGGTCTTGACGCCGGCGGGGTGGGCGGGGGTACGGTGGCGGTGTTCGAACAGGCGTTCGAACACTCGATCCGGAGGATGCCGCATGTCCGCTCTGCACCCGGTCCGTCCCACGGCGGCCCGCCCCGGCGCCGCGCCCGTGGTGCTCTCGGCGACCGCCCACTCCTACCTCGCCCGTGCCGCCGCCTCGCTCAGCGAGGCCATGGCCACCCCCGAGGTGCCCACGCGCTACGCGTTCGCGCACGTGGCCGCGCTGCGGGCCGCCGCCGCGCTGCTGGCCGCGCGCGCCCAGCCCGTGGTACCCGGACGGCGTCGCGCCCAGCGCAACGCCTGGGTGCTGCTGGCCGAGGTCGCCCCCGAGCTCGCCGAGTGGGCGGCGTTCTTCGCCGCGGGGGCCGGCAAGCGGGCCGCGGCCGAGGCGGGCTCCACCCGCGCGGTCACCGAGCGCGAGGCCGACGACCTCGTGCGCGAGGCCGACCGGTTCCTCGCCGTCGTCGAGCAGACCCTGGGCCTGATGCCGCACGAGCCGCTGGCGCTGCGACTCGTCGGCCGTGCCGGCTGACCGGTGCCGCCGACGCCGGACCGCCACGCCCTAGGGTGGGAGCCATGTCCGCCACGGAGCGTCGATCCCTGCCACGCACCGCCGCCATGTGGGACGCGCTCGCCCCGGTGCTCGACGCCGCCACCGCGCCGCTCGACGTCGTCGACCTCGGCGGCGGCACCGGTGGCTTCGCCGTCCCGGTGGCCCAGCGCGGCCACCGTGTCGTGGTCGTGGACCCCAGCCCCGACGCGCTGGCCGCGCTCGGGCGCCGTGCGCAGGAACTCGACCTCGAGGTCGTGGGCCGTCAGGGCGACCTCAGCGACGTCGTCGACCTCGTCGGTGCCGGCAGCGCCGACCTCGTGCTGTGCCACGGGGTGCTGGAGGTGGTGCCCGACGCCACGGCCGCGCTCGCGGCCCTGCACGCCCTGCTGCGCGACGGCGGCGCGCTCTCGCTGCTGGTCGCGCAGCGCCACGCCGCCGTCCTGGCCCGCGCACGCGCCGGTCACCTCACCCAGGCGCTGGCCCTGCTCGACGACACCGCGCCCCAGGGCCGCACCGGGCGACGCTTCACCGCCGAGGAGGTGCAGGAGGCCGTCCGGGCGGCCGGCCTGGTGCCGGCCTCGGTGCACGGGGTGCGGGTCTTCGCCGACCAGGTGCCGGAGTCGCTGCTCGACCTGGAGTCCGGCGCGGCCGCGACGCTCACCGAGCTGGAGCGCGCCGTCGCGACCCGCCCGGAGTACTGGCCGCTGGCCAGCCAACTGCACGTCCTGGCGCACCGGCCGGCCTGACCGCCCCGGTCCCCACGTCCCGCCCGGGCGGGTGCGGTGAGCGCGCCCCGGGTCTGGCGCTGGACCGCCACCCCGCTGCTCCACGTCGACATGGACGCCTTCTACGCCTCGCTGGCCCTGCGCGACCGTCCCGAGTGGCAGCACCTCCCGGTCGTGGTCGGGGGCGGGCACCGCGGGGTGGTGCTGGCGGCGAACTACCCCGCCCGCCGGTTCGGCGTCCGATCGGGCATGTCGGGCGCGCAGGCCCGGCGCCTGTGTCCGCACCTGCGGCAGGTGGCCCCCGACTACGACGCCGTGGGGCGGGTCTCGCGGCGGGTGATGGAGGTCCTCGGCGAGACCAGCGCCCGGATCGAGGTCGTCTCGGTCGACGAGGCGTTCCTCGACGTGCGTGGCGCGCTCGGAGACGGGATCTCTCCGGAACTGCTGGCCGCCCGCATCCGGGCCCGGGTGCGGGAGGAGGTCGGACTCGCGTGCTCGGTGGGCATCGCGGGCAGTGTGGCGATGGCGAAGCTGGCCTCGCGGCGCGCCAAGCCCGACGGCGTGGTCACCCTCGCGCCGCGCGACGTCCCGGCGGTGGTGCACCCCCTCGACGTCGGCGAGCTGTACGGCATCGGCCCGGCCACCCGCGATCGCTTGCACCGGCTCGGCTTCGCGACGGTCGGCGACCTCGCCCGCACCCCGGAGCCGGTGCTGGTCTCCGTGCTGGGACCCCGGCTCGGCGCCGCGCTGCACGCACTGGCCTGGGGACGGGACCGCAGCACGCTCAGCCCCGGCGGGCCCGGGGCCTTCGGCGCGGTCGCCCGACTCGGCCTCGGCGAGCCCGAGCACTCCCTGGGGGCCCAGCGCACCCTGGCGGTCGACCTGCGCGACCCGGTGGCGGTCGAGACCGAGGCCCTCCGCCTGCTCGACGGCGTCGCCGCGCGGCTGCGGGCCCGCGGTGCGGGGTGCCGCGCGGTGGCGGTGACCGTGCGCCGGCCCGACTTCACGACCGTGTCGCGCCAGCACCGGCTGCCGGGCCACACCGACGTCACCCACGAGCTGGCCGCGGTGGTGCGCACGCTGCTGCGGGGGCTGCTCGCCGACGGCCGGGCCGTCCGGTTGGTCGGGGTGCGACTCGAGGGGGTGGTGCGCGCCGACCGGGTCACCCGACAGGAGGTGCTGGGGGAGGCGGACTGGCGCGCCGTGGAGCGCGCGGCCGACCGGGCGGCCCACCGGTTCGGCCGCGGAGTCGTGCGTCCGGCCCGGCTCCTGGGCGTTTCAGGGCCCGCCGGGCGAGACGGTGCGGATGTTTACGCCCACTCCGCTACCGGTCCGGCTCCCGGCTGCCTAGAATTGGCCTCGCGCGGCACCGCCGCACCCTGACTGTTCACCACGAACCACCTCCGGGAGGACCAGTGCCACTCTCCGAAGAGGAGCTGCGACTGCTCGAGCAGATGGAGCGAGCCCTCGTCGAGGAGGACCCCAAGTTCGCCTCCACCCTGCGTGGCACCGCCTTCCACGCCTCCGCCCGACGCCGCGCACTCGCGGCGGCGGTGGCCTTCGCGCTCGGCGTCACCCTGCTGTTCGTCGGTGTCACCACGCACTGGGCGATCGGGATCGCGGGCTTCGTCCTCATGCTCGCGGCAGCGACGATCGGGCTCAGCGCGATGAAGGGCCGCGCGGCCACCGCGCCCTCGCCCGCCACGCCGCACCCCTCGGGCCTGACCTCGATCACCGGGGGCCGCCGGCAGCGTCGGTCCCGGTCGCGCTCCTCGATGACGTTCATGCAGCGTCTCGAGCAGCGGTGGCAGCGCCGGCGCGAGTCCGGCTACTGATCCGAGTGACCGACGGTCCCCGCGGGTCCTGAGCCCGCGGCGACGACCCGCCCCGTCCCACCACGACGCCCGGTGCCCCTGTGCACCGGGCGTCGTCGCGTCTGCGGGGGGCGTCCCGGGATCAGCGGGACGCCCCGACCCGGTCGCCCGGGGCGGTGACCGGGGCCCGACCGGGGCGACGCCACAGCGAGCGCGGCCACCAGCGGGCGAGCCGTCGCCGGGGGGCCGCGGCCACCCACGCCTCGCGCACCCGCTCGGTGTCGGCCCGGGTCGCGGGCACGGGGCGCCCGGGGTCGGCGAACCGGGCCGCCTCCACGGCGGCGACGATCCGGTCCCACGCCGCCACCACGTCGTCGTCGGCCGGCTCCCCGCACCAGGAGCGTGCACGCCGCCCCACCTCGTGGGGTGAGCGGCCCTCAGGCCACGGCAGACCGAGGTCGGTGGCGGTGGCGGCGAGCTCGCTCCAGTGGTCCTCCACCGACCCCGCGAGACGACGGTCGCGGGCGCGGCGGCGCAGGGCCCCGGGTGCGAGGGCGGCGCCGAGCAGGAGCAGGGTCCCGCCCAGGACGGTGGCGACCACGAGCCACGGCGTGCCGGAGTCGGGGTCCGCGGCGGCCGTCGGGGCCGGGGTGGGCCGCGGCGTCGGCTCGGGCCGCTCGCTCGGGCGGTCGATCGGTCCCTGCGAGGGCACCTGGGTGGGCTCGGGCACCTCGGGCTGGTCGACGTCGGAGGGGTCGGCGCCGACCGAGTAGTCGGGCAGCAGGTCCTCCGAGGCCCGGCTGGAGGGCGTCGGCTCGAAGCGCATCCAGCCCGCGCCGGGGAAATACAGTTCCGGCCAGGCGTGCAGGTCGTGGCTGGAGTAGGTGTAGGTGTCGGGGCCGACCCGCTCGGGGGTCAGGAAGCCCACCGCCACGCGCGCCGGGATGCCCAGGGTGCGGGCCATCACCGCCATCGCGGCGGCGAACTGCTCGCAGTAGCCGCGGCGCCCGCCCTCGCTGTTGCTCAGCAGGAAGTCGCTGAGCTCGTCGGTGCCCACGCCGTCGTCGGGGGAGGTGGGCTCGAGGTCGTAGACGAACCCGCCGTCGACACGGAACCACTGCTGCAGCGCCTGGGCCTTGCGGAACGGGGTGTCGGCGTCGCGGGTGACGGTCGCGGCGAGGCGGGCGATCTGGGGGTTGAGGGCCGCCGGCAGCGCGGTGAGCTCGGCCGGCAGGCCGCCGGCCCGCGCGGTCTCGGTGCTCAGCCGCTCCTCGTCGTAGTCCAGCGTCACCGCCGTCATGGTGTAGTCCAGGCCGGCGGTGGTGAGGTCGTCCTCGGCGGCGAGGAAGTCGCGGCTGCCGACGTCGTAGCGCCAGTCGCCCGCGGCGTCGACCGCGCTCACCACCGGCTGGGTGGGCAGCCACCGTGACTCGAACCGGTCGGTGACCTCGACGCGGTAGTCGTACTCGGTGCGCGGCAGCGAGGCCGGCACGCCGGGCGGTGCCGGCTGGTCGCCGTCGGCGCCCTGGTCGGAGGGGATGTCGCGGTCGCCGGAGCTCCACTGGTTCTCGGTGAACCGGTTGAGCACCGAGATCCGCAGGTAGGCGGGCGCGGGGTCGTCGGTCACGACGGTGAGCAGGTCGCGGTCGCGTCCGCGGGTGAGGTCGCGCCGCAGGTCGGCGATCGGGTTGACGATCTCGATCCGCTCGGGCGAGCCCGCCCCCTGGCCGACGTCGAGCAGGGCGACATCGAGGGTCGGCAGCAGCAGGGGTGCGGCGACGGCGGCGGCCACCGCCAGCGAGCCGACCCCGGCCGAGGAGACGCGCACGCGTTCACCCAGGCGACGCCGGGAGGTGCCGGGGCCCAGGTCGCGTCCCCAGCGCAGCACCTGGTCCTGCTCCTGCAGGAACAGCAGGGTGAGGAAGCCCCAGGCCGAGAGCGCGAAGACGTACCAGGACAGGCCGCCGCCGAGCAGGCCGATCGGGACGCTGTAGACGGTGAGGACCGGCAGTCCCGCCAACGGGACCCGGCGCAGGCCGAGGGCGAGCGCGTCGACCAGCAGCACCACCAGCAGGCCGCCGGCCAGCAGCAGGGGTTGCACGCCGTCCCCCGCCTCGGTCGGTACCGGTGCGGCGTACTCGCGGGAGGCGTCGATCGCGGCGCGCATCGTGGTGCCGACGGCGTCGACGGCGAACGGGTTGCCGGTGAGCTGCCAGGTCAGGCCGAGCCAGGCCAGGAGGGCCTGGACGGGCAGCACCACCGCGGTGGACAGGCGGGCCGCCCGCCCCGCGGCGCCGAGCAGGACCAGCGGCAGGCCGACGGCGACCAGGTCGGTGAGGTAGAGCTCGGAGCGGGAGGTGAAGCCGCGCCAGGCGAGCATGGCGCTCCACGCGGTGCCGAACCCGATGAGGGCCCCCACGACGTGTCCCGGCAGGCCGATGCGCGGGGCGGAGTTCGCGGTCATCGCACGGGCTCCGGAGCGGGTCCGCCGACGACGTGGGAGGGGCGCCCCAGCCGCTGCCAGGCCGTGGCGAGCGGGTCGCGCTGGCCCAGCGCGCCCGCCCGCCAGCCCTGTCCGGTGAGCCGCCGCGACCACTGCTCGGCGCCCGGCCCCGGCTCGTAGCCCGGGGCGGGCCGGTGCCACTGCTCGACGTCGAGCACGAGCGCCAGGGCGGAGTCGGACTGGTGGCGCCACCAGCGCAGGGCGGCGTCGTCGTCGGGCAGCAGGCCCCCGAGCACGGCGACGGTGAGCCCCCGGGGACGCTCGCCGATCTCGGCGCCGGCGGCGATCCGGGCCCCGGGCTGCGGCGCGAGCTCGGCCAACCACTCCAGCAGCAGCTGGCGGTGTCCGGCGTCCTCGCGACCGGCGCGACCGGCGGCGGTGCGGCCCGAGGTGGTGCGCAGCACGAGCTGGTAGCCGTGGGCCAGCAGGTGGTCGGCGACCGAGGCGGCCGCCACCACCGCGGTCTCGAACGAGCCGGCCAGGCCCTCGCCGCGGTGGGCCAGCAGCCGGTCGTCGAGCAGGACGGTGGCCAGCGCCTGCCAGGGCTGCTCCTCGCGGCGCACCATCAGCTCCCCGGCCCGTGCCGAGGAGCGCCAGTGCACGCGTCGCAGGTCGTCGCCGCGGCGGTACTCCCGCACGGTGACGTCCTCGGCCGAGCCGGTGGCGAAGGCGCGGGCGCGGTGCTCGCCCGAGCCGGACCAGGCGCCGGTGAGACCGATCTCGGGCAGGGTGAGCACCCGGGGTGTCACCACGAGCGGGGTCGTGGTGCGGAAGGCCCGCCCGAGCTCGACCAGACCGAAGCCGTCGCCCACCCGCACGGTGAGCGGACCGATCTCGTAGCGTCCGCGCACCTCCGGGCGCACGGTGTAGGACACCGCGCGCTGCCACCGCGCGCCGACGTCGTCGACGACGAAGCGCGGCCGCGAGCCCAGCGCGAAGGGCAGGTGGTCCTCCAGGAGGAGCACCCCCCGGGGCGGCCGGCCCTCGTTGCGCAGGTCGAGGGTGATCGTGGCGGTGCTGCCGGCCGTGACCACGCGGGGGCCGATCGAGCGCACCAGCGCGAGGTCGTAGCGGGCCCGCACGAGCAGGAGCACGGTGGCCAGGGGCAGCACCATCACCAGCACGCCGACGCGCGCCAGCGCGGGCTGGCCGAGCACGACGGCGCAGGTGACCGCCGTGACGCCGGCGGCGAGGAAGGCCCGCCCGCGCAGGGTGAGACCGCTCAGGCCCTCGCGCACCCGGCCGCGCCGCCGCGGGCGGGACGGGGCCGCGGGGATCGCTTCGGACACCTCGGTCTCCGCTCTCCGGTGGGGGCCGCGTTCAGCGGGGGGCGTCGGGGGCCGGCACGGGCACGGCGGCGACCAGGGTGCGCAGGAGCGCGGAGGGGCCCGCCTGCGACATCGAGGCCTCCAGGCTCGGCAGCAGCCGGTGGGCCAGCACCGGCTCGGCGAGGGCGACGACGTCCTCGGGGACGACGAACTCGCGACCGGCGATGGCGGCGCGCGCCTTCGCGGCCCGCACCAGGTGCAGGCTGGCGCGGGGGGACGCGCCGAGCCGGAAGTCGGGGCTGGTGCGCGTGGCGTTGACCAGTGCCACGACGTACTGCTTGATCAGCGGTGAGACGTAGACGTCGGCCACGGCGGCGGCCAGCTTGCGCAGCTCGACGGCGTCGGTGACCGGCTCGAGGTCCTCCAGGGGGCTGGTGCTCGTGTGCTGGTCGAGCATCGCGATCTCGGCGGCGGCGACGGGGTAGCCCACCGAGAGCCGGGCCATGAAGCGGTCGCGCTGGGCCTCGGGCAGCGGGTAGGTGCCCTCCATCTCGACCGGGTTCTGGGTGGCGATCACCATGAACGGCTGCTCGAGGGCGTAGGTGACGTTGTCGACGGTGACCTGGCCCTCGGCCATGCACTCCAACAGCGCGGACTGGGTCTTGGGGGAGGCGCGGTTGATCTCGTCGCCGATGACGATGTTGGCGAACACCCCGCCGGGGCGGAACTCGAACTCCCGGGTGTCGGCGTTGAAGACCGACACGCCGGTGACGTCGGAGGGGAGCAGGTCCGGGGTGAACTGGATGCGCCGCACCGAGCAGTCCAGCGAGCGGGCCAGGGCCTTGCTCAGCATCGTCTTGCCGACGCCCGGGACGTCCTCGAGCAGCAGGTGACCCTCGGCGAGGAGCACCACCAGCGCCGCCTCGACGACGTCGGGCTTGCCCTCGATGACCTTCTCCACGTTGGCGCGGATCCGGGCGGCCACGCGCGCCACCGCCGCGAGATCGGCCCGGCCGCCGTCGGGTGCCTGCTCCACCGCTGTCCTCCTGATCGCCGGTCCCGGGACCGTCGCCGCTACTGCCTGCGCTCCACCGTAGGGCGCTCGGCCAACAGTCTGGCCCACCGCGCCGGTCGGGAACCCCCCGGCGACGTCACGGACGGGTCACGGATCCGGGGGAGCCCAGGTGGAGCGCCGGTGGGGGGCGCGCGACGACGTCACCGCGGGGCCGGGAGCGCGCTGGTCGCGGCGTTCCGGCGCGTGCCCGCCCCCGGGGGAGGGCGGTGGGGCGTGGTGGGGAACGGGGGGCGCAGGTGGCGGATGGTGGAGCAGAATGGGTTGCTAGGGGGGAGAAATGGCGTAGGGTGGGGCAAAGTGGTGGAGAGGGGACCTCCAGGGAACCCGGTGGAGCGACGTAGGAGGTCCGGATGACCGACTACGAGTTCGACTACGAGTTCATCGGGATCCACCGGCCCAAGCTCGACGACAAGGGCCGGCTCTTCCTCCCGGCCCGATTCCGCGAACAGTTGGCCCAGGGGGTGGCAGTGACCAAGGGACAGGAGGACTGCCTCTACGTCTGGCCGTCCGACGTCTTCAAGGTCGAGGCCCGCCGCGTCGCACAGCTGCCGACCTCCAGCCGCGCCAATCGCGGCTACCGCCGGATGTTCTTCTCCGCCAGCGAGAAGTCGGTGCCGGACAAGCAGGGCCGCATCGGCCTCTCCGCCGAGATGCGCACCTTCGCCGGCCTCGAGCGCGACGTCGTGATCGTCGGCAACTTCGACCGCCTCGAGATCTGGTCGCCCGAGAAGTGGGAGGCCTACAGCGCGGACGTCGAGCCCACCTACTCCGCCCTCGACGACGACGGCGACGGCTGATCCCCACCACGCTCCTCCACCACGCTCCACCCGGCACCAGCACCGGCGCCATCAACTGCACAGCGATCCGCAGGGCGAGGTCTCTGACCCGCTCCCGCCCCCGCTCGTCTGGAGCCCCTTCCCCGGTTGCAGAACGCGGACCTTCCCCCGGCGCCCGCGCCACGCCCGCCGGAGCGGGCAGGGACCTGGCCCTGCGGATCGCTCCTCCCGCCCCACCCAGCGACCCCCCTGAGAGACACCAGATGAGCACTCCCACGACGCCGTCGGCGACCGCACCGCGCCGGGTGCGGCACCAGGTGCGCGACGCCGCCGTCGTGATGGCCTTCTCGGCCGGGCTCTCGGCGCTCGGGGCGCTCGTGCTGCTGCTGCTCGCCCACCTCGCCGCGGGCGCCGCCCCGCTGGCCGGCGCCGGACCGCTCGGGTCCTAGGGGAACGCCGCCGATGTCCGCCCCCCTCCACGACCCGGTGATGCTCGACCGGGTCGTCGCGTTGCTGGCGCCCGCGCTCGACCGCGACGACGCCGTGCTGATCGACGCCACCCTCGGCCTCGGGGGACACAGCGAGGCCGTGCTCGCGCGCTGTCCCCGGGCACGGGTGGTGGGTGTGGACCGCGACCCCGAGGCGCTGCGGCGCGCGGGGGAGCGGCTGGCGCCCTTCGGTGACCGGTTCACCGGCGTGCACGCGGTCTACGACGAGATCCCCGCGGTGCTGGCCCGGCTCGGGCTGCGCGGGGTGGCCGGCGTCCTGTTCGACCTCGGCGTCTCCTCGATGCAGCTGGACCTGCCCGAGCGCGGCTTCGCCTACGCCGTGGACGCCCCGCTGGACATGCGGATGGACGGCGGTCCGGAGGACCCCCGCCCCACCGCCGCCGACGTGCTCAACACCTACACCGCCGCCCAGCTCACCCGCGTGCTGCGCGAGTACGGCGAGGAGCGCTTCGCCGCCAAGATCGCCCAGGCCGTGGTGCGCGAGCGCGAGGTCGAGCCCTTCACCACCTCGGGGCGCCTGGTCGAGCTGCTCTACCGGGTGATCCCGGCCCCCGCCCGCCGCACCGGCGGCCACCCCGGCAAGCGCACCTTCCAGGCCCTGCGTATGGAGGTCAACGACGAGCTCGCGGTGCTGCGTCGCGCGCTGCCCGCGGCCATCGACGCCCTCGAGGTCGGGGGTCGGGTGGTGGTGGAGTCCTACCACTCCCTGGAGGACCGACTCGTGAAGCAGGCCTTCGCCGCCGTCACGACCCTCGACCTCCCGCCCGACCTGCCCTTCGTGCCCGAGGGGGCCGAGCCCGCCCTGCGCGCGGTCACCCGCGGCGCGGAGCAGGCGTCCCCCGAGGAGGTGGCCCTCAACCCCCGCGCCGCCAGCGTGCGGCTGCGAGCCGTCGAGCGCGTCCGCCCCGCACCCCCGTCCCCTCCCGCCCGATCAGCCCGAGCCACCCGAGGAGCCGCCCGATGAGCAGCCCGAGCAGCCTTCGCACCGCCCGCGCCGCCGCGGCGCCGGCTCGCCCGGGTGGCGTGCGGCCCGCGGCCACCGGCCGCGCCCGGCTCGCCCTCGCCCCGCGATTTCCGCGGTGGGGACGTCGGGCCCCCCGCATGCCGTTCGTCGTGCTGGTCAGCGTGATCGCCGTGTCGGGGATCGTGGGTCTGCTGCTGTTCAACACCTCCATGCAGCAGGCGGCGTTCACCGCCACCCAGCTGGAGGACCGCGCGGCCGACCTCTCCGCGCGCTCGGAAGAGCTGGCGCTCGCGCTGGAGGACCTGCGCGACCCCCAGCGCATCGCCGAGCAGGCCTGTCGGGCCGGCATGGTGATGGGACCGACCGCGGCCTTCCTCGACGTCGACACCGGTCGCGTGATCGGCGTGCCCGAGCCGGCGGTGCGGGGCGCCTGCGGACTCACGGCCCCCACCCCGGCCCCGCCCACCCGCCCCGCGCCCCCGGCGCCCGCGCCCGCCGCCCAGCCCCGGGGTGTGGACGTGGCCTCGCCGCTGCGGTTCGGCGCCGGTCGGGGGGTGGCCCGATGACGACGTCGCGCGGGCCCGCGCCGCGCCCGGCACCGCGCCCGGCACGACGACCGGCACCGCGACCGGCACCCCGCCGGGGCAAGGTGCACCTGCGGCTGCAGGTCGGCTTCCTGGTGGTGGCCCTGGTGCTCTCGGTCTTCACCGCCCGCCTGGTGCAGCTGCAGGGCCTGGACCCCCGGCAGTACGCGCGTCTCGCCGCGGCCGAGGGCAAGGTCAGCGTCGTCCTGCCCGCCACGCGCGGGGCGATCCTCGACCGGTTCGGGCGGCCCTTCGCCCGCTCCACCGACGGCCTGATGATCGCCGCCAACCCGCAGCTGAGCGCCCAGGACGCCCCCGCGCTGGCCACGCTGCTCTCCCGGCGCCTGGACCTGGACTACTTCGAGACCCTCGAGCGGCTGCGCGACCCCGACACCCAGTTCCAGTACATCGCCCGGCAGGTGCCGGCCGCCCGCGCCCGCGCCGTCGTCGCCGACGCCGTCGAGCGCGGGCTGAAGGGGCTGGAGCTGCGCAACGACCCCGTGCGGGACTACCCGGCCCACGACATCGGCTGCAACCTGGTGGGGTTCATGGGCACGGGCAAGCACGGCGTCCCCAAGGCCCGGGCCGGCCTCGAGCGCGCCTTCGACCGCCAGCTCGCCGGCACCGACGGCGAGGCCCGCTACCAGACCGGCGCCTCGGGCCGCCGGATCCCGCTGGGCGACAACACCGTGACTCCGGCCGTCGACGGCACCGACCTCGTGACGACCCTCGACCGCGACCTGCAGTGGTACACCCAGCGGGTGCTGCGCCAGACCGTCCTCGGCGCGCGCGGTGACTCCGGCTACGCCGTGGTGCTCGACACCCGCACCGGGGAGACCCTGGCGCTGGCCGACTACCCGACCTACGACTGCGCCGACCCCCAGGACTACCCCGAGTCCTCCTACACCTCCCGGGCCCTGGCCGACGTCTACGAGCCCGGCTCGGTGGAGAAGGTGCTCACGGCCTCCAGCCTCATCGACGCCGGCCTGGTGACCGACCGCACCCGCTTCGTCGTGCCGCCGGTGCTGATGCGCCAGGACGCCCCGATCCACGACTACTTCGACCACGACACCCTGCGCCTGACCCTGGCCGGGATCATCGCCGTGTCCTCCAACATCGGCACCGTCATGGCCGCCGACGAGTTCGCCCCCGGCCAGCTGCGCGACTACCTGCAGCGCTTCGGCCTCGGGCAGCGCACCGGCGTCGGTCTCGGCGGTGAGAGCGCCGGCATCCTGCCCTCCGACGCGCAGTGGACCTCCCAGGTGGGCGACCGCATCGCCTTCGGCCAGTCGCTCTCGGTCACCGCGCTGCAGATGGCGGCCGCGGTGAACACCATCGCCAACGGCGGGATGCGGATCGACCCCAGCATCGTCCAGGGCAGCGCGACCACCGACGAGGGCCGCACCGTCGGCAGCGACGAGGCCGGCCTGCGCCGCGTCGTCAGCGAGGACGCCGCCCTCCAGACCATGCGGATGATGGAGCGCGTCGTGGACCCCGAGGACGGCGTGGCGCCCGGCGCGCGGGTCGCCGGCTACCGGGTCGCGGGCAAGACCGGCACTGCGCAGCGGGTGGGTCCCGACGGCACCTACGACGGCAGCTTCACCGTCTCCTTCGGCGGCTTCGCCCCCGCCGACGACCCGCGCTTCACCATCTACGTCGTCGTGCAGAACCCGCGCAACGGCGGCGGCGGCGGCTCGGTGGCCGGTCCGGCGTTCTCGCGGCTGATGACCTACGCCCTCTCCCGCTACGGGGTGCCGCCCACCGGCGCGGCGCCCTCGCGCCTGCCGGTCGAGTGGTGACGGCGGGCCCGAGCCGCCAAGATCGACCTGTGCCCGACCCGCGATCCGCCGACCCCGCACCCGTGCAGACCCGGCCCCGCCACCCCGTGCGGACCTCGCTCGCCGAGGTGCGGCAGTGGCTCGCGGAGCGGTCCGAGGGCGAGCTCGCCGCGGCCCTGCGGGCGTCGGGCGGGGACGACCCGACCGTCACCGGCCTGAGCCTGAGCACCGCGCGGGTCCGCGCGGGCGACCTCTACGCCGCCCTGCCCGGGGCGCACCGCCACGGCGCCGAGTTCGCCGCCCCGGCGGTCGAGGCCGGGGCCTGCGCGATCCTCACCGACCCCGCGGGCGCCGCGCTGGTGGCCCGCGACGGCGCCGGGGCGGGTGTCCCGGTGCTCGTCGTGGAACGGCCCCGCGCCCTGCTCGGTGCCCTGGCGGCGCGGCTGGCCGGGGAGCCGACCTCGCGGCTGCGCCTGATCGGCGTCACCGGCACCCAGGGCAAGACCACCACCACCCGGCTCGCCGAGGCCGCCCTCGCCGGGGCGGGGGTGCGGGCGGCGGTGGTCGGCACGATCGGCACCCGCATCGCCGGGCACGACGTCGCCACCGCCCTCACGACCCCCGAGGCGCCGGACCTGCAGGCGCTCTTCGCGGTGATGGTCGAGGAGCAGGTGGGGGTCTGCGCCATGGAGGTCTCCTCCCACGCGCTCGTGCTGGGGCGCGTCGACGGCGTGCTCTTCGACGTCGCGGTGTTCCTCAACCTCGGCCGCGACCACCTCGACTTCCACCGCGACCTCGAGGACTACTTCGCCGCCAAGGCCTCGCTGTTCACCCCCGAGCGCGCGCGGCGCGCGGTGATCTGCATCGACGACGAGTTCGGTCGACGGCTCGCGGCCGACACCCGGATCCCGGCGGTCACCTTCTCTTGGCGCGGCACCACCGACGGCCACACCCCGGACTGGTGGGTCGAGGACGTCGTCGCCACGCGGGGCGGGTCGCGCTTCACGGTGTGCGGACCCGGGGGCGTGCGCGCTCCCAGCGAGGTCGCCCTGCCCGGCGACTTCAACGTCGGCAACGCGGCCGCGGCGCTCGTGGCCGCCGCCCAGGCCGGTTACGACCCCGTCGTGGTCGGCGCGGCGCTGGCCCGGACCGGCGGGGTCCCGGGGCGGCTGGAGCGGGTCTCCGAGCCCGACGCCGACGTGCTCGTCGTCATCGACTACGCCCACAAGCCCGACGCCGTGCAGGCCGCCCTCGACACCCTGCGCCCCCTGGCCGCCGAGGCGCAGGGACGGGTGCTGGTCGTGCTGGGGGCCGGCGGCGACCGCGACCCCGGCAAGCGGCCCCTCATGGGGGCGCTGGCCGCCCGCCTCGCCGACGTCGTGGTGGTGACCGACGACAACCCGCGCTCGGAGGACCCGGCCGCGATCCGCGCCGCGGTGCTCGCCGGGGCCGCGGCGGAGCCCGACGCCCGGGCCGAGGTGCACGAGGTCGGCGATCGTCGCGCCGCCATCGCCACCGCCCTGGACCTCGCCCGGCCCGGCGATGTCGTGCTGGTGGCGGGCAAGGGCCACGAGACGGGTCAGGAGGTGGCCGGCGTGGTGCACCCGTTCGACGACCGCACGGTCGCCCGGACGCTGCTCGCGCAGCGGGAGGACCAGGAGGTACACCCATGATCCCGATGCGACTCGCCGAGATCGCCGCCGTCGTCGACGGCGAGGTGCACGGTCCGGCCGGGGCGGCCGAGGTGGTGGTGAGCGGTCCGGCCTTCCACGACAGCCGGGCGCCGGAGCCCGCCGGTCTCTACGTGGCCGTGGTGGGGGAGCGGGTCGACGGACACGACTTCGCCGCCGGTGCGCACGCGGTGCTCGGCAGCCGTCCCACCGACGGGCCCACCGTCGTCGTCGCCGATCCCGTGCGGGCGCTCGGGCGGCTGGCGCGCCACGTGGTGGCGGCGCTGCCGGCCCGCGTGAGCGCGCTCACCGGCTCGGCCGGCAAGACCAGCACCAAGGACCTGCTCGCCCAGGTGCTCGCCGCCGACGGCCCCACCGTGGCCACCCGCGCCAACGCCAACAACGAGCTCGGCGTCCCGCTCACCGCCCTGCGGGCCGACCCGGCCACCCGCCACCTCGTGGTGGAGATGGGCGCCCGCGGCGGCGGCCACCTCGCCTACCTGTGCGACCTCGTGCCCCCGACCGTCAGCGCCGTCCTCAACGTCGGCACCGCCCACATCGGGGAGTTCGGGTCGCGGGAGGGCATCGCGCGCGCCAAGGGCGAGCTGGTCGAGGCGCTGCCCGCGGAGGGCACCGCGGTGCTCAACGCCGACGACCCGCTGGTGTCGGCGATGGCGGCGCGCACGCGGGCGCGCGTCCTGACCTTCGGCGAGCACGCCGACGTGCGGTGGCGCGGGGTCTCCCTCGACGACCGCGGGCACCCGCGCTTCGAGCTCGGCCACGACGGCGTCTGGGCCCCGGTGGCCCTGCAGGTCACCGGCTGGCACCAGGTGCCCAATGCCGGCGCCGCGGCGGCCGTGGCGCTGGCCCGCGGCCTGGCGCTGGACACGGTGGCCGCCGGCCTGAGCGCGGCGGTCGCCGACTCGCGGTGGCGCATGGAGCTGCACGACCTGCCCTCCGGCACCCTGCTGGTCAACGACGCCTACAACGCCAGCCCGGACTCCGTGATCGCGGCCCTGAGCACCCTGGCCGACCTCGGGCGACGCCGCGGCGGGCGCGCCGTCGCCGTGCTCGGCGTGATGCTCGAGCTGGGGGAGGAGCACGTGCCCGGCCACACCCGCGTCGGCACCGCGGCCGGCGAGCTCGGCCTCGACGCGGTGGTCGTGATCGGCGACGACGCCGCCGCCCTCGCGGCCGGCGCCCGGGCGGCCGGCGTCGGTGAGGTGATCGTCACGGCGAGCCGGGAGGACGCCGCGGCCTGGGTGCGCGAGAATGCCGGAGGCCTCGACGTCGTCCTGGTCAAGGCCTCACGCGGGGCGGCACTCGAGCGCGTCGTGGAGCAGTTGCTGGAAGGAGACGCCCCGGCGTCATGAGAGCGATCCTGTTGGGCGGCGGCCTCGCGCTGCTGGTCTCGCTGATCGGCACCCGCTTCGCGATCAGCCGGTTCACCCGGCTCGGGTACGGCCAGGAGATCCGCGAGGACGGCCCCACGACCCACCACACCAAGCGCGGCACCCCCACGATGGGCGGCGTCGCGATCATCGGGGCCACCCTGGTGGGCTACTTCGGCGCCAAGCTGCTCACCCTCACCCCGCCCACGGCCTCGGGGCTGCTGCTGATCTACCTCTTCGTGGGGATGGGCCTGGTGGGGTTCCTCGACGACTTCATCAAGATCTACAAGCAGCGCAACCTCGGCCTGCGCAGCAAGGCCAAGATGATCGGGCAGACGTTCATCGCCCTCAGCTTCGGCGCGCTCGCGCTCTCGCCGTGGCTCGAGGACGACCGGGGCGAGACGCCGGCCTCGCACAGCCTGTCCTTCATCCGCGACTTCAGCTGGGAGCTGCCCACGCTGGTCGTGCTGGCGGTGATCTGGTTGATCGTCACCGCCACGAGCAACGGCGTGAACCTCACCGACGGCCTCGACGGCCTGGCCACCGGCGCGAGCGTGATGGTGTTCGGCGCCTACATGCTGGTCAACATCTGGCAGACCAACCAGTGGTGCGGCCGCGAGCAGCTGGAGTTCCCCGAGCTGTGCTACGAGGTGCGCGACCCCTACGACCTCGCGATCATCGCCGCGGCGATCACGGGAGCCTGCTTCGGGTTCTTGTGGTGGAACGCCAGTCCCGCCCGGATCTTCATGGGCGACACCGGCTCGCTGGCCCTCGGCGGCGCGCTGGCCGGCTTCGCCGTCCTCACCCGCACCGAGCTGCTCCTGGTCGTCCTGGGCGGCGTGTTCGTCATGGAGACCGTCTCGGTGATGCTCCAGGTCGGCACCTTCAAGATCACCAAGCGCACGACCGGCACCGGGCGCCGCCTGTTCCGCATGGCGCCGCTGCACCACCACTTCGAGATGCTCGGCTGGGAGCAGATCACGGTCGTGATCCGGTTCTGGATCATCACCGGCATCCTCGTGGCCGCCGGGCTCGGGCTGTTCTACGCCGAATGGGTCGCGAGCCTGTGACCGATCCGGTCGCGGGGCTGCACCGGTACGCCGACTGGGACGGCGTCGCCGTCACGGTCCTGGGCTTCGACGACGCCGGGATGGCCGCCGCCGACAACCTGACCCACCTCGGGGCGCAGGTCACCGCGCTGGCCGAGGACGCCGACGCCGGCCAGCTCGAGCGCGCCCAGCTGCTGGAGGTCCTCGGCGCCCGCGTCGAGATCCACCGCGGCGCCACCGCCGTGCTGCCGGAGGGCACCGCGCTGGTGGTGGCCTCGGCGTCCTTCGGCGACGACGCGCCGCTGCTGCGCGCGGCGGCCGCCGCCGGCATCCCGGTGTGGGGCGAGGTCGAGCTCGGCTGGCGGCTGCGCGACACCCGTGCCCGCGAGGTGCCGTGGCTGTGCGTCGCCGGCGTCAACGGCGTGGCGAGCACGACGGCGATGCTGGCCGCAGTGCTGCGGGCGGCCGGGCTGCGGCCGGTGGTGGCCGGTGCCCCCGGTCTGTCGCTGGTCGAGGTCGTGATGGACCCCGCCCACGCCGACACCGTGGACGTGGTGGTCGTGGGCGCCGACGGCGCCGCCCTGCGCGGGGCGCGGTCGATGAGCGCGACCGCCGCCGCGGTGCTCAACGTCGGCGGCGACCTGCTGCCGCCCGCGCAGGCCCACCGTGCGCGCGGGCTCGGTGCGGCGTACGCCAACGCCCGGCTCGCCTGCGTCTACACCGTCGCCGACCCCGGCACCGAGGAGCTGGTGCTGGAGGCCGAGGTCGTGGAGGGGGCGCGCGCCATCGGGGTCACGCTCGGGATGCCCTCGATCGGTCAGGTCGGGGTGGTGGAGGAGCTGCTGGTCGACCGCGCCTTCATCGTCGAACGTGCCACGAGCGCCGCGGAGCTCGCGACGCTGGCCGACCTCACCCCGGCCTCCGCCGGCTCGGGGAGCGCCGGCCCGGGTCCGGCGGCGGTCACCGACGCCCTCGCCGCGGCGGCGCTCGCGCGCGCCCTCGGCGTGCCCCAGGAGGCCGTGCGCGACGGGTTGCGCGCCAGCGCGCCGCTGCCGCACCGCGCCGTCGCGGTGGCCATCCTCGCCGGCGTGCACTGGGTCGACGACGCCGCCGCGACCGACCTCCACGCCGTGCGGGCCGCGCTGGGCGCCGTCTCCTCGGGCGTGTGGGTGGTGGCGGCCGCCTGCGGCCAGGACGTGCCCGCCGCCCTCGACGCCCTGGTGGCCGCCGCCCACGACCGCTGCCGCGCGGTGGTCGTGGTTGAGGCGGGGAGCGTGACGGGTGGGACGGGTGCGACTCCCGGGACGGATGTGACGATCCGTGGTGCGTTTGCGCGACACGCCCCGGATGTCCCGGTCTTCACGGTGGCGCCCGATCAGGATGGCCCTGTCGATGCCGCGGCGCTGATGCACCGGGTGGTCGAGGTGGCTGCTGCGGCGGCCCGCCCCGGCGACACCGTGCTCCTCGCCCCCGGTGCCGACACCACGAGCACCGGGATCGACGGCGACGCCTTCGCCGCCGCGGTGCACGGGCGGAGCGGCTGAGAGGCACCGCCCGGCGACCGAACGACAGCACGGCCGAGGAGGGGACCCGGTGACCACCGTCCAGCCCGAGCGTCCCACCCGCACCACGCGGCCCGCCGTGACGCTGCCCGCGCCGCTGCGCGCCCCCGGTCGCGACGGGGAGGACCGCCTCCCGCTCCGGGTCGGGGTGCGCCGCTGGGTCGGTGCGCTGCGTGAAGCGCTGGACCGGCCGCTCACCACCTACTACCTGCTGCTCGGGTCGGTGGCGCTGCTTCTCACCATCGGCCTGATCATGGTGCTCTCCGCCTCCAGCGTGTACTCCTTCCGCGAGAACGGCGACTCCTACGCCGTCGTGCGCAAGCAGCTGATCTGGGTGGCCATCGGGCTGCCGGCGGCGTGGTCGGCCGCGCACTTCCCGCACGTCTGGGTGCGCCGCCTGGCCTACCCCGTCTACGGCGTCTCGCTGCTGCTGCTCGCGCTCACCGCGTTCATCGGGGTGGAGATCAACGGCAACCAGAACTGGCTGGCCCTCGGCCCGGTGCAGATCCAGCCCTCCGAGATCGCCAAGTTCGCGATGGTGCTGTGGGCCGCCAACATCCTGGCCAACAAGGAGCGCCGCCTCGGCTCGGTCAAGCAGATGGCCGTGCCCGTCGTGCCCGGCATGCTGCTCGCGATCATGCTCGTGCTCCTGGGACGCGACGTCGGCACGGCGCTGGTCTTCCTCGCCATCATGGTCGGCATGCTGTGGGTGGTCGGCCTGCCGCTGCGCTACTTCCTGGTCGGGACCATGGCCGGTGCCGTCGGGGCGCTCGCGCTGGCGGCCACCGACCCCGAGCGACTCGACCGCATCCGTACCGCGTTCGACCCGATGCAGGACTTCCTCGGCACCGGCTGGCAGCCGGCCCACGGCCTCTATGCGATGGCCAGCGGCGGCGTGTTCGGGCAGGGGATCGGGGCGAGTCGGCAGAAGTGGGGCACCCTGCCCGAGGCCCACACCGACTTCATCTTCGCGGTGCTGGGGGAGGAGCTCGGACTGGCCGGCACGGTGCTGGTGATCGGGCTGTTCCTCACGCTGGCCTTCGCCGCGCTGCGGATCGCCCGCCACACCGCGGACCCGTTCGTGCGCTACGCCTCCTTCGGGATCGTGGTGTGGCTGCTCGGCCAGATGATGATCAACATCGGCATGGTGCTCGCGATGCTGCCCGTCATCGGGATCCCGCTGCCCCTGGTGTCCTACGGCGGATCGAGCCTGGTGCCCACCCTGGCGGCGCTCGGCCTGCTCATCGGGTTCGCCCGGCGCGAGCCCGAGGCCGCCCGTGCGCTGGCCCAGCGACCGCACCGTCGGCGTCCCCGCTCGGTCGGCCTCGCCGCGCGCCGGTAGTTTCGCCCCATCATGGTCACCGTGCTGCTGGCCGGCGGAGGCACCGCCGGACACACCTCGCCCCTGCTCGCCACCGCCGACGCCCTGCGTCGCCTCGACCCCGAGGTGGCCATCACCTGCCTCGGCACCCCGCGCGGGCTGGAGAGCACCGTCGTGCCCGCCGCCGGGTACCCCCTGGAGCTGGTGCCGCCCGTGCCCCTGCCGCGCCGGCTCAACGGCGACCTGCTGCGGGTCCCCGCGCGACTGCGCGCCACCGTCCGCGAGACCCTCGCCGTGCTCGACCGGGTGCGCCCCGACGTCGTCGTCGGCTACGGCGGCTACGTCTCGGTGCCGGCCTACCTCGCCGCGCGCCGGCGTCGCCTGCCGATCGTGGTGCACGAGCAGAACACGGTGCCGGGGATCGCGAACAAGCTCGGCGCGCGCGTCGCGCGGCGGGTCGCGGTGAGCTGCCCCGGCACCCCGCTGCGCGGGGCGGAGCAGGTGGGCCTGCCGCTGCGCGGGATGATCGCCGGCCTCGACCGCGCCGCACGGCGCGCCGAGGCCCGGGCCGCGTTCGGTCTCGACCCCGAGGCGCCCACCCTGCTCGTCACCGGCGGCTCCCAGGGCGCGCGCCGGCTCAACCAGCAGGTCTCGGCGGCCTCCGCCGCGCTCGGCGCCGCCGGGGTGCAGGTGCTGCACGTGCAGGGCAAGCACGGCGGGGCCGAGCCCGCCCCGCCCGCCCCGGGCGCCCCGCCCTACGTCGTGCTCGACTACGTCGACCGGATGGACCTCGCCTACGCCGCCGCCGACCTCGTGCTGTGCCGGGCGGGCGCCAACAGCGTCACCGAGGCCGCCGCCGTCGGCCTCCCGGCCGTGTTCGTGCCGCTGGCGGTCGGCAACGGCGAGCAGTACCGCAACGCGCTCCCGGTGGTCGAGGCCGGCGGGGCGCTGCTGGTGCGCGACGCCGAGCTCACCACCGAATGGGTGCTGGCCCACGTGCCCGCGCTGGTCACCGACGCCGACCGGCTGCGCACCATGGGCGCGGCCGCGGCCGCCCTCATCCCGCGCGACGCCGACGAGCGCCTGGCGCGGCTGATCCTGCAGGAGGCCGGGCGGTGAGGGTCCCCGTGCCCGACGTGCTGCTGCCGGCCGAGCAGCTCGGTGCCGTGCACCTGGTGGGCATCGGCGGCGCGGGCCTGTCGGGCATCGCGCGGCTGCTGCTGGCCCGCGGTGTCCGGGTGAGCGGCAGCGACGGCGCGGACTCGCCGACGCTCGCGGCCCTGGCCGCGCTCGGGGCGCGGGTGCATGTGGGGCACGACGCCGCCCACATCGCGGGGGCCGACACGCTCGTGGTGTCCACCGCGGTGCCCGAGGACAACCCCGAGGTCGTGGCCGCCCGGGCGGCCGGACTGCGGATCCTGCCCCGCTCGGCCGCCCTGGTCGCGGTGATGAGCGGACAGCGCGTGATCGCCGTTGCCGGCACCCACGGCAAGACCACCACCACCTCGCTGCTCACCGTCGCGCTGCAGGCCGCGGGCGCCGACCCCTCTTACGCCATCGGCGGCGACCTCGCCGCCACCGGCCTCAACGCCGCCCGCGGGCAGGGCCCCGACTTCGTGGCCGAGGCCGACGAGAGCGATGGCGCGTTCCTGGTCTACGACGTGCACGGTGCGATCGTCACCAACGTCGACGCCGACCACCTCGACCACTGGGGCAGCGTCGAGGCCTACGACGACGCGTTCCGGCGCTTCGCCGACGCCGTGCCGGCCCAGGGGTTCCTCGTCTGCTGCGTCGACGACCCCGGGGCGGCGGCCCTGGCCGCGCACGCCCGGGGCCGCGGCACCCGGGTGCTCACCGTGTCGGCCCACCCCGGCGTCGCCGCCGACCTGGGCCCCGAGGCGCTGGAGGGCATCACGCTGTGGGCCCCGGGCGACCACTACCGCGCCGACGCCCTCGCGGCCCTGGCCGCGGGGGAGGCCCTCGGGCACGCGCGCGCCGACCTGCTGCGCGGCCTGGCCGCCTACACCGGCACCCGTCGCCGCATGGAGCCCAAGGGCGAGGCCGGCGGCGTCCGCGTGTACGACTCCTACGCCCACCACCCCACCGAGATCGCCGGCGACCTCCAGGCCGCCCGCGGGCTGGCCGGCGCCGGGCGCGTGGTCGTGGCCTACCAGCCGCACCTGGTCTCGCGCACCCGGCTGTTCGGGGCGGAGATGGGGCGCGCGCTCGGGGCGGCCGACGAGGTCGTCGTGCTCGACGTCTACCTCGCCCGCGAGGCCGCCGACCCCGCCGTCACCGGAGCGCTGGTGGCCGACGCCGTGCCGCTGCCACCGGCGCAGGTGGCCTACGTCCCCGATCTCGCCGACGCTGCCGCTGCCCTGGCCGACCGGGCCCGTCCCGGCGACCTCGTGCTCACCCTGGGGGCGGGCAGCATCACCACCGTGGGCCCGGAGGTCCTCGACCTGCTGCAGCGGGACGGGAGCGGGTCCTGATGGCCCGCACCGCCACCCGGCCACCGCGTCGCGAGGACACCGAGCAGGCGCGGATCGAGCGCACCCGCCGCCGCTTCGCGCGTCGGCAGTGGGCGCGGCGCTGGCTCACCTGGCGCCGGGTGCTGGTCGCCGCCGGCGTCGCCGCGGCGGTCGGGGCGGCGGTCTGGGCGGTCTTCTTCTCCTCCTTCCTCGCGGTGCAGGGGGTGGAGGTGCTCGGCGCCCGCGACCTCGACCCGGCCGCCGTCGAGAGCGCCGCGCGCGTGCCCACCGGAGGGCCCCTGGCCACCGTCGACCTCGTCGCGATCGAGCGCCGGGTGGCGGCGATGGCCTCGGTGCGCCGGGTGGACGTCAGTCGCAAGTGGCCCGACCGGGTGCTGATCCAGATCGAGGAGCGCGTGCCGGTGGCCGTGGTGGCCCGCGGCACCGAGCTGCGCGCGGTCGACGCCGACGGCGTGGTGTTCGGTGCCTACCGGCGCCAGCCCGCCGACCTGCCCCGCATCGAGCTCCTCGGCGTGCTCGAGACCGACGTCGACGCCCTGCGCGAGGCCGCGGCGGTCGCCGCCGCGCTGCCGAGCACGCTCGCCGACGTCACCGACCACCTCGTGGTGCGCGGCGCCGACGACATCTCCCTGGAGCTGCGCGACGGCCGGATCGCGGCGTGGGGGAGCAGCGAGGCCTCGCGCCAGAAGGCCGAGGTCCTGCTCGCGCTGCTCGCGCAGAAGGCGAGCGCCTTCGACGTCTCGGTGCCCGGACGCCCGACGCTGCGCCGCGACTGATCTCGCCGCGCGCGGCGTGTCGGGACCGCCTCGGGGCGTCGGGCTGCCTAGATTCGTCCACGTCGAGGTTGACATAACTATAACCCTCTACCTGAGGGTCAGAGTTGAGGCACCCGGCACCGATCGCACCCAACCCCCTGCTCGAGAGGTGAACCCGTCGTGGGAGCTGCCCAGAACTACCTGGCCATCATCAAGGTGGTCGGCATCGGCGGCGGCGGCGTCAACGCCGTCAACCGCATGATCGAGGTCGGCCTCAAGGGGGTCGAGTTCATCGCGATCAACACCGACGCCCAGGCGCTGCTGATGAGCGACGCCGACGTCAAGCTCGACATCGGCCGTGAGCTGACCCGCGGCCTCGGTGCCGGCGCCAACCCCGACGTGGGGGCGCAGGCGGCCGAGGACCACGCCGAGGAGATCGAGGAGGTCCTCAAGGGGGCCGACATGGTCTTCGTCACCGCCGGCGAGGGCGGCGGCACGGGCACCGGCGGTGCGCCGGTGGTCGCGCGCATGGCCCGCTCGCTCGGGGCGCTCACCATCGGTGTGGTCACCCGGCCCTTCGCCTTCGAGGGTCGCCGCCGTGCCGGCTCGGCCGACGAGGGCATCGCCCGGCTGGGAGAGGCGGTCGACTCCCTCATCTTGATCCCCCCCGACCGGCTGCTCTCTATCAGCGACCGCAACGTCTCGGTGCTCGACGCCTTCAAGCAGGCCGACCAGGTGCTGCTCCAGGGCGTCTCGGGCATCACCGACCTCATCACCACCCCGGGCCTGATCAACCTCGACTTCGCCGACGTGAAGTCGGTCATGGCCAACGCCGGCTCGGCGCTGATGGGCATCGGCTCGGCCCGCGGCGACGACCGCGCCGTCGCGGCGGCCGAGATGGCGGTCTCCAGCCCGCTACTCGAGGCCAGCATCGACGGCGCCCACGGCGTGCTGCTCAGTATCGCCGGCGGCTCCGACCTCGGCCTGTTCGAGATCAACGAGGCCGCCGCGCTGGTGTCGGACTCCGCCCACCCCGAGGCCAACATCATCTTCGGTGCCACCATCGACGACGCCCTGGGCGACGAGGTGCGCGTCACCGTCATCGCCGCCGGCTTCGACGGCGGTCAGCCCAAGCGCCGTGAGGAGGGGGCCACGCTGCGCGCGCCGCGCCCCGAGCCCACCCGTCCCGAGCCGGTCCGGGCCGCCGCCCCCGCCGCTGCCCCGGCGGCCGCGGCGCCGACGACCCCCGCCACGCCGGCGCAGGCCCGTCCCGAGCAGCCCGTGGCCCCGCGCCCGGAGCCGGTGGCGATCGACGACGACGAGCTCGACATCCCCGACTTCCTGAAGTGAGTCGTGTTCGCCTTCCGTGAGACCGTCGACCTCGACCCCGGTGCCGCTGCGGCGCCGCGGGTCGAGGTCGCGTTCACGGACGGCACGCTCGACCTCCAGGGGCACGCGCCCGGCTTCGCCGACTCCCTCGCGCGCCTGGAGGAGCACGCCGGCGTCCGGTTCGCCCGGCTGACCCAGGTGCACGGCGACGCGGTGCACCTGGTCGACACGCCCCCCACCGCCGGTCCGGGGGAGGAGGTCCCCACCGCCGACGCCCAGGTCACCGACCTGCCCGGCGTCGGGCTGATGGTGCGAGTGGCCGACTGCGTGCCGGTGGTCCTGGTCGGTCGGGCGGGGGAGCGGGCGGTGCTCGGCGTCGCCCACGCCGGTCGTCGCGGCGTCGAGCTCGGCGTCGTGGGCCGCACGGTCGAGGCGATGCGACGCCGCGGCGCCACCGGCCTGCGCGCCTGGGTGGGCCCCCACGTGTGCGGTCGCTGCTACGAGGTGCCGGCCGCGATGCGCGAGGAGGTCGCCGCCCGGGTGCCCTCCACCCGTGCCACCACCCGGCAGGGCACCGCCGCCCTCGACCTCGGTGCCGGGGTGGTGGCCCAGCTCCACGCCCTCGACGTCGCCACCGCGACGGTGGACCGCTGCACCCTCGAGGACCCCGGCCTGCACTCCTACCGTCGCGACGGCGCCGCCGCCGGGCGCTTCGCCGGTCTGGTGTGGACCCGGTGACCCCGGCGACCCGCGCCGAGCAGCTGAGCGCCAACCTCGCCACCGTGCGCGCGCGCATCCGCGCCGCCGCGCTGCAGGCGGGGCGCGGCCCCGACGACGTCGCCCTCGTGGTCGTCACCAAGTTCTTCCCCGCCTCCGACGTGCGGCTGCTCGCCGGGCTCGGGGTCACCGAGGTCGGCGAGAACCGCCACCAGGAGGCGGCCGCCAAGGCGCTCGAGTGCGCCGACCTCGGCCTGCGCTGGCACTTCATCGGCGGCCTGCAGACCAACCAGGCCGCCGCGGTCGCGCGCTACGCCGACGTGGTGGCGTCGGTGGACCGCCCGGCGCTGCTGGGGCGGCTGGCGCGCGGCGCCGAGGAGTCCGGGCGCGTCGTGGAGGTCCTGCTGCAGGTGAGCCTCGACCCGCCGGGCGCCGACCACCGTGCCGGCGTGGCCGTCGAGGACCTGCCGGCCCTGGCTGCCGCGGTGGCCGAGCACGACGCCCTCGCCCTGCGTGGGCTGATGGCCGTCGCGCCCCTCGGCGAGGACCCGGAGCCCGCCTTCGCCCGCCTCGCGCGGGTGCGGCACTCCTTCCTCCAAGAGCACCCCGGCGCCGACGTCCTGTCGGCCGGGATGAGCGGCGACCTCGAGGCCGCGATCGCGCACGGCGCGACACACGTGCGCGTCGGGTCCGCGGTCCTCGGTTCGAGGCCCGGTGTGAAGTAGTGTCCGAAACGACCCCCTGCGACCGCCCGGTCGCCCGGAACCTGGAGTGTGAGCAGTCATGAGCGGTGCGATGCGCAGGATCGGCGAGTACCTCGGCCTGCTCGAGGACACCGGTCGCTACGACGAGTACGGCGACGCCTACGACGAGTACGACGGCCGCGACCCCCGCCACGAGTCCCGCCAGGAGTCGCGTCACGACCGTTACGACGACGAGCACCCCACCGAGCAGCACGCCCCGCGCACCGCCAAGCTCCCGCGTCGCGAGGCCGTGCGCGAGTACGACGATCGGCCGGCCGCGCCCGTGGCCGACCTCACCGAGCGCCGCCGTGTCACCGCGGTGGCGCCCGTCGCCCCGGCGGTCGCCGAGCTCTCCCGGATCATCACCCTGCACCCGCGCACGTACAACGAGGCCCGGACCGTGGGCGAGCACTTCCGCGACGGCACCCCGGTCATCATGAACCTCACCGAGATGAGCGACGACGACGCCAAGCGTCTCGTCGACTTCGCCGCCGGCCTGGTTTTTGCCACGCGTGGCACGATCGAGCGCATCACCGCCAAGGTGTTCCTGCTCTCGCCGCCGAACGTCTCGGTCGCCGCCGAGGACAAGCAGCGCATCGCCGAGGGCGGCTTCTTCAACCAGAGCTAGTCGTAGGAGCCCCGTGTCCGTGCTCGGCCCGTCCCTCCACCTGTTCCTCGTCGTCTTCATCGGATGCCTGTGGATCCGCTTCATCGTCGACTGGGTGCAGATCTTCGCCCGGGCGTGGACCCCCCGCGGCCCGCTGCTCGTGTTCCTCGAGGGCGCCTACTCCTTCACCGACCCCCCGATCAAGGGTCTGCGCAAGGTCATCAAGCCCATCCGGATCGGCAACTTCGCCCTCGACCTGTCCTTCCTGCTGGTCTTCCTGGCCGCCCTGTTCCTGCGCTCCCTGGTCGCCGCCTATCTACTCTGAGCCCGGCGCCCGGCCCGTCACGCACGCCCGTCGTGTCACACCTGCACCACGAAGAGCGCTAAGGTGCGACTGGTACGGGGGTCGTCGGGTCCCGCTGATCGGCGAAGCCACCCCCACGTCGCACCCTGATCCCGCTCAACCACCGCGTCGCCGCTGCGGCGACCGACGAACAAGGAAACGAGTGAAGCCATGCCGCTGACTCCCGAGGACGTGAGCAACAAGCGATTCACTCCTGTCAGGCTCCGTGAGGGCTACGACATGGGTGAGGTCGACCAGTTCCTCGACGAGGTGGAGGCGGAGCTGGCCCGGCTCACCAAGGAGAACGAGGACCTCCGCACCAAGCTCGCCGCCGCCCAGGCCGGTGCCGCCACCGCCGCGGCCGCCGCCCCGGCGCCGGCCGCCCCGGTCGAGTCGCCGTTCGCGAAGGCGCCCGAGCCGGCCCCCGTCACCGCTCCGGTGCCGGTCACCCCGTCCCGCCCGGCCAAGCCCGAGGTCGAGACGATCCGGGTCGAGACCGTGCCCGACGCCTCCAACGCCGCGGCCCGCCTGCTCGAGATCGCCACGCGCAACGCCGACGAGCTCGTCGAGGAGGCCAAGGACGAGGCCGACAAGATCATCGGCGAGGCCCGCACGAAGGCCGAGCGCCTCGACGTCGAGGCCCGCAGCCGCGCCGACCGCCTCGAGAGCGACGCCCGCACCCGGGCGCAGATGCTCGACACCGAGACCTCCGAGCGTCGCGCCCAGCTGTTCGGCGACCTGGAGAAGGAGCGCGACAAGCTCAGCATCGAGGTCGAGAACCTGCGCTCCTTCGAGCGCGAGTACCGGGCCCGTCTGAAGAGCTACTTCACCCAGCAGCTGGAGTCGCTCAACGTCGGCACCGAGGCGGACTTCACCCCGGCCGAGGACGCGCCCGCCCCGAAGCGTCTGCGCTCCATCCTGGGCGACGAGGACGCCTGACCCCTGCCCGCGTCGACGACGGCCGGCCCGGGCTCCTCGGGCCCCTCGGGTCCTTCGGGAGCCGGTGACTCGTCGCCGTCGCGGGTGCCGTCGAGGCGGATCCCGCGCAGCGCCT
>NZ_CAXQZB010000048.1:0-26070 GCF_964228225.1 Nocardioides sp.
TGAACCGTCACGGGTTCTCTGCCGCTTCTATACGGGGTGCGGCTCTCGGTTGAGGGCAGCGTAGTAGTCGTGCTCGTGCTCGGCGGGTGGGATCTGGCCGATGCTGGAGTGCAGGCGTCGGTGGTTCCACCAGTCGACCCAGCCGGCGGTGGCGTACTCGACGTCGACGAGGGTCTTCAGCGGGCCTTGGTGGAAGACGTCGGTGGCGATGGCCTCGGTCTTGTATAGGCCGATGATCGACTCCATGAGGCCGTTGTCGTAGGCATCGCCCACGGTGCCGATCGAGGGGGCGATGCCCTCGAGCGCGAGGTGTTCGGTGTAGCGCAGCGAGGTGTACTGACTGCCCGCGTCGCTGTGGCAGACCAGGGTGCCGGGCTCGACGGGGTGGCCGTGCCGGTCGCGGTCCCACATCGCGATCCGCACCGGCGTCAGGACCAGGTCGGTGACCTTGGTGGTGGCCGCGTGCCAGCCCACGATGCGCTGGGCGTAGCAGTCCACGACGAAGGCGACGTAGACGAACCCGGCCCAGGTCCGGACGTAGGTGAAGTCAGCGACCCACCTGGTGTTGGGCGCATCGGCGGTGAAGTTGCGGTCCAGCAGGTCGCCGGCCCGGTTCCCGTCCCGGCTGGGGATGGTGGTGCGGACCTTCTTGCCGCGGCGCACCCCGTTCATGCCTAGGTCGCGCATCAACCGGTCGACGGTGCAGTGGGCCACCTCAAGGCCCTGCCGGCGCAGATGCGCGATCATCTTCCGCCGGCCATAGAGCCCCTCAGGGGTGCCACGGACGGCCAGCAGCGCATCGATGACCATCGCGTCGGAAACGGTGCGAGAAGCCACCGCTCGGTTGGCCTGCCGCCAGGCTCGGTAGGTCCGCGCCGCGACGCTGCAGCCGTGTGCGGTGAGCACCCTGCAGGTCGACTCGACGGCGTGGCCCTGGCTGCGCATGTCCTCGATGAAGGACATGATCAGCGGTTGCGGGGGTCGAGCTCCCCGGCAAAGAAAATCGAGGCCTTCCGCAGGATCTCGTTGTCCTCACGCAGCCGACGGTTCTCCGCTTTCAAACGACGGATCTCAGCGCTCTCCTCCGACGTCACACCAGGTCGATCACCGGCATCGATATCGGCCTGCACGACCCACCGACGAACGGTCTCTTTTCCGACCCCGAGCTGGTCGGCGACGGCCTTGGCGACCGCCGTGGTCGAGCCGTAGTCGGCTCGGTGCTCAGCGACCATCCGAAGCGCCCGATCCTTCAGGGCCGGGTCCACCTTCTTGGGCATGTGCTCATCCTCCTTGACTCACAAGGAAGCGGCATCAAACCCGTGACGGTTCATTGAGCGCCGCGTGGCCGAAGTCGCCTAACCTCGGGCCATGAACGGGAACGGGGTCGAGCAGGCGCTTGCGCGCCTGGTCGACGCCATCAATCTCTACCGACTCCAGCCAACACGCATGACGGGGCTGTTGGCCGACGAAGCGACAGATGCTCTCGTTGCTGGCTGGGATTCTCCCGCACTGCGTCAACTGGCCGGAGCGTCCAGCACCGACAACTTGTGGGCACTGGACGCACTGGTCGACGACGTGACATCAGAGCTGAACTTGCCGACCACGGCCCCGGGAGAGGGCCGAGAGGTGCAGGCTGCCGCAGCGATGTGCCGCCGCGCACTCAGAGGTGAGGTCGAACTCCGCGAAGTAGCGCGTTGGGCGCATCAGGTCATCGGCCACGAAGGACCGCAGGCACTGCGACCGATTGTCGAGCTGGATGACCAGTACGACATCGCAGACATTGGGCCACTCACCTTTGCCGAGGTCGAAGAACTCGCGCAACGGACGGTCACTCGACTAGCCACCAGCCTTTGAGCAGCGGCCTACGCCGCCGCCTTGTCGAGCGCCGCCGACTTCAGTACGGCCCTAACGGTTGACGGGTACCACCGTGCGCCACCGCGCGCGGTCGCGACTCCGTCGCGGTTCAGGCCATCCGCGATAGCAGCAAGGGCCTGCCCCTCACCCCGTGCAGCGACGATGCGAGACGTGACCTCAGCAGGGAGCGTGCGTGGACGACCGAGCCGCTTGCCCTGGGCCTTCAACTGCTGGAGAGCGGCACTAGTGCGGGCACCAATGAGTTGACGCTCGTACTCAGCGAACGCGGCCATGACGTTGGCCATCAACTGCCCGCTGGGGACGGTCGTGTCGATGGCGAGGTCAAGAACGACGAGTTCCCAGCCCTCCCGCCGCGCACGGTCCATCAGCGTGGCGAAGTCGAGCAGCGAGCGAGACAGCCGGTCAAGCTTGGAGACGACCAGCACAGACGCCTGGCCCTTCCCCAGCATGTCGAGCGCAGTAGCGATGGCAGGCCGAGAGAGGTTCGTGGCTGAGTAGCCCTCGTCGGACAGGAACTCGACATCGACCCAGTCGCGACGAGCCGCCTCGGCGGCGATGACGCTCCGCTGGTCACCCAGCCCGAGACCGGAAACTGCCTGCTCGTCAGTGGACACACGCAGGTAGCCGATGACCTTGCCAGAGCGACGCTTCATGCCCACCAGATTACACTAAATGGTCGTTTTATGTATTCAATCACCCGTACAGACTAAGCAGGAGCCGGTCTCTTGCGCACAGGCCTCAGCGAGCACCGCTAGCCGGAGGAGTCCGCGACGCTCTGGCCCCGCTCGGGCCACCCGCAGGCACACGTTGACGTCAACCAGCAGCGCAGGCATGTCTTCGGCTTGGAGTTCGCTGACGCCAATGGGGTCGAAGCGGCGAAGTGTCGGCAAGGACATGTCTCTGACGGACCCCAGCCCATCGTCGAGGAACCGGTCGAAGTCCCCAGCGGCGTCGAAAGTGCCTCCGTTGGGGTCACTGAGTTGACGGCGCGCAACGCCAGATGAAGACACGAGTTCCACCACGACCGGCATGGGCTCAGTCTGTCAGCGCGACGGTGCTGGAGGATGTGCACCGTGGCCGACTACCAAGAGCATCCGAGCAAGGTCACGACATGGCGTGCTGGTCAGTTCGTCGTGCTGCAGGAAGCGGAGCGAGCCGACTGCACCGTCTGGGTCGCCTTTGACACTGACGGCGACGACGCATCCTGGGAAGGGCTGCTCGCCACCACTGGAGACGACGGAAAGGTGACCGTGCAGAGCGTGCCCTACTTCGTCTACGACCTCGCACTCGGCGACGAGGTGAGCACGGTTGCCTCTGCCGAAGGGCCCCTAGTTGCGGTCGAACCGACGCGACGGTCCGGGATGCTCACATTCAGGGTCGTGTTCGACGGCGGCGACGACCGCTGGCTGCAGCTCATGCGCGACCTTGAGCCGCGGTCATGTTGGTTCGACGTCCGGAGTCCGCGATTCATCGCAATCGCGGCTCCATCCGAGCATGCGCAAGCCGTGGCCGACTACTTGCACGGACGCGAGCAGCGCGGCGAGTTGCAGTATGAGGCAGGTCAGACGAAGTGACAGACGACTGGTTCCGCTCCCCTGACTGGTCACCGACGGCTCAGGCGGACTTCGAGGCGCGGCTCAAGCGGTCCCGTGACTGGAACCATGCTCAGTACATCCGCATTAAGGGACTGGCGCTCAAGGAGGCGGGGCTGGTCCAACCGGCCCGCGACTTGTGGGAGCGCATCCTTGACCAAGACCTCGGCCACGACTTCGAGAAGGCGGGCACGCTCGAACACCTCGGAGACTCCTACCGCGACACCGAGCCTGAGCGAGCGACGCACTACTACCGGCGACTCCTCAGCGAGCACCCGACACTGAACGGAACGACCGCGACAATCGAAATTGCCCTGGCGGAGTTGGAGATGGCGAAAGGGCGACGGGCCGACACCGACGAGGCTCTCAGGCTCCTGAACTCGTTCCTCGAACGCGGCACGTCTCAGTTCCCCAACGTGCTCTTTCGCTGGCACCTCGTCCTCATCGACATCGCTCAGGCGACAGGCGAGAAGGAGACCGTGCAGCGCGCGGCGAGAACGGCGCTGGACTTGGCGTCCCGTGGTCCGGTCTTCCCACGACACAAGGACGTCGGTGTGGTCGACGCCGACGCCAAGACCCTGCGTCGACTGCGCAAGCTAGCGAAGTAGCTCCTCATGTGCGCACTATCCAGATTCGCGATGCCGACTGCCGAACACGTATCAAGCGTCTGGCCGCGTTTTTCAGATTGAGCGCGCCGGAAAGTCCACCCAGAGTTGGCGATAAGAGAGCACGAGTGAGGCACCGCCACGCGAACGTGTGACAGACATGCACTGTCGGAGCCCCGAAGTAGGCTGACCCCACAACATCCATCCGGAGTTCCCCCTCAACAGCGGACAGGGCCCACCCTGCTCAGACGTTGAAGCGGAACTCCACGACGTCGCCATCGGCCATGACGTAGTCCTTGCCCTCCATGCGGACCTTGCCGGCCTCGCGGGCCTTGACCATGGAGCCGGCGGCGACGAGGTCGTCGAAGGAGACGATCTCAGCCTTGATGAAGCCCTTCTGGAAGTCGGTGTGGATGACGCCGGCGGCCTCGGGGGCGGTGGCGCCCTTGCGGACGGTCCAGGCGCGGGATTCCTTGGGGCCGGCGGTGAGGTAGGTCTGCAGGCCGAGGGTGTCGAAGCCGACCCGGGCGAGCACCTCCAGACCGGGCTCGGTGACGCCGGCCTCGGCGAGGAACTCCGCGGCCTCCTCGTCGTCGAGCTCGACCAGCTCGGACTCGAACTTGGCGTCGAGGAAGATCGCCTCGGCGGGCGCGACGAGGTCGCGCATCCTCGCCTTGAGGTCCTCGTCGGCCAGCTCGTCGGCGTCGCAGTTGAAGACGTAGAGGAACGGCTTGGCGGTGAGAAGGGAGAGCTCGCGCAGCAGGGAGCGGTCGATGTCGGTGGCGATGATCGGGGTGCCCGACTCCAGCGCCTCCTTCGCGGCCTGCGCGGCCTCGAGGTTGGCGGCGAGCTCCTTGACCTTGCGGGCCTCCTTCTCCAGCCGCACGACCGCCTTCTCGACCGTCTCGAGGTCGGCGAGGATCAGCTCGGTCTGGATGGTGGAGATGTCGTTGGCGGGGTTGACCTCGCCGTCCACGTGGGTGACGTCCTCGTCGCGGAACACCCGGGTCACCTGGCAGATCGCGGCCGACTCGCGGATGTGGGCCAGGAACTTGTTGCCCAGCCCCTCCCCCTGCGAGGCGCCGCGCACGATGCCGGCGATGTCGACGAACTCCACGGTGGCGGGCAGCACCTTCTCGGAACCGAAGATCCCGGCCAGCGTCGCCAGCCGCGGGTCGGGCACGCCGACGACGCCGACGTTGGGCTCGATGGTGGCGAACGGGTAGTTCGCCGCGAGCACGTCGTTCTTGGTCAGGGCGTTGAAGAGCGTCGACTTGCCCGCGTTGGGGAGTCCGACGATGCCGATGGTGAGAGCCACGGGAGGCCACTCTAGGTGCGAGCGGCACCGGACCCGGATTCGGCGGGTCGCCCCGGACGCCCGCAGAATGGCCCGCATGTCCGCCGCGCGTGCCCGTCGTCCGCTCGTCGGCGTGACCAGCCTGCTGGCGGTCGCCCTCGCCGCCACCCTCGCGCTGGCCGCGCCCGGCGCCACCTCGGCCGGCGCCACCTCGGCCGGCGCCTCCGCGGGGGAGACCCCGGCCCCCGCTCCGGCGTTCGACCCGCGCGTGGGCGCCGCCCCCGCCGCCAGCGACGCCGTCGCCCGGCTGCGCGGCTCCAAGCCCAACATCATCCTCATCACGACCGACGACGAGGCCGTCTCGGACATGCAGTGGATGCCGAAGACGATCGACGCCCTGGCCCGCAACGGCGTCTCGTTCACCCGCGCGCTCTCGCCGCACCCGCTGTGCTGCCCCGCCCGCGCGGCGATCCTCACGGGGCAGTACGCCCAGAACAACGGCGTGAAGTCGAACCAGGCGCCGTTCAACTTCGTGGCCCTGGACACCAAGACGACGCTGCCGGTGTGGATGCACCGCGCCGGCTACCGCACCGCCTTCACCGGCAAGTACCTCAACGGCTACGGCACCAAGGGCAAGCCCCAGCCCGGCTGGGACTACTGGGACGCCACGATGGTCAACCCGTACAGCTACGTCGGCTACCAGATGTTCCAGAACGGCGACCCGAAGTACTACGGCAAGCTCAACAACGTCGACTACATCAACCGGCGCCTGCTGGGCCTGGTGGACGACTGGGCCCCCAGCTCCCAGCCGTTCTTCATCTGGGCCTCCCACGTGGCGCCGCACGGCCGGCTCGACAAGATCAAGAACATCCCCTCCACCGCCAAGGCGCTGCCGCCCACGCGGTTCAAGGACCTGTTCACCAACGTCGACTCCCCCTCGCTGCGCGACCCGGGCTACCTCGACCCCGACACCAGCGACCAGAACTCGCTGGTGAACAAGAAGCTGCGGCCCAGCCGCGCGAAGGTCAACGAGGTCTTCCGCTCCCGCATCCGGTCGTTGCAGGCGGTCGACCAGGGCGTGGCGAACCTCATCGCGCTGCTGCGCCGCAAGGGCGAGCTGGACAACACCTACATCCTGTTCACCTCCGACAACGGCTTCCTGGTGGGCGAGCACCACCTGATCACCAAGAACGTGCCCTACCGCCAGTCGCTGCGGGTGCCGCTGTTCGTGCGCGGCCCCGGCCTGCCCGCCGGCGAGGTGCGCTCCCAGCGCGCGCTGATGATCGACCTCGCCCCCACGATCGCCGACCTCGCCGGCGCGACGCCGATGATCCGCGTCGACGGCACGTCCCTGCTGCCCACCCTGGTGGACGACGCCCCGCTGCGGGACACCGTGCTGATCCAGGCCGGCCCGCAGACCCCGATCGACCTGCCCTTCGGCTGGTGGTGGCGCGGTGTCACGACCGATCGCTACACCTACGCCCGGTTCTTCAGCGAGAAGCTGGAGGAGCTCTACGACCAGCAGGTCGATCCCTCCGAGACGGTCAACCTCGCCGACGACCCGCGCTACGCCGAGATCCTGGCCGAGCTGCGCCAGCGCACCGCCGACCTCGTGACCTGCGCCGGGCTGGCGCAGTGCAGTCGCTCCTACCCGCCGCTGCCCGAGCCCCTCCCCGGCCCCGACGTCCCGACCGACACCCCGACGGATCCGGCACCGGATCCGGTCACCCCCTGACCCCACGCGCCACACGCACGCAACACGCGCCCCCTAGGCTCCGGCGCATGGACGTGCTGGAGCTCGGTGAGGGACCGGTCCGCGGGCACTACCTGCCCAGCGGGCTCGACGAGGTGCTCTGGGGCCGGCTGCCGTGCGCCGCCGACGCCCCGGTGCTGCGGGTCGACCCCGGCGCCGAGGTCACGATCGACACCCTCAGCCACGAGGGGCTGCTCGAGGACCAGGGCCGCGACCCGCGCGCGTTCTTCGCCCCCTACGACGTGCCGGTGCTGGCCGACGCCGTCGCCCTGGCGGCCTCCGACCACCCGCGCACCGTCGGCGAGGACGGCCCCCACGTGGTGAGCCGTCCCATCGCCGTCACCGGCGCCCGCCGCGGCGACCTCCTCGCGGTCACGATCCTCGCCACGACCCCCCGGGTGCCCTACGGCGTGGTGAGCAACCGCCACGGCCGCGGCGCCCTGCCCGGGGAGTTCCCGCAGCAGGGCGCCGTGTTCTCCGCCTTCGCGCGCGTCACCGACGACGGCGCCCACGGCGAGATCGCGCTGGCCCCCGGCGCGAGCAGCGGTCCGCGCTTCCCGCTCGCCCCGTTCCTCGGGATCATCGGGGTGGCCGTGGCCGGCGACCAGCGCCCCCACTCGGTGCCGCCCGGCGCCCACGGCGGCAACCTCGACATCCGCCTGCTCACCCCGGGCGCGACCCTGTACCTCCCGGTGCAGGCCGACGACGCACTGGTCTACGTCGGCGACCCCCACTTCGCCCAGGGCGACGGCGAGGTGGCCCTCACCGCGATGGAGGCCTCGCTGCGCGCCACGGTGCGCCTGGACGTCGTCGCCCGGGAGGATGCGGTGCGGCGCTTCGGCGAGACCGCGGGACCGCTGGCCGAGACCTCGGAATACCTCGTGCCGACCGGCCTGGACGAGGACCTCGACGTGGCGATGAGCAACTGCGTGCGCCACGCCATCGCGCTGCTGCAGGCGCGCTACGGGATGGACCCGCGCCACGCCTACGCCTACCTCTCCGCCGCCACCGACTTCGACATCTCCCAGGTGGTCGACGTCGTCAAGGGCGTGCACGCGCGCATCCGCAAGGCCGACTTCGCCCACCTCCCCGACCCGCTGGCGGTGCGGCCGTGAGCGGCCCGCAGCTGCCGGTGCCCGACGGCCTGGTCGAGGCGTTCCACACCTACGAGCGGGCGCTCATGGTCGACGACGTGGCGGTGCTCGACGAGCTCTTCGCACCGGGCCCGACCACCCTGCGCGGCGACGCGGCCGGGCTGCTGGTGGGCCACGACGCGATCGCCGCGTTCCGCAGCGGCCGCGGCGGCGCCCCACAGCGGCGACTCGTGCAGACCCACGTGCAGACCATCGACGCCGACCACGCGCTCGTCGTCGCCGTCACCGAGCTCGCCCGCGGCGGCCGGGGGCTGCAGACCCAGCTGTGGGCCCGGCTGCCCGAGGGCTGGCGGGTCACTGCCGCCCACGTCTCGGTGCCGGCGCCCGCGCTCGACACCCGGATCTGGCGGGTGCTCGGCGACCCGCTGGTGCGGGGTGCCGCCACCGGGCCGCTGCACGGGGAGAGCGTGGCGGTGAAGGACCTCTTCGGCGTCGCCGGACACGTCGTCGGCGCCGGCAACCCCGCCTGGGAGGCACAGGCCGCGCCGGCCACCGCGCACGCCGACGTCGTCGCAGCGCTGCTGGCCGCCGGTGCCGACGTGCGCGGCATCGCCCGCACCGACGAGTTCGCCTACAGCCTGGCCGGCACCAACGCCCACACCGGCACCCCGCCGAACCCGCGGGCGCCGCAGCGGATCAGCGGCGGCTCGAGCTCGGGATCGGCCTCGGCGGTGTCGCTGGGCCACGCCAGCATCGGTCTGGGCACCGACACCGGCGGCTCGATCCGCGTGCCGGCCGCCTACCAGGGCCTGTTCGGGCTGCGCACGACCCACGACGCCGTCAGCCGGGGCGGCCTGCTCGCCCTGGCACCGAGCTTCGACACCGTCGGGTGGCTCACCCGCGACGCCGCCCTCCTCGCGCGCGTCGGCGAGGTGCTGCTGCCGCCGGAGGAGCACGGCTCCGAAGGTGAGCCGGAGGTGGAGTTCGTCGTCGTGCCCGAGCTGCTGCGTCTGGCCGACGCCGACGTGGCCGGCGCGTGCGACCGGTGGCTCGCCGGTCCTGGAGAGTCCCTCGGGCGCGTGCGCCGCGAGACCTGGCCCCTGGCCGACCTCGAGGACTGGCGCGAGGCCTTCACGACCTGGCAGGGGTTCGAGGCCTGGCAGCAGTGGGGTCCGGCGCTCGCCGACCCCGAGCACGGGATCGGCCTCGACGCCCTGGGCGCCGACGTGCGCAGCCGCTTCGAGGCCGCCGCCCGGGTGACGCCCGCGCAGGCCGAGGCCGCCCGTGCCGTGCTGGACGACGCGCGCACCCGCATCCGCGACCTGGTCGCGGACCGCGTGCTCGTACTGCCCTCGGCCGCCACCACCGCCCCGCTCCTGCGCCACGACGCCGCCCTCGCCGACCGCCTTCACGCGGCCCGGGTGGCGACGCTGCGCCTCACCTGCCTGGCGGGCATCGGCGGCCTCCCCGCGCTGAGCATCCCCACCACCACCGCCCCCGCCTCCGGCGGCCTGCCCGCCGGGGTGTGCCTCGTGGCCGGCGCCGGCCGCGACCGGCTGCTGCTGCGCCTCGCCGCCGCCCTCTGAGGCCCCCACCTCACCCGCGTTCCCCCACGCCGTGCGTGTCGGTGCAGGGGTCTCGTGACGCTCGCTGGCGCTCGCTCCTCGACCACCGTCAGCACCCACCGCCACCACCCCACCGCCACCACTCACCGCCACCACCCACCGCCACCACCCACCGCCACCACCCACCGCCACCACCCACCGCCACCACCCACGGTCGTCGAGGAGGCGCCCCAGCGCCGTCACGAGACGCGGCGAGACGGGTGCGGCCGTCGCGTTACGGGGTTGAAACAGCGGTTTCGGCTGCCCGAAACGACCGGTCCCTAGTTTCAGGTCCGGGCCGCGCCGCGGCCCATCCGAGACAGGGGTGGACGGCATGGGCATCACCGCGTTCGACGCCCTGCCCGACGCCGAGGCCCGAGCGCTGCTGCTGAGCTGCGCGGCGGTGCCCGGCTGGGCGGACCGGCTCGTGGCGGGTCGCCCCTACGGCTCCACGACGGCCCTGCTCGACGCCGCCGCCGCGGGCGCCGCGACCTGGAGCGCCGCCGACGTCGACGCCGCCCTGGCCGACCACCCGCGCATCGGCGAGCGGCCCACCGGCACCGGGGCCTCGGCCGCGATGAGCCGCCGCGAGCAGGCCGGCGTGAGCGAGGCCGACGCCGACGCCCTCGCCCGGCTGCGGGCCGGCAACGCCGCCTACGAGGAGCGGTTCGGGCGGATCTACCTCGTGCGCGCGAAGGGCCGCACCACCGAGGAGCTGCTCGCCCTGCTCGACCAGCGGCTCACCCACGACCCGGCCACCGAGGCCGAGGTGGTGCGCGGCCAGCTGGCCGAGATCGCCCTGCTGCGCCTCGCCGACCTGATCCCCCACCCCGACAGCCCCGATCTCAGCAGCCCCGACCCCGACAGCCACGACCCCGAGAAGCAGGACCCCGCATGAGACCCACCCTGTCCACCCACGTGCTCGACGCCGCCCAGGGCCGCCCCGCCGTCGGGATCGAGGTCGCCGTGCTGGCCGCAGCCGGGGAGGAGGCGCTGGCGCACGCCGTCACCGACGACGACGGCCGCGTGCGGTTCCCCGACGACACCCTGCCGGGTCCCGGCACCTACCGGCTGGTGTTCGCCACCGGGCCGTGGTTCGCGGCCGCCGACCGGCCGACGCTGTTCCCCGCCGTCGAGCTGGTCGTCCAGCTGGGGACCGAGCCGGACATCGAGCCGGCGCGCCCCCACCACCACGTGGCGCTGCTGCTGAGCCCCTTCGCCTACACCACCTACCGCGGAAGCTGAGGCACCCCATGGCCCACGGCGACATCGTGCTCGGCGCGAACCAGTACGGGAAGGCGGAGTGCCGCCTCGTGCGGGTCGACCGCCCCGCCACCGGGGAGGACCGCGCGGGAGCACCCCACCGGATCACCGACCTCAACGTCACCACCCAGCTGCGCGGCGACTTCACCGACTGCCACCTGCACGGCGACAACAGCCGGGTGGTGGCCACCGACACCCAGAAGAACACCGTGTACGCCTTCGCCGGGGAGTTCGGCGTCGGCGCCCCCGAGGACTTCCTGCTGCGGCTGGGCCGGCATTTCGTGGACGGCTTCGCGTGGGTGGAGGGCGGCCGGTTCGAGGCCGAGCAGTACGCCTGGGACCGGATCGCGACGCCGGACGGTCCCCACGACCACGCGTTCGTGCGCACCGGCGCGGAGACCCGCACCGCGGTGGTGCAGGTCGACGGCGCCGAGGCCTTCGTGGTGGCCGGCCTCACCGACTGCGTGGTGCTGAAGTCCACCGGGTCGGAGTTCCACGGCTTCCCCCGCGACCGCTACACCACCCTGGTCGAGACCGACGACCGGATCCTGGCCACCAGCGTCACCGCCCGCTGGCGCTACACCGAGCTCGGGCTGGACTACGACGCGCTCTACACCGGGATCCGCGACCTCATGCTCGCGACCTTCGCCGACCTGCACTCCCTGGCGCTGCAGCAGACCATCTTCGCGATGGGCCGCGCGGTGCTGGAGGCCTACCCGATGGTGGCCGAGGTGCGGCTCTCCTGCCCGAACAAGCACCACTTCCTGGTGGACCTCGCGCCCTTCGGCCAGGAGAACCCGAACGCCGTCTACTACGCCGCCGACCGGCCCTACGGCCTGATCCAGGCCACGGTCGAGCGGGAGGGCGCCCCCACCGAGCCGCGCGCCTGGGCCGGCGTGCCGGGCTTCGTGTGAGCGCGGCCACGGGGAGGAGGACGGCGTGAGGATCGACGCCGTCGCCGGACGACGGGTGCTGATCGACGGGCGGTTCGTGCCCGCCGTGCTGCGCCTGCGCGCGGGACGCATCGAGGCGGTCGAGGTGCTCCCCGACCCCGCCGACACCCGCGACGGCTCCCCGGACACCGACGCGGTGCTCGACGCGGTCGAGGGCCTGGTGCTGCGGGTGCCCGACACCGCCTACGTGCTCCCCGGCGTGGTCGACACCCACGTGCACATCAACGAGCCGGGGCGCACCCACTGGGAGGGGTTCGTCTCCGCCACCGAGGCCGCCGCGCTGGGCGGGGCGACGACGTTGATCGACATGCCGCTCAACTCCGTGCCGCCCACCACCACGGTGGAGCACCTGCGGGTCAAGCAGGCGGCCGCGGCCGGGAAGCTGATGGTCGACGTCGGGTTCTGGGGCGGGGCGGTGCCGGGCAACCTCGCCGACCTCGAGCCGCTGTGGGACGCCGGGGTGTTCGGGTTCAAGTGCTTCCTCGCGCCCTCGGGGGTGGAGGAGTTCCCGCCGCTGGCGCCGGCCGAGTTCGACGCCGCCCTGGCCGAGATCGCCCGCTTCGGGGGCCGGATGATCGTGCACGCCGAGGACGCCCGGGTGCTCGAGAGCGCCCCCGCCCCGCCGTCGCGCGCCTACGCCGACTTCCTGCTCTCCCGCCCCGACACCGCCGAGACCGCCGCGATCGCGCAGGTGATCGAGGGCGCCCGTCGCACCGGCGCGGCCGTGCACATCCTGCACCTGTCCTCGGCCCGGGCCCTGGACCTGATCGCCGACGCCCGCGCGGAGGGGCTGCCGGTCACGGTGGAGACCTGCCCCCATTACCTCTGCTTCGCCGCCGAGTCGATCCCCGACGCCTCGCCGCAGTTCAAGTGCTGTCCGCCGATCCGCGACGCCGGCAACCGGGAGGAGCTGTGGCAGGCGCTGCGGGCGGGCGTGATCGACGTGATCGTCAGCGACCACTCCCCCGCCGACGCCGAGCAGAAGCTGCGCGGCGACGGCGACCTGCAGCAGGCCTGGGGCGGGGTGTCGGGGCTGCAGGTGGGCTTCAGCGCGGTCGCGTTCGAGGCGCGGCGCCGCAACATCGGGCTGGCGCAGGTGAGCCGCTGGATGTCGCGCGGCACGGCCGACCTCGTCGGGCTCCCGCACAAGGGCCGCCTCGAGGTGGGGGCCGACGCCGACCTCGCCGTCTACGACACGGGGGTGGAGTTCCGCATCGAGGCCACCCGGCTCGCCCACCGCCACCCCATCTCGGCCTACGACGGCCTGCGCTACGGCGGACGGGTCACCCGCTCGATCGTGCGCGGCAACGGCGTCGACGTCGACCGTCCCGACCACGCCTGGGGCCGGCAGCTGACCCGACCACCCACCCGTCTGCCCGCCCGACCGCTCGTCCGTCCGGAGGAGACCGCATGACCACACCCGGCACACCCGTCCCGCCCCAGATCAACCCCCCTCCCCAGATCAACCCCCCGCCCCGCCTGCTCATGGGACCCGGACCGATCGACGCCGACCCGCGGGTGCTGCGGGCGATGGCGGCCCCGCTGGTGGGCCAGTACGACCCCGCGATGACGGCGTACATGACCGAGACGATGGCGCTGTACCGCGGCGTGTTCGACACCGCGAACGAGCAGACGTTCCTGGTGGACGGCACCTCGCGGGCCGGCATCGAGGCGGCCCTGGTCTCGCTGCTCGAGCCCGGCGACCGGGTGCTCGTGCTGAGCTTCGGCCGGTTCGGGCACCTGCTCACCGAGATCGCCGAGCGCTGCCGCGCCGAGGTGCACACGGTCGCCGCGCCCTGGGGCGAGGTCGTGGCACCCGAGGCCGTGGAGGCCGCGGTGCGGCGGGTGCGCCCGAAGGTCGTGGCCACCGTGCAGGGCGACACCTCCACCACGATGTGCCAGCCGCTGGCCGACCTCGGCGAGATCTGCCGCCGCCACGACGCCCTGCTCTACTGCGACGCCACCGCCTCGCTGGGCGGCAACCCGCTGCCCACCGACGCCTGGGGCCTCGACGTCGTCACGGCCGGGCTGCAGAAGTGCCTGGGCGGCCCCTCGGGCAGCGCGCCGATCACGATCTCCCCCCGGGCGGCGGAGGTGATCGCCGCACGCCGGCACGTGGAGGCCGGCCTGCGCGACCCCGACCACGACGGCGACCCCGCGCCGCCGGCCGCGCGCATCGCCTCCAACTACCTCGACCTCGCCCAGATCATGGAGTACTGGGGTCCGCGCCGGCTCAACCACCACACCGAGGCCACCAGCATGCTCTGGGCCGCCCGCGAGTGCGCCCGGGTGCTGCTGGAGGAGGGTCTCGACGTCGCGATCGAGCGCCACCGGCTGCACGGCGAGGCGATGCTCGCCGGGGTGCAGGGCCTGGGGCTGCGCCCCTACGGCGACCTGACCCACAAGATGACCAACGTCGTGGCGGTGCACATCCCCGACGGCGTGGCCGGCGACGACGTCCGCGCCGCGATGCTGCACGAGTACGGCATCGAGATCGGCACCAGCTTCGGTCCGCTGCACGGCCGGGTCTGGCGGATCGGCACGATGGGCTACAACGCCCGCCGCGACACCGTGCTCACCACCCTGGCCTGCCTGGAGCAGGCGCTGCGCACCGCCGGCGCGCCCGTGGTCGCCGGCGGCGGCGTCGGGGCCGCCCGCGAGGTGTACGCCGGATGAGCGCCGATCCCACCACCGCGGACGGGGTGCTGGAGCGCTGCGCGGAGCTGGACCGCTACTCCGCGCGCCCCGACGCGCTGGAGCGGCTCTACCTCACCCCCGAGCACGCCAGCGCCAACGCCACCACCGCCGTCTGGCTGGAGGAGGCCGGGCTGCGGTCGTGGCAGGACGCCGCCGGCAACGTGTGGGGACGCCGGGAGGGCGCGACCCCCGGGCTGCCCGCGCTGGTGCTGGGCTCCCACCTCGACACCGTGCCCGACGCCGGCTCCTTCGACGGGATGCTCGGGGTCACGATGGCCATCGCGGTCGCGATGCGGATCGGGCGTCGCATCGAGGCCGGCGAGCTCGCACCGCTCCCCGTGGCGCTGGAGGTGGTGGGCTTCAGCGACGAGGAGGGCGCCCGCTTCGGCAAGGCCCTGCTCGGCTCCAGCGCGGCCGCCGGGGTCTGGGACAGCGACTGGTGGGACCTGCGCGACCGGGCCGGCACCTCCCTGCTGGAGGCCTTCCGCGAGTTCGGCCTCGACCCGCGCCGGGTCGGCGAGGCGGCGCGCGACCGCACCGACCTGGTGGGCTACCTCGAGGCCCACATCGAGCAGGGCCCCTACCTGGAGGCCCGCGACGACGCCCTCGGGGTGGTCGACTCCATCGCCGGCGCCCGCCGGTTCCGCCTCACCATCGTCGGCGAGGCCCGCCACGCCGGCGGCACGCCGTACCCGCGCCGCCGCGACGCGCTCGTGGGCGCCAGCGAGGCGATCCTGGCGATCGAGCGGATCGCCCGCGCCCACGACTGCCTGGCCACGGTGGGCCGGATCGTGGTCGCGCCCGGCGCGGTGAACGTCATCCCGGGCCGCGCCGACCTCAGCCTCGACCTGCGCGCCCCCACCGACGCCGCCCGCGACGCCGCCTGGGAGGAGATGCTGCTCGCCATCGAGCGCCAGTGCGCCTCCCGGGGGCTGCGCTTCGACGTCGTGGAGATGCACCAGGCTCGCGCCGTCACGTGCGCGCCGCACCTGGTGGACGCCGTCGTGCACGGCATCGCCGCCACCGGCAACACCGACCCGCTCTCGCTGTGGAGCCGCGCCGGCCACGACGCGATGGTCATGGCCGAGGTCACCGACGTCGGGATGCTCTTCCTGCGCTGCTTCGACGGCATCAGCCACCATCCCGACGAGCAGGTGCGCGCCGACGACGTCGCCGCCGGCCTCGACGCCTTCGAGGTGGCCGTGCTGGCCGCCGCGGGGGTGGCGCGATGACGCTGCAGCCCGCTCCCCCGCCCGCTCCCCAGCCCGGCCGACCGGTCGTCACCGGCCGCATCGACGAGCGCATCGCCGCCCGGCGCCCCGACCTGTCCCCGCAGGAGCGCCGCGCCGCGGCCACCCTGCTGGAGCACCTCGACGACCTCGCGACCTACCGCGCCAGCGAGCTCGCCGCCCTGGCCGGGGTGTCGAAGGCGACGATGTCGCGGTTGTTCCGCAGCCTCGGCTTCGCCGACTTCGACGAGGTCCGCGATCACCTGCGCGGGCTGCACGCGGCCCGCAGCGCCGGGGAGCCCGGGCGCACCGACGACCGCGAGACCGGCGACGTCGCCGCCCACGCTCGCGCCGACGCCGAGGCCGTGCGCCGCGCCGTCGAGCACCCGCAGGTCGGGCGCGCGGTGGGGCTGCTCGCCGAGGCCCGGCGGGTGACCGTGCTGGGGTGGCGCAACTCCCACCCCGTGGCGCTGCACCTGCGCCAGCAGCTGGCCCAGGTGCGCGACGGCGTCCGGCTCGCGCCGCTGCCGGGCCAGGTGATCGGGGAGGAGCTGGCCGAGCTCGGGCCGGGCGACGCGATCGTGGCGGTGGGCTTCCGGCGGCGTCCCGGCTGGTTCGGCGAGGTCCTGGGCGCGTGCGTCGACACCGGCGCGGCCACCGTCCTGCTGGCCGACGCCACCGCCGCGCCGCACGCCGCCGCGGTGGACGTGTGGCTGGAGTGCCCCGTCACCACCCGGCTGGCCTTCGACTCCTACGCCGCGGCGATGAGCCTGGTGGCGGTGCTCGCCGACGGCGTGCTCGAGCGCCACGGTCCGGCCGCCCAGCAGCGGATCGGCGCGATCAGCCGCACCTACGACCGCCTCGGGGAGGTCGAGCGCTGATGGACCTGGCCACCGTGACCGACTACCGCCTCGCGCGCCGGCGCGAGGACCTGCGGCTCCCGCCGGACGCGGCCCCCTCGACGGTGCTCGTGGCCGGCGGCACCTGGGTGTTCTCCGACCCCCACGTGGGCGTGCGGACCCTGGTGGACCTCACCGGCCTCGGCTGGCCCGACCTCGAGCCGCTGCCCGACGGCGGCCTCCGCGTGGGCGCCACCTGCCCGATCGCGACCCTGGCCGCGCACCCCGGACCCACCGGCGCCCCCACCCTCTTCCGCGACGCCGCCGCGGCGCTGCTGATGTCCTTCAAGGTGCAGCAGGTGGCCACCGTCGGGGGCAACGTGTGCCTGGGCCTCCCGGCCGGGGCCATGACCTCGGTGCTCGCGGGGCTCGGCGCCGAGGCGGTGGTGTGGACCCCCGGGGGCGGGGAGCGCCGCCTGCCCGTGGGCGAGCTCGTGGTCGGCGTGCAGCGCACCGCGCTGCGGCCCGGAGAGGTGCTGCGGGCCGTAGAGGTGTCCGGGGCGGCGATGCGCGCCCCGGCGTCGCTGCGCCGCATCGCGCTCACCGACCACGGCCGCTCGGCCGCCGTCGTCGTCGGCACGCTCGCCGACGGCACACCCCGGCTCGTCCTCACCGCCGCCGTGACGCGCCCCGTCGTGCTGACCGGTGGTTCCCCCGCGGAGCTCGCCGAGCAGGTGGCCGGGGCCGGCGGCTGGTACGACGACCCCCACGGCGCCCCCGACTGGCGCGCAGCGATGAGCGCGCGCCTGGTGGACGAGGTGCTGCGCGACCTGGACCGGCTCGACGGCCCCGGGAGGACGGCATGAGGATCAACGGCGTCGCGACCGACCGGACCCCGCGCCCCGGGCAGTGCCTGCGCACCTACCTGCGCGAGACCGGCCACCCGGAGGTGAAGAAGGGCTGCGACACCGGCGACTGCGGCGCCTGCGGGGTGCTGGTCGACGGCGCCCCGCGCCACTCCTGCCTCTACCCCGCCGCCCGGGCCCACGCCGCCGACGCCGAGGTGACCACCGTCGCAGGCCTCGCGCACCCGGAGGGGCTGGAGGGGGCGGGGGGAGACGGGACGCACCTGCCCCCGGTGCAGCGGCGCTTCCTCGCCGCCCAGGGGTTCCAGTGCGGCTTCTGCACCCCCGGGATGGTCGTCACCGCCGCCGCGCTCGCCGCCGACGCTCCTGACTCCCCCGATCCCGCCGTCGATCCCGTGGCGTGGAAGGGCAACCTGTGCCGCTGCACCGGCTACCGCGCGATCCGCGACGCCCTCGCCGGACGCACCAACGTGGTGTCCGGTCCCGACAGGCCCCGGGGCGGGGTCGGCACCTCGTGCGCCGCGCCCGCCGGACCCGCGATCGTGACCGGCCGCGAGTCCTACACCCTCGACCTGCCCGACGCCGACACGCTGCACGCGGCGCTGGTGACCAGTCCCCACGCCCACGCGCGGGTCCGCGGCATCGACACGCGGGCCGCGCTGGCGGCGCCCGGGGTGCACCTCGTGCTGACCCACCACGACGCGCCCGCGACGCTGTTCTCCACCGCCCGCCACGACAGCCGCCTCGACGACCCCGACGACACCCGCGTGCTCGACGACGTCGTGCGCTTCCACGGCCAGCGGGTGGCGATGGTGGTGGCCGACACGGTCGCGCAGGCCCAGGCCGCCGCACGCCTGGTCGCGGTGGACTACGAGGTGCTGCCCGCGGTGCTCGACCCCGAGGCCGCCCGCGCACCCGGCGCGCCGCTGGTGCACGGCGACAAGGACGCGACCACGTCCCGGATCGCCGAGCCGGGCCGCAACGTCGTGGCGGCCACCCACGGCGAGGTCGGCGACGTCGCCGCCGGGCTGGCACGAGCCGCCCACCGCGTGGCCGGCACGTGGACGACGTCGCGGGTGAACCAGGCCGCGCTGGAGACCCACGGCGCGCGCGCCTGGCTCGACCCCGACGGCCGCCTGGTCGTGCGGACCTCCACCCAGGTGCCGTTCCTCGTGCGCGACGAGCTGGCCCACGTCTTCGGCCTGGACCCGACCCGCGTCCGGGTGCGCGCCGCGCGCGTGGGCGGCGGCTTCGGCGGCAAGCAGGAGATGCTGGTCGAGGACGTCGTGGTGCTCGCCGTGCTCGCCCTCGCCGCCCGCGGCACCCCGGCGCCGGTGCAGCTGGAGCTCACCCGCGAGCAGCAGTTCACCCTCGTGCCCGGCCGCCACCCGATGCGGGTGGAGGTCGAGCTCGGCGCGGACGCCGCCGGCGTGCTCACCGCGATGCGGGTCGACGTGCTCTCCGACACCGGCGCCTACGGCAACCACGCCGCCGGGGTGCTCTTCCACGGCGTGCACGAGTCGGTGGCGATGTACCACTGCCCGAACAAGCGGGTGGACGGCGAGGCCGTGTACACCCACCAGGTCCCGTCGGGGGCGTTCCGCGGCTACGGCCTGGGCCAGGTGATGTTCGGCATCGAGTCGGCCCTGGACGACCTCGCCCGCGCCGTCGGGATCCCGGGGGCCGAGATCCGGCGCCGCAACGCCGTGCGGCCGGGCGGGGAGTTCGTCGTCAACGGGCCGGCCGACACCGACCTCGTGCTCACCCCCGAGAACGACGGTCTGCCCCGCTGCCTGGACCTGGTGGAGACCGCGCTCGCGGCCCCGCCGCGACCCGGCGAGCCCGCCGTGCCGGAGGCGGCCGATCCGGAGGCTGACGACGGGGCCGGGGGCTGGCGGATCGGCACCGGCCTGGCCGCCGCGATGATCGCCACCATCCCCCCGCGCGGCCACCACGCCACCGCGACCGTGACCCTGCACCGCACCGCCGACGGACACCGGGCGCGGATCGGCGTCGGCTCGGCGGAGTTCGGCAACGGCACCGCCACCGTGCATCGCCAGCTCGTGGTCTCCGTGCTCGCCGACCTGCCGGGCCTCGGCGCGCTGCACGTCGACCTGCACGGCGCCGACACCGACGCCGCGGGCTACGACACCGGCGCCTACGGCTCCACCGGCTCGGTGGTGGCCGGCGGAGCCGTGCTCGCCGCCGCGCGCGACCTCCGCGCCCGCTGGGAGGCCGGGGAGCGTCCTGCCCAGGAGGTCCCGCTGGTCGGGCACGGGGAGCACCACGGCTCGCCGCGGGCGGTGGCCTACAACGTGCACGGGGTGCGGGTCGCGGTGCGCCCGGCCACCGGGGAGCTGCGGATCCTGCGCTCGGTGCACGCCGCCGACGCCGGCACCGCGCTCAACCCCGAACAGCTGCGCGGGCAGATCGAGGGCGGCGTGGCCCAGGCCTACGGCTCCGCGCTCACCGAGGAGGTCCTGGTGCGCGACGGCGTGGTGACCACCCGCTCGCTGCGCGACTACCGCGTGCCGCAACTGGCCGACGTCCCCCTCACCGAGGTGCTGCTGGCCGACACCGTCGACCCGCTCGGCCCGTTCGGGGCCAAGTCGATGAGCGAGGCGCCGTACAACCCGGTGGCGCCCGCGGTGGCCAACGCCGTGCGCGACGCCCTCGGTGTGCGACCCCACGCCCTGCCGATGAGCCGCGACCGACTGTGGCGGCTGGCGCGCGAGGCCGACCGGTGACCTCCCCGGGGACCTAGGATCGCCGGATGGCCCAGGCGAACTACGACCTCACCGGCGACGACGAGGAGTTCCTGCGCTTCGTCGACGAGCGGGTGATGAACACCTCCTCCTCGATCTCGCGCGAGCACGGCATGACCTACCGGCTCGACAACGGCACCTCCGAGGCCCGGATGCACGTCGTCACCTACGAGCGCTTCTCCATGACCGGCGGCAACCGCGTGAGCCTGCACCTGAGCGTGCTGGGCCTGGACGGCCGGATGGTGGTGGACCTCACCAGCAGCGGCGGCAGCCAGGCGGTGCTGTTCAAGATCAACACCTTCGGCGAGGAGGCCTTCCTCGGCAAGGCGGTCGAGGCCGTGGAGGAGTGGCAGCGCCGCTCCCGCTGAGCACCCCCGACCCCCGTCGAACGCCACGGAGGACCGAGCACGCCTGCGGCGATCGTTTCAGCCCGACCTCGGGGGATGAAACGCTCGTCTTAACAGCCCCGTTACGGCGGTAGCCTCGCGCCGCAATGCATCGTCCCTAGCGTTCGGGACGTCTCGGACCCCACGACGTCCTACGAGGAGTACCCATGTCCCTGCGTCCCATCGGCTCTCGCACCGGCCTCCCCGCCGGCTCGACCCCCGCACGTCGGACCGGCGTCCGGCTCGCCGCGCTGCTCACCGCCGGCGCGCTCGCGCTGACCGCCTGCGGCGGGTCGGACGACGAGTCGGCCACCGACGGCGACGGAGGCGCCGCCGCCGCGGGCGACCTCGGCGACATCAAGGTGCAGTTCTCCTGGATCAAGAACGCCGAGTTCGCCGGCGAGTTCATCGCCGACAGCGAGGGCTACTACACCGACGCCGGCTTCGGCGACGTCGAGTTCCTCAGCGGCCCGGTGGCCCAGGAGCAGGTCGTGGCCAGCGGCGACGCCGACTTCGGTCTGTCCAACGCCGTCTCGACCGCCGCGGCGATCGTCAACTCCGGCTTCCCGCTGAAGATCGTCGGCGCGACCTACCAGAAGAACCCCTTCACGATCCTGTCGCTGGCCGACGGCGGCAACATCACCACCCCGCAGGACATGTGCGGCAAGAAGATCGGCGTCCAGGACCCGAACCTCAGCCTCTTCAAGGCCCTGCTCGCCGCCAACGACATCGACGAGTCCTGCCTGGAGATCGTGCCGAACTCCTTCGACGTCGCCCCGCTCGAGGACGGCCAGATCGACGGCCTGGTGGCCTACATCACCAACGAGTCGCTGCTGGTCAAGGGCCACGGGTTCGACACCGTCGACCTGCCCTTCGCCGACAACGGCCTGCCGTTCGTGGCCGAGACCGTGATCACCACCGACGAGATCATCGAGAACGAGCCCGAGAAGGTCGAGGCGTTCCTCAAGGCCGAGGTGCAGGGCTGGCTCGAGGCCTGCGACGGCGAGGAGGGCTACACCAAGGGTGCGGAGCTCGCGGTGAACACCTACGGCGCCGACATCGACCCGCCGCTGGAGCTGGCCAAGGAGGTCGAGCAGGCCCGCCAGCAGTGCGAGCTGCTGGTCAACAGCGACGAGACCGCCGCCAACGGCATCTTCACCATCAGCCCCGAGGCGATCGAGGCCAACCTGGCCTCGCTGTCGGCCGCCGGGATCGACATCGCCGCCGAGGACCTGTTCGACACCTCCTTCATCGACAAGGTGATCGCCGACAACCCCGACCTCAAGGGCTGACCCACCCCGATGACCGAGCAGATGAGCGAGCAGGTCCCGGCTCAGGACAGCGCTGCTCCGGACAGCACCGGTCCGGACAGCACTGCTCCGGACAGCACCGGCACCGGGGTGCGGATCGAGCACCTGTCCAAGACCTTCAGCGTCGGACGACGCCGGGTCGAGGCGCTCGCCGACACCACCCTGTTCACCGACAAGGGCAGCTTCCTCTCCCTGCTCGGTCCCTCGGGCTGCGGCAAGTCCACGATCCTGCGGATCCTCGCGGGCCTGGAGGAGCCGACCTCGGGCACGGCGCTCGTGGACGGCAAGACCCCCCGCGAGCTGCGACGCGACCACCAGCTGGGGATCGCGTTCCAGGACTCCGCGCTGCTCCCCTGGCGCAGCGTGGAGTCCAACATCCGGCTCCCCTTCCAGGTCTCGGGTGAGAAGCCGGACGACGCCCTGGTGGCCGAGCTGATCGAGCTGGTCGGCCTCCAGGGCTTCGAGAAGGCCAAGCCGGGCCAGCTGTCCGGCGGCATGCGCCAGCGCGTGTCGATCGCCCGCGCGCTGGTGGTCAAGCCGAGCGTGCTGCTGCTCGACGAGCCCTTCGGCGCGCTGGACGACATGACGCGTCAGCGGCTCAACCTCGAGCTGCTGCGCATCTGGACCGAGAAGCCGGCGACCACGCTGATGGTCACCCACGGCATCTCCGAGGCGATCTTCCTCTCCGACAAGGTCGCGGTCATGAGCCCGCGGCCCGGCCGGGTCAAGGAGGTCATCGACGTCGACCTGCCGCGCCCGCGCACCCCGGAGATGATGCGCACCCCCGAGTTCCACGCCCTGCACGACCGGGCCTCGGAGCTGCTCTTCGGCGCCGGCGGGGCCGCGGTGGAGGACGGGTCCTGATGGCCGCCACGTCTGCGGCGACCGCCCCGGCGCGCGTGAGCCGGGTGCCCCGGCCCACGCCGGAACAGCGCCGCACGATCCTGACCGGCGCGGTCTCGCTCGGCGCGCTGGTCGCCGGCTGGTGGCTGCTGGCGGCCACGGTGCTGGACCGCTACCAGATCCCGACGCCCGGCGAGATCGTCGCCAAGGCGCAGGAGCGCGGCTTCGGGTACTACCGCGAGATCTTCTCCGTCACCCTCGGCGAGGCCGCCACGGGCTACGTCTACGGCGTCGCGATCGCCCTCGGGATGGCGGTGCTGGTGCTGCTGATCCCGTTCCTGGAGCCGGTGATCATGCAGGTCGCGGTGGTGACCTACTGCCTGCCGATCGTCGTGCTCGCGCCGCTGATGATCATCCTGCTCGAGACCGCCGACACCTCCTCCCCCACCGCCACCGTGCTGGCGGGGCTGTCGGTGGTGTTCACCACCGTCGTCGGCGCGGTGCTGGGGTTCCGCTCCGCCGACCGCGCCAGCCTCGACGTCGTCACGGTGTACGGCGGTGGGCGGTGGCAGCAGTTCGTGCGGGTGCGGCTGGTCAGCGCCCTCCCGGCGCTGTTCACCACCCTGCAGGTCGCGGCCCCGGCCGCGTTCCTCGGCGCCCTGCTCGGGGAGTGGTTCGACCGGCGCCTGGAGGTCGGCGTCGGGCCGTCGCTGTACCTGGCGATGAACAACCGCGAGACCGAGCTGGCCTGGTCGGTCGGTCTGGCCTGCGCGCTCGTCTCCGGCCTCGCCTACGCCGCCATCGGCCTGGTCGGCCGGCTGGTCGCCCCCTGGGCGGGCGGAGGCTCCCGATGACCACCCTGACCCCCGCCGGCCGCACCACTCCCGCCCTGCGACGGGCCGGGGCGCTGCTGCTGCCCCTGCTGAACCTCGCCGTCGTCCTGGTGGCCCTGCTCGGCGGCTGGGCGCTGCTGCTCGCCCTCACCGACGCCCCCGACTTCACCGTGCGCGGTCCCGGCGAGATCCTCGACCTGCTGCGCCGCAACGCCCCGATCAAGACCGTCGACGGCGAGGACGCCGCCGTCTGGTCGGCGGTGCTCCCGCCGCTGGGGCAGACCCTGATCGACGCCGGCATCGGCTTCGCGGCCGGCCTGCTCACCGCGATCGGGATCGCGACCGCGACCTACCTCTCCCGCGGCGTCGAGGCCGCCACGATGCCCGTGGCGATGGTCGTGCGCACCGTGCCGCTGGTGGCGCTGGCGCCGGTGATCACCCTGATCTTCGGCAACGGCTTCGCCACCGTGGCGGTGATGAGCGGCATCGTGGTGCTGTTCCCCGCCCTGATCACGATCTCCTTCGGCCTGCGCTCGGTGTCGGCGCAGATGCAGGACGTCATCGCCGTCTACGGCGGCGGCACCTGGGACGTGCTCCGCCGCGTGGCCTACCCCTCGGCGCTGCCCGCGATCTTCGCCGCCATCCGGATCTCGGTGCCCGGGGCGATCACCGGCGCGCTGATCGCGGAGTTCTACACCACCACCGACTCGGTCGGGAAGGCCGTCAACCAGGCGCTGGCGCTCTACCTCTACGACCTCGTGTGGAGCCTGCTGGTGGTCACCACGCTCGCCTCGATCCTGCTCTACGTGCTGGCCCAGATCGTCGAGCGGGCGCTGCTGGTGCGCTACGGCATGGAGAAGGCGCTCAGCTAGCGCCAGGGGCAGTTCGACCCGGGCGGACGGCGCGCGCGTGGAGCGCACCCACCAGGGTCGTGACGGCGATCAGGGCGGCCGCCAGCCCCAGCCCGGCCCCGAGGTGCCACTGCAGCAGGGCGGCGCCGACCGCCGCGCCGGCGAGGATCGCCACGACGGCGGTGAACCGGCGTCCGGACCCCCCGCCGTCGGCGTGGGCCTTGCCGCTGCCCAGGCGCGAGTCGGCCGCGAGGCCCGTGATCGTGGAGGTGACCACGACCGTCGTCACGTCCTTGACCGCCAGGAACCGCGCCACCGCCGCCTGCAGCCCCATCGCCGCGCCGAGCAGCGCGGTGACGGTGAGGGCCACCGGCTCGACCGGCGTCTCGTCGGCGAGCAGCACGGCCGTGAGCGCGAGCGAGACCACCGCGACGAGCCCGAACAGCACCGTCGTGATCCGGCTCCACCCCGGAGTCGCCCGGCGCAGTACCCGGCCACCCAGCGCCGCTCCGGCCATGAAGCCCACCAGCGCCAGCACCGGGCCGAGGATCGGCAGGTCGTCCGCGCCTGTGAGCGCCATCCCGAGGATCACGACGTTGCCGGTCATGTTGCCCGTGAACACCCGGTCCAGGCCGAGGTAGCCGACGGCGTCGACGATGCCGGTCGTGAAGGTGAGCACCAGCATCAGCCACAGGTGCATCCGGCCCGCGGGCACGGCCCGGAACCGGGAGCTGAGCGAGGCGGACGGGGAGAGGGACGGTGCGGGGGCGCTCACGGGCGCCATCATCCCGCGGCTGCGCGGTGGCGCCGACGCTATCCCGCACTGCCGGACGACCCGCGGCCGCTGCGGCCCCGGCGGGCCAGCCCAGCGAGATCGCCGATCCGCCCCTCGATCAGAGCGCTCCGCTTGGCTCGCCCCCAGCCCTGGATCTGCTTCTCGAAGCCGAACGCCTGCTCGATGCTGGCGAACTCGTGCGCCCACACCAGCTGCACCGGCCGACGACCCCGCCGGCGGGTGTAGGCCGCCCCACGCCCGGCATCATGCTGCTCGAGACGCCGGGCGAGATCGATGGTGCTGCCGACATTGAAGCTGCCGTCAGCGCATTCGAGGATGTAGGTGAACGCCATTCCTGGAGCCTCGACCGCCGGCGACGGCAGGAAACCACCGTCACCACGGTCTGGGGATGGCCGAGACCGACAGCGGGTGACGGGGTCGCCCAGAAACCCGCGCCGCCCGAAGCCGACGCTCACCTCACCGCGTCTCGTGACGGCGCCAGGGCGCCTCCTCGACGAACGTAGGACCAACGGTCGTCGAGGAGCGAGCGCCAGCGAGCGTCACGAGACGCCCGCACCCGACCCACCACGTCTCGAGACGGCGCCCGGGCGCCTCCTCGACGAACGTAGGACCGACGAGA
>NZ_CAXQZB010000049.1:0-189599 GCF_964228225.1 Nocardioides sp.
CCGCTGCTGCGGGCCCGCCGCGAGGTCACCGGAGCATACGGCGACCGGTGTGGGTGGTGCTCATACGTTGACGCCGTAGTCGCGGGCGATGCCCGCCAGGCCCGAGGCGTAGCCCTGGCCGATCGCGCGGAACTTCCACTCCCCGCCGTTGCGGTACACCTCGCCGAAGACCATGGCGGTCTCGGACGCGGCGTCCTCGGCGAGGTCGTAGCGGGCCAGCTCGGTGCCGTTGTCGGCGTTGACCACGCGGATGAAGGCGCCGGTGACCTGGCCGAAGTTCTGGCCGCGGGCGTCGGCCTGGTCGATCGAGACGAGGAAGACGATCTTGTCGGTCTCGGGACCAAGGGCGGCGACGTTGACGTCGACCTTCTCGTCGTCGCCGTCGCCCTCACCGGTGCGGTTGTCGCCCTGGTGCACGACGTTGCCGTCGGGGGAGGTGAGGTTGTTGTAGAACACGAAGTGCTGGTCGGAGATCACCTTGCCGTCGGTGCCGCACACCAGCACCGAGGCGTCGAGGTCGAAGTCGACACCGGTCGTGGTGCGCACGTCCCAGCCCAGACCGACCAGGACCTTGTTCAGGCCGGCGGGTCCGGCCTCCTTGGTGAGGGAGACGTTCCCACCCTTGGACAGGCTGACTACCATCGCGGATCCTCTCGGGGTACGGCCCGGACCCTGCTGGTCCGGCGCCGGAGTGACTGACGCTGCCACCCTACAAACGCGGGCGCGTCCATGGGGGTTCCCATTCGCACGGACTTGAACCCCGCGACTCCTCCCCCGACTCGCACCGGGACGGACCGCCCGGGATCGGATCGGGGCACCGGACACGTGCCCCGCGTCACAGGTCGTGCCACGATGCCTGCGTGAGCGACGCCCCGAACACCCCGCCGTCCCCCCGGACCGACCTCCCGCTGCTGCCCTCGCGGCTGCCCGCCGACGGCGAGCACGCCGGCGTGTGCAACCTGTGCGAGGCCACCTGCGGGCTGCGGATCACCGTGGCCGGCGGCGCGGTCACGGCGGTGCGCGGGGAGCCCTCGGACCCGCTCTCGCGCGGCTACGTGTGCCCGAAGGGCGTCTCGCTGGCCGACGTCTACGCCGACCCCGACCGTCTGACGGTGCCGCTGCGGCGCACGGCGGACGGCTGGGAGGAGATGGCGTGGGACGACGCCGTCGAGCTCGTCGCGCAGCGGCTGGCGGGCACCATCCGCGACCACGGTCGCAACGCGGTGGCGACCTACACCGGCAACCCCTCGGCCCACTCCCTGGGCGCCCTCACCCACGGCCTGGTGCTGCACCGGGCGCTGCGCACCCAGCAGCGCTTCAGCGCCTCCTCGGTGGACCAGGTCCCCCACCAGCTCGTGACCCACCTGCTCTACGGCCACCAGCTGCTCGTGCCGGTGCCCGACCTCGACCGCACCGACCACCTGCTGGTCATCGGCGGCAACCCGATGGCCTCCAACGGCTCGATGATGACCGCCCCCGACTTCCCGAACCGGATGCGGGCGCTGCGGGCCCGGGGGGGCCGGCTGGTGGTGATCGACCCCCGCCGCACCGAGACCGCGCGGATCGCCGACGAGCACCACTTCGTGCGCCCCGGCACCGACGCCGCGCTGGTGCTGGCGATGCTGCACGTGCTGCTGCACGAGGCCGACACCGCGCCCGCGCTCCCGGAGTGGATGGACGGCCTGGAGGAGGTGCGCGCGCTGGTCGCACCGGTCACGCCCGACCTCGCCGCCAGCGTCACCGGCGTCCCGGCCGACGTCGTCCGCCGCCTGGCGCTGGACCTCGCGGCCGCACCGCGGGCGGTGGTCTACGGCCGGCTCGGGGTCTCGACCCAGCGCTTCGGCACGCTCACCCAGTGGGGCATCCAGCTGCTCAACATCGTGACCGGGAACCTCGACCGCGAGGGCGGCTCGATGTTCACCGAGCCCGCCGCCGACATCGTGGGGATGGGCGTCATCGGCGCCGGCTCGGTGGGCCGCTGGACCAGCCGGGTGCGCGGGGTGCCGGAGTTCGCGGGCGAGCTGCCCTCCGCGGTGATGCGCGAGGAGATCGAGACGCCGGGCGAGGGACAGGTGCGCGCGCTGGTCACGATGGCCGGCAACCCGGTGCTGTCCACGCCCGAGGGCCACCGGCTGGCCGAGGCGCTGGACGGACTCGACTTCATGGTCAGCATCGACGTCTACCTCAACGAGACCACCCGGCACGCCGACGTCATCCTCCCGCCGACCTCCGCGCTGGAGCGCGACCAGTACGACCTGCTCTTCCACGCCCTCGCGGTGCGCAACACCGCCCGGTTCGTGCCCGCGCTGGCCGAGCCCGGCCCCGACCAGCGCCACGACTGGTGGATCTTCAGCCGTCTCGGCACCCGCATCGCCGAGCTCCTCGACGAGCCGCTGTCCGGCCAGGCGGCGCTCACGGCCAGCGTCACTCCGCGCGACGTCGTCGCGCTGCTGCTGCAGCAGACCGGCCGCACCACGCTCGAGGCGCTGTTGGCGGAGCCGGCGGGCGTGGACCTCGGACCGTTGCGGCCGGTGCTGCCCGAGCGGCTGCAGACCCCCGACCGGCGGGTCGCGCTGGTGCCGGCGCTGGTGCGCGAGGAGGTCGCCCGCTTCGCCGCGTGGAGCGAGGAGGCGGCGGGCGCCCCGACGGGTGAGGAGCTGCTGCTGATCGGTCGCCGCCACCAGCGCGACTGCAACTCCTGGCTGCACAACACCACCCGCCTCACCCGCGGTCGGCCGCGTCACCACCTGCTGATGCACCCCGACGACCTCACCCGGCGCGGCCTGCAGGACGGCGCGCGCGTGCGCGTGACCTCCCGGGTGGGCAGCGTGGAGGTCGAGGTCAGCGCCACCGACGACGTCATGCCCGGGGTGGTGTCACTCCCCCACGGCTACGGCCACGGGGTGGCCGGCGTGCGGCTGCGGGTGGCCGCGGAGGTGCCCGGGGTGTCGATCAACGACCTCACCGACACCGCCGCGCTGGACGTGTCGGGCAACGCGGCCCTCTCGGCGGTGCCGGTGACCGTGGCCGCCGCCGGTTGAGCCGGGCGGTCGGACGGGCCCGACCGCCCCGTCAGCCGGCGAGCACCGCCGCGACCGCCGCCCGCGCGGCCGCGGGGTCGTCGGCGGCCAGCGCCGCCTCGGCGGCCTCCTCGCACTGTGCCAGCGTGGTGGCCGCCAGCCGCGCGCCCACCGGACGGATGGCCGCCGTGGCCATCGACAACGAGGTGATCCCCAGCCCGACCAGCACGCAGGCGAGCAGCGGGTCGGCGGCGGCCTCCCCGCACACGCCCACCGGCTTGCGGGCCTGACGCCCGGCCTCGGCGGTGATGGCGATGAGCTGCAGCACCGCGGGCTGCCAGGGGTCGGTGAGGTGGGCCAGGTCGGTGGCCATCCGGTCGGCGGCCATCGTGTACTGGGTGAGGTCGTTGGTGCCCAGGGACAGGAAGTCCACGACCTCGAGCAGCCGGTGGGCCAGCAGCGCGGCGGCCGGCACCTCGACCATCGCGCCGGCCTTCAGGCCCCGGGCGTGCACGGCGGCGGCGAAGTCGCGGGCCTCGGCGACGGTCGCGACCATCGGCGCCATCACCCAGGTGGGCACCGCGGTGCGCCGGGCCGCCGCGGCCACCGCGTCGAGCTGCCGCTCGAGCAGGCCGGGGTCGTCGAAGGAGAGCCGCAGCCCGCGCACCCCCAGCGCGGGGTTCTCCTCCCCGGCGTGCGTGGCGAAGGCGATCGGCTTGTCGGAGCCCGCGTCGAGGGTGCGCACCACGACGTAAGCCCCCTCCCCCGCCGGCGCCGCCGCGAGGACGTCGGCGTAGATGTCGGTCTGCTCGGCCACGGTGGGCTCGGTCTGCCGGTTGAGGAAGCACAGCTCGGTGCGGAACAGGCCCACGCCCTCGGCGGGGCCGGCGGCGGCCTCGGCCGCGGAGGCGGCGTCGGCGACGTTGGCCACCAGCCGCACCGCGACGCCGTCGGCGGTGACGCCGGGACCGCTCCAGGCCGCGAGCCGCGCCCGCTCCTGCGCGGAGGCCTCCACCCGCGCGGCGGCGTCGGCCGGGTCGGGGTGGAGCTCCAGCTCGCCCCGCTCGCCGACGACCAGCGCGAGGGTGCCGGTGGGGACTCCGAGCGCCCCGGCGACGCCGACCACGCAGGGGATGCCGAGCTGCCGGGCGATGATCGCGGTGTGGCTGGTCTTGCCGCCGCGCTCGGTGACCAGGCCGAGCACCCGTGCGGGGTCGAGTCCGGCGGTGTCGGCGGGAGCAAGGTCCTCGGCCACCAGGATCGAGGGCACCTCGGGCGCGGGGACGCCGGGCTCGGGCTGCCCCACGAGCCGGGCCCGCAGCCGCTGCTCGATGTCGAGCAGGTCGGTGGCCCGCTCGGCCATCAGCCCGCCCATGTCGGTGAAGGCGGTCACGAACTGCGCCACGGCCCCGCGCAGCGCGTCGAGCGCCGGCTCGCCGGCAGTGAGGCGCTTGCGCACCGCCCCGCGCAGCCCGCGGTCGCGCACGAGCCCGGCGCTCGCGGTGAGCACCTCGGCCGCCGCCCCGCTGGCGCGGGCGGCCTTGGCCTCGAACCCGCCGGCGACCAGGGCCACGGCGGCGTCGTAATCGGCCAGCGCCTCCGCGGGGTCGGCCGGTCCCGAGCCGTACGCCGCGACGGCCGCGGGGTCGAGATCGCGGGCCACCACCAGCACGGGGCCGAGGGCGGTGCCGGGCACGACGGGGGTGCCGGTGAGCAGCTGCGGAGCGGGAGCGTCGGTGACCACGCTCACAGCCTAGGCGCCCCTCCCCCTTGACAGTCAACACAATCGGGCATAAAACAACATGAACCAACATCAGTGAAGGAGGTCACACCGGATGTACGCCGAAGAGCGCCAGCAGGCGGTGGTCCGCCTGGTCACCCAGCGTCGCCGCGTGGCCGTGTCCGACCTGGCCGCCGAGTTCCGGGTGACGACCGAGACCGTGCGCCGCGACCTCTCCCTGCTGGAGAAGCAGGGCCTGGTGCGCCGGGTGCACGGCGGCGTCGTGCCCGCCGACGCCCTCGTGCCGCTGGAGACCGGCCTCTCCGAGCGCGACCACACCCGCGCCGACCTCAAGGACCGGATCGCCCGCGCCGCGCTCGCGCTGCTCCCCGGCACCGGCGGCTCGGTGCTGCTCGACGCCGGCAGCACCACCGCCCGACTCGCCGACGCCCTGGCCCTCACGCGCAGCGCCGACCACCGCCTGGTCGTGCACACCCACGCCGTGCCGCTGGCCGCCCGGCTGGTCAGCGCCCCGCAGGTGGACCTGCACGTCCTGCCCGGCCGGGTGCGCACCGCCACCGGCGCCGGGGTCGGCGCCGACACCGTGCTGCACCTGCAGCGCCTGCGCGCCGACGTCGCCCTCCTCGGCACCAACGCCCTCAGCCCCGACCACGGGGCCTCCACCCCCGACGCCGACGAGGCCGCGGTGAAGCGGGCCCTCGTCGGGGCCGCGCACCGGGTGGTCGTGCTCGCCGACTCCTCCAAGCTGGGCCGCCAGGCCGGGGTGCGCTTCGCCGACCTGGCCGAGATCGACGACGTCGTCACCGACGACGGCGTGGAGGCCGCCGACGTCCGCTGGCTCGAGGACGCCGGCGTGGAGGTGCACGTCGCATGATCGTGACCCTGACGGCCAACCCGAGCCTGGACCACACCATCACCCTCACCGGACCCCTCGAGCGCGGGGCGGTGCAGCGCACCGCCGGCGTGCTCGGTCAGCCCGGCGGCAAGGGCATCAACATCTCCCGGGCCTGCCGCGCCGCCGGCGTCCCGACCACCGCGGTGTTCCCCGCGCCGGCGATCGACCCCGTGGTACGCGGCCTGCAGGAGGCCGGCGTCCCGGTGCGACTGGCGGTGACCGACACCCCGGTGCGCACCAACATCACCCTCACCGAGCCCGACGGCACCACCACCAAGCTCAACAGCCCCGGAGCGGCACTGAGCGCCGCCACCCTGGCAGATCTGGCCCGCGGGCTGCAGGAGTCCCTCGACCCGCTCGGCTGGGCGGTGCTGGCGGGCTCGCTGCCGCCGGGAGCGTCCGCGGACCTCTACGCCGACCTCGCGGCCGACCTGCGCCGGGCCGGACGCCGGGTGGCCGTCGACACCAGCGAGGCACCGCTCGCGGCCCTGGTCGCGCGGATGCGGGCCGACGCCGCGTGCGCCCCCACCCTGCTCAAGCCCAACGCCGAGGAGCTGGCCTCGGTGGCCGGCGGCACGGGCGAGGTGCTGGAGGCCGACCCGGTCGCCGCCGCCCGGGCCGCGCGCACGCTGCTCGACCTCGGCGTCGCGGAGGTGCTCGCGACCCTCGGCGGCCACGGCGCGGTGTACGTCAGCGCCGAGACCCCCGACCGCGCCTGGCACGCCCTGCCCGGGCCGACCACGGTCGTCAGCACCGTCGGCGCCGGCGACGCCAGCCTCTTCGGCCACCTGCTCGGCCACCTGCGGGGCCTCGCCCCCGCCCCCCGACTCGCGCTCGCCGTCGCCTACGGCAGCGCGGCCGCCGGCCTGCCCGGCACCACCACCCCGCAGCCCGCCGACGTCCACCCCGACCGGGTGCGCGTCCGCGAGCTCGCCCTCACAGGAAAGACAGGCGCATGACCGACTCGATCACCTCGCTGATCAGTGCCGACCTGGTCCGGCTCGACGCCGACCTCGGCACTGACAAGGACGCCGCGCTCGCGGCGCTCGCCGACGTTGTCGCGGCCGCGGGCCGCACCGACGACCCCGCCACGCTCGTGGCCGACGTCCGCGCCCGCGAGGCCAAGTCGGCCACCGGGCTCCAGGGCGGCATCGCGATCCCCCACTGCCGCACCACCGCGGTCACGGAGGCCACGCTCGCCTTCGCCCGGCTCACGCAGCCGATCGACTTCGGCGCCAAGGACGGCCACGCCGACCTGGTGTTCCTCATCGCGGCCCCCGAGGGCGGTGACACCACGCACCTGCAGATCCTCACCAAGCTGGCCCGGGCGCTGGTCAAGCCCGACTTCGTGGCGGCGCTGCGGTCGGCGACGACCGCCGAGGAGGTCGTCACCGCGGTGCGCGCCGTCGTCGACACCGCTCCGGCTCCGGCCGCCCCGGGCCTGGCGAAGGCGCCCGCCGCCGCGGCCACGCGCCGCCTCGTGGCGGTGACGGCGTGCCCGACCGGCATCGCCCACACCTACATGGCCGCCGAGGCCCTCGAGGCCGCCGCGGCCCGGGCCGGGGTGCAGCTCTCGGTCGAGACCCAGGGCTCGGCCGGCTCGAAGCCGCTGCCCGCCGACGTGATCGCCGGCGCCGAGGCCGTCATCCTCGCCTGTGACGTGGGGGTGCGCGACAAGGCCCGCTTCGCCGGCAAGCCGGTGGTGAGCAGCGGCGTCAAGCGCGCGATCGACGGCGCCGACGCGATGATCGCCGAGGCGCTCGCTGCCGCCACCGACCCCGCCGCCCCGCGCGTCGAGGGTGAGGCGTCGGCCGCGACGGCCGCCAGCACGGCCCACGAGTCGACCGGCACCCGGATCCGCCGGATCCTGATGACCGGGGTGTCCTACATGATCCCGTTCGTGGCGGCCGGTGGTCTCCTCATCGCCCTGGCCTTCCTCTTCGGCGGCTACCAGATCGCGCTCGGCTCGACCTTCGACGGCACCGAGGGCATCAACACCGCCCAGCACATCGTGCTCAACTCCTCCTTCACCGATCTGCCGAACCCGGCCGACTACGTGATGGCCAACACCGAGCTGCCCCACGGCGCGTTCCTCACCTACCTCGGCGCGCTCCTGCTGGTCCTCGGCGGTGCGGCCTTCGGGTTCCTCGTGCCCGCCCTGGCCGGCTACATCTCCTTCGCGATCGCCGACCGCCCCGGGATCGCACCGGGCTTCGTGATGGGCTCCATCGCGCTGCTCACCGGCTCGGGCTTCATCGGCGGCATCATCGGCGGCGTGCTCGCCGGCGTCATCGCCGCCCGGATCGGCGCGATCCAGGTGCCCGCCTGGGCCCGCGGGCTCATGCCCGTGCTCGTGATCCCGCTGGGCGCCACGCTCGGCGCCGGCCTGGTCATGATCGTGGCGCTGGCCAAGCCGCTGGCCTCCCTCACCACCAACCTCAACGACGGCCTCGGCAATCTCGCCGGCGGCTCGGCGATCGTGCTCGGCATCGTGCTCGGCCTGATGATGGCCTTCGACATGGGCGGCCCGCTGAACAAGGTCGCCTACGTCTTCGCCACGACCGGACTCTCCGCCGCCGGTACGGCCACCGACGCTCCGCAGCTGAAGGTGATGGCGGCGGTGATGCTCGCCGGCATGGTGCCGCCGATCGCCCTGGCCCTGGCCACCGTGGTGCGCCCCGGCCTGTTTAGCGCCGCCGAGCGGGAGAACGGCAAGGCCGGCTGGCTGCTCGGCGCCAGCTTCATCACCGAGGGCGCGATCCCGTTCGCCGCGGCCGACCCGCTGCGCGTGATCCCCTCGATCATGCTCGGCAGCGCCGTGACCGGCGGTCTGGCGATGGCGCTGGACGTCACCCTGCGGGCCCCGCACGGCGGCATCTTCGTGCTCTTCGCCGTCGGCAACATCCTCGGCTTCCTGGTCTCGCTGCTCGCCGGGGTGGTGGTCGCGGCCGCCGCCGTGATCGGATTGAAGTCCCTGCGCGGCGCCGAGGCCGTCCCCGCCGTCGCCTGACGCGGACCCCACCCACGAGAAGGAGCACCCGATGCCCACCCAGACCGTCACCGTCGGCTCGAGCGTCGGCCTGCACGCCCGACCGGCCTCGATCATCGCCGACGCCGCGGCCGACCTCGACTCCGAGGTCTTCCTCGCCGTCCCCGGCGAGGAGCCGGTCGACGCCGGGTCCTCGCTGCTGATCATGACCCTCGGCGCCGGCCCCGGCGACACCATCGAGGTGTCCGGGGACGACGAGGCCGACGTCGCGGCGATCGCCGCGCTCGTGGCCAAGGACCTCGACGCCGAGGACTGAGCACGACCTCCGGTCCACCCGGTCCGTCCCACGTCGGGGGCGGCGGCGCCCCCGCGGCACCGCCGCCCCCGACGCACGTGCGGGTCCTCGTCACGGACGCCGGCCGCGGGTACGGTTCGGCTGTGCCTGCCCCCTCGCCCTTCCTGGCCGCGCTCGCCGTCGGCTGGGCGGCGCTCGGCGTGTGGACCCTCGTCACCGGGCGGGTCCTGCTCGGCGTGGCGCAGATCGCCGTCGGTCTGCTGTTCCTGTTCCGCGGGCTGCGCCGCGACCGGCGGCCGCGCGCCTGAGTGGCAGAGCGGCAGCTCAGGTCGGCTCGGCGAGGACGAGGTAGACGACGCGGGTCGCGAGCGCCCGCTCGAGCTCGTCGGTGACGGCGGCGAAGAACTGGCTGCGGTAGGTCTCGTCCGTCACGGCGTTGACGGTGAAGGACAGGCCCGAGAACGCCGCCAGGAACAGCGAGACCTTCACCAGCTCGACCGAGACGTTCGGGGCGATCCCGAAGCTGTGCACCTGCTCCTGGGCCGTCCAGGCCACCTGCACGCCCTCCCCCACCGCGAGGGAGCCGAAGAGCAGGAAGAACCCGAAGACGGCCAGCACCAGCAGCAGCACCTGCACGAACTGCACGAGCAGCAGCACGAGCACCAGGTTGGTGCGGGCCGCGCCGGTGAACTCCACGTGGACCGGTCGCCAGCCCCGGGCGACCGCGGCGTCGACGTGCGCCGCCAGCGGGGTGCCGGCGGTCGCGCGGCGCAGGAACGCCTCGTCGACGTCCTCGTCGACCCGGTCCACCTCGTCGGGCAGGCGCACGAGCAGGAACACGGCCGCCAGCCCGAGCAGCAGGAGCACCACCAACCACAGCGTGCTCCCGGGCAGGGCCGCGCTGAGCTGCCACACCTCGGCGTTGATGAACAAGAACGTGACGAACACCAGCAGCAGCGGCAGTGCCCGGCTGGCGGTGGGCACGAGCAGGCGCAGCCCGCGCAGCGTGCGCGACACCGCCCACCGCACGATGGGCCCGGCGCACAACGGCCCCAGGCAGTACCAGACGGCACCGGCGAGCAGGAGCGACACCGTGACGGCGGAGCCGTCGGCGACGTCGCCGAGCAGCCCGGTCCCGATGCCCGCCCCCACCGCGACGGCGGTGAGCAGGGCGGCGGAGGCGACCAGGCGCCGGGGCGCCGCGGCGGACCGCACCTGGGCCCGCACCGTCGGCACCACGTAGCTCAGCCCGTGCCGGCGGAACCACAGCTCGGCCTCGCGCAGGTCGGGCGCCGGGCCGGATGCGGGGCCGGACGCGGGAGCGGACACCGAGGTCAGGCGCCGGCGGCGGGCAGGCCGAGGACGGCGCGGGTGCGCGCGACGTCGTCGGCCATCTGCGCCAGCAGCGGGTCGATGCCCTCGTAGGCGACCATGCCGCGCAGCCGCTCGACGAAGGACACCTCCACCTCGACGCCGTACAGCTCGAGGTCGGTGCGGTCCAGGACGTAGCTCTCGACCCGGCGGTCGCGCACGCCGTCGAAGGTGGGGTTGGTCCCCACGCTGATGGCGGCGGGCAGGCGCTCGGAGCCCCCGTTCCCGTCAGGACGTGTGAGCCAGCCGGCGTACACGCCGTCGGCCGGGCTGGCGTACCCGGCCGCGACCGGCAGGTTGGCGGTGGGGTAGCCCAGCTCACGACCCCGCTGGTCGCCCTGCACCACGGTGCCGCGCACCGAGAACGGGCGCCCCAGCGCCTCGGCGGCACCGGCGACGTCACCGGCCACCAGGCAGGTGCGCACGTAGGTGGAGGACCACACCTGGGGACCACCGTCGAGCTCGACGCCCTCGGCCTCGAACCCGGCCTCGCGCCCGAACCCGATCAGGCTCGCGACGTCGCCCCCGGCCCGGGCGCCGAACCGGAAGTTCGCGCCGACCACGACCGCCCGCGCCCGCAACGCCTCGACGAGCACCGCACGGACGAACTCCTCCGGGCTCCACGCGGCCATGGCGAGGTCGAAGGGCAGCGCGAGGACGTCGTCGACGCCGGCGCCGCGCAGCAGGGCGGCGCGCTCGGGCAGGGAGGTGAGCATCGAGGGGGCGTGCTCGGGGCGCAGCACGGCCATCGGGTGCGGGTCGAAGGTCACCGCGACGAGCGGGACGTCGAGCCGGTCGGCCGCCTCGCGGGCCCGCGCGATCACCGCCCGGTGCCCGCGGTGGACGCCGTCGAAGTTGCCGATCGTCACGGCGCTGGCGGTCAGCGTCGCAGGGATCTCGTCGAACGAGCGCCAGATCGTCACACCGACCAGCCTATCGCTGTCCTCCCCCGCGCCCGGGAGTGGACACGACCGACCGGTCCCGCGCCGTGAGGACGGCGCCGGACCGGCCGGTCGGGAGGGGAACGCGTGACGCTCGGGAGTCAGCCGACCTGGATCTTGCTCTGCACGGCGGCCGCGATCTCGGGAGTGATCTCGGTGATGCCGTGGTCGGCGGCGGCGTGGGAGGCCACGGCGGACATCAGCTCGGACTGGTCGCCGGACTCGAAGGTCGCAGCGCACCCGGGCATCACGTCGCCGCATGCGAGTCGGTACTTCATGTTCTCTCCTGGGGTTGGCGACGTCGCGACCGCCTCCGCGCCGCCGAGCCGGCGCAAGGAGTGAGGACGGGCACGGGTCTGGTCACTTACACGGACCGCACCGGAGGGACCGGGCGGATCGGGGGGTCCTGGTGGATGCGGCGGTCCGGCACACGCAGCCAGAACACCGCCTCGTCGTCGTCCTGCTCGACCCCGACCGTGCCGCCGTGGGCGACGGTGAGCGCCCGGGCGAGGTAGAGGCCGGCGGTGACGGCGACGTCGTCGTACTCGAAGGGTTCGAAGAGCCGGTGCAGCACGCGGGGCTCGATCGGGTCGCCCTCGCGGATGATCCGCAGCTCCAGCCAGGGCTCCACGGTGCGCACCTCGAATCGCACGTCCAGCGGTCGCGGGGCGGTGGTGGCCACGGTGTGCCACAGGTCGCGCAGCGCGCGGGCGAACAGCTCGACGTCGACGGTGATCTCGACGTCGGGACCCTCGCCCCCGACCTCGGAGGCCGGCAGCAGGGCGGCCGTGAGGTCGCGGACCCGGGCCCGGTCCGGGGCCACCGAGATGCGCCCGAGCATGGCGGCGGTGAGCAGCTCGACGTCGAGCGCGCGCTCGTGCAGGAGGTCGATGGTGGCCTGGAGGCGGTCGACCACCTCGGTGCTCATGCGCTGCTGCACCGGGGTGCTGTGCAGCAGACCGACCCAGCCCTGGGCCTCGGCGAGCGGGGCGCGCAGGCCGTGCAGGAAGACCGAGAGGAACCGGTCGCGCTCACGGGCGACCTCGCCGGAGGGGCGGTTGGTGACCTGCGCGGTGCCGGCCTCGACGAACGAGCGCACCCAGCGGTGCAGCAGGGCCGGCTCGACGGCCCAGCGCTGCGCGACGGCGTCGTGGGTCTCGCCGGCGAGCACCTCCAGGACGGCCGAGACGCGCGGGTCGACCGACTCCGTCTCGCGGGCGGCCTCCGGGGCACGGTCGGCGAGCGCGGCGACGCCGACGAACCGCTCGTGGCGGCCGTGGTCGCCCCTGCTGGCGGCGTTCCCTGCCATGGCACCCCCTCTCCCGCGTCGAGCGTAGGCCAGCACCGGAGCAGATGCACGCGATCTGCATCACCGGAGTTACGGATCCGATGAAGATGACCCGATCGGATGTCGCGGATGGTTCCGCAGGGCCACCCCGCGGGCGTCGGTCGGCCGGTTCCGGGAGTCGGCGACCGGGTCAGACGAAGACGGCGACCGGCCGGGCGCCCGCCTCGCCGCGCGGCTCGTAGAGCGCGAGGAACTCCCCGTCGGGGTCGAAGAGCGCGGTGAGTCCGGACAGGGCGAGGTCGTCGAGCCGACGACCCACCCGCACGTCGGCAGCCTGCGCGGGGGTGAGGTCGTGGGAGGTGAAGGCGCGCCGGGCGGCCTCGGCGATCGGCAGTACCGAGCCCCGGGGGTCCTGCGCCACCTCCTCCACCGTGCGGGCCAGTCCGAGGTCGTAGGGACCCACTGCAGTGCGGCGCAGGGCGGTGAGATGTCCCCCGACACCGAGGGAGGCTCCGGCGTCGCGGGCGATCGCCCGCACGTAGGTGCCGCTGCTGCAGCGCAGGGAGAAGTCGGCCTCGAGACCGCGGACGTCGGTGACCTCGAGCTCGTGCACGGTCACGCGGCGGGCGGCGAGCTCGACCTGCTCGCCGTCGCGCACGCGCTGGTAGGCGCGCTTGCCGTCGACCTTGATCGCCGAGACCGCGGTCGGGACCTGGTCGAGGTCGCCGCGGTGGTCCTCCAGCGCCGCCCGGATCCGTTCCGGGGTCACCGACGCCAGTGCGGCGGCGTCGGCGGTGGTCAGCACCTCGCCCTCGGCGTCGTCGGTGGTCGTGGCCACCCCGAAGCGGGCCGTGGCGTCGTAGGCCTTCTCGGTGAGCATCAGGTGCCCGAGCAGACGGGTGGCGCGCTCGACCCCGACGACCAGCACCCCGGTGGCGAGAGGATCGAGCGTCCCTGCGTGGCCGACCTTCCGGGTCCCGAGCGCACGCCGCACCCGCGCCACGACGTCGTGGGACGTCAGGCCCGCGGGCTTGTCGACGACGACCAGCCCCGAGGGGGCCGGCACCCGCGGCGGACGGGGCTCAGTCATCGTCGCCGGCAGCGGGCTCCTCGAACCCGTCGAACTCGTCGTCGTCCTCGCGCGGCTTGCGGTAGGGGTCGGCCTCGCCGGCGAAGTCCTTGCCCTCGCGCACCGCGGCCAGCTCCTCGTCGGCCCGGCGCGCCCGCTCCAGGGCGTCGTCGATGACCTTGGCGGTCTCGGGGAGGGCGTCGGGGACGAAGGTCAGCGAGGGCACGTGACGCATGCCGAGCTGCTTGCCGACCTCGGAGCGAAGCAGCCCCTTGGCCGACTCCAGGGCCGCCGCGGTGCTGGCGAGGTCGGCGTCGGCGCCGAGCACGGTGTAGAAGATCGTGGCCTGCTGGGAGTCGCCGGTGAGCCGGACGTCGGTGAGGGTGACGAACCCCAGCCGCGGGTCCTTGATCCGGCGCTCGAGCATCTCAGCGACGATCACCTGGATGCGGTCGGCGATCTTGCGCACGCGGGGGCTGGCCATCGCCCCTCCCTTCGGGGTCGTTCAGGTTCGGGGGGCGGTCGCGCGGCCCGGTGAGGGGCCCGGACCGGACGACGGTCGGTGGCCGCCCCGCAGGGTGGCACCGACCGTCGCGGTGGTGGGTCGGGCGCCGACGGCGCCCGCCCCGACCGGTGTCAGGAGCGGGGGATCTCCCGCATCTCGAAGGCCTCCACGACATCGCCTTCCTTGATGTCGGAGAAGTTGCGCAGCACCAGACCGCACTCGAAGCCCTCACGGACCTCGGAGGCGTCGTCCTTCTCCCGCCGCAGCGAGATGAGGTCGAGGTTCTCCGCCACGACGTTGCCGTCGCGGATGACCCGGTACTTGGCGTTGCGACGGATCGTGCCGCTGGTGACCATGCAGCCCGCGATCGAGCCGCCCGCGACCTTGGAGGAGCGGAAGATCGCGCGGATCTCCGCCTGGCCGAGGGTGGCCTCCTCGTACTCGGGCTTGAGCATGCCCTTGAGGGCCGCCTCGATCTCCTCGATGGCCTGGTAGATCACCGAGTAGTAGCGGATCTCCACGCCCTCGCGGTCGGCCATCTCGCCGGCCTTGCCCTGCGGGCGGACGTTGAAGCCGATGATGATCGCGTCCGAGGCCGCGGCCAGGTCGACGTTGGTCTCGGTGATCGCACCGACACCGCGGTCGATGACCCGGATGCCCACCTCGTCGCCGACGTCGATCTGCGACAGGGCGTCCTCGAGCGCCTCGACCGAACCGGACACGTCGCCCTTGAGGATGAGGTTGAGCTCCTGGCTCTCCCCCTTCTCCATCGAGGCCATGAAGTCCTCGAGCGTGCGACGGATGCGGCGCTTGGCCTGCATCGCGGCACGCTCGCGGGCCTCGCGCTTCTCGGCGATCTGGCGGGCCATCCGGTCGTCCTCGACGACCAGGAAGTTCTGGCCGGCGCCGGGCACGGTGGACAGACCCAGCACCATCGCGGGACGCGCGGGGTCGGCCTCGGTGATCTCCTGGCCGTGCTCGTCGAGCATCGCGCGGACGCGGCCGTGGGCCGGACCGGCGACGATCGAGTCGCCCACGCGCAGCGTGCCGCGCTGGACCAGGATCGTGGCCACCGGACCGCGACCGCGGTCCAGGTGGGCCTCCACGACCAGGCCCTGGGCGTCCTGCGTCGGGTTGGCCCGCAGGTCGAGCGAGGCGTCGGCGGTGAGGACGATCGCCTCGAGCAGCTTGTCGAGGTTCAGCCCCGCCTTGGCGGAGACGTCGACGAACATCGAGTCGCCGCCGTACTCCTCGGGCACCAGGCCGTACTCGGTGAGCTGACCACGCACCTTGGTGGGGTCGGCCTCGGGCTTGTCGATCTTGTTGACCGCGACCACGATCGGGACCCCGGCGGCCTTGGCGTGGTTGAGCGCCTCGACGGTCTGGGGCATCACACCGTCGTCGGCGGCCACGACGAGCACCGCGATGTCGGAGGACTGCGAACCACGGGCACGCATGGCGGTGAACGCCTCGTGACCCGGGGTGTCGATGAAGGTGATGCGGCGGTCGGCGCCGTCGACCTCGGTGTGGACCTGGTAGGCGCCGATGTGCTGGGTGATGCCGCCGGCCTCCTTGTCCACCACGTTGGCGTCGCGCAGCGCGTCGAGCAGCTTGGTCTTTCCGTGGTCGACGTGACCCATGACGGTGACGACCGGGGGCCGCACGACGAGGTCGGACTCGTCGCCCTCGTCCTCGCCGAACTCGATGTCGAAGGACTCGAGCAGCTCGCGGTCCTCGTCCTCGGGCGAGACGACCTGGACGACGTAGTTGAGCTCCTCACCGAGCAGCTCGAGGGTCTCGTCGCCCACGGACTGGGTGGCGGTGACCATCTCGCCGAGGTGGAAGAGCATCTGCACCAGCGAGGCCGGCTCGACGCCGATCTTGTCGGCGAAGTCGGTCAGCGAGGAGCCGCGGGCGAGCCGGATGGTCTCGCCGTTGCCCTTGCGGACCCGCATGCCGCCGATCGTCGGGGCCTCCATGGCCTCGAACTCCTGGCGACGCGCCCGCTTGGACTTGCGGCCACGACGCGACGGACCGCCGGGGCGGCCGAAGGCACCCTGGGTCTGGCCACGCTGGCCGGGGCGACCGCCACCGCCACCGGGGCGACCGGGGGCGCCGGCACCGGGGCCGCCACCGAAGCCGCCGCGACCCGGGGCACCGCCACCGGGACGACCGGGCGCACCGCCACGGCCGGGAGCACCCGGACGACCGGGCGCGCCGGGGCGCGGTGCACCGCCGGGTCCGCGACCGAAGGCGGCCGGGGACTTGGGCATCATCGCCGGGTTGGGGCGCGGCATGCCGGGACGCGGCGGCGCACCGTCGCGGCCGGCGGGCGGACGCGGCGGGCGGTTGTCGGCGTCGCCGCCGGCGGCCGGGGCCGACGGCGGGGCGGCGGGACGGCGTCCCATGCCCTGGCTGGGCGCGAACGGGTTGTTGCCGGGCCGCGGGGCACCCGGGCGACCGACCGGCCGCGGAGCGGGCGTCGGGGCCTTCGGGGCCGCCGGGCGCGCGGTGCCGCCGGCGGGCGGCTCCCCCGCCGGGGTCGCCGGAGCGGCCGGAGCCGCGGGAGCCGCCGGCGCCTGCGCGGCGGGCGTCTCGGGCTGCGGGGCGGGCGCCGCGGCGGGCGTCTCGACCTCGGGGGCCTTCGGGGCGGGTCGCGGACCGGGACGCGGGCCGGGACGGCCCGGCGCCGGGGCGCTGGTCGCGGCCGGGGCGGCGGGCGCCGCCGGGGCCGCGGGCGCGGCCGACGCGGCGGGGGCGGACGGGGCAGCGGCCGGCTGGCCGCCGCTCGGAGCGGCCTTGAGGGCCTCCCCGTACTCCTTGCGGAAACGCATCTCCGCCGGGAGCTCGACGGTGGAGCTCGCCGACTTGACGAACTCTCCCATCTCCTTGAACTTCTCGAGAACGAACTTGCTCTCGACGCCGAACTCCTTCGCGAGTTCGTGCACGCGGGTCTTCGCCACAATTCTCCTTCTGGCTCGACCCGCGGGACCCCGGGAGGGGGGCGGTGACCGAGCCGTTAGTGGATCCGGTGTTGCTGGCTCATCGGGAAGTACTCATCGAGTGCTCATGAGCTGGTGCTCCAGTTCCCTGGTGGTGGTTTCTCGGTCTGGTCGGTCGAGGGGTGCTCCGCCCCGCGCGCCACGCCGAGGTGCTCGGTGAGCACCGCGAGCGAGAGCCCCGGCCCTCCGGTGACCCGGAGTGCACGGCCGAAGGCCTTGCGACGCACGGCGAGGTCCAGGCACGCGAGGGTGGGGTGCAGGTGCGCCCCACGACCCGGTGCCGTCGCCGCCGGATCGGGCACCACGGCCGGCCGGCCGTCGGCGTCCGAGCCTGCGGTGACCCGCAACAACTCGTCCTTGGCGACCCGTCGACGACATCCGACGCACGTACGGACCGGGGTCCGCGGCACGAGGGAGGAGGTTCGGTGGGTCACCGTCGGTCAGTCTAGCCACTCCGAGGGCCTGCGACCGAACCGGCGGCTCGGCCCCGCCCCGCGGACCCGGTCAGGCGTCGGGCTGCTCCTCGTCGCCGTGGATGTCGATGCGCCAGCCGGTGAGTCGCGCCGCGAGCCGGGCGTTCTGGCCCTCCTTGCCGATGGCGAGGGAGAGCTGGAACTGCGGCACGACCACCCGGGCCGACTTGCCGGCCAGATCGACCACCTCGACGCTGGAGACCCGGGCGGGCGAGAGGGCGTGGGCCACCATCCGCGCCGGATCGGCCGACCAGTCGACGATGTCGATCTTCTCGCCGTTCAGCTCCGCCATCACGTTGCGCACCCGTTGCCCCATCGGCCCGATGCAGGCGCCCTTGGCGTTGACGCCGGGCACGGTGCCGCGCACCGCGATCTTGGTGCGGTGGCCGGCCTCGCGGGCGATCGCGGCGATCTCGACCTGGCCGCTGGCGATCTCGGGCACCTCCAGGGCGAAGAGCTTCTTCACGAGGTGGGGGTGACTGCGGCTCAGGCTCACCTGCGGACCCCGCATGCCCTTGCGGACCGAGAGCACCAGCGCCTTGATCCGGGTGCCGTGCGTGTAGTCCTCGCCCGGCACGCGCTCGCTCACGGGCAGCAGCGCCTCGAGCCGGCCGAGGTCGACCATGACGTCGGCGGGGTTGCGGCCCTGCTGGATGACGCCGGAGATGAGGTCGCCCTCCTTGCCGGAGAACTCACCGAACTTCTGCTCGTCCTCGGCGTCGCGCAGGCGCTGCAGGATCAGCTGCTTGGCGGTGGTGGCGGCGATCCGGCCGAACCCGGCCGGGGTGTCGTCGAACTCGCCGATCCGCTGGCCGTCCTCGTCGACCTCGGCGGCGAACACGGTGACGTGCCCGGTCTTGCGGTTCAGCTCCACACGCGCGTCGCTGATCGCCCCCGGCGTCTTGTGGTAGGCGGTGAGCAGCGCCTGCTCGATGGCCTCCACGAGCACCTCGAACTTGATCTCCTTGTCCCGCTCCACCATGCGCAGGATGCTCAGGTCGATGTCCATCAGTGCTCCTCCTCCGTCTCGTCGGTCCCGTCGGTCCCGTCGGTCTCGTCGGACCCGTCGGGGTCGTCCTCCAGGGCGTCGAACGCCGCCCGGTTGAACTCGATCTGCACCAGCGCCTTGACCACCTCGGCGTACGGCACGGCGCGCTCGGCGCCGTCGACGACCAGCAGCACGCGGCCCTCGGCGTCGGGCGACACGGCGTCGGCGGTGCGGCCGATGCGTCCGGTGAGCGAGGTGCCGTCGGCGAGGGTGAGCGCCACGAGGCGTCCGGCGTTGCGGCGCCAGTGGCGCGGCAGGGTGAGCGGGCGGTCCACCCCGCGCGAGGTGACCTCGAGGGTGTAGGGCTGCTCCCCCATCACCGCGGCTCCGGCCGGGGCGTCCAGGACGGCGTTGACCGCGCGGGTCGCCTCGGCCACGTCGTCGAGGGTCACGCCACCGTCGCGGTCGACTGCGACCCGCAGCACGCGGCGCTTCCCGGCAGGGGTGAGCTCCACGGCCTCGAGGTCGTAGCCGGCCTCGGCCAGGGCGGGGACCAGGATCGCCTCGATCTGCTGCACACGCTCGGGCCGGGCGGCCGAGGGCGTGGCGGAGGGGCGCTGATCACGGCCCCCGGACGGTGTCGACATGGACCCTCCTGTGCGGTTGTGGGCGTCCGCGCGGACGGCGGGACGCCGGGTCCCGCGGCTGCGGGACGAGCCCCCACCTTACTCGGCGACGCACCGATGCTCGTGCCCGGGCGGCCCGGGGCGCGCACTACGCTCGGGCCCGTGCCGCCGCCCCTGGACCTGCCCCGTTCGCGCCGCGACCTGCTGCGCGCCGGCGGCCTCGGGCTGGTCGCGACGGCGGGCCTGTCGCTGACGGCCGGCTGCGGCACCCGGCCGGCCGCAGGGCCCGGCACGGCCACGGGCGACGACGTGCTCGCCACCCGGCTCGCGGCCGCGGTCGCGCGTGCTCGCGTGGCGGCCGAGGCCGCGGCGCAGGCCGCTCCCGCGCCCGACGCGGCGCGGGCCTGGCGCGAGCTGGCCACCCTGCACCGCCGCCACGCGCGCGAGCTGCCGGCGCCGCCGGCCGAGGCCACGACGGTCCCGCGCGGCCCGTCGGCACGTGCGGTCGCCGGGCGTGCGGAGCTGGGCCTGGCCGACACCGCCGCACGGGTGGCCGTGCTCGCGGCGAGCGGGCCACTGGCCCTGCTCGCCGGCTCGGTCCGGGCCGCCCTGGCCCAGCGCCTCCTGCTCGATCCGGTCCTCGGACTGCCGCGCCCGGACACCGGCGCGGCGACCGTGGACGCCGCCGTCGCCGCGGTGCCGACGGCCCCGCTCCCGGTCGAGGAGGCCGGGGAGGCCCACGCCGCGGGGCTGGTGACCGCACTGGCCGCCGAGCACGCGGCGGTGGCGGTGGTCGGCACCCTCGCGGCCCGCCTGCCGGCCGCGCTCTCCCCCGGGGGGCACGACCGACTGCTGCTGGCACTGGCCCGCCACCGGGCCCGGCGCGACGCCCTCGCGCTCACCTGGCCGAGCGTGGCCCGCACCGCCCCGGCCGCCGCCGCCTACGACGTCCCCTCCACGTCCCGACCGGCCGAGGTGATCGCGGCCCTGGCCACGGTGGAGCGCCGGTGCGCCGACGCCGCCGGCTTCCTGCTGGCCAACGCGCCGGCGACGTCCGCCGGGGCGCGGACCGGGAGGACCGGGCGGGCCGGGGACCGGCCGTGGGCGCTCGCGACCCTCGTGGACGCGGCGGTGCAGGACGTCGACGCGGGTGCGGGGGCCGGGACCTGGCCCGGCCGCGTCTGAGGCCCCCGGTCGGCCGATCCGCCGGGCGATCACGTCCGCAGGTCCGGGAACGGCGACAGGTCCGCGCGTCGCTCCGTCGGGGAACTCCCGAGACGCCCCCCGACGGAGCGATGCGCGGACCTGTGTCCGGCCGGCGCAGCGGGACCGCGGAGCCGACACCTGGGAGCATGCGCTCCCGACGCGGGCCTCACACGCCCGGATCGGCTTCACGAAGGTGCAGTGCGAAACCATGCAACGCCCGGGTGCACGGGCCCGCCGGGCCTCAGCGGCCCGCGCAGGCGATCCCGCAGCGCTCGTTCTCGACCGCCGCACCGGAGGGCGCGGCCACACCCAGCACGAGAGCGGCGGTGAGGGCGGGGAGACCGGCGAGCACCGCGATGCGGGCGAGGCGGCGGGGACGGGCGGGCGTGGGGGTCATGACGGATCCTCTCGACAGCGACGCCGCGGCGCTCGCCGCGGCGGTGGCGCCACGCTGCCGCGCACCCGGACCACGGGGCCAGCGCGCACCCGGCTCAGGTTGTCGCGCTGCAGGTTCCTGAACCCCGTCCGGGTCCCGGTCAGGCCGTGAGCCAGCCGTCCACGACGTCGAGCAGGTCCAGCAGGGTGTCGATCCGCGCGTCGGGCTCGCCCTCGGTGTGGCCGCGCTGCTCGTCCGGGATCACGCTGTGCGGCACCCACACCGCGCGCATCCCGGCCTGCTGCGCACCCCAGACGTCGTCGTAGAGACGATCGCCGACGTACACGCAGCGCGCGGGGTCGGAGGCCCCCACCGCCTCCATCGCGGCGCGGAAGGCCAGCGGGGAGGGCTTGGTGTGGGGGATCTCGGAGCTGTAGACGTCGCCGTCGATGAGGTCGAGCACGCCGTCGCGGGCGAAGAAGCCGCGGTGGACCTCACGCGACCACAGCGTGTTGGACAGGATGCCGACGGCCAGGCCGCGGGCCCGCAGACCCTCGAACAGCGGACGCACCTCGGGATCGGTGAGGGTGTGGGGCTCCCAGAAGGCGTAGTAGGCCGCGAGCAGGTCGGGGTCGTGCTCGAGCCCGGCCACGGTGAACAGGTCGGCCACGGTCGCGCTGACCTGGTGGTCGCGGCTGCGGCCCCACACCACCGACCCCGCCTCGTGCAGCAGCCGCTGGGAGACCTCCGGGGGATGCGGGGCCCGGACGACGGCCTCGGCGAGGGCGAGCGACTCGGCGTGGAAGTCGATGTCGTGCCAGGCGGTGAGGGTGCCGCCCCAGTCGAAGATGACGGCGTCGAGGGTGCCCATGCCCGGCAACCTACCGGCGCACCGAGATGCCGGGGCGGTTAGGGTGCGTGGCCATGACGGCTCGGCGCACGCAGGCGGAGCGCACCGCGGCCACCCGCGCCGCGCTCGTGGCCGCGGCACGGCCGCTGTTCGCGGCCCGCGGCTTCGCCGGCGTCGGCACCGACGAGCTCGCCTCGGCCGCCGGCGTGACCCGCGGCGCGCTCTACCACCAGTTCGGCGGCAAGGAGGGGCTGTTCGAGGCGGTCGTGCAGGCCGTGCACGGCGACGTCGTGGACCGGCTCGCCAGCGCGCTCGGCACCGGACCGCAGCTCGACGAGGGGCCCGGTCAACCGGTACCGGCCGACCTCGGCAGCGTGATCGACGCCTGGCTGGAGGTGTGCACCGACGACGAGGTCCTCCAGATCGCGCTGCTCGAGGCGCCGACCGCCCTGGGCTGGTGGCGCAGCCGCGAGATCGCGCGCGGCAACGGCATGGACCTCGCCGCGGCGGTGGTGCAGCGCATCATCGACGCCGGCGGCGTGCCGGCCCAGCCGGTGTGGCCGCTCACCCACGTGCTCGTCGCCGCCCTGGAGGAGGGGGCGCTCATGGTGGCGCGCGCCGAGGACCGCGTCGCGGCCGCGGCGGAGGTGCGCACCGCGCTGCGCACGATCCTCGACGCGCTGCTGCGCACCTGAGGGCGCCGGGGCGGCCGTGACCGTCAGCCCCGCACGACCCCGAGCACGTGCTCGAGCACCCGGTCGGCCGGCACCTGCTCGGCGGTGCCGGAGCGGCGGTCCTTGACCTCGACGACGCCGTCGGCCAGGCCCTTGCCGACCACCACGATGGTGGGCACGCCGATCAGCTCGGCGTCCTTGAACTTCACCCCGGGGCTGATCTTGCCGGTGCGGTCGTCGTAGAGCACCTCCAGCCCGGCGGCGTCGAGATCGCCGGACAGCTGCTCGGCGAACTCGAACAGCGAGGCGTCCTTGCCTGCGGCCACGACGGTGACGTCGAAGGGCGCGACGTTGCGCGGCCAGCACAGGCCGGCGTCGTCGAGGGTGCCCTCGGCGATGGCGGCGACCGCGCGGGTGACCCCGATGCCGTAGGAGCCCATCGTGACGGTGACGAGCTTGCCGTTCTCGTCGAGCACCTTCAGGTCCAGCGCCTCGGCGAACTTGCGCCCCAGCTGGAAGACGTGGCCCATCTCCAGGCCGCGCTCGGCCTCCAGGGTGCCGCCGTCGCCGTGGGGGCAGGGGTCGCCCGCCCGCACCTCGGCGGCCTCGATCGTGCCGTCGGGGGTGAAGTCCCGGCCCGCCACGAGGTCGACCACGTGCCGGCCCGGGGCGTCGGCACCGGTCACCCAGCGGGTGCCCTCGACGACGCGGGGGTCGACGAGGTAGCGGATGCCCGTGCTCGACTCCTCCCCCAGCGCACCGGGGCCGATGTAGCCCTTCGCCAGCGCGGGGTGGGCGGCGAACTCGGCCTCGCCGAAGGGGCGGAACTCGGCGGGGTAGACCTGCGCCTCCAGCCGCTTCTCGTCCACCTCGCGGTCGCCGGGCAGGCCGATCGCGAGGGTCTCGGTGCGCCCGTCGGGGTGCTCGAGCACGAACAGGACGTTCTTGAGGGTGTCGCCCCCCGTCCAGGGGCGGTCGGCGCGGGGCTCGGCCTCGTTCAGGTGCGCCACCAGGGTGTCGATCGTGGGGGTGCCCGGGGTGTCGACGACCCGCGACGCGGGCGCGTCGTCGAAGGGCACTGCCGCAGGTGCGGGGATCGAGACGGCCTCGACGTTGGCGGCGTAGTCGCACACCGTGCACTGCACGAAGGTGTCCTCCCCGACCGCCACCCGGGCGAGGAACTCCTCCGAGCGCGAGCCGCCCATCGCCCCGGCGTGGGCGGAGACGATGACGTAGTCGAAGCCGAGCTGGTCGAAGATCCGCACGTAGGCGTCGCGGTGGGCCTGGTAGCTGGTCTCCAGCCCGGCGTCGTCGACGTCGAAGGAGTAGGAGTCCTTCATCGTGAACTCGCGGCCGCGCAGCAGGCCGGCCCGGGGCCGGGCCTCGTCGCGGTACTTGGTCTGGATCTGGTAGATCGAGAGGGGCAGGTCCTTGTAGGAGGAGTACAGGTCCTTCACCACGAGGGTGAACATCTCCTCGTGCGTGGGCCCGAGCAGGTAGTCCGCGCCCTTGCGGTCCTGGAGCCGGAAGATGCCGTCGCCGTACTCGGTCCAGCGCCCGGTGGCCTCGTAGGGCTCGCGGGGCAGCAGGGCGGGGAAGCTCAGCTCCTGCGCCCCGATGGAGGCCATCTCGGCACGGATGATGGCCTCGATGCGCCGCAGCACCCGCAGCCCCAGCGGCAGCCAGGTGTAGATGCCGGGAGCGGCGCGGCGGATGTAGCCCGCGCGGACGAGCAGGCGGTGGCTCGGCACCTCGGCGTCCGCGGGGTCGTCGCGCAGGGTGCGCAGGAACAGGGACGACATCCGCTCGATCATGGGCTGAAGGCTACTGAGTGCGATCGGGTGACAACCATCCGGTTACCGGCGGCGTCTCCCCACTGACGCCCGGCACCCGCCGAGCGTCGGATCGAAGGAGAGGACCTCGTCATGAGGACGCACCCGACCCCGCGCCCGCGCCGCGCGCTGGCCACGGCCCTGGCGGGACTGGCCTGCCTGCCCGCCGCCGCGCTGCTCCCGCTCGGCGGTCTCTCGGACCCCGCCCACGCCGCCGCCCCCGCCGCCCCGACCGCCGCCCCGACCGTGAGGATCGAGCCGGGCGCGCTGGACCGCGGCCCCGCACCGGAGATCCCGCGCATCGTCGGGACGACCCTGGTGGACGGCGACGTGCGCATCCCGATCGAGGCGGAGTACGTGGGCCTGGTGGGGAGGCTGCCCGACGGGCAGTACCTCGTGACGACCAGCAGCGAGGGGGTCGGCACGCGCACGCTCCGGGTGGCGCCCGACGCCGACCCGGTCGTGCTGACCCGCCGGACCCCCGTCGACGTCGTCCGGCTGCGCAAGGAGACCGATCAGTTCGTCGTCGCCCGCTACCGCGCGGCCCGGCCCGGCGGTCGGGGCACCGCGACGGTCCAGGTGCGCTCGCTCACCGACGGCCGCGTCGTGGCCTCGACGGTGCTCGACGGCGGCGCCACCGTGCTGGACGCCGACCACGCCGGGGTGCTCCTCGGCGGCTTCGACCAGCCGCTGCGCCGCTGGGACCCCGAGACCGGGCGGGTGCGCGTGCTGCCCGGCGCGCGCAACGCCTACCGGGCCGACCTCACCGTCGACCGGATCGCCCGCTTCACCGCCGACCCCTACGACGGCGGCTGCACCGAGGTGTCGCTGGTCAGCGCCCCGACCGAGGTCGTGTGGCGGTCGTGCCGCGACGCCGTGATGTCGTGGTCGCCCGACGGCCGTCGGATGCTCACCGACCACAAGCTCACCGACGGCCTGGGCCCGAGCCGGATCGTCGAGCGGCGCGGCAACGGCGCCGTCATCGCGGTCTACGACGCCCAGGGGTTCTTCGAGTTCCCCGACTGGGAGGACGACGGCCGGCACTGGATCGTGGACGCCTACGGCGCCCGTCGTCACGCCGACGTGCGCTGCGGCGGCGGGGAGTGCGAGCGGGTGGGTCCCCTGCGCCGCAACGAGGGGCTCTGAGGCTCCTCCGGCCCCGAGGTCGGAGCAGGGCGCGGCGCGCCCCCGGGAGGCGGCTCAGTCCTCCCGGGTGGCGCGCAGCGCCATCCGGATCAGGGGCCACTGCAGGGGCAGACGCGCCAGGGCCGCGGCCGTGAAGGCGGGGTTGTCGCCCTTGACGGCGTCCACCGCCATCTGCACGTTGCCGGGGTAGACCCCCACGAGCAGGGCCACGCTCCCCCAGCCTGCGAGTCGGCGGGTGCGCGGGGCGGCGAGTCCGGCGGCGAGGGCGAGCTCGGCGACCCCGCTGCCGAGGATGACCTCGCGGTGGGCCGGCACCCAGGAGGGCATCAGCGGCTCGTACAGCTCGGGCTTGACGAGGTGGACGACGCCGGCCACGGCGAAGATCCCGGCGAGGGCGGTGACGCTGCGGGGTGCGGACATGTCCGCGATCCTAGGGTCCGACCCGCCGGGGCCGGGTCGGGGCCGGCGCCGGTCAGAACATCACGGTGGAGAAGCGGGCCGACTCGACGAACCCGACGCGGGCGTAGGTGCGCCGGGCCGCGTGGTTCCACTCGTTGACGTAGAGCGAGACGGTGGGCGCGATCTGGGTGCGCACGAGGTCGACCACCGCGGCCATGCCCTCGCTCGCCAGGCCCTCGCCGCGGCGGTCGGGCGGCACCCACACGCCCTGGATCTGGGCCGCGTACGGGGTGGCGCACGCGACCTCCGCCTTGAACACCAGCCGGCCGGCGTCGAAGCGGGCGAAGGACCAGCCGCGCGCGACCAGCTGGCTCACGCGGGCGCGGTAGAGGTCGGCGCTGCCCCCGGCCTCCGGCGACACCCCGACCTCCTCGGTGTACATCGCCACGCACGCCGGGTACAGCTCGGCCATGTCGTGACGGTCGGTGCGTCGCACCAGTGGGTCGGGCGCCACCGCGGGCGCGCCGGAGATCTCCAGGTGGGGCTGCTGCCAGCGGGCCTCGCGCGGGCGGCCCCACGCCCCGGCCACCTGGGTCCAGAAGGCGCGGACGGCGTCGTGGGGACCCACGATGGTGGTGGCCGAGCGGCTGCGGGTCAGCGCCTTCTCGGCGAAGGCGCGGGCGTCGTCGGGGGTGGCCTCGATCGGCACCAGGTTGGCCCCGACGTGGCAGGCCGCCACCAGCTCGCCGGCGTCGAAGCGGCCCCACATCTCCCCGCCGAGCCAGCGCGGCTCCAGGCTGGTGGTGCGGGCCCGGTGCACGCCGAAGACGTTGACGACGGGATGGCGGTTGGCGAGGGCGAGGAACGCCTCGAGATCCGGGGTCCCGAGGACCCGGACACCGTGGCGTGGGGCTGGCACCCGGCCAGCCTAGTGCGGTGCTCCGTCGGCCCACGCGAGCGGCCGAGGCGGGTCGGGTGTCTAGGAGACCGTGACCTCGGCGCCGCCGCCCTCGACCGGGGTCATCTCCTCGGCCAGGCGCAGCGCCTCCTCGATGAGCGTCTCCACGATCTGCGACTCCGGCACGGTCTTGATGACCTCGCCCTTGACGAAGATCTGCCCCTTGCCGTTGCCCGAGGCGACGCCGAGGTCGGCCTCACGGGCCTCGCCCGGTCCGTTGACGACGCAGCCCATGACGGCCACGCGCAGCGGCACCTCCAGGCCCTCGAGGCCCGCGGTGACCTGCTCGGCCAGCTTGTAGACGTCGACCTGTGCCCGCCCGCACGAGGGGCAGCTGACGATCTCCAGACGGCGGGGACGCAGGTTGAGCGACTCCAGGATCTGCAGCCCGACCTTGACCTCCTCCACCGGCGGGGCGCTGAGCGAGACCCGGATGGTGTCGCCGATGCCCTTGCTCAGCAGCGCACCGAAGGCGGTGGCGGACTTGATGGTGCCCTGGAACGCCGGCCCGGCCTCGGTGACGCCGAGGTGCAGCGGCCAGTCGCCACGCTCGGCGAGCAGCTCGTAGGCGCGCACCATCACGACGGGGTCGTTGTGCTTGACCGAGATCTTGAAGTCGCGGAAGCCGTGCTCCTCGAACAGGCTCGCCTCCCACACCGCGCTCTCGACCAGCGCCTCGGGCGTGGCCTTGCCGTACTTCTCCAGCAGCCGCTTGTCGAGGCTGCCGGCGTTGACGCCGATCCGGATCGAGGTGCCGCGGTCGGAGGCGGCCTTCGCGATCTCCTTGACCTGGTCGTCGAACTTCTTGATGTTGCCCGGGTTGACGCGGACCGCCGCACAGCCGGCGTCGATGGCGGCGAAGACGTATTTGGGCTGGAAGTGGATGTCGGCGATCACCGGGATGCCGGACTTGGTGGCGATCGCCGGCAGCGCGTCGGCGTCGTCCTGGCTCGGGCAGGCCACCCGCACGATGTCGCAGCCCGCCGCGGTGAGCTCGGCGATCTGCTGCAGCGTGGAGTTGACGTCGGCGGTGAGGGTGGTGGTCATCGACTGCACCGAGATCGGGTGGTCGCTGCCGACGCCGACCGAGCCCACCCGGATCTGGCGGGTGGGACGCCGGGGCGCGAGCACCGGCGGCGGGGCCGAGGGCATACCGAGGCTGATCGCGGTCATGCCTCGAATCTACCGTCGTCCCGGGCGCGTGGCGTGCCCGGCCGTCCGGCAGGGCCGTCGGGTGCGGCTACCCCTGCAGCGAGACGGGGACGACGAGGTCGCCGACGATCAGCACGACCCCCATCACCAGCAGCGCCACGCCCACCACGTAGGCGATCGGCAGCAGGCGGGCGGCGTCGACGTGTCCGGGGTCGGGACGGCGCCGCAGGCGCGCGATGCCGCGCCGCACGGCCTCCCACAGCGCACTGGCGATGTGGCCGCCGTCCAGGGGCAGCAGCGGCACGAAGTTGAGCACCCCGATGAACAGGTTGAACCCGGCGATGAGCGCCACCAGGCTCGCGATCTTGTCGCCGACCGGGAAGTCCTGCGCCGAGGCGGTCTCGCCGGCGAAGCGGCTGCCGCCCACGATGCTCACGGGGCTGTCGACGGCCCGCTCCTCCAGGCCCAGGATGGCCTTGCCGACGCCCACGACCTTGACCGGCAGCTCGACCAGCGACCGGATCGAGTCGACGGTCATGCCCCCGAGCTCGCGCAGGGTGTAGAGGGGGCCGCCGTACTCGGTGACCACCCGGGTGACCGGGGTGACGCCCAGGAAGCCGACCTCGCGCAGGGTGGCGTCGGAGTCGGGGTCGGGGCGCAGCTCGACGGTGGTGGAGGTGGTGGCGCTCAGCGGGCGGCCGTCGCGCTCGTAGTCGATGACCGCGCTGCCGTCGGCGTTGCCGCGGATCAGCTCGCGCAGCTGCTCCCAGGAAGTGACGGGGGTGCCGTTGAAGGCGGTGATGACGTCGCCCGGCTCGAGTCCGGCCCGCGCCGCCGGGCTGGGCGGATCGGCGTCGGTGCAGGCGCGCTCGGGGGCGGCGGCGTCGTAGGGGATCACGCAGGCCGAGACCTCGTCGACCACCGGCGGGCCCTCGGCCACCTCCACCGACTGCTGGCCGTAGAAGGCGAACAGGCCCCAGAAGAGGAAGAAGGCGATGAGCAGGTTGACCGTCGGCCCGCCCGCCATCACGATCACCTTCTTCCACCACGCCATGCGGTAGAACAGCCGGTCCTCGTCCTCGGGCCGCACGATCTCCCACTCCGCCGCGCGGGCGTCGGAGACCAGCTGGGTGAACAGGCCGGTGCTCGTGTCCCGCATCCGCGTGATCGGGCGCCCGTCGGGGCCCACGGGGGCGTCGACCTCGGCCGGCGCGGGCGGGAGCATCCCGACGATCTTGACGTAGCCGCCCAGCGGGATCGCCTTGATGCCGTACTCGGTCTCGCCGCGCTGCCGGCTCCACAGCGTGGGCCCGAAGCCGATGAAGTACTGGGTCACCCGACCGCCGAAGCGCTTGGCCGGGATGAGGTGACCGAACTCGTGCAGGCCGATCGAGATCAGGATGGCCAGCACGAAGACGACCACACCCAGGGCGTAGTACAGAGCGGTCACGCGCGGTCTTCCGATCAGCTCGGGATCAACTGGTGGGCGTGGCGCCGGGCCCATGCGTCGGCCGCGAGCACGTCGTCGAGGGTGAGCGCCGCCTCCGAGCCTACGTCGTGGGCGGCGAGGACCTCCCCCACCGTGTCGACGATGCCGGGGAACGGCAGCCGACCGGCGTGGAAGGCCGCGACGCACTCCTCGTTGGCGGCGTTGTAGACCGCGGGGGCCGTGCCGCCGCGCGTGCCGGCCTGCCGGGCCAGGGTGATCGCGGGGAACGCGGCGTCGTCGACCGGCTCGAAGCGCCAGTCGGCGGCCCGGGTCCAGTCGATCGGCGTCTCGACGTCGGGCACCCGGTGCGGCCAGCCCATCCCCAGGGCGATGGGCACCGCCATCGTGGGCAGGCCGAGCTGGGCCACCACCGCGCCGTCCACGAACTCGACCATCGAGTGGATGTACTGCTGAGGGTGCACCACCACGTCGATCCGGTCGTAGGGCACGTCGAAGAGCAGGTGGGCCTCGATGACCTCCAGGCCCTTGTTCACCAAGGTGGCGGAGTTGGTCGTGATCACCGGACCCATCGCGAAGTTCGGGTGGGCCAGGGCCTGCGCGGGCGTCACCCGGGCGAGGTCCGCGCGACCACGGCCCCGGAACGGGCCGCCGCTGGCGGTGAGCACCAGGCGCCGCACCTCGCCCCGGTCGCCCGCCAGCAGGCTCTGGGCGATCGCGCTGTGCTCGCTGTCCACCGGCACGATGCGGCCGGGCGCCGCGACCGCCTTCACCAGCGGCCCCCCGATGATCAGCGACTCCTTGTTGGCGAGGGCGAGCGTGCTGCCGGCCTCGAGCGCCGCGAGGGTCGGCCGCAGGCCGACGGCACCGGTGATGCCGGTGAGCACGACGTCGCAGGGCAGGCTCGCGGCCTCGATCGCGGCCTGCTCCCCCGTGCCGTGCAGCCGCGGGGCGAACTCCGCCACCTGGGCCGCGAACAGGTCGGGCCGCCCGCCACCGGCGGCGAGGCCGACGACGCGGAACCGGTCGGGATGGGCCCGCACGATGTCGAGGGCCTGGGTGCCGATGGATCCGGTCGATCCCAGGACGACGACGTCGCGGCGCGGCGGTGCGGAGCTCACCGCAGCAGTGTCCCAGCCGGGCTCGGCGGGGCCTACTTCAGGCCGTTGGCGCGGGTGCGGTCCGGCGGGCGCGGAGCCTGCAGCCAGGCGCGGAAGAACCGGTCGAGGGAGCGGTCCGAGACCTGCTCGGCGAGCTGGCGGAAGGCCGGCACCGTGCCGAGGCCGTCGCGCCGCTGGGTGGCCCACGTGCGCAGGATCCGCCAGAAGTCGCCGTCGCCGACCACGCGCCGCAGCGCCTGGAGCGCCATCCCGCCGCGGTTGTAGACCGCGGAGGAGAAGATCCGGTCGCGGCCGGGGTCGGTGAGGTCGATCTCCCAGAAGCCGAACAGGTCCCGGGAGCGCCCGTAGGTGTCGCGCAGCCACTGCTGGGCGCTCGGCCCGCCGTGGCGCTCGGCGTAGGCGGCCTCCATGAAGGTCGCGAAGCCCTCGTTGAGCCAGATGTCGCGCCAGCGCGCGACCGCGACGGAGTCGCCGAACCACTGGTGGGCCAGCTCGTGCACCAGCAGCGAGACGTCGCCGCCGAGGCTCGCGGGGTAGGTCGGGCGGGTCTGGTTCTCCAGGGCGAACCCGACGGGCAGGGAGGTGACCAGGCCGCCGGTGGACTCGAACGGGTAGGGCCCGAGCCGGCGCTGCAGCCAGGCCGTGACCTCCGGGGTCTCGGCCAGCGTGCGCCACGCGCTCTCGCGCACGGTGGGGGGCAGCTCGCGCGAGACGGCGCCGTAGAACGGCAGGCCTGCGCGGGTGCTCGTGCGCACGTCGTAGCGCCCGAGGGCGAAGAAGGCGAGGTAGGTGGCCATCGGCGAGGTGGAGCGCCAGTGCGTGGTGGCGAGGTCGCCCTCGACGGTGCGGTCGACGAGCAGCCCGTTGGCGACCGCCTGCGCCTCGGCGTCGCCGGTGACGGTGATGTCGAAGCGGGCCTTGTCGGAGGGGTGGTCGTTGGCCGGGAACCACCACGGCGCCATGTGCGGCTGGTTCATGGCGACGACCTCGGCGTCGTCGGCCAGCCAGTTGCTCTCCCCCGCGTACTCGTACTCCGCCGGCCGCCCGCCGTAGGCGACCCGCACCTCGACGCTCGTCCCGCGCGCCAGCGGGGTGGCCGGGGTGATCCGCAGCTCGTGCGGGTCCGGGCGGCTGAACGCGGCGGGCTCGCCGTCGATGCTCACCGAGGTGGCGGGCAGCAGCAGGTCCAGCTGGAAGCGGCTCAGGTCGCGGGTGGGGCGCAGGGTGAGCGTGGTGACGCCGTCGAGGTGGCCGCTGGCGAGGCTGTAGCCGATCGCGACGTCGTAGTGGAGCACGTCGATGCCGCCGTTGCCGTCCAGCGGCCAGTACGGGTCGCCGATGCCGGGGGCGCCCGCCACCGGCGCGCGTCGTCCCTGGGAGGCCGGGGCGGCGTCCGTGGCCGGTGCGAGGAACGGCAGGGGTGCGAGCACGGTCGCGAGCAGCGCCAGGGGCACCAGCCGGCTCCGCGGGACGGACCGGCGCAGGCGGGACGGGATCACCGCTGCAACCTACCCCGCGCCGGGCGCGCCGGCACCGGAACCGGCGGGGCCGCCCGATCTTTGCGCTATTATCTCGACTGACTTGATCTACTTAAGGAGTCCGCATGGAGGTCGTGCCCATCCCGGTGCCGAGCCTGGGCAACCGTGCCCACCTGGTGCACGACGGCCAGGTCGGGATCGTGATCGACCCGCCACGTGACGTGCGCTGGGCGGAGGAGGCGGCCGAGCGCGCCGGGGTCGACCTCGTCGCGGTCGCCGACACCCACATCCACAACGACTACGTGTCCGGCGCCCTGACGCTCGCCCGGCGGCACGGCGCCGACTACCTGCTCTCGGCCGACGAGCCGGTGCGCTTCGAGCGCCTCGGGGTGCGCGCGCCCGACGTGCTCGGCTACGGCAGACTGCGGATCCAGGTGCTCGACACCCCGGGCCACACCCGGCACCACCAGTCCTTCCTGCTGACCCCGGCACCCGGGACCGCCGCCCCGGGCGCCCCGCCCGCGGCCCTGCTCAGCGGCGGGTCGATGCTCCTCGGCACGGTGGGACGCACCGACCTCGTCGATCCGCGCCTGGCCGCCCACCTCGCGGCCGCGCAGTGGCGCAGCGTGCGCGCCCAGGCCGCCCTGGACCCGCGCACGCTGCTGCTGCCCACGCACGGCTTCGGCAGCTTCTGCAGCAGCCGGCCCGTCACGCCCGCCGAGGCCGACGACGGCACCCTCCCGACGCTGGGCGACCAGCGCGACCACCCCGCCCTGCACCTGGACAAGGAGACCTTCGTGACCGACCTGCTCGCGGGCCTGGGCCCGATCCCGACCTACTACCAGCACATGGACCCCGCCAACCGCGCGGGCGCCGGCTCCCCCGCGCCGGCCCGGCGCGTCACCGCCGAGCAGGTCGCCGACGCCGTCCTGAGCGGATCGTGGGTGGTCGACCTGCGCCGCAGCGAGGCGTTCGCGGCCGGCCACCTGCCCGGGAGCGTGAACATCGGCTACAGCGACCAGTTCGCCACCTACGTCGGCTGGTTGGTGCCGTGGGGCGACGACATCGTGCTGCTCACCGACTCCCCCGACCTGCTCGCCCCGGCCCTGCGCGACCTCGCCCGGATCGGGATCGACGGCGTGGGCGCCCACGTCGTGCCGGACGCCGCCCCGCTGACCGCGACGCTGCGCCGCGCCGACTGGGCCGAGTACCGCCGGGTCAGCCAGGAGCGGGAGCCGATCGTGGTCGACGTGCGCCAGGCCGACGAGTACGCCGCCGCGCACCTGCCCGGCGCCGTCCACCTGCCGGTGCAGGACGTCGAGCGCGCCGCCGCCACCCTGCCGGCGGGTGAGATCTGGGTGCACTGCCGCTCGGGCTACCGCGCCGGCATCGCGGCCAGCCTGCTGCACCGCATGGGCCGCGACGTCGTGCACATCGACGACGCCTGGGAGCACGCCGAGCGGCTGCGCCTGCCCGGCACCGCCGCCGCCTGACCCGCGGAAATCCGGTGGCGCGACCCGGAGGAGCCCCGCCACACTGACAGCGGTCCGCGAGGACCCGACGACCGCGGCATCCGGCCCGGCGCCGCACCGAGAGGAGCGTGACATGTCCATGACTGTCCACGGCCTGCCCGCCGTCCACCCCTCTCGCGAAAGCAGCACCGCATGTCCTCATCCGCGCCGCACGGCGCCTCGGAGCGCCCCGACCTGCCCGACCTGATCGACCTGCCCGACCTGATCGACCACGCCGGGATCCTCGACTCCTGGCGCACCTACGACGACCTCGCCGACGGTCAGCGCTGGTCCACCTGGGCCGGCGTCGAGCCCCTGTGCCGCGGCCCCGAGCCCCGACCCGACTGGGTCGTGACCTCCCAGGGCGCCATTGACACCGAGCTCGGCATCCTCAAGACCGGCAAGGAGGCCGACGTCCACCTCCTCGAGCGCGCCGACCCGCACGATCCCGGCGGCGGGGTGGTGATGGCCGCCAAGCGCTACCGCTCCACCGAGCACCGCAGCTTCCACCGCGCCGCTGCTTACACCGAGGGCCGCTCGGTGAAGCGCTCACGCGACGAGCGCGCCCTCAAGCGCAAGTCCACCTGGGGCCGCCAGGTGGCGGCCGGGGAGTGGGCCGTCTCGGAGTGGAACGCCCTGGTGCGCTGCTGGAACCTGGGGCTGCCCGTGCCGTACCCGGTGCAGATCGACGGCACGGAGCTGCTCCTGGAGTGGATCAGCCACGACGGCGAGACCGCCCCGCGGCTGGCGCAGACCCGCCCGGCCCCCGACCTGCTGGCGCACTACTACGAGCAGCTGCGCGACGCCCTGGTGATGCTCGTGCGCGAGGGGCTGGTGCACGGCGACCTGTCGGCCTACAACGTGCTGGCCGCCGGCGACCGGCTGGTGCTGATCGACCTGCCGCAGATCGTGGACCTCGCCGGCAACGTCGCCGGACTGGACTTCCTGCAGCGCGACTGCGTGAACATCTGCGGGTGGTTCCGGCAGCGGGGCCTGGAGCACGCCGACGGCGACGCGCTGTTCGCCGACCTGCTGGCCCACGCCTGGTGACGGGCTGACGACCGGCTGACGACCGGGGGCCGGGCACACTCGGGACATGCACGGCACCCGAGGACGGCCGGTCCGGATCAGCAGCGGCGAGGAGCTGGCGCAGCGACTCGACGCCGCGCCCGCAGCACAGGTCGACGCCGCCACCTGGCAGGTGAGCGGCGTCGACCTCGCCCCGCTGGCCGACCGGCTGCTGGGCCAGCGTCTCGAGGGCACCACGTTCCTCGGCTGTCCCGGCGACGACGACCTGCTCACGGCGCTGCGGGCCGCGGGCGCGCTCGTGCTGCCCGTGCCCGCGGGCGTGCCGCTGGATCCCGACCGGCGCGAGCTGTACACCCCCGCGGAGCTCTACGACGGGCCGGAGTACCCCGCCTACCCCGAGACCCTCGACGCCCGCGTGTACGCCTGGACCCAGCAGCCCCGCGACCGGGACGCCACCCGGGTCGCCGCGCTGCACGACCACGGGATCGACGAGGCGTTGCGGGCCTGGGCGGCCCCCCGCCGCTTGGTCGGGGTGATGGGCGGCCACGCCGCCGAGCGCGGGACGCCCGGCTACCGCGAGGCCGCGCTGCTCGGTGCCGCCGTGGCGCGCACCGGTGCGGTCGTGGCCACCGGCGGCGGGCCGGGGGCGATGGAGGCCGCGTCGCTGGGAGCGCGGCTCGGCTCACTCGACGAGACCGACGCCGCCGCGCGCCTCGACGACGTCCTGGCCCACCTGGCGCCGGTGCCGTCCTTCCGTCCCTCGATCGAGGCGTGGGCGGTGGCGGGCCGGGCGGCGCGGGCGGCGCTGGACGACGTGCCGCCGGGCCCCGGCGTCGTCGGCATCCCGACGTGGTTCTACGGCCACGAGCCCCCGCACGTGATGGCCGACGTGGTGGCCAAGTACGTCAGCAACGCGGTGCGCGAGGCCGTGCTGGTGGAGCTGTGCACGGCCGGCATCGTGGTGCTGCCGGGCGCGGCCGGCACCGTGCAGGAGATCTTCCAGGACGCGTGCGAGGGCTACTACAGCAGCGGCGACACCGCGGACGTGCCACCGCTGGTGCTGCTCGGCCGCGAGTACTGGACGCGCACGCTGCCCGCCTGGCCGCTGCTGGAGGCGCTGGGGCGGGGGCGGGCGTTCGGCGAGCGGATCGCGGTGGTCGACACGATCGCCGAGGCGATCGCCGTCCTCACGCGCTGAGGCGCACCGCCTCGCCGCCGATCACCGCGCGGTAGTGCTCCACCAGCGCGGCGTTGACGGCGTCCCACCCGCGCTCCATGACCGCGCGGCGGGCGAGGCGGCCCATCGTGAGTCGCCGATCGGGGTCCGAGGCCAGCGCGTCGACCGCCGCGGCCAGGGCCCGCCGCTGCCCCGGGGCGTAGAGCAGACCGGTGACGCCGTCGGCGACGACGTCGATCGGTCCGCCGGCCCGGGGCGCGACGACCGGCACGCCCGAGGCGAGCGCTTCCTGGGCGGACTGGCAGTAGGTCTCGAAGCGGCCCGTGTGCACGAACAGGTCCAGGGAGGCGTAGGCCCGACCGAGGTCGTCGCCGTGGAGCAGGCCGGTGAAGTGGGCCTCGGGCAGCAGCGCGCGCAGCCGCGCCTCCTCGGGACCGGTCCCGACGACGACGAGCCGGTAGCGCGGGTCGTCGGCCAGGGCCGTGAGCAGGTCCAGCTCCTTCTCCGGCGCGAGCCGGCCGATGTAGCCGACGAGCAACCGCTCCTGCTGGTCACCGAGGAGCGCGGCACGCCACCGCTCGTCGCGGCGGCCGGGGTGGAACTGCGCGAGGTCCACGCCGCGGGGCCACAGGTGACAGCCGGGCACCGCGAGGTCCGCCAGCTGGGCGAGGCTCGCGGTGGAGGGGGCCAGGGTGCGGTCCACCCGGGTGTGGATCCGCCGGGTGAGCGAGGCGGCGGCCCGGGCACCGCCGGGCAGGTCGTAACGCTCGGCGAAACCCACCAGGTCGGTCTGGTAGATCGCGACGCTGGGCACACCGAGCTCGGCGGCGACCTTGGCGGCCTGGTAGCCGAGGGTCGCGGGCGAGGCGATGTGCACGACGTCGGGTCGCACCTGGGCGAAGATCTGCCGCAGTCGACGACGCGACTCAAGGCCGATCTTGAAGTCCCGGTAGAAGGGCAGCGCCGCACCGCGGGCGTGCCGCACCGGGAAGCCGGCGTAGGTCTCGGGTCCGGTCGGGGCGACCAGCACCGCGTCGTGACCCTCGCGCGCCAGGTGCTCCAGCACCCGTCGCACGGAGTTGGTGACGCCGTTGATCTGCGGGAGGAACGACTCCGCGACCACCAGCACGGTGAGGCGGTCGCCGGGTCGTTCGCCCGTGCGGGCGGGGGTGGGGGTCTGCGGGAGCGGGATGACCTGCGCCATGACCGCGACGCTAGGGACGTCGGCGTACGCGACGCCCCGCTCCCGGTGGCGCGCCGATGAACGTCGGATGGCGGCCCCGACCGGGCCGGGGTCAGCCGGCGGCGCCGGCGCGCACCTGCTCGAGGGCGTCGCGCCACGCGAGGGTGGTGCGTCGGGCCTGGCCGGTGTACATCGGGATCAGCATCCCGATGCCGAGCAGCAGGCCCCAGGCGAGCTTGCGGCCCACCGTGATGAACTCCAGCCCGACCTTGCCGAACGGCTCACCGGTGACCATCACCGCGCTGCCGCTCACCTTGACCCGCGTGATGGCCGCGGTCGGGAGGTTCGCCAGGATCGCCCCGTCGGCCCCCACCACCTCGAGGCGGTCGGGGTGCAGCGTGGCGGTGCATGCGCGGGGCCGCCCCACCGTGCCGGCGCGGTAGGTGGCGGTGGACTGCATCAGCACGGTCATGGGGAGATCTCCTCGTCAGGGCCGCCCGAGCGGGCCGGCGCCTGCACCCTAGGCGATCCGGCCGCAGGAGGGCGCCGGTTCCGGGAACCGCCCGCCGGCGCTACTCGGCGGCGGCGAGCTGCCCGCAGGCGCCGTCGATCTCGCGGCCCCGGGTGTCGCGGACGGTGGTGGGGATGCCGCGGGCCTCGAGCCGACGCACGAACTCGGCCTCGTCGGCGGGGTCGGAGGCGGTCCACTTGCTGCCGGGGGTCGGGTTGAGCGGGATCAGGTTGACGTGCACCCAGCCCCAGTCGCCGCGCATCAGGACGTCGGCGAGCAGGTCGGCGCGCCAGCCCTGGTCGTTGATGCCGCGCATCATGGCGTACTCGATGCTCACGCGCCGCTTGGTGGCCTGGGCGTAGTCGAAGGCGGCCTGCACGGTCTCCTCGACGCTGAACCGGGTGTTGATCGGCACCAGCTCGTTGCGCAGCTCGTCGTCGGGGGCGTGCAGGCTCAGCGCCAGGGTGACCGGGACGCCCTCCTCGGCGAGCTGCCGGATGCGGGGCACCAGACCGACGGTGGACACCGTCACGCCGCGGGCCGACATGCCGAGACCGTCGGGCGTGGGGTCGGTCAGACGCCGCACGGCCCCGACGACGGCCTTGTAGTTGGCCAGCGGCTCCCCCATGCCCATGAAGACCACGTTGGAGACCCGGCCGGGTCCACCGGGCACCTCGTCGCGCGCGAGGGCGCGGGCGCCGGCGAGCACCTGCTCCACGATCTCGGCGGTGCTCATGTTGCGCTGCAGACCGCCCTGGCCGGTGGCGCAGAACGGGCACGCCATGCCGCAGCCGGCCTGGCTGGAGACGCACATCGTGGCGCGACCGGGGTAGCGCATGAGAACCGACTCCACGAGCGCGCCGTCGAAGAGCCGCCACAGCGTCTTGCGCGTGGTGCCCGCGTCGGCCTCCATCGTGCGCACGGGCGTCATCAGGGGAGGAAGCAGGGCGCCCACGAGGTCGGCGCGCTGACCGGCGGGCAGGTCGGTCATCTGCTCGGCGTCGTCGACCAGCCGCCCGAAGTAGTGGTGCGAGAGCTGCTTGGCCCGGAACGCCGGCAGCCCGCGCTCGGCGAGCAGGGCGGCGCGTCCTGCCGGGTCGAGGTCGGCGAGGTGCACGGGCGGCTTGGCGCGCCCGCGGGGGGCCTCCATCACCAGGGGCAGCGGGCGTCGGGGCTCAGCAGAGTCGGACATAGCCGCTCCAGTCTGACAGCCGGGCGCCTCCGGCGCCCATCGGCGAGCGCGACCCGGCCCGGGCTCAGTCGTTGTTGATCAGCAGGTAGAGCGTGAGCGCCGCGGTGGCGCCGGCCACCACCGGGGTGATGAGCAGCCCGAAGAGCATGTAGCGCGCGAAGCGGCGGCTGCGCTCCCACACCATCAGCCCGGCGTCGATCACGAGCAGCGCCGCGATCGCGATCGCGAAGTACTGCGGGTTCTCGGTGAGGTCCAGGCCGATCAGGCGCAGCACCGCTCCGAGCGCCACCACGATGATCGAGACGAGCACCGTGCCGGTGAAGAACCCGGTGAGCGGGATGAAGACGGGGTGGTCGCGGCGCCACCAGCCACCGCGGTGCGCGGGCGCCGGCGTCTCGACGACACCCTCCTGATCGACCACCACGGGAGCGAGCGTAGCGCTCGGCGTGCGCCACGGGGCGCGATCCGACGGACGGACGCCCTGCCGGACGAACGGGGCGGGGCGGCGCTCAGACCTGCCAGACATCAGGGAGCGCGAGGGAGCGCCAGCGCGCGAGGACGCCCGGGTCGTGGAGGGCACGACCGGAGAGTCCGGCCTCGAGGGCGCACAGGGCGGTGCCGTGGCCCACGAGCACCAGCGGTGCGGTGCCGGCCAGGTCGTTCCGGGCCGCCGCGACCGTGGCGAGGACGCGCTCCTGACAGACGGCCAGGGGCTCCCACCCCGGCGCCGCGGGCTCCTCGGGCCGCGCGAACGCGGCGGCGACCCGCTCCTCGAAGTCCGGCCACCAGGTGGCGTCGCGGCGGTGCTCGGCCAGCCCCGGCAGCACCGCGACCGGGGCGTCGGTGAGCAGCTGCGCGGTCTGCTGGGCCTTGGGCTCCGGCGAGCAGCACCACACCGCACCGGCGGGCACGAGGGCGGCGACGCGCTCACGCAGGGCCCAGACGGCGTCGAAGCCGGCGGGGTCCAGGTCCCACTCCGAGGCCGCCACCCCGGGCACCGCCGTGGGGGCGCCGTGCCGGATCAGGGTCAGCGGCGGGTCGGGCACCGGTCGCGCCACGGCCTCAGAAGACCGCGTAGTGCAGGAGCAGCCAGATCGGGGCGGCCGTCGCCAGCAGCGAGTCGAGGCGGTCCATGAGGCCGCCGTGGCCCGGGATCACCCGGCTCATGTCCTTGATGCCGAGGTCGCGCTTCATCACCGACTCGCACAGGTCGCCCAGGGTGGCCATGACGACCGCGATCGCACCGAGCGCCAGCCCGACCCACCAGTCGCCGTCGGTGAGCCAGACGATGAGGGCGACGCCGGCGCCCATGCACGCCGCCGCGGAGCCGGCGAAGCCCTCCCAGGACTTCTTCGGCGAGATCACCGGCGCCATCGGGTGCCGACCGAACAGCACCCCGGCGGCGTAGCCCCCGATGTCGGAGGCGATCGTGACCAGGATGAAGATCAGGATGCCGGCCACGCCGTCGTCGTCGATGCCCCCGCCGGTGCCGCCGCCCTCGGCGAGCAGCAGCGCGACGAACGACCCCAGGAACGGGATGTAGATCAGGGTGAACACCGACGCCGTGGCGTTCTGGACGTAGCCGTCGATGCCGCGGCGCAGCAGCCACAGCATGATCACCAGCGCGGTGACGGCGGTGGCGGTGACCAGGGCGTCGGCACCCCAGAGGTAGGCGACGCTGACCATCACGACGCCGCCGATCATCAGCGGCTGTTCGGGCAGGTCGATGCCCTTGGCCATCAGGCCCTGGTGCAGCTCCCAGACCGCCACGACCACCGCCAGGACGACGATGAGCATGAACGCGGGCTTCCAGAAGGCCAGCGAGGCCGCGATCGCGCCGAGCAGCACGACCGCCGAGCCGACCGCGGCCTTGAGGTCGCGGCCGGCCCGACCGTGGTCCTTGGCCGGGGTGGCCTGCTCCGAGGTGGTCATGAGGGCGCCGTTGCCGTGCGAGCCGGGAGGTCCTCAGACCTCGAGCAGCTCGGCCTCCTTGTTCTTCAGCATCTCGTCGATGTGGTCGACGTGCTTCTTGGTGATGCCGTCGAGCCGCTTCTCGGCACCGGTGACGTCGTCCTTGCCGACCTCGCCGTCCTTCTCCAGCTTCTCCAGGGCCTGCTTGGCGGCGCGGCGCAGGTTGCGCACGGCGACGCGGCCGTCCTCGGCCTTGGCCTTGGTGATCTTGATGAAGTCCTTGCGGCGCTCCTCGGTGAGCTCGGGGAAGTTGCACCGCAGGGTCTTGCCGTCGTTGGAGGGGTTCACCCCGAGGTCGGAGTCGCGGATCGCGCGCTCGATGGAGCCCATCGCCCCGACGTCGTAGGGCGCGATGATGATCACCCGGGCCTCGGGCGCGGTGAAGGAGGCCAACTGCTGCAGCGGCGTGGCCGAGCCGTAGTAGTCGACCATGATCTTGCTGAACATGCTGGGGTGCGCCCGACCGGCCCGGACCGCGGCGAACTCCTCGCGGGTGGCCTCGACGGACTTCGCCATCTTGGCGTCGGCCTCGTTCAGGATGTCGTTGATCACGGTGGTGGTTCCTCGGGGTTCGACGCGCCGGGGGGCGCGCGGTGGCGGGGCTGTCGGGGGTGCGGGGGCGTCTCGCAGGCTCAGACGTCGCTGACGAGCGTTCCGATCCTCTCACCTGACACGATCCGGGCGAGGGAACCCTCGCTGCCGAGTCCGAAGACGACCAGCGGCATCCGGTTCTCCCGGGCGAGGGTGAAGGCGGTCTGGTCCATGATCCGCAGGCCGCGCTCGATCGCGTCGTCGTAGGTCAGGTGGTCGATCCGGGTCGCGGTGGGGTCCTTCTTCGGATCCGCGGTGTAGATGCCGTCCACGCCGTTCTTGTCGAACAGCACGGCGTCGCACTTGCTCTCCAGCGCGCGCTGCACCGAGACGGTGTCGGTGGAGAAGAACGGCATGCCCATGCCGGCGCCGAAGATGACGACCCGGCCCTTCTCCATGTGCCGGATGGCGCGCCGCGGGATGTAGGACTCCGCGACCTGCCCCATCGTGATGGCGGTCTGCACACGGGTCTCGATGCCGAGCTTCTCCACGAAGTCCTGCAGCGCCAGGCAGTTCATGACCGTGCCGAGCATGCCCATGTAGTCGGCACGGACGCGGTCCATGCCCTGCTGCTGCAGCTCGGCGCCACGGAAGAAGTTGCCACCGCCGATGACCACCGCGATCTGCACGCCGGCCTCGGTGACCGAGGCGATCTCACGGGCGATGGTCTGGACGACGCCGGGATCGACCCCGACGCCGCCACCCCCGAACACCTCTCCGGAGAGCTTGAGGAGCACGCGCTTGTAACCGGTCATGGTGTCCTTCCAGGGGGGTGGGGTCCGCGCCGAAGGCTACCGGCCGGTCCGGGGCCGTGCCGAGGCGGTCGGGGGCGGGCCGTCCGGACGAGGCGTGCGCCACGCCGTCGCGCTCATCGGCGCGCTCTCCAGTCCCTCACAGGCCCCACGGGCGCCACGCGAGCCTCACAGGAGCCTCACGGGGCGGTGACGACGACGGCCGCCGCGACCACGAGGGTCGCGGCGGCCGTCGTGCGGTCCGCGCGGGAGTCGGGTGCCTCAGGCACCGACCTCGAAGCGGGCGAAGCGGGTGATCGTGGTGCCGGCGGCGTCCAGGACCTGCTTGACCGACTTCTTGGCCTCGAAGACCGACTCCTGGTCGAGCAGGACGATCTCCTTGAAGAAGGCGCCGATGCGGCCCTCGACGATCTTGGCGACCGCGGCCTCGGGCTTGCCCTCCTCCAGGGTCTTCTTGGTGAGGACGTCGCGCTCGGCCGCGACGACGTCGGCCGGGACCTCGTCGCTGGTGAGGTACTGGGCCTTGAGCGCGGCGGCCTGCTGGGCGGCCTGCTTGGCCGCGGCCTCGTCACCCTCGAACTCGACGAGCACGCCGAGGGTCGGGGGCAGGTCGGAGGCCTTCTTGTGCAGGTAGACCGTGGTGGTGCCGGCGAAGTACGCGACCTGGCCGAGCTCGATCTTCTCGCCGATGGTGATGGCGAGGTCCTGCACGACCTCCCCGACGGTCTTGTCGCCCAGCGACACGGCCTTGAGGGCCTCGGCGTCGCCGATCTTGTGGGCGTCGGCGGCGGCGGCGATGTCGTTCGCAGCCTGGATGAACGCCTCGTTCTTGGCCACGAAGTCGGTCTCGGCGAGCAGGCTGATGAGCGCGTTGCCCGAGGCGGCCACGAGGCCGGCCGAGGTCTGGCGCTCGGCGCCGCGGGCGGCCGCCTTGGCGGCACCCTTGACGCGCAGCAGCTCGACGGCCTTGTCGAAGTCGCCCTCGCTCTCGTCGAGCGCCTTCTTGCAGTCCATCATGCCGGCCTGGGTCAGCTCGCGGAGCTTCTTCACATCAGCGGCGGTGTAAGCCATGAATGTCCCCTTCGGGTACGTCGGTACGTCGGTGTACGAGCGGAGAGGCTCAGGCCTCGGCGGTCTCGGCCGCGGGGGCCTCGACCTCGGCGGCGGGGGCCTCAGCAGCCGGGGCCTCGGCGGCGGGAGCCTCGGCAGCCGGGGCCTCGGCGGCGTCACCGGTGGTGAGCAGCTCGCGCTCCCACTCGGCCAGGGGCTCCTGGGCGGCCGGGGCGGCCTCGCCGGTGGCGGCACCGGAGCGGGCGATGAGGCCCTCGGCGACGGCGTCGGCGACCACGCGGGTCAGCAGGCCGACCGCACGGATGGCGTCGTCGTTGCCGGGGATCGGGAAGTCGACCTCGTCGGGGTCGCAGTTGGTGTCGAGGATGCCGATGATCGGGATCCGCAGCTTGCGGGCCTCCTCGATCGCCAGGTGCTCCTTCTTGGTGTCCACGACCCACACGGCCGAGGGCACGCGGGTCATCTCGCGGATACCGCCGAGGGTCTTCTCGAGCTTGTCGCGCTCCCGCTTCATCTGCAGGAGCTCCTTCTTGGTGCGGCCCGAGCCGGCGACGTTCTCGAAGTCGATCTCGTCGAGCTCCTTGAGGCGGTTGATCCGCTGGTGCACCGTGGTGAAGTTGGTGAGCATGCCGCCCAGCCAGCGCTGGTTGACGTAGGGCATCCCGACGCGGGTCGCCTGCTCGGCGATCGCCTCCTGGGCCTGCTTCTTGGTGCCGACGAACATGATCGTGCCGCCGCGCGCGACGGTCTCCTTGATGAAGGCGTAGGACCGGTCGATGTAGGCCAGCGACTGCTGCAGGTCGATGATGTAGATGCCGTTGCGCTCGGTCATGATGAAGCGCTTCATCTTCGGGTTCCAGCGACGGGTCTGGTGTCCGAAGTGCACGCCGCTCTCGAGCAGCTGGCGCATGGTGACGACTGCCATGGTGGTTCTCTTCTCCGTGGTGAGCCGGCCGCGGGTGCTCCGCGCGCGGGCCCGAGGGCCACGCACCGGCTCGGTTGCTGTGGTTGTCGTCGGCCGCGGCGCGACCGACCCTGACGCCCGCGACCGGCCCCACCCGGCGTGACCGGGACCTGCGGGACCAGCCCCGCGGCCTTCGGATCCGGTGGAGACCGGATCCGCCGCGGACTGAGGGCGTGCGAATTTCCCCACCCGGAGGCAGGGATGGGACCAGCGTAGTCGTGGACCGGCGCCACGAGCGAATCCGGCGCCGACCGCTCCCTCCCGGTCGCCCGGCCCTCCCCCGCGACCTCGGGGACGGCGTCGTCCCCAGGCGGGGCGCCGGCCGGTCCGACCGCGGCGATCCGGCCCCGATCCTGGGGCGATGTCCTCGCCTGCGAGCCGCGTCCTGCGGTGCGTCCTGCCGTCCCTGCTGCTCCTCGCCCCCGGCCCGGCCCTCGCCGAGGGTCGCGCCGCCACCGGAGCGGGGGTGTGGCCGCTGTCGCCGCCGGTGGTGCGGGCCGCCTTCATACCACCGGCGGGGGCCTACGGTGCCGGCCACCGCGGGGTCGACCTCGGGGGACGTCCGGGACAGCCGGTGCGGGCGGCCATGGCCGGCACCGTCACGTTCCGTGGCCAGGTGGCGGGACGCCCGGTGGTCGTGGTCGACCACGGCACCACCCGCACCACCTACGAACCCGTGGTCGCCGGGGTCGCCCGCGGCACCGCCGTCGGTGCGGGCGAGGTGATCGGCACCCTCACCACCCTGGGCTCGCACTGTGCGCCGGCCGCGTGCCTGCACTGGGGCTGGCGGCGCGGGGACGTGTACCTCGACCCGCTGCTGCTCCTGGGCGGGTGGACGGTCCGGCTGCTGCCCTGGGACGACGCCGCGCGTCCGCCCGCCGCGCCCGCTGCGCCCGCTGTACCTGCCGGGCCCGCCGGGCCGCCCGGGCCGGGGGTCACCGGCTCGGTGTCGGGCACGGCACGGACGGCGGGCCGGCTCGGCCTGTGGCTACGGGCCCGCTGGTGACGGGCGGGCTCAGGCGCGGGGGTGGGCCTGGCGGTAGGCGCGGCGCAGCCGGTCGGTGGTGACGTGGGTGTAGCGCTGGGTGGTGGCCAACGAGGAGTGCCCGAGCAGCTCCTGCACCGACCGCAGGTCCGCACCGCCCTCGAGCAGGTGGGTGGCGGCGGAGTGGCGCAGCCCGTGGGGGCCGAGGTCGGGGGCGCCCGGCACCGCCGCGATCGCGGCGTGGACGAGGGTGCGCACCGCCCGCGGATCGATGCGGGCGCCGCGAGCGCCCAGGAACAGCGCGGGTCCGGAGTCCGGTCGGGCCAGCTCGGGGCGGCCCTGGACCAGCCACCGGTCCAGCGCCAGCTCGGCGGGCCGCCCGAAGGGCACGGTGCGTTCCTTGCGGCCCTTGCCGAGCACCCGCAGCACCCGCCGGTCGCGGTCGACGTCGTCGAGGTCGAGTCCCACCAGCTCGCCCACGCGCACCCCGGTGGCGTAGAGCAGCTCCAGCACCGCCGCGTCGCGCCGACCGACGGCACCCCGCTCGGCGGCCCCGGCCACCGCCGACTCCACGAGCGCCCGTGCCTCGTCGGCCCGCAGGACCGCCGGGAGGGTGCGGTGGGGCCGCGGGGAACCGAGCGCGGACCCGGCGTCGGTCGAGGTGCGCCCCGTGCGGGCTAGCCAGGCGGTGAACACGCGCGCGGCGGTGGCGCGGCGCGCGAGGGTGCTGCGGGACCTCCCGGTGCTCTGCAGGCGGGCCAGCCAGCTGCGCAGGGTGCGCAGGTCCAGCTCTTCGGGGGCGCCCAGACCGCACCGGTCGGCGTGGTCGAGCAGGGAGGACACGTCGCCGAGGTAGGCGCGCACCGTGTGGGGGGTGAGGTCCCGCTCGGCCACGAGGTGGCGCTCGTAGTCGGCGAGCAGGCGACACGCCCACTCCGGCAGCGCCGCCGCCCCCTCCCCCTCCTCGCTCACGGGCCGATCGTAGGTGGCCCGGAGCCCGGGCCGGCGGCGGCACGCGCGGCGAGCCGCCACCCGTGCTCGTCGCGCTCCGCGAGACCGGCACGCCCGAGGCGGGCGACGGTCAGGCGCACCTCGGCGACGGCGATCCCCGCCACGCGGGCCAACGACCCGAGGTCGGCGCCCCGCCCGATCGGCAGGGCGTCGAGCACCTGGCGCTCGCGCACGGAGAGCCGGTCGCGCGGGTCGTCCGGCGCACCCGTGTCGGCGCGGCCCGCGGCCAGGTGCTCCCCGGCGCGGCCCGCCAGCTCGAGGGTGTCGGCGCCGTCGGTCACCAGCGTGGCGGCCCCCTCGCGCAGCAGGTCGTGCACTCCGACCGAGGACCCGCTCGTGACCGGCCCCGGCACCCCGCCGACCGGCCGGTGCAGCCGCCCGGCCCACGTGGCGGTGTTCAGGGCGCCGCTGCGCCGCGCCGCCTCGACGACCACCGTCACCCCGGTGAGGGCGGCGATGAGGCGGTTGCGGGCCAGGAAGCGGATCCGCTGCGGTGCACACCCCGGGGCGGCTTCCGAGACCAGAGCGCCGTCGACGGCGACGCGCCGCAGCAGCTCGCGGTGGGCCGCGGGGTAGGCGCGGTCCGCACCGCACGCCAGGACGGCCACCGTGGGTGCTCCCGCACCGAGTGCGGCACGGTGCGCCGCGACGTCGATGCCGAACGCCGCCCCGGAGACCACCAGCGGACCGGCGGCGGCCACGGTGGCGGCGATCTGGCCGGCCACCGCCGCGCCGTAGGTGGTGGCGGCCCGGGAGCCCACCACGGCGACGCCGCCGACGGCGTCGAGGGTGTCCAGCCGGAGCGCACCGCGGACCCAGAGCCCCAGCGGAGGTCCGCCGCGGTGGTGCAGGGTGCCGGCGTGGGCGAGGTCGGCGAGGCCCGCGGGCCACTCGGGGTCGCCCGGGATGAGGTAGCGCAGGCCCAGGCGCGCCCCCTGGTCCAGGTCCCGCGCGGGCTCGACGGCGTCGAGCCGGGCCGCGACGTCGGCCGCTGCGCCGCCCCGACCGGCGTCGCGCAGCAGCTCGACCGCGCGGGGCGCCCCCCACTGCTGCACGAGCAGGGCGATCCGGGGGTCGCCGGGCTCGGCCAGGCGACCGAGGGTGACACGGGCGAGACGCTCGGCGTCGGTGGCCACCGGGGGCGGGGCCGCTGACAGGGTGGGGTCCGGGGTGGTCATCCGCAGCGCTCCCACAGCGAGGCGGGCAGCGGATCGCCGCACCGCAGGCTCAGGGCGAGGTCGAGCTCGCGCGGTCCCGGCACGACGTCGCGTCCGGTGCGCACCGCCTCGAGGTCGGCCAGCGTCCAGGCGACCCGGTGCACGCGCACCGCTCCCCGGCTGCTCAGCCGCCCGGTGTAGACCGTCTCCTCGAGCAGGGCGGCCGCCGAGCCGGCCAGCGGCCACCGGTCACGCAGCGCGGTGCTCGGCGCATGGGCGTTGAGCCGCCAGCCGCAGCCGGCGTAGCGCGCCGCCTGACGCTCGCGAGCGGCGGCGACCCGCGCGCGGACGACCGCCGAGGTGTCGGGATCCCGCAGGGGGTCGCCCTCGTGCCGGCTGAGCGGCCCGACGTGACGACGCAGGTCGATGCGGTCGGCCACCGGACCGTGCAGCTTGTTCTGGTAGTCGCGCAGCGCCGTGGCGCGGCAGGTGCAGGTGCTGCGTCCCGAGACGGGGTCGTGGTCGCCGCACGGGCACGGGTTGGCCGCGAGGACCAACAGACCGCGCGCCGGCAGGGTGACCGACTCCTCGGTGCGGGCGATGGTGATGTCGCCGTTCTCGAGCGGCTCGCGCAGCGCCTCGATGATGTCGGTGCGGAAGAGCGGGAACTCGTCGAGGAAGAGCACACCGGCATGCGTGCGGCTCAACTCGCCCGGACGCACCTGGCGGCTGCCGCCGCCGACGATGCTGGCCTTGCTCGCGTCGTGGTGGGGAGCCGAGAACGGGGGTCGGGTCATCAGACCGTGTCCCGGGGGCAGGGTGCCGGCCAGGGAGTGCACAGCGGTGAGCTCCAGGGCCTCCTCGGGACTGAGGTCGGGCAGCAACGACGGCAGCCGCTCGGCGATGCTCGTCTTGCCCCCGCCCTTGGGACCGGTGAGCAGCAGCGGGTGTCCGCCCGCCGCGGCGACCTCGGCGGCGAACTTGGCATCCGCCATGCCCCGCAGGTCGGCGAGGTCGAGGTCGTCGAGACGCTGCTCCCCGCGCCACGCCAGCACCCGGCTCACCGACGGCGGCTCGACCGCCGGCGCCTCGGGCACCTCCTGCCCCCGCAGCAGCGCCACCGCCTGCGCGAGACTGCGCACGCCGACGACCTCGAGCCCGGGCACCAGCACGGCCTCGGGCACCTGCGGTTCGGGGACGATCACCCCGCGCAGGCCCCGGGCCGCGGCGGCCAGGGCCATCGGCAGCACGCCGGGCACGCACCGCAGCCGCCCGTCGAGGGTCAGCTCGCCCATGACCGCGAGGTCGGGCAGGACCTGCGGGGGCAGGTGCTGCTGCGCGGCGAGCACGGCCAGGGCCACCGCCAGGTCGAAGTGGGGGCCGCGCTTGAGCAGGTCGGCCGGGCTCAGCAGGATCGTGGTGCGCTTGGTGACCGGCCAGGGCAGGTCGCTGTTGAGGACCGCCATCCGACAGCGGTCGCCGGACTCGCGCAGCGACAGGTCGGGGCGGCCGACCATGGTCAGCCCGACCTGACCGGGCGAGACGTCCACCTGGACGTCGACGACGTGGCCGATGGCCCCGTGCAGGGAGACCGTGCGGGCGGTCGCGGTGCTCACGAGGCCAACCCCACGACGTGCTCGACCACCGCGGCCCCCTGCCGGGGACGGTGGACGGCCACGAGGTCGACCCGGCGGTCACGGTCGGCCAGCCCGTGCTCGTGGGCGAAGCGGTCGATGAGCCGGTGCAGTCGCGCGAGCTTGGCCGGGGTGATCGCCTCGTGCGGCGTGCCGCCGACGACGCCGGTGCGGGTCTTGACCTCGCACCCCACCAGCACCGCACCGTCGCGCAGCACCAGGTCGAGCTCGCCCTCGGGGCAGCGCCAGTTGCGCGCCAGCAGGACCAGCCCGCGGTCGAGCAGGTGGCGGGCGGCCACCCGCTCTCCGTAGTCGCCCAGCGCCCGCCGCGCCGCGGCGCTGCGGGCGCCCCGGGGTGGCGTGTCGGGCGTGCCGGGAGGACCGGCGGTGCCATCGGGGGTGAGGGGTGGCGGGTCGAGCGCGGGTGTCGTCATCGGGGAACCTCCTGCCCCGACCCTGCGGGGCGCGGCTCCGCGCGGCGAGGACGCCGAACGCCATCGGTGGACGACGCCGCCGTCCCCGCGAGCTGTGGAGGATCAGCCGACGAGCTTGGGCACCGCGCACTCGGCGTTCGGCACCGGGCGGTACTCACCGCCGGCGACCGTGATGCCCAGGGCGCGCAGCAGCGGGGTCAGCAGGACGGAGTCGAGCGTGGTGACCAGCGGCGTCAGGACGGTGGAGACCAACGGGTCCACGATCGCCGAGGTGATCGTGCCCAGCGGGAGACCCAGCACCGAGATCCCGGAGGTGTCGGCGACCAGCGCCGGGGCCCCCAACCCGTTGGATCCGGTGGTGCGCAGCGCCGAGTAGTCGCCGTTGGGGAAGGTGGTGTTGTACGGGACGTCGAGGGTGAACGGCGTGCTGCTGGTGCCGCTCGGCACGCGCTGGGTGTAGACCCGCAACGGAGCGTCGACGATCGGGATGAACAGCAGGGTCGCGCGCAGCTTGAGGTACATCTGCAGGTCGAGCAGGCCCGCACTGGGCGTGATGGCGAGCGTGCGCTTGCTGGAGGTGCAGGTGACCGAGGTCAGCAGGCCCTCGGCCGAGGCGACGTTGACCCGGATGTCGAGCGGCGAGGTGACGCTGGCCAGACCCAGGTTGATGTTCGTGATCGAGCCGGTGATCCGCAGCGAGACCTGCGAGGTCGAGCCCCGCGCCTGGCCGGCGAGGCCGCAGGCGAGGTGGGGCTTCTCCCCCAGCGTCAGCGAGACCGCCAGCTGGGACACCCCGGGGATGTTGACGTTGAGGTTGGGCAGGGCGATCGCGTTGGTGCCGTTGGCCACGAAGATGCCGGTGCTCACGAGGTCGAAGACGTTGAGGGAGCCGTTGAGCGCCGCCGAGGAGCCGGTGTCGAGCTTGAGGAGGTCGCCGAGCTTGACCATCGTCGAGCCCAGCGTGCCGGTGGCCAGCCGCTGGAGCAGCGCGATCTGGGCGGTCTGCCCGGACTCGCGGCGCAGCACCTCGGCGGTGGCGAGCATCAGCGAGCTGAGCTTGACCGCGGTGGTGAGCGCGGCCTCCGGCGAGGCCGCGATGAGCCCGGTCTGCACGAGCTGCAGGAGGGTGACGTCGGCGGCGGCCAACTGGCCGGCGTCGGCGACGCCGAGGGTGATGTTGCCGCCCAGGGCGGAGAGCAACGGCCCGAGCAGGGTGGAGTCGCCGGTCTTGATCCGCGCGGCGTAGGACCCCACCGAGAAGCAGGCCCCCTGGCTGGAGCTGGCGATCGCGCTGCGCGAGGCCCGCCCGGAGCCGCGGCCCGTGAGGCCGGCGAACGCGAAGTCGGCGGTGCTCGTGGCGGTCACCTTGACGGCCGTCGGCACGGTGGTGCCGGTGACGGCGGTGAAGACCCCGGCCGTGTCGACCTTGCCGGGCACCACGGCGAGCGTGGGGGTGCGGCCGGCGTTCTCGCCGCGGTTGCGGGCCGCGCTCGCATTGGCCCACTGCTGCAACTGCGACGGCGCGCCGGTGGTGAGCTGGGCCGCCGTGCGGGAGCCGTCGAGCTGACGCGCGATGTCGAGCGCCACGACGTCGGCGAGCGCCTGCATGTCGCTGCGCACGACGCGCTGCACCCCGATGTCGACGACGAGCGCGGCCGCGATCATCAGCACGACCATCACCGCGCCGGTGACGACCGCGACCGCGCCGCGGTCCTCGCGCTCCCGGTGCCTCCTGGTCCGCCACCGGAGCAGCGCGGGCCGGGGACTCAACTGACCCTCACGGTGGAGGAGTAGCTGAGCGTGGCCGGCAGGGTGCGGTCGACCAGCGGCACCGAGGGGATCAGCGGGTTGGCGCGGTAGTTGTAGACCAGCCGGACGGTGACGCAGCGCTCGGTGCTGCCGGTGCTGCAGGCCGCGGCGGCACTGACGGTGCAGTCGCCGACGTCCTTGCTGCCCTTGAGCAGGTTGCCGCCCGAGCAGGTCAGGCCGGCGGTGTCGAGCGCGCTGGTGATCGCGGCGGTCGCGGCCGAGGTGCGGGTGGTGTCGCTGAGCTGCACGGCAGCGGCGCGGGCGCCCTCGGCGGCGGCCTGGCTGAGGTTCTGCCGGAAGGACAGCATGAAGCCGAAGCTGATGATGCCGAAGACGAGCAGCAGCAGGATCGGTGCGATCAGCGCGAACTCCAGTGCGGCGGCACCGCGATCCTCGCGGGCGTGCCGGACATGCCTCCCCATACCGCGGTCCCTCCCCGTGTGGCGGGGGTCGACGACCGGCCCGCTCACGCCTCAGGGTAAGGGCGGGCACGGGCTGTCGGCAGGGGTCGCTCGCAGATCGGCCCGAGAAATGGCCGATCGGTCTAGTCAGTTCGGGCTAGGTGGCCTCCGGTCGTCGGCTCACCCCCGCAGCGCCGGGAAGGCGCAGATCGGGGGCATGACGCCGTACAGGTCGGCCCCGGCCACCTGGAGGCCGAACATCGTGCTCAGCGGCACCAGCTCGGCATTGAGGTTGTCGAGGTAGCCGTTGATGCCGTCGATCACGCTCTTCTGGACCAGGTCGTCGAGGATGGCGGTGATCGAGAAGTCGGTGCCGAACGTCAGCGTGGAGAGGTTGATCACCGAGGTGCCGAGCAGGCCCTTGATGGTCACGGTGCCGGTGACGTCGGCGGCGTCGATGACGACGTGGGGGAAGGCGTAGCCGCCGGTGCCGCCGATCCGCTCGGGATCGGTGAAGCTGCGCGGCGGGACGGCGTAGGTGGCGGCGGTGCTGACCGTGGGCGAGGCCAGCGTGGCGCCGGCCTGGATGGTGAGGTCGACGGTGACCTTCGCGGTCAGCTTGCCCAGGCTGGTGAGGAGTCGGGTGATGTAGGAGGCGCCGAGGAAGTCGGTGGTCTTGATGTCGCCGGTGAGCCGGATCGGGATGTCCACCCGCGACGTCGAGAGCGACCGCGAGACCTGGGCCCGGATCTCCTGGGGGTCACCCAAGGTGCCGGCACCGCAGCGCACCCCGGTCAGGGAGGCCGAGGCGGAGGCGAGCGAGATCGTGGTGTCGGCGACGACCTTGGCGGCGGTGAGACCGGCGATCGTCGGGATGTTGAGCTCCGGCAGGGCGCGCAGGGTGATCTGGGCGGTGCGGGCGGTGGTGGCGCCGGGCTCGCCACAGGCCCGCTGCGGACCCTCGATGACCTGCAGGGACGTCATGCCGTTGGAGAACTGCGGGACGTTCCAGAGCACCGGCAGCGAGAGCAGGTTGTTCCCGTTGGCCAGGAATCCGGAGATGGCGACGAGGTCGAGCACGTTGATGCTGCTGGCCAGCAGGGCGGCGTTGCCGGTGCTCAGGTCCACCACCTGGCGCAGGTCGATCACCGCGGACGCGGCCACCTTGGTGGCCAGCGACTCCAACAGGGTGATGTCGGCCGCCTGACCGCCGTCGGCGCGCAGCGCGGTGGCGCTCGCCCGGAACAGCGACCCCAGCGAGATCCGGGAGTAGTCCAGGCCCGCCCCCGTGGTGCCGGCCAGCAGCGCGGTCTGCAGGCGGCGCAGGTTCACCGCGGCGTCCACGAGACCGGCGTAGCTGGCGATCGAGAGGTCGAGGGCGTCGTTGAGGTAGCGGTCCAGCACGGCGCCCTGGCCCGAGTTCACCGCCGCGACGAACGACCCCACCTGCAGGCAGGCCACCGACGTGGACTGGCCGATCGCCGTGCGGCTCGCGGCCCCCGAGCCCCGCTCGAAGGCGAACGGGATGCTGCCGCGCACCTTCACCCAGACCGCCTTGGGGACCTGCTGGCCGGTGAGCGCGGCGGGCAGCCCGGTGGGATCGAGGACCGGTGCGCCCGTGGCGTCGAGGGTGACCAGCCGGACCTCGACCGTGGGGGCCGCGCCGACGACGCCCCGGGGGTTGCGCGCCAGGCTCTGGTCGCGCGCGGTGGCCAGGGAGGGGTGGGTGCTGTCACCCGCGAGCACCTGGGCGGCCGTGCGACCGTCCAGCAGGCGGGCGAGGTCGAGGGCCACGATGTCGGCCAGGGCCTGGGCGTCACGACGCACGACGCGCTGCATCCCGAGGTCCACGGCGAAGGCGGTCGAGCCGATCAGGGCGACGAGCAGCAGGGCGACCATCGCCACCACGGCGCCCCGGTCGTCCCTGTCGTGGCGGTCGTGGCGGGCGGCGTGACGGCGCTCGAGTCGCGCCCGGGCGCTCCGCGTGGTGCGGCGCACCGCGCGCCAGCCGGCGCGGTCGTCGACCCTGCCCCATGCGGGCCCCCTCCCGGCCTCGTGCCCCCGGCCCGGTCGCGGGCCCGCGGCGCCACGGCGGCGGGAGGACGTCGAGGAGGTCGGCCGGCAGGTCGGACACCTGAGCAGTCCGCGATCGGATCGCTCGCGACTGATCACCCGAGGACGGTCCGCTGTCATGGTCGCTCCCCCCCGACGGTGATGGCACGGCAGTCGATGGGAGGGCTCCGCACCCGCACGGCGCGGGCCAGCTCACGTGGAGCCGGCCCGCGCCGTGGTCGCAGCGTCACGGCCCCACGCACGTGATGTGCCGCGTCACGGGTTTCCCTCCCCACGGTGCTCATCGGCGCACCACCGGCGGGCCTGAGGAGAACTTGCGATTTCCTTGAGAAAATTCACACGCACACGATCAGGTCGCCCCCACGCGGGGCGGTCGATCGCGCCTGGGCCGGCCTCAGGGCTTGGGCGGATCGATGTCCGAGGGCTGCAGCTCCTCGACGTTGACGTCCTTGAAGGTCAGCACCTTCACGCTCTTGGCGAAGCGGGCCGGGCGGTACATGTCCCACACCCAGCAGTCGAGCATGGTGACCTCGAAGAAGACCTCGCCCTCGGTGCGGGCCTTCACGTCGACCTGGTTGCAGAGGTAGAAGCGACGGTCGGTCTCCACGACGTACTTGAAGATCCCGACGACGTCGCGGTACTCGCGGTAGAGCGTGAGCTCCTGCTCCGCCTCGTACTTCTCCAGGTCCTCGGCGCTCATGACGGCGACTCTAGTGCGGTCGCGCCGTCGGCGGGCGCCACCACCCCGGGCAGGCTCCACGAGCGACGGTGCTCGACGCAGGGCCCGTGGAGGCGCAGTGCCGCGAGGTGGTCGGGGGCCGCGTAGCCCTTGTTGACCTCCCAGCCGTAACCGGGGTGCTGCCGGGCGAGCTCGACCATGAGCGCGTCGCGCTCGGTCTTGGCCAGGATGCTGGCCGCAGCGGTGGCGGCGCAGCGCAGGTCGGCCTTGACCAGCGTCCGCACGGGGGGCGGATCGGCCAGCAGCCCCGGGGGCTCCCCCAGCAGGGAGGCCTGCTCGGGCGGGCTGAGGTAGTCGTGGTTGCCGTCGAGCAGCACGAGGTCGGGACGCACCCCGAGTCCGGCCATCGCGCGGTGGCCGGCGAGCCGCAGCGCGGGGAGGATGCCGAACTCGTCCACCTCGGCGGCGCTGGCGTGCCCGACCGCGTGCGCGGCGGCCCAGCGCCGGACCTTCGGCGCCAGCCGCTGCCGGTGCTCGGGGGTCAGCAGCTTGCTGTCGCGCACGCCCGTGGGCGCGGTGCCCGTCTCGAGGGTGACGACGACCATCCCGACGGTGGCCGGGCCGCCGAGCGCGCCGCGACCGGCCTCGTCGGCGCAGGCCAGCGTGAGGTACCCCTCGCGCAGCAGCGCCCGCGCGATGCGCAGGCTCGGCCGGGTAGCGGCCACGGCCTCAGCCGGCCGAGGGCTCGGGGATCGTGTCGAAGACCGCGGGACGCGAGAGCCAGTCCCAGTGGTCGCGGGGCCAGATCACCGCGCGGACCTTGCCCACCACCTCGTCGACGTCGACGTAGGGGTCACGCGTGCAGTCGGTCTCGGTGGGCAGGCACAGGTGCACGGTGGAGTCCGCGGAGTCGGAGCGGTTGTCGCCCATCACGAACAGCTTGCCGTCCGGCACCGGGCCGGCGGTCCAGTCGCAGGTGGAGATCATCGGGCCGTTGCACTGCACGTTCTCGGGCCGCGGCGCGATGTAGTCGTCCTCGTCCAGCGGCAGGCCGTTGACCGAGATCCGGCCCTGCGCGTCGCAGCACACGATCGTGTCGCCGGCGACACCGATCACGCGCTTCACCAGGTGGCCGCCGGTGGGGTAGAGCCCCACCTTGGCGAGCAGCGAGCGGACGCCGGAGGCGTCGTCGCGCTCGGACTCCCCCAGCCAGCCGCCGGGGTCGCGGAAGACGACGACGTCGCCGCGCTGGGGCGAGCCGAAGAAGTAGCTCGGCTTCTCCACCAGGATCCGGTCCTGGTCGACCAGACCGGGCTCCATGGAGTCGGAGGGGATGTAGAAGGTCTGGACGAGCAGCGCCTTCGCCAGGACGGCCAGCAGGAGGGCGATCGCCAGCAGCAGCAGGCCCTCCTGCCAGATCGGCAGGTCCGGCCACCGCAGCCGGCGCGGAGCCGCCCCCGAGGGGGCGGGCTCCACGTCCGGCGCGGGCGCGTCGTCGCGGGGGGAGTCGGTCACGCGGTGTGGTCCGAGAGGTCGTCGGGGCCGGATCAGGCCTCGCGACGCTCCTTGATCTTCGCGGCCTTGCCGCGCAGGTTGCGCAGGTAGTACAGCTTCGCGCGACGGACGTCACCGCGGGTGACGACCTCGATCTGCTCGAAGATCGGGGAGTGCAGCGGGAAGGTGCGCTCGACGCCGACGCCGAAGGAGACCTTGCGGACGGTGAAGGTGCGGCCGATGCCGGCACCGTGCATGCGGATCACGACGCCCTGGAAGATCTGCACGCGGGAGCGGTTGCCCTCGACGACCTTCACGTGGACCTTGACGGTGTCGCCGGCGCGGAAGGCGGGGACGTCGTCGCGGAGCTGGGCCTTGCCGAGCTCGGTGATGATGTTGGTCATGGTTCTCCTTCACGGGTGCCACAGGTCAGCCGCGGAACGGTGGTGGTGCGGGCCCGCGCGAACCGTTCGCGCGGGAGCGACCCGACCGTGGGTGTCGGCGGCGCGAGACGTCCCCTGTGGCAGACGTCCGACGCGGTCCCCCCGTGCGTTCCTCGGAGCGGACCTTCGACCCGGTCGGATCAACGCCTGAGTCTGCCACAGCGGCGACGGGCGTCCGAAATCCGTCGGGGTCGGCTCAGGAGCGCCGACGGCCCCGCGGCTTGGCGAGCCGGACCGGCCCCGAGGGCAGGTCGCCGACGCCGACGACGCGGTAGCCGGCCCGCTTGTACCGACGCAGGTTGGCCTCGCTGCGGCGGCCCGTGAAGAGCCGGTATCCGGTGGCGGCGGGGGGCGCCTGCTGCTCGGCGTGCTCGAGCAGCACGCGTCCGAGCCCGCGCCCGCGCAGGTCCGGGGACACCATGAGCCGCCCGATCTCCCACTCCGTGCCGTCCTCGTCGGCCACGAGACGCCCGCGGACCGCCCCCACGAGCCGGCCCGCGGACCGCACGCACCACACCGTCCACTCCCCCAGGTCGCGCACGACGTCCTCGAGGGTCTCGTGCAGCGGGGGGATGGTGAGGTCGTCGTTGACCAGCGCTTCGGTGACCCAGCACGCCAGCTGCAGGGTGAACAGCTCCGCGGCGTCGGCGCGGGTGGCCGCCACGACGTCCCAGCCGCCCGGCGCGGCGCTGGCCGGCACCAGGTCGGGACGCCGCTCGACGGTGCGCGCCAGCGACTGCTCTCGCCGCCACGCCGCGATCCGGGCGTGGTCGCCGGAGAGCAGCACGGGCGGCACGTCCAGGCCGCGCCACGAGGCCGGCTTGGTGTAGACGGGGTACTCCAGCAGACCGTCCTCGTGGGACTCCTCGACCAGCGACTCGGCGTTGCCCATGAAGCCGGGCAGCAGGCGCACCACCGCCTCGGTGACGGCGATCGCCGCCACCTCGCCGCCGTTGAGGACGTAGTCGCCGAGACTGACCTCCCACACCTGCTCGACGTCGGGCCGCGCGGCCGCGTGATCGAGGACCCGCTGGTCGATGCCCTCGTAGCGGCCGCACGCGAAGACCAGCCGGGGACGCTGCGCCAGGGTGCGGGCGTCGGCCTGACGGAAGGGTCGCCCCGACGGCGTGGGCACGACGAGCGTGGCCCGCTCCTCCTCCCCGGTGCCGCCGAGCAGCTCGTCGAGCGCCGCCGCCCAGGGCTCCGGACGCATCACCATGCCGGCACCCCCGCCGTACGGGGTGTCGTCGACGGTGCGGTGACGATCGGTGGTCCAGGTGCGCAGGTCGTGGACGGCGAGGTCGATCAGACCCGCGCGGCGCGCCCGGCCCGCCAGCGACAGCTCCAGCGGGGCGAAGAAGTCGGGGAAGATCGTGAGGTAGTCCAGGCGCACGACGGTTCAGTCCTCGAGCGGGGCGACCAGTCCGGGGCGGTCGGCGACGACGACGCGCCCGGCGTCGAGGTCGACCTCCGGCACGAGGGCGGCGACGAACGGCACCAGGGTGGCCCGGCCGTCCAGCGCGCGGATCTGCAGCAGGTCCTGGGCGCCGTGGGTGATCCCGGTGACCACCCCGAGCTCGGTGCCGTCGACGTCGTGGACCGCCAGGCCGACCAGCTGGTGGTCGTAGAACTCCTCGGGATCCTCGGGCCGCTCGTCGGCGGGCACGTCGGCGTGCAGCACCACGCCTCGGGCGGCCTCGGCCGCGGTGCGGTCGGGCAGCTCCTCGAAGGCGAGCAGCAGCACCTGCTGGTGCCAGCGGGCCCGCGCCACGGTGAGGGTGCGGTGCGCGAAGGTGCCGCCCCGCGGGGCCTGGGCCCGCAGCACCGTCCCCACGACGAAGCGCCGCTCGGGCTCGTCGGTGCGGACGTCGACGGTGACCTCGCCGCGCAGGCCGTGCGGCTTGCCCAGGCGGGCGACGACGACCTCGATGGTCGGCTCACGGTCGGTGGGGGCCATCCGGGGCTCCTCTCGCAGGGATCGGGCGGGTCACGGGCGGGTCGGGGGTGAACGCAGGCGACCCGCCGCCCGGCACAGGGCCGGGACGGCGGGTCGAGAGCGTGGCGCGGCTGGGTCGATCCGGTGGGATCGGCGTCAGCGGCGGCGGTCGGTGTCGACGAAGTCGATCCGGGCGCCGTTCTTGCCGGCCAGCGCACCGATGACGGTGCGGAAGGCCTTCGCGGTGCGACCACCGCGGCCGATCACCTTGCCGAGGTCGTCGGGGTGGACCCGGACCTCGAGCAGGGTGCCGCGCCGCAGGGTCTTGTCGCGCACGACGACGTCGTCGGGGTGGTCGACGACCCCCCGGACGAGGTGCTCGAGCGCGTCGGCGAGCATCAGGCCTCGCTCGACTCGGCCTCGGCCTCGGCGGCCGGGGCCTCGGCGGCGGGCGCCTCGGCCGCGGGGGCCTCGGGCTCGGCGGCCTTCTTCGAGCTCTTCGCGGTCACCGCGACACCCGCGGGCTCGTCGCCGACACGCTTGAGCGCCTCGTTGAACAGCGCCTGCTTGTCGGGGCGGGCCGGCTGGGGCTTGAGGGTGCCCTCGGCGCCCTTGTAGCCCTTGAACTTGTGCCAGTCGCCGGTGATCTTGAGCAGCTTCTCGACCGCCTCGGTGGGCTGCGCGCCCACGCCGAGCCAGTACTGCGCCCGCTCGGTGGAGACCTTGATCAGGCTGGGCTCCTCCTTGGGGTGGTAGAGCCCGATCTCCTCGATCACGCGACCGTCGCGCTTCTTGCGCGAGTCGACGACGACGATGCGGTACTGCGGCACCCGGACCTTGCCCAGGCGCTTCAAGCGGATCTTGACGGCCACGTCGGTGGTGTCTCCTTGCCAGTGGTGTGTGGGTGGGCACGCGTGCACGGAGTGGGGTTTCCACGACCGACGCGCCCGATGGGCACTGGCTGCAGGAGAGAGGGTCCACGCGGCCAGGACTCAGCCGGTCAGTCTGCCAGACGCCGACGGATCGGCGGAAATCCCGCACGAACCGACCGCCTCGGGGCGACAACCGGAGGGCCGGGACGTGCATCTCAGTGTTCGTGACCATCATCCTCGATCCCCGCACGACCGGGGCACCTGCCACCGCCGTCCCCCCCGTCGCCCCCGCCCCCTCCGGCGCCCCCGAGGCACCGGACTGGCTGCTCCGTCACGCCCGGCTCCCGCTCACGCGGCGGGTGCCGTGGCTGCTCCCGGTGGCCGTCCGGATCCACCGGGCCCGGCGTCGTCTGCTGTGGTGGACCGCTCCCCTGCGCGGGGTCCGGTTCGCCCGTCGCCCCGACGCCGCCGCCCGCGCGGCGCTGGCCGATCCCGAGGCCCGCCGCGCCGCCTTCGGGGTGCGGGTGGCACGGCACGGCTCGCTGCTGCGCCGCGACCTCGACCCGGCCGAGATGGTGTGGCAGGAGAACAAGGTGGTGAACCTCGGTCTGGCCGGCGCCCGGCTCGACGGCGTCGTGATCCGCCCCGGCGAGACGTTCTCCTTCAACCGCCTGGTCGGCGAGGCCACCCGGCGGCGCGGCTATCTGCCGGGGATGCGCCTCTCGCAGGGTCGCGCGATCGTCGGGGTCGGCGGCGGACTGTGCCAGCTGGCCAACCTCGTGCACTGGATGGTGCTGCACAGCCCCCTGACGGTCGTCGAGCGCAGCGAGCACTCCTTCGACACCTTCCCCGACCGGGGCCGGGTGCTGCCGTGGGGGGTCGGCGTCTCGATCGTCTACAACTACGTCGACCTCGTGGTGCGCAACGACACCGAGCACACCTTCCACCTCACGGTGGGGATCGACGAGCCGCACCTGCGCGGCGAGCTGCGCAGCGACTCCCCGTTGCCGCACTCCTACCGCGTGCACGCGCGGCACGAGGAGTTCCTGCGCTACGAGGGCTCGGTGTACCGCCGCAACGAGATCTGGCGCACCGTCATCGACCGCGTCACCGGCGACGTCGTGGGCGAGGAGCTGCTCAAGCGCAACTGCGCCCGGGTGGTGTACGAACCCGACCCGGCCCGGGTGCGCGACGTCGGCTGACCCGGCCCGGACCCGGCCCGGACCCGGCTCGGACCCGGCTCAGACCCGGGTGGCCACGACGGCGCCGCGCAGCACCACGCAGGCCGGCCGCCCGAGCGTGGCGAGGTCGCGGCGCGGGTCGGCGTCGAGCACGACGAAGTCGGCGGGCGCCCCCTCGGCGAGCGTGGGGTTCCAGCCCAGCCACTCCCGTCCGCGCCAGGAGACCGCGGCCAGGACGTCGGCCACCGGGAGGCCGAGGTCGACCATCGCCACGACCTCCTCGACCAGGCAGCCGTGGCGCCCCGAGCCGCCGCCGTCGGTGCCGACGAACAGCTCGACCCCGGCCTCGTGGGCGGCGAGCAGGGTCTCGCGGCGACGCGCGAAGAGCTGCTCCATCGTGGCGGCGTAGGCGGGGAACTTGGCGCGACCGGCGTCGGCGAACCCGGGGAACTTCCGGGTCTGCAGCACGGTGGGCACCAGCGCCACCCCGGCCCGGCTCATGGTGTCGAGGTGCCGCTCCTGCAGCCCCGTGCCGTGCTCGATGCAGTCGATCCCGGCGGCCAGCAGGCCGTCGAGGACCTCGGTGCCGAAGCAGTGGGCGGTCACCTTCGCCCCCTCGGCGTGGGCGGCCCCGATCGCGGCGGCCACGGCCGGCACCGGGAAGGAGGGGGCGAGATCGCCCTCCTCCCGCGAGATCCAGTCGCCGACGAGCTTGACCCAGCCGTCGCCGGCGCGCGCCTGCTCACGCACCGCCGCCACGAGGTCCGCGGGCTCGACCTCCTGGGCGTAGCCGCGGATGTAGCGCTGGGTGCGGGCGATGTGGCGGCCCGCCCGGATGAGCCGGGGCAGGTCGTCGCGCTCGTGCACCCACGAGGTGTCGACCGGGGACCCGCAGTCGCGCAGCAGCAGCGCGCCGGCGTCGCGGTCGAGCAGCGCCTGCGCCTCGACCTCCTCCGGCGGCACCCCGCCGCCGTCCTCCAGGCCGAGGTGGTTGTGGGCGTCGACGAAGCCGGGCACGACCCAGCCCTGCGCCACCGTCGTGGCCCCGGGCTGCGGCTCGTAGGTGACACGGCCCTCGACGACGTAGAGGTCGCGGGCCTCGTCCTCGGGCAGGACGACGCCGCGCACGCGCAGCACGGGTGACGGGGCGGGTGATCGGGTCATCGCGGCGAGGCTAGTCCTCGACCGCGGCCCACAGCCACGAGGGGCCGTGCACCTGCGCGAGCGCGGCGACGTTGGCGGCCAGCGCCCGATCGGCGGTCACCACGCCGACGCGCGGGCAGCGCTCGGCGGCGGCGCGGGTCTGCTTGACGATCTCGGAGTCGCCGTCGCGGGCGGCGTGCACGACCTGCACGTGGGCGTCGCGCCCGGGCTTCACCCCGGCCTTGGCGCCGCCCTCGAGCACCAGCACCACGCGCTCGTAGCCGAGGTCGGCCACGAGCAGGGCCTCGTGCAGCCGCTGCGCCGCCCCGGCACGGTCCTTCCACCAGCCGTTCGGCTTCGCGCCCACGACGTTGGCGGCGTCGACCACCAGGATCGAGCGCGCGGCCCGACCGGCCATCTCAGCGCCGGCCCGGGAGGCGCGGGGTCACTTGAGGAACTTCGAGAAGTCCCCGGGCAGCTGCAGCTCGGCGGCGGCCTTCTCGTAGTCGATCGACTCCCCACCCGGCAGACCGAACGGGTTCGGCTTCGCAGCGGGGGCCACCGGCTTGCCGGCCGCCTCCTGGGCGGCCTTGGCGGGGTTGCCCGACACGCGGCGCCCCTTGGCCTTCTTGGGCTGCTGCTTGGCCTTGCCGCGCTTGCCGGCCCCGGGCATGCCGCCCATCCCGGGCATGCCGGGCATCCCCGGGATCCCGCCGCCGCGCGCGAGCTGGGTCATCATCTTGCGGGCCTCGAAGAACCGGTCGACGAGCTGGTTGACGTCGGTGACGGTACGCCCCGAGCCCTTCGCGATCCGGGCGCGGCGGGAGCCGTCGATGATCTTGGGGTTCTCCCGCTCCCCCGGCGTCATCGACTGGATGATGGCCTGGATGCGGTCGATCTCGCGCTCGTCGAAGTTCTCCAGCTGCTCCCGCATCTGGCCCATGCCGGGGAGCATGCCGAGGATCTTGGACATCGAGCCCAGCTTGCGCAGCTGCTGCATCTGCTGGAGGAAGTCGTCGAGGGTGAACTCCCCGCCCTCGCCGGTGAGCTGGGCGGCGGCCTTCATCGCCTGCTCCTGGTCGAAGGCCTTCTCGGCCTGCTCGATCAGGGTCAGCACGTCGCCCATGTCCAGGATGCGCGAGGCCATCCGGTCGGGGTGGAAGACGTCGAAGTCGGTGAGCTTCTCACCGGTCGAGGCGAACATGACCGGCCGGTCGGTGATCCGGCGGATCGAGAGCGCCGCACCGCCGCGGGCGTCGCCGTCGAGCTTGGTGAGCACGACGCCGTCGTAGCCCACGCCGGTGAGGAAGGCCTGGGCGGTGGTGACGGCGTCCTGACCGATCATGGCGTCGACGACGAAGAGCACCTCGTCGGGCTGCACGGCGTCGCGGATGGCGGCGGCCTGGGCCATCATCTCGGCGTCGACGCCGAGGCGGCCCGCGGTGTCGACGATGACGATGTCGTAGAGCTTGCGCTTGGCCTCCTCGATCGACTCCCGCGCCACCGCCACGGGGTCGCCGACGCCGTTGCCCGGCTGCGGGGCGAAGACCGGCACGCCGACACGCTCACCGTTGACCTGCAGCTGGTTGACGGCGTTGGGGCGCTGGAGGTCGCAGGCCACCAGCAGCGGCGAGCGCTGCTGCTCCTTGAGCCACAGCGCGAGCTTGGCCGCCAGCGTCGTCTTGCCCGCACCCTGGAGGCCGGCGAGCATGATCACGGTGGGACCGGTCTTGGCGAACCGCAGCCGACGGGTCTCCCCGCCGAGGATCGTCACGAGCTCCTCGTGGACGATCTTGATGATCTGCTGGGCGGGGTTCAGCGCTCCGCTGACCTCCTCGCCGCGCGCCCGCTCCTTGATCGCGGCCACGAAGTCCTTGACCACCGGCAGCGCGACGTCGGCCTCCAGCAGCGCGATGCGGATCTCGCGCGCGGTGGCGTCGATGTCGGCCTCGGAGAGCTTGCCCTTCCCCCGCAGGTTCTTGAAGGTGTCGGCAAGACGGTCGGAGAGCGTGGCGAACACTGGTGTTTCCCTCGGGTCGTCGGGCGGTGCAGCAGGCCGGCCCCGGGAGGGACGGGCGCGCCCCAGCCTATCGGGGTCGCCGGGTGGACCGATGACCTAGGCTGGGGAGATGCCGGAGGCGCTGCGCATCGTTCTCACCGTCCTGGGCTTCGGCGTGGGCGGAGTCCTCGTGCTCGCGGCGGTGATCTGGCTCTCCCACCGCAACCTGCGTGCGGCCCACCGCGACGGCACCTCCACCTCCGCGGTCGGCGACGCCTTCGGGATCATGCAGGACCTGGTGTCCCCCGCCAACGCCCGCGCCCGGGAGGACCTCGACGACGCCAAGCGGCACGTGCAGCTGGCGCCCGACACCGACGCCGCCCCCACCCGGGTGCGGGTGGACCTCAACGGCGGCACGATCCGGCTGCCCGCCCCGCGCCGCGACCCCGCCTCCTGACCGCCTGCTGAGCGACTGCTAGGCCCCGCCGAGGGCGGCGCGCACGGCGTGGGCCGCCTGCGCGGCCCGGGTGTCGGAGAGCGCGCCGGCCGAGGCCTCCTGCAGGTAGAAGACGTCCACCGCCTGCGGACCCAGGGTGTCGATGTGCGCCGAGCGCACCGAGACCTCGAGCGACGCGAGCGCGGCGCACACCAGGTACATCACGCCGGGCCGGTCGGCCGCCCGCACCTCGAGCACGGTGGCGTGCTCGCTGGCCTCGGGACGCACCGCGACGGTGGGGGCGAGGTCGCCGGCGGCGGCGACCTTGGCGAACCGGGTGCCGGCGTCGATCCGGCCGCTGCGCAGGGTGGCGTACTTGGTGCGCAGCAGCGCGGGGTCGACCTCGTCGGAGGCGAGCTCCCAGACCGTGATCCCGAACTGGTCCTGACCCCACACCCGGGCCGCGCGGATCGGGAGCCGCTGCAGCGCGAAGGTGGCAGCGAGGTCGGCGAGCAGCCCCACCCGGTCGTGCGCGACGACGGTGACCCGGGAGCCGTCGCCCACCCGCTCGACGTCGAAGCGGACCTCGTCGGGGCCGAGGTCGGCCGGCACCGGCACCTCGTCGGTGCGCAACGCGGGCGGCGCGACGCCGGTGTCGAGCGCGGCGCGGGCGCGGCGGGCGAGGTCGGTGATGAGCCCGGCCCGCCACGACGTCCAGGCCTGCGGCGAGGTGGCCTTGGCGTCGGCCTCGGTCAGCGCACCCAGCAGGGAGAGCGCCTCGGCCGTGCGCAGCCGGGCGGTGACTTGCTCGACGGTGGCGGGGTCGTCGGGGTCGCGGGTGGTCGCGGTGGAGGCCAGCAGCAGGTGCCAGCGCACCAGCAGGGCGATCAGCTCCACGCACTCGGCGTCGAACCCCATCCGGCGGGCGACTTCGCGCGCGACCGGCTCCCCCGCGATCGAGTGTTCGGTGAGCCCGCCCTTGCCGATGTCGTGCAGCAGCGCGGCCACCATGAGCACGTCGGGGCGGGCGACGGTGCGGATGAGCGCCGAGGCCTCCACACAGGTCTCGACGACGTGCCGGTCGACGGTGAAGCGGTGGATCACCGAGGCGTGGGGCAGCATCCGGATGCGCTCCCACTCCGGCAGCACCTGCTCCAGGGCGCCGGTCTCCTCCAGGGTCTCCCACACCGGCAGCAGGCCGCGGCCGCTGGCGAGCAGCCGCACCATCAGCTGGCGGGCCTCCTCGGGCCACGGGTCCGGCAACGGGGCGCACTCCCGCACCAGGCGGGCGGCGGTGGCCGGGGCGAGCACGACGTCGTGCTCGGCGGCGGCGGTGGCCGCGCGCAGCAGCAGCACGGGGTCGCCGGCGGGATCGGCCCGGCGGTCGAGCACCACCTCCCCCGCCGACAGGGCGACGCCGTGGGCCAGCGGCTCCAACACGACCTTGCGGGCCACCTGCGGCGAGGCTGGCCGCGCCAGGACGCCGTCGACCCGTCGCCAGGCCAGCCGCGTGAGGTGGGTGATGCGGCGACCGGCCTCGCGCACGTGCTTCTGCACCGCGCGGTCGTCGTGCAGGCCCAGCAGCGGGGCGAGGTCGCTCCACATCTCCGGGGCGATGCGGTCGGTGGCACGCCCGGCCAGGGCCTGCACGTGGTCGCGGACGTCGAGGAGCACCTGGCGGGAGGCCTCCAGCTCGGCTGCCGGCACGTCCACCAGCCAGGTGGCCACGAGCGAGCGCAGCGTGGTGGTGTCGCGCAGCCCGCCCTCGGACTCCTTCAGGTCCGGCACCGAGAGGTGCGCGAGCTCGCCCATCAGCCGGTGGCGCTGGTCGCTGGCGGCCCGCATCTCGGGCAGCCGCGCCCGGGCGTGGCGACGCCACTGGGCCAGCATCGTGGTGCGCAGGCGCAGGGTGAGGTTGGCGTCGCCGGCGACGTGGCGCACGTCGAGCAGGCCCGCGGCCACCCGGTGGTCGGCGTCGGCCGCCGCGACCATCTCGGGCAGGGTGCGTACGGCGTGGTCGATGCGCGAGCCGGAGTCCCACAGCGGGTACCACAGCGTCTCGGCGAGGTCGCCGAGCACGACGTCCTCGTCGCTGACCAGGACCAGGTCGAGGTCGGAGTGGGGCGCGAGCTCCCCGCGGCCGTAGCCGCCGACGGCCACGAGGGCGGCCCCGACGTCGGGGCCGCCGGCGGCGGCGTAGGCGTCGAGGCAGCGCTGATCGGCCGCCGTCGTGCGGGCGGCGCGGTCGGCCGCCGTCATGCGTCGGGAGCCGTGGGACGGGGAGCGGTCACGAGGCGGAGCGGGTCAGCGCCGTGTTCAGAGGGCGGCGCTGTCGCGGTCGCCGGTGCGCACGCGCACCACCGACTCCAGCGGCTGCACCCAGATCTTGCCGTCGCCGATGCGACCGGTCTGGGCGGCCCGGGCGATGGCCTCGGTCACGGCGTCGACGTCGTCGTCGTCGACCGCGATCTCCAGGCGCACCTTGGGCACGAGCGCGATGTCGTACTCGGCGCCGCGGTAGACCTCGGTGTGGCCCTTCTGCCGGCCGTAGCCGCTGACCTCGCTGACGGTCATGCCGGTGACACCGACCGCCTCCAGGGCGGTGCGGACGTCCTGCCACTTGTGGGGCTTGATGACGGCGGTCACGAGCTTCATGCGTGGTCCCTTTCCAGGGTGGAGAGCAGCGACCCGGCACCCCGGGCGCCACCGGCGGCGTTGAGATCGTAGGCGCTCTCGGCGTGCACGACGAGGTCGATCCCGGAGATCTCCTCCTCCTCGTCGACGCGGAAGCCGAGCGCCTTGTGGATCACGAGTCCGATGATGCCCGAGACCACGAAGGCGTAGACCAGCACCGCGCCGGCACCGACGACCTGGCGCCACAGCTGGTCGACCCCGCCGCCGTAGAACAGGCCGTCCACCCCGGTGGGGGCGTCGGAGGTGGCGAGCAGGCCGATGCCGATCGTGCCGACCAGGCCGCCCACGAGGTGCACGCCGACGACGTCGAGGGAGTCGTCGAAGCCGAAGCGGTACTTCATCCCCACCGCGTAGGCGCAGATCACGCCGGCGGCGACGCCCATGACCAGCGAGCCGATCGGCGACAGCGAGCCGCACGAGGGGGTGATCGCCACCAGGCCGGAGACCAGGCCGGAGGCGGCACCGAGCGAGGTGGCGTGGCCGTCGCGGAACCGCTCGACCGCGAGCCAGCCCAGGGTGCCGGCGCAGCCGGCGAGCAGGGTGGTGGCGAAGACGAGGCCCGCGCGCTGGTCGGCGGCGAGCGCCGAGCCGGCGTTGAAGCCGAACCAGCCGAACCACAGCAGCCCCGCGCCCAGCATCACCAGGGTGAGGTTGTGGGGCTTCATGGGGTCGCGACCGAAGCCGACGCGCTTGCCGAGCACCAGGGCCAGCGCGAGCGCGGAGGCGCCGGAGCAGATCTCCACCGCGGTGCCGCCGGCGAAGTCGATGACCTTCAGCTCGTTGGCCATCCAGCCACCGACGTGGTCGCCGGCGGAGAAGGCGAAGATCCAGTGGGCGATTGGGGCGTAGACCACGACGGTCCACACCGCGATGAACACCAGCCACGCGCCGAACCGGGCGCGGTCGGCGATCGCCCCCGAGACCAGCGCGCCGGTGATGACGCAGAACAGGCCCTGGAACATCGCGAACAGGACCAACGGGTAGGCGCTCTCCCCGTTCGCGCCGGCCTCCATGAGCTGACCGAGCCCGGCGTACTGGAACGGGTCGCCGAACAGGCCCAGGGTCACGTCGTCGCCGAAGGCGATCGAGTAGCCCACCACGGTCCAGACGACCATGATCACCGCGAGGGCGCCGAAGGTCATCATCATCATGTTCAGCACGCTCTTGGCGCGCACCATGCCGCCGTAGAACAGCGCCAGACCGGGGGCCATCAGCAGCACCAGCGCGCTGGCGACGAGCAGCCAGGCGGTGGTTCCGGAGTCGATCGCGAGAGCAGTCACGGGCGCCTACCCTCCGGCCGGCGTGTTACCGGCGGCGTCGCGTCGTGTTACGCACACGTAAACGACCCGGCCGTCGAGGGGGACGGCCGGGTCGTTCAGTGATCCCGAGAGGAGGGGCGGACCGCTACAGCGCGGCCTCGTCCTTGTCGCCGGTGCGGACCCGGATGACGGTGTCGACCGGGCTCACCCACACCTTGCCGTCACCGATGCGACCGGTCTGCGCGGTCTTGGTGATGATGCCGACCACGTCCTCGGTGTCGCCGTCGTCGACGACGATCTCGATGCGGATCTTGGGCACGAGGGCGATGTCGTACTCCGCGCCGCGGTAGACCTCGGTGTGGCCCTTCTGCCGGCCGTAACCGCTGACCTCGCTGACGGTCATCCCGGTGACGCCGAAGGTCTCCAGCGCCTCGCGGACGTCCTCCCACTTGTGCGGCTTGATCACCGCGGTCACGAGCTTCACAGGCTTGCCCCTTCGGACTTGGTGAGGATGCCGGAGCCGGAGCCGCCGGCGGTGTGGATGTCGTAGGCGGACTCGCCGTGGGCGGCGAGGTCGATCCCGGCCACCTCGTCGTCCTCGTCGATGCGCAGGCCGATCGTGAACTTGATGGCCAGACCGATGATCAGGGTGAGCACCGCCGAGATGCCGATCGCGACCAGGGCCCCCAGGGACTGGTCGACCAGGGAGTCGACGCCGCCGCCGTAGAACAGCCCGTCGACGCCGCCCGCGCCGTCGGAGGTGGAGAAGAGCCCGATGAGGACGGTGCCGAGGATGCCGCCGACCAGGTGGACGCCCACGACGTCGAGCGAGTCGTCGTAGCCGAGCTTGAACTTCAGGCCCACGGCCCAGGCGCAGACACCACCGGCGATGGCGCCGATGGCCACCGCACCCTCGAGGTCGACCGCGCCGCAGGCGGGGGTGATGGCGACCAGACCGGCCACGATGCCCGAGGCCGCACCCAGCGAGGTGGCCTTCTTGTGCAGCAGCTTCTCGATCGCCAGCCAGCCGAGGATCGCGGCCATCGTGGCCAGGGTGGTGTTGGCGAAGGTGCGGCCGGTCTCGCTGAAGAACTGCGCCATGTCGGCTTCCTCGGACTCGCCGCCGAAGACGATCGAGCCGACGTTGAAGCCGTACCAGCCCAGCCACAGCAGGCCGGCGCCGAGCATGGTGAGGGTCAGGTTGTGCGGGCGCATCGGCTCGCGGCCGAAGCCGGCCCGCTTGCCGAGCAGCACCACGAGCACGAGGGCGGCCACACCGGCGTTGATGTGCACCGCGGTGCCACCGGCGTAGTCCTGGGCGCCGATCCGACCGCAAATGAGGGAGTCGTCGGTGCAGCTGAAGACCATGTGCGCCATCGGGAAGTACACGAGGAGCGCCCACACGGGGATGAAGGCCAGCCAGGCGGCGAACTTCATCCGGCCCTCGACCGCGCCGCTGATGAGCGCGACGGTGATGACGGCGAACGTCATCTGGAACATCACGAAGATGTAGCTGTCCGTCGAGACGCTGTCGAGCCAGAAGAGCTCGAAGGGGTCGGCGAAGAACGTGCCGTCACCGCCGAAGCCCATCGACCAGCCGACCGCGACGTAGAGGATGCCGACGATCGCTGCCGCAGTGAACGACATCATCATCATGTTGAGCACGGACTTCGAGCGGGACATGCCGCCGTAGAACAGGGCGAGCGCCGGCACCGTCATCATCAGGACGAAGGCGGTGGCGATCAGCATGAAGGCGTAATAGCCGTCCACTGAACCTCCAGGGAGTGTGGTTTCTCGGGAGACGAGAGCACCGCACGTCGGTGTGCGGGTGCTCCGCCGGATTCGCGAGAAGCCTCACGGGGCGATGTTGCGACCTCACCGCCCTGTTGTTTCGCCCAGGAAACGAGTTCGCCCGTTGCGTTACGGAACGGTTTCGCACCGCCGCCCCGTCGATCCCGTCCACCCTGTCCTCACCCGTCGGGCTGAGGTCCGGGGCCGACGCCGGCGTCAGCCCAGCAGGGCGTCCACGAACGCGCCGGGGTCGAAGGGCGCCAGGTCGTCGGGGCCCTCGCCGAGGCCCACGAGCTTCACCGGCACACCGAGCTCGCGCTGGACGGCCATCACGATGCCACCCTTCGCCGAGCCGTCGAGCTTGGTGAGCACGATGCCGGTGACGTCGACGACCTCGGAGAACACCCGGGCCTGGATCAGGCCGTTCTGCCCGGTGGTGGCGTCCAGCACCAGCAGCACCTCGGTGACCGGGGCCTGCTTCTCGATGACGCGCTTGACCTTGCCGAGCTCGTCCATCAGGCCGGCCTTGTTCTGCAGCCGGCCCGCGGTGTCGACCAGCACGGTGTCGACGCCGGCCTCGACGCCGTGCTTGACCGCCTCGAAGGCGACGCTGGCGGGGTCGGAGCCCTCGGGGCCGCGCACGACCTCGACGCCGACGCGCTCGCCCCAGGTGGCGAGCTGGTCCACCGCGGCGGCGCGGAAGGTGTCGGCCGCGCCGAGGGTGACGGTGCGGTCCTCGGCCACCAGGATGCGGGCGATCTTGCCGACGGTGGTGGTCTTGCCGGCGCCGTTCACGCCGACCACGAGCACGACGCCGGGCTTGCCGTCCTGCCCGCTGATCTGCAGGCGGCGGTCCAGGGCGGGGTCGACCAGGGTGATGAGCTCGTCGCGCAGCACGGCGCGCGGGTCGCCGGCCTCGGAGCCGTCGACGCGCAGCCGGGTGCGCAGGTTGTCGACCACCTGCTGGGTCGGGGCGACCCCGACGTCGGCGGTGAGCAGGAGGTCCTCGATGGCCTCCCAGGTGTCCTCGTCGAGCCGGTCGCGGCTCAGCAGCGCCAGCAGACCGCGCCCGAAGCCGCCCTGGGAGCCCGCGAGCCGCTGACGCAGCCGCACCAGGCGCGACGGCGTGCCCTCGGGCTTCTCGACCGCGGGTGCGGCCGGGGCCTCGACCGGCGCCTCGACCCGCGCCTCGACCGCGGTGTCGGTCGCGACCTCCGCGACGTCCTCGCGCGGGGGGGCCTCGATCGTCGGGGCGGGCGCGGCGGGCGGGGCGACCGGCGGCGTGGCCCCGCGACGACGACGCGGGACGACGAGGCCGGCGAGCAGCACCGCTGCGACGACGACGATCCCGAGGATCAGCAGGAGCCATTCGGTCAGCGAGTCGAACATGCGCTCATCCAACCAGCCGGGAGGCCCGGCACCTCAACCCGGCACCGCGCGCCGGGTGAGGGTTCAGCCGCGACGCGACGACGCGGCGGCGTCGTCCTCCCCCAGGGTCGGGACGGCGTCGGCGGCGCGCGCGGCGACGCGGTTGAGCCACGGCGCCCCCGGCACCTCGCGGCCGCGGTCGATGTAGGCGGCGTACACCGCCACGCCGGCGGCGAGGACGAGCACGAACAGCATGACCAGGAACACCGAGACCACGGTGGAACCCTCCGAGAGATCAGAACCGGGTGAGACGTCTTTACTTTGCCACGGATCGCGGGGCGACCCCCTCACCCGCGCGGCCCGTCCCGCGACGGCGGGCGTGACGTGCGCGACACCGGCGGGGTGAACAGCGGGCTGGGAGGATGGGAGGTATGGCCGATCTCCCGCGCAAGGCTGCCCGTCGCACCGCCCGCCTCGCGGCGCTGCCGCTCGGCTACGCGGGCCGCAGCGCGGTCGGACTCGGCAAGCGCCTCGGCGGCGCCCCCGCCGAGGCGGTGATGACCGAGATCCAGCAGCGCACCGCCGAGCAGCTCTTCCGCACCCTCGGCGAGCTCAAGGGCGGGGCGATGAAGTTCGGCCAGGCGCTCTCGGTGCTCGAGGCGGCGCTGCCGGAGGAGATGGCCGCCCCCTACCGCGAGCAGCTCACCAAGCTGCAGGACGCCGCTCCCCCGATGCCCACCGCGACCGTGCGCGAGGCACTGGCCCGCGAGCTCGGCCCCGACTGGCAGGAGCAGCTGGTCTGGCTCGACGGCGCCCCCACCGCGGCCGCCTCGATCGGTCAGGTGCACAAGGGCCGCTGGCACGACGGCCGTGAGGTGGCGGTGAAGGTGCAGTACCCCGGGGCCGGCGAGGCTCTGCGGGCCGACCTGCGCCAGCTCTCACGCGTGGCGCGCACCCTCGGCCCGCTGTTCCCCGGTCTGGACGTCAAGCCGCTGGTGGCCGAGATGATCGAGCGCACCGAGGAGGAGCTCGACTACCGCCTCGAGGCCGAGGCGCAGCAGGCCTTCCACGAGGCGTTCGTCGACGACCCCGACCTCACCGTGCCGGCCGTCGTCGCGTTCGGCGAGACCGTGCTCATCACCGAGTGGCTCGACTCCGCGTCCTCGCTGGCCGCGGTGATCAAGGACGGTACGCAGGCCGAGCGCGACCACTACGGCGAGCTGCTCGTGCGGTTCCTGTTCGCCAGCCCCGCCCGCACCGGCATGCTGCACGCCGACCCGCACCCCGGGAACTTCCGCGTCATCCCCGGCCCCGACGGCGAGCCCGGCCGGCTCGGCGTGCTCGACTACGGCGCGGTCGCGCGCCTGCCCGGACGCCAGCTGCCCCGCGCGATGGGCGACCTGATCCGTCGCTGCGCCACCGGCGACGCCGAGCAGGTGGTGGCCGGGCTGCGCCAGGAGGGGTTCATCAAGGAGAAGATCACCCTGGACGGCCAGGCGCTGATCGACTACCTCGCGCCGTTCGTCGAGCCCACCCAGGTGGAGCGTTTCCGGTTCTCCCGTGCCTGGATGCGCGCCCAGTTCGAGCGCATGAACGACCCCAAGGGGCCCTCCTACGCGATCGCGGTGCGCATCAACCTGCCGCCGTCCTACCTGCTCATCCACCGCACCTGGATCGGCGGCATCGGCATCCTGAGCCAGCTCGAGGCCGAGGCGCCCTTCAAGGCCCTGCTCACCGAGCACCTGCCCGGCTTCGCCGACAGCGAGGGCGCCACCGCCGGCTGAGCGCATCCTCACCGCGTCTCGTGACGGCGCCAGGGACACGGTCGTCGAGGAGCGAGCGCAGCGAGCGTCACGAGACGCCCGCACCCGACCCACCACGTCTCGTGGCGGCGCCAGGGAAACGGTCGTCGAGGAGCGAGCGCCAGCGAGCGTCACGAGACGCCCGCACCCGGCAGACGGCCGGTGGCCAGCGTCGCCTCCCGACCCACGGCGTCTCGTGACGGCGCCAGGGCGCCTCCTCGACGAACGTCAGTGGTCACGGTCGTCGAGGAGCGAGGGCCAGCGGGTGCCGGGTCAGCGCACCAGCGGGGCGACGGCGGCGCGGATGACGTCGGGCACCGGGACGACCGGCCGGGCGGGATCGGTGTTGTCGACGTAGACGTGCACGAAGCGCCCCTCGGCGTGGGCGAGGTCGCCGTCACCCTGGAACAGGCCGACGCGGTAGATGATCGAGGAGGTGCCGAGCCGCTCGCAGACCACGCCGACGTCGACGGGCTCGGGGTAGCCGATCTCGGCGAAGTAGCGGCACGACACCTCCGCCACGACCCCGATCGCGGGCAGGGTGCGGATGTCGACGCCGGTGCCGGCGACGAGGTGGTTGTTCACCACCGTGTCGATGAGCTCGAAGTACCGGGCGTTGTTCATGTGCCCGTAGACGTCGATGTCGGCCCAGCGCGTGGTGACGCGCTCCCAGTGGGGGTAGTCGCTGCGCGGCGGTCGGGTGGCGGGCATGGCTCTCCTGGGGCTCGGGGTGAGGCGGGTCAGGCCGGCTCGGGCTCGCGCAGCCGCTGAGAGATCACCGCGCTGACGCCGTCGCCGCGCATCGTGACGCCGTACAGGGCGTCGCCGACCTCCATGGTGCGCTTCTGGTGGGTGATGACGAGCAGCTGGGAGTTCTCGCGCAGCTCCTCGTAGATCTGCAGCAGGCGCCCCAGGTTGGTGTCGTCCAGGGCCGCCTCCACCTCGTCGAGGATGTAGAACGGCGAGGGCCGGGCCTTGAACAGCGCCACCAGGAAGGCGACCGCGACCAGGGAGCGCTCGCCGCCGGAGAGCAACGAGAGCCGCTTGACCTTCTTGCCCGGGGGCCGGGCCTCCACCTCGATGCCGGTGGTGAGCATGTTGTCGGGGTCGGTGAGCACGAGCCGGCCCTCGCCGCCGGGGAAGAGCCGGGCGAACGTGGCGTCGAAGGCGCGCTCGACGTCGGCGTAGGCCTCGGTGAAGACCTCCTCGACCCGGGTGTCGACCTCGCGCACGATGTCGAGCAGGTCCTTGCGGGTCTGCTTGAGGTCCTCCAGCTGCTCGGTGAGGAAGCGGTGGCGCTCCTCCATCGCCGAGAACTCCTCCAGCGCCAGCGGGTTGACGCGTCCGAGCTCGCGCAGGGCGCGCTCGGCGGTGCGCAGCCGCTTGGTCTGCTCCTCGCGCACGTAGGGCACCGTGGTGGACCCAGCGGCGTCGGGAGCGTCCGGGCCGTCGGGGGTCTCCGACGCCACCGGCACCGGCACGTCGGGGCCGAAGTCGGCCACCAGCGCGTCGGCGTCCAGACCGAGCTCCTCCAGGGCCCGCTCCTCCAGCTGCTCGATGCGCATCCGCTGCTGGGCGCGGGCCATCTCGTCGCGGTGCACCGAGCTGATGAGCTCGGTGAGCTCGGCCCCCAGGGTGCGCAGGGTGGCGCGCACCTCCAGCAGCGCCCGCTCGCGGCCCTGGCGGTCGCGCTCGACCGCCGCTCGGACCTCGCTGGCCTCGTGCCAGGAGGCCTCCAGGTGGGCGAGCACGAAGGTGGTGGCCTCCCCCACCGCGCGGGCGACCTCGGCCTCGCGCTGCAGTCGGGCCCGGCGCTCGGCGGCGCGGGCGCGGGCCTCGCGCTCCTGCCGGGCCTGGCGCATCAGGGCGTCGGCGCGCCCGTGGCCGGCGCGGGCGCGCTCCTCGGCGGTGCGCAGCGCCAGCCGCGCCTCCATCTCCGCCGCGCGGGCGGCCGTGGCGGCCTGCGCCAGCCGCTCCCGCTCGCCGGTGTCGGGCTCCTCGCCGTCGTCGTGGGACTGCTCGGCGGCCGCCACCCGCGCCTCGAGCTCGGCCAGCCCGCCGAGGTCCTGCACCCGGGCGGCCTCGGCCTTCTCCAGGGCCGCCTCCAACCGCTGGGCCTCCCCGGCCGCGGCGCGCATCTGGGAGCCATACTGGCCCAGCTCCTCCGCGACGGCCGCCAGGGTGGCGTCGGACTCGTGCAGCTGCGCCAGGGCGACGTCGACGCGCTGCTGGGCGGTGAGCCGCTCGGCCTCCAGCCGCGAGGTCTCGAAGGTGAGACGCTCGGCGCGGGCGGTGGCCTCGCGCAGCGCCTCCCCGGCCTCGTCGACCGCGCTCTGGATCTCGATCAGGCTCTGCCCCGCGGCGGAGCCGCCGTCGGCGCGGTGGGCGCCGAGCACGTCGCCGTCGCGGGTGACGGCGGTGAGCTCGGCGTCGGCCTCGACCACGCGGCGCGCGGTGGCGAGGTCGTCGACCACGACGACCCGCTCCAGCAGCCGGGTGAGGGCCGGGACGAGCGTGTCAGGCACGGCGTCGAGCAGGTCGAGGGCGTAGGGCACGCCCTCCGGCGCGGCGGGCCAGTCGCGCCGCCGGGCCGCGGCGCCGCCCACCAGGAGGCCGGCGCGGCCGAGGTCGCCGGCGCGCAGGTGCTCCAGCGCGGCGACCGCCGCTGCGGGGTCGGCCACCGCGACGGCGTCGGCGGCCGCACCGAGGGCCGCGGCCAGTGCCGTCTCGTGCCCCGGGGACACGCTGAGCAGGGTCGCGACCGAACCCAGGACGCCGTCGAGCGGACCGCCGTCGCCGCCCGCGGCGAGCAGGGCCCCGCCGCCGTCCTTGCGCGCCAGGCCGAGCTCGAGGGCGTCCTTGCGGGCGGCCAGCGCCGAGCGTTCGCGGTCGGCGTCCTGCACCTCGGCCCGCACGGCCGCGAGCCGCTCCTCGATCGCGTCGAGGGCGGCGACGGCGTCCTCGTGCTCGGCGTCGAGCCCCTCCTCGCCGGCGTCGAGGCCGGCCACGCGGGTCTCGAGCGCGGTGAAGTCGTGCTGGGCGCGGGCCGCGCGGGCCAGCGCCTCCTCGCGGGCCAGGGTGAGCCGGCCGATCTCGTCGGCGGCCGCGGCCGCACGCGACTTCAGGGCGTTGACCTGGCCGTGGAGCCGCGCGAGGCCCTCGCGCCGGTCGGCGGCGGCGCGCTGCAGGGCGGCGATGCGCCGGTCCTCGGCGGCCGCGGCCTCCTCCGCCTCGCGCCGGGCGGTCACGGCGCCCTCGAGGGCGAGCCGCAGCTGCTCGACCTCGGCGGCGTTCGCGGCCTCCCGCTCGCGGGCGGTCTCGGCCTCGGCCTCCAGCTGCTCGGGGTCGCGGCCCCGGGCGCCGGCCTCGGCCTCCCCCGCACCGGCGGCGTTGCGCACCCGCTCGGCCGCGAGGCCCTGGGTGCCGCGGATCCGCTCACGCAGGCTGCCGAGGGCGTACTGGGTCTCCTGGGCGGCGCTGAGGGCCGGGAGGTCCTCGCGCAACGCGGCCTCGAGCTCGGCCTCGGCCTCCCGGGCGCGCGCCAGGGAGGCCTCGACCTCGGTACGGCGCTCGACCAGCACCGACTCGTCGGCCAGCTCCTGCTCGAGGGCGGTGCGGGCGGTCACGAGGTCGTCGGCGAGCAGGCGCGCCCGTGCGTCGCGGACGTCGGCCTGCACGGTGGCGGCCCGGCGGGCCACCTCGGCCTGGCGCCCCAGCGGCTTGAGCTGGCGGCGGATCTCGACGATCAGGTCGTTCAACCGGGTCAGGTTGCCCTGGGTCGCGTCGAGCTTGCGCAGCGCCTTCTCCTTGCGCTTGCGGTGCTTGAGGACGCCGGCGGCCTCCTCGATGAACCCGCGGCGGTCCTCGGCGGTGGCGTGCAGGATCGAGTCGAGCTGACCCTGCCCGACGATCACGTGCATCTCGCGACCGATGCCGGAGTCGCTGAGCAGCTCCTGCACGTCGAGCAGCCGGCAGGCGGTGCCGTTGATGGCGTACTCCGAGCCGCCGCTGCGGAACATCGTGCGGCTGATCGTCACCTCGGAGTACTCGATCGGCAGCGCGCCGTCGGAGTTGTCGATGGTGAGCACGACCTCGGCGCGGCCCAACGGCGGACGGCCGCTGGTGCCGGCGAAGATGACGTCCTCCATCTTCCCGCCGCGCAGCGACTTGGCGCCCTGCTCGCCCATCACCCACGCCAGGGCGTCGACGACGTTGGACTTCCCCGACCCGTTGGGGCCCACGATGCAGGTGATGCCCGGCTCGAGCTGGAGCGTGGTCGCGGAGGCGAAGGACTTGAACCCCTTCAGGGTCAGGCTCTTCAGGTACACGCGGGCGCTCCTGCGGGTGGTCTGCCCGGGTCTGGCGGGTCGGGCAGGTGGACGGGGTGGGACGTCGGTGCCGGACCGGAGGTCGCGGCGCGCCGCAGCCTACCCGCGTGCCTCGTCGCGCGGCGCGGCGTCGTCCGCGGCGGGCCCCTGCTCGTCGGCGTGGGCGATGTGGGCCAGCTGGCGCCAGAGCAGCACGAGGAACAGCACCGAGCCACCGAAGGCGAACCAGAACGGGCCGACGACGCCGGCCTGCTCGGCGATCAGCCCGCCGATGCCCGAGCCGATCACCAGGCCGGCGAACACGCCGAATCCGTTGATGCCCCCGACCCGCCCCTGCAGCTCGGCGGGCACGGCCCGCTGCCGCACGGTCATCGAGGTGGTGCCCCAGATGAAGGCGTGGGCGCCGAAGACGAAGAACACCGGGAGTGCCACCCACGGGCTGGTGGTGAGGGCGAGCACGAGGTGGGTGAGGGTCTCGATCACCAGGCCGATGCGCATGATCGTCCCCAGCGAGAGCCGGCGGGTCAGCCAGCCGTAGCAGACCGTGCCGAGCAGCCCTCCCGCCGCACCGACGCCGGTGACCAGGCCGAAGCCGGCCTCGGCGAGCCCCAGCCGCTGGGTGGCGTAGAGCACGAGCACCGACCACGCCGCGCCGAAGGTGAGGTTGAAGATGAAGATGGTGAGCACCAAGGTGCGCACGGCCGCGTGGTGCCACACCCAGCGCAGCCCCTCGCGCAGCTCGTGGAGCACGGTGCGGGCCGCCGGGCCGCCGGTGCGGTGGTCGGGCGGGCGCACGCGGGTCATGAACGCCCAGCCGAGGAGGGCGGTGAGCGCCTGCACCAGGAAGGGGGCGGCCGGGTGGAGGGCGAAGAGCACCGCGCCGCACAGCGGCCCCGCCAGCTGGTTGAGGGTGATGAAGCCGGTGAGCACCCGGCTGTTGGCCAGGGCGAGGTCCTCGCGGGCCACCAGCATGGGGGTGAAGGTGGCGGCGGCGTTGTCGACGAACACCTCCGCCGAGCCCAGGGCCAGCATCACGACCAGGGCGAACCCGATGGTGGCGGTGTCGGCGAGCACCGCGATCGCCAGCGTCGCGACCAGCAGCACCCGCAGCGCGTTGCCCACGAGCACGAGCCGACGCCGGTCGTGCCGGTCGGTGTAGACCCCGGCCAGCAGACCGAAGAGCAACGACGGCGCCCAGGCCGCCGTGGCGGCCAGCGCCACCAGTCCCGGGGAGTCGGTGAGGGAGGCGACCAGGAGCGGGGCGGCGGCCAGCGCCAGACCGTCGCCGAGGTTGGTGGTCCAGCTCGAGGCGAGCAGCCACCGGAAGTCGCGGCCGAGCCGAGCGGGCGCCACCCGCTCCCCCCATCCACCGGGCTCCGGAGCGCGGGTCGGGGTGGTGGGCGCGGCGGACACCCGCTCGACGTTACGCGCTCGCCGCCGGTGCCGGCACCCGGATTTCGGACCCTCCGCGCACCGGACGTCGGCGGCGCAGCAGGGTCAGGCCGAACGCCGCGGCGCCGGCCGCCAGCACGAGCGTGCCGGCGCCGGCCGCGTCGCCGGGCCCGACCGGGCCACCCCGGGCCGGGGGCGGCAGGGCACCGCGCCCGTCGCCGGGCACGTCGACGGCGTACACGTCCAGGCCGCGCACCAGGTCCAGGGAGTACACGACGTTGGTGCGGGCGCTGGTACGGCGACCGTCGCGGTAGACCGGCACCCACATCGCGTCCCAGACCTCCGAGGCGCCCCACACGGCGTGGCTGTAGGACCGGATCCGGCGCGGGTCGCGGACGTCGAGGATCTGGGTGCCGCCACCGTAGAAGCCGGCCGCGACCAGTCCGCCGGGGCGGTAGTCGAACCAGTGGGAGGAGCAGAAGGCGCCGCGGGGCAGGGGGTAGGTGCCGAGGTCGGCGAGCTCGACCTTGTCCAGCGGGACGATGCGCCCCGGCGCACCGGGCCCGCCGAGTCGCTTGACCCACCAGGTCTGGAAGGAGCCGGCCCGGGCGCAGTCGGTCTGCTCGTAGTCCTCCTCGGTGACGAGCAGGACGTTGCCCGAGGTCAGGGACGGCGGCCGGTTCGGCTCGAAGCGGTCGGCGTGGGGACGGAAGGCGTTGTGGAGGATGAAGTCGTTCCAGCCGGGGTGGCGGGGATCCTCGCCCCGACCGGCCCGACCGGTGGTGGCGAGCAGGCGCGGACGACGCGGGTCGGAGACGTCCCACATCGAGGCGCCGCCCCAGCCGGTGTGGGTCGCGACGCCGGCGGCGTCGATGTTCCACTGGTGACCCGCGGTCGGCGAGGTGAAGGGCTGGGTGCCCGGACGACGCGGTGCGGCGTCGACCTCGCGCGGACGCTCGAGGGAGGTGAGGTCGACGATCGAGAAGTGCGGGTCCTGCTCGTCCTCCCCCGCGGAGTAGGCGTAGCGGCAGTCGCGCACGTCGATGCACGCCACCGTGTGGGTGCTGGTGGTGGCCTCGGTGCGCCCGGCGATGCGGGGCCGCGACGGCGTGGTGACGTCGACGACGATCAGCTCACCACCGCCGACGTTGACGTGGGTCGGCCCCGAGGGGTCGGTCGGTGCGGCTTGCACGAGGTCGACGCCGACGAGCACGAACCGACGCACGCCCGAGGCTGTGCGCCGCTCCCCGCACGTCATGGCCTCGTTCTCGAACAGGACCTCCGGCAGCACCCCCACCAGCCGGGGCGCCGCCGGGTCGGCGACGTCGTAGACCCGCAGCGAGTCCACCCCACTGGTCACGAACAGTGGCGCGGAGGCCAGGAAGCAGCCCGAGATCGCCAGCTGGCCCGGGCGCACGGCGAGGTGGTTGATCCGCTCGCCCAGGAGGGCGACGTCGGTGGGGTCCGCGCCCAGCCCGACCCGTGCCGCGGGAGCCGCGGTCGGCCCGGTGGCCCCGGGCTCGGCGGCGACGGGGGCCGCGAGCCCGAGTCCGGCGGCCGCCGGTGCGAGCAGGCAGGCCACCGCGAGCAGACCGCCGGCGGTGATGAGGGGACGACGGCGTCCCCGACGGCGGGCGCCGGGGAGCGACGGGCGCGGGGAGCGGCGCATGCCGCTCCAACGACGCAGGCCCGCGCGGGGTCACGGACCCCCGCGGGCGCGGAGCGTCAGGCGGGCTGCAGCTCCTGCTGCGGCGCGACCTCGAGCAGCTCGGCCGCACGGGCGGCGACGAGACGGTCGTTCTCCTCCGAGAGGCGGAGGACGAGCGACTCCAGCTCGGCCACCCGGTTGCGCAGTCGAGCGTTCTCGACGGCGAGTCGCGGGTCGCGCAGGTCGCTGTTCAGGTGACCGATCAGCGCCTTGGCCATGGCGAGGGGACCTTCCGGTAGAGGTGCCGTTGGTGGTGCCGGCGTGGTCGCCGGGCGTCATGCCAGTCGGGCTGGCTCATCACACGGTGGGGGTGCTCCCCCGGTGGTGCGGCCCGATCCGGGCCGTCTCCAAGAGTCCCACCGAGTCGCGATGCGGTCAAACCCGCCGGCGTGCCGCCGACGCGGTGCGCGCGGAGCGCCGCGGCACCGGCTGGCAGCGGGCACAGAAGTAGGAGGAGCGGTTCATGAACGCCACCCGCCGGATCGGGGTGTCGCACCGGTCGCACGGCTCGCCCTCGCGGCCGTAGGCGTGCAGCGAGCGGTCGAAGTACCCCGACTCGCCGTTGACGTTGACGTAGAGCGCGTCGAAGGACGTGCCGCCCTGGGCGAGGGCGTCGGACATCACCGTGCGGGCGTGGTCGAGCAGCTCCTGCACCTGACGGGCCGTGAGCCGCTCCCCCGGGCGCTCGCCGTGGATGCCGGCACGCCACAGCGCCTCGTCGGCGTAGATGTTGCCGACCCCGGACACGACGGTCTGGTCCAGCAGCAGCCGCTTGACAGCGCTCGCGCGCCGCCGCACCTCGCGCACGAAGCGCGCGTCGTCGAAGGCGGGGTCGAGGGGGTCGCGGGCGATGTGAGCGATCTCGCCGGGCAGCTGCGCGCCGCCGCGACTCAGCAGCAGGCCGCCGAACATCCGCTGGTCGACGAAGCGCAGGTCGCGGTCCTCGTCGGCCCCGCTGAGGGTGAACAGCACCCGCAGGTGTCGTTCGGCGGGGGCGTCCTTGGGCTGGACGAGCAGCTGGCCGCTCATGCCGAGGTGGCCGAGCACGGCGTCGCCGTCGTCGAGCGGCAGCCACAGGTACTTGCCGCGACGTCGGGCGGCGACGATGCGGCGACCGGCGAGGGCGCCGGCGAAGTGCGCGGCACCGCCCTCGTGGCGGCGGACCGGGCGCGGGTGGAGCACCGCCACGGACTCGATCCGGGCGCCGACGACGTGGCGCTCCAGGCCGGCCCGGACGACCTCGACCTCGGGCAGCTCAGGCATCGCCCGGCGTGCCCCCCGGCAGGCTCGCGGAGCCCTGGATCTCGAGGTAGGCGGTCTCGGCCGCGCCCTGCTCGGCCTCCTTCTTCGACCGGCCGGTGCCGTTGCCGTAGAGGGTCGCCCCCACGCGGACCCGGGCGTGGAAGGTCTTGAGGTGGTCGGGGCCCTCGGCCTCGATGACGTACTCGGGCACGCCCAGGGAGCGCTCGGCGGCGAGCTCCTGCAGCGAGGTCTTCCAGTCCAGCCCCGCCCCGAGGGCCGAGGCCTGCTCGATGAGGGGGTCGAAGAGCCGGTGGACCAGCTCGGAGGCCACCTCGATGCCGCCGGAGAGGTGGACGGCCCCGATCACGGCCTCGACGGTGTCGGAGAGGATGGAGGCCTTGGTACGCCCACCGGTGGTCTCCTCGCCGCGCCCGAGCTTGATGTACGCGCCGAGCCCGATCCGCTCGGCAACCCCGGCCAGCGCGCGGGCGTTGACGACCGCGGCGCGCAGCTTGGCCAACCGGCCCTCGGAGAGGTCCGGGTGGGTGCGGTAGAGCGTCTCGGTGACCACCACCCCCAGCACGGAGTCGCCGAGGAACTCCAGGCGCTCGTTGGTGGGGATCCCACCGTTCTCGTAGGCGTAGGAGCGGTGGGTGAGGGCGAGCTCGAGCAGCTCGGGGTCCAGGACGGGGTCCCCGAGGGCAGCGCGCAGCGCGCCCCGGTCAGGGGCGGTGGAGGGGGCGGCGTCGGCGTTGATGGCGGCCCGACCCGAGGACGGGGAGGTCAGAGAACCTGGCGACGGGCCGCGCGGGCGCCGTACTGACCGCACTCGCCGCACGCGCGGTGCGGGAGGTGCTGGGCGCCGCACGCGGGGTTGGCGCAGGTCACCAGGGTCGGCACGGTGGCCTTCCAGGCCGAACGACGGTGCCGGGTGTTGCTGCGCGACATCTTCCGCTTCGGGACAGCCACTGTTCTCTCCTCGTCAGGTCAAGCTGGGGGTGGTGCTGGTTCGGGGTGGTGCTCAGGCGGGATCGGCGCCGTTGCGCAGCGCGTCGAGCGCCGCCCACCGGGGATCGGTCCGTGCCTCGTGGTCGTGGTCGGGATCCTCCGCCAGTCGCGCGCCGCACTCGACGCACAATCCGGGGCAGTCCTCCTCGCACAGCGGCTGGAAGGGCAGTGCGAGCACCACCGCATCCCGCAGCAACGGCTCCAGGTCGACCAGGTCGTCCTGCAGCCTACTGAGATCGTCGTCCTCCTCGTGCTCCGGGGAGTCGGAGCCGAAGGTCTGGTCGTCGTAGACGAACAGTTCCTGGAATCGCACCACGAGGTCGTCGTGGATCGGTTCCAGGCACCGTGCGCACTCGCCGTCGAGCTCGACCGAGGCCGAACCCGTGACCAGCACCCCCTCCATGACCGCCTCCAGCCGCAGGTCGAAATCGACCGGCGAACCTTCGGGCACTCCGAGGACGTCGATGCCCAGATCCGCCGGGGCCGGCACCGAGAGCTCCACCTGACGCTGGGACCCCGGGCGGCGGCCGAGCTCGCGGGTATCGAGCACGAGCGGCGCTCGCGGGTCCAGGCTGGTCACAGTGTCACTTCCGGGTCCGGGCACAGCAGATCAGCGATGAGCGTACCGCCGAGGGGTCCGGGCGGCCAAAAGCCGCCTCAGCGCCGCTGGGCCGCCCGCTCCAGCAGGGCCTCGAGCACGAAGTCGGGCACGAACGCGGCGACGTCGCCGCCGAAGCTGACGACCTCCTTCACCAGGCTCGAGGACACGAAGGACTGCCCCGTGCTCGCCGGGAGGAAGACGGTCTCGATTCCGGTGAGGGCGACGTTCATGTGGGCCATCGGCAGCTCGTAGTCGAAGTCGCTGGAGGAGCGCAGCCCCTTGACCAGCGCGACCGCGCGCTGCTCGGCGCAGAACTCGGTGACCAGGCCGGTGAACCCGCGCACGACGACGTTCGGGAACGGAGCGCACGCCCGCTCCATCATCGCGATCCGCTCCTCCGGGCTGAACCACCGACTCTTGGAGGGGTTGACGCCCAGGGCGACCACGACCTCGTCGAAGAGCCGGGCCGCCCGTCCGATGATGTCGAGGTGGCCCAGCGTGACGGGGTCGAAGGAGCCGGGACAGACGGCCTTGCTCATGGCGCGTGACCGTACCAGTGCGCGAACCACACGGTGGTCTCGCCGTAGACCTTCGAGCGCACCGCCTCCAGGCCCGGGGGCCAGGTCGGTTCGGGGCTGCGACGCGAGCGCTCGACGAGCACGGCGGCGTCGGGCGCCAGCCAGGGCACCAGGGCCCGCAGGTCCTCGGCCACCTCCTCCTCCGTGCGGGGGTAGGGCGGGTCGAGGAAGGCGACGTCGACGGCCAGGTCCACCGGCCGGGCCAGGGCGGACGACACCGTGGCGGCCACGACGTCGGCCACCGCGCAGCCGATGCTCGCGGCGTTGCGCCGGATCAGCGCCGCGGTGGCCCGGTCGTGCTCCACCAGCCGCACCCGGGCCGCACCGCGCGACCAGGCCTCCAGCCCCACGGCACCGCTGCCGGCGAACAGGTCGAGGAACACCGTGTCCTCCAGGCCGCCCGCGCGCGCCGCGAGGGCGGAGAACAGCGCCTCGCGGGTGCGGTCGCTGGTGGGACGCGTGCGGTCGCCGCGCGGGGTCGCGAGCCTCCGCCCGCCGGCGCGGCCGGCGATGATGCGGGTCACGACTTGACCATCATCTCGGCCGCCGCGCGGGCCTCCAGCGACCGCACGCGCTCCGCGAGCACCGGCCAGGCGTCGAGCGGGTCCGACTCGCCCGCGGCGGGCGGCGGGCCCTCGCCGAGCAGCTCCTCCACCGCCTCGCGCGCCTGGAGGATCGTCTTCTCGTCGCGCAGCACCCGCAGGCTCTCCAGCTGGGTGCGGAAGCCCGACTGGGCCCGCCCCAGCACGTCGCCCTCGCGCCGCTGGTCGAGGTCGAGCCGGCTCAGCTCGAAGCCGTCGGTCGTGGCCGCCACCGCGTCCAGACGCACCCGGGCCGGGGTGTCCGGAGCGGCGGAGGACACCAGCAGGCACAGCCCCGGCAGGCCGCCGCGGCCCACCCGACCCCGCAGCTGGTGCAGCTGGGAGATGCCGAAGCGCTCGGCGTCCAGGATCACCATCGTGGTGGCGTTGGCGACGTCGACCCCGACCTCGATCACCGTGGTGGACACCAGCACGTCGAGCTCGCCGGCGGCGAAGGCCCGCATCGTGGCGTCCTTGTCCTCCGGACGCAGCCGGCCGTGCAGCGGCGCGAGCCGCAGCCCGTCCAGGGGTCCGTCGCCGAGCTCGCGGACGACGTCCTCGACCGCCGCCAGCGGCCGTTGCGGGGCGGCGGGGCCCGCGGGACCGGGATCCTCGGAGCCGTCGGGATCGGGCAGGTCGATCGGCAGCTGGGCGCCGTCCACCGGCTCGTCGTCGTCGCTGCTGATCCGGGGGCACACGACGTAGACCTGGTGGCCGCGCGCGACCTCCTCCCGGACCCGCTCCCACACCCGGGCGTACCAGTGCGGGTGGTCGAGCAGGTGCACCGCGGTGGTCTGGATGGGCGCCCGGCCGGCGGGCAGCTCGTCGAGCACCGAGACCTCGAGGTCACCGAAGACCGTCATCGCGACCGTGCGCGGGATGGGCGTGGCGGTCATGACCAGCAGGTGCGGCGGCACACCGTCGGTCTTGGCGGTCAGGGCCGCGCGCTGCTCGACGCCGAAGCGGTGCTGTTCGTCGACCACCACCAGGCCGAGGTCGGCGAACATCACGGTGTCCTCGAGCAGGGCGTGGGTGCCCACCACCATCCCGGCCTCCCCGCTGGCCAGCCGGGAGAGCGGGCCGGTGCGCTGGCTGCGGGTCATGGAGCCGGTGAGCAGCTCGACCGAGGTGCCCCCGAACATCGCGCCGCCCGCGAGGTCGCCGAGCATCGCGGTGAGCGAGCGGTGGTGCTGCTGGGCCAGCACCTCGGTGGGGGCCAGCAGCGCCGCCTGGCCGCCGGAGTCGATCACGCGCAGCATCGCCCGCAGCGCCACGAGCGTCTTGCCGGACCCCACCTCGCCCTGCAGCAGCCGGTTCATGGGGTGCTCACCGGCCAGGTCGGCCTCGATCTCCTCCCCGATCGCGCGCTGCCCCCGGGTGAGCTCGAAGGGCAGGGAGGCGTCGAAGGCGCGCAGCAGGGCGCCGTCGCCGCCGTCGCGGCGCCGGGTGCCCAGCGCGCGCACGGCCGCACGACGGCGGGCGAGCACGGCCTGGGTGATCAGCGCCTCCTCGAAGCGGAGGTAGCGGTGGGCGCGGGCGACCTCGGCTTGGGTGTCGGGGGTGTGCAGCAGGTGCAGCACGTCGTCGGGCCCCGGCAGCCGGTACCGCTCGCGCACCGGCGCCGGGACCACCTCGGGCAGGGCGTCGACGAAGGTGCGTGCGGCCGCCACCACCTGCTGGACGTCCATGTTCGTGACGCCGGAGGTGAGCGGGTACAGAGGGAACAGCCGGCTCAACGCCGGCGCCCCCGTCCCGGCATCGTCATCCGCGTCGAACAGGATCACGTCGGGGTTGGTCAGCTGCCAGTCCTCCCTGAACCGACGAGGCTTGCCGATGAACACCCCGGTGCGCCCCGGTCGGTACGTGCGTTCGTGGAAGTCGGCGATGTTCTTGGTCTTGGAGAAGTACACGAGGCTGAACGATGTGCCGTCGGTCAGGACCTGCACCTCGGTGCGGAACGCGGCCCGTCCGGTGCGCCGGTCGGTGTAGGAGACGGCCTTGCTGCGGCCGATCCGGCCCACCACCGTCAGCACCTGCCCCTCGACGAAGTCGTCGACCTGCGAGAGTGTGCCGGTCTCGAGGTAGCGGCGCGGGCGGTGGCGCAGCAGGTCCTCGACCGTCTGCAGCCCCAACCGGTCGCGGAAGGCGACGAGCTTCTTCGGACCGGCGTTGCCCAGCACGGTCTCGATCCGTGACTCCGGGGTGATCGACATGCGACCTCACTCCACCGCGAGCAGCAGCGGGTAGCGGTCCTGCCCGCCGTCGTAGCCGACGACGTCGACGTGCGGGTGGTGGGCGTCGACCCACGCGGCGGCGGCGTCGCGCAGCGCCTCGCCGCCGGCCCCGGCGACCAGGGTGACCAGCTCACCGCCGCCGGCGAGCAGCCGGCCCAGCACCTCGGCGGCCACCGCGGCCTGGTCCTGGCCGATCACCACGAAGTCGCCCTCGATGACGCCGAGGACGTCGCCGGGCTCGCACCACCCGGCCATCGTCAGCGCCCGCTTGGCCGCGATCGTCACCCCGCCCTGGCGTGCGTGCCGGGCGGTGGCGGTCATCTCGAGCACGTCGGAGTCGAACGCGCGTCCGGGCTCGTGCACGGCCAGCGCGGCCAGGCCCTGCACCTGGGCGACGGCGGGGACCACGGCCACGCGCAGGCCGAGGTCGGCCTCGGCCGTGCGGGCCGCCACCTCCGCGGTGCGCACGGTGTCGTGGTCGTTGGGGAGCACGATCACCTCGGCGGCGCCGGAGTCGGCGATCGCGCCGAGCAGCGCCCCGGTGCTGGGACGCCGCCCCGGGCCGCCCTCCACCACCCGCGCACCGGCCTCCGCGAACAGCCGGGACAGCCCCGGCCCCGCCGCCACCGCGACGACGGCGCGGCCCCGGCGGCCGCCCGGGGCCCGGCCCGCGGTGCTCGCGGCGCTGCGGGCCGCCTGGTCGGCGAAGTGGGTGACCCGGATGCGGTGGGGACGCCCGGCCTCCAGCCCGGCCTCGATGGCCGCCCCGACGTCGTCGACGTGCACGTGGACGTTCCACAGCCCCTCGCCGCCGACGACCACGAGGGAGTCCCCGAGCCCGGCCAGGGTGCGGCGCAGGGCGCCGATCCCGTCCTCGCCGGTGGCGGTGGTGTCGAGCAGGTACATCACCTCGTAGGCCGGGCCGTCCGCGGTGTGCTCGTGCGCGGGACCGTCCAGCGGCACCAGCGGCACGGGGATCGAGCGCTGGCCCCGGGGGGCGACGGCCATCGGGCGGCGCCCGGTGAGCACGGTCTCGACGGCGTCGAGCAGCACGCACATGCCGCGGCCCCCGGCGTCCACCACGCCGGCGTCGCGCAGCAGCGGCAGCAGGTCCGGGGTGCGGGCCAGCGACTCGCGCGCCGCCCGCGCCGCCTCGGTGAACACGTCGCGTGCCCGGGCGTCGGGCTGCTCCGCGCGGGCGAGCGCCGCCTCGGCGGCCTCCCGCACCACGGTGAGCATGGTGCCCTCCACCGGGGTGCCGACGGCGGCGTAGGCCGCGGTCGCCGCCGCCTCCAGCGCGGCGGCCACGATCCGGGCGTTGCGCTCCTCGGCGGTGGCGGTGGCCAGGCGGCGGGTGATCGCGCCGAGGATCTCCGACAGGATCACCCCCGAGTTGCCGCGGGCCCCGAGCAGCGCACCGCGGGCCAGCGCGGCCAGGGCGGCGTCGCGCAGCCGGTCGCCGTCGTCGTCGGGCAGGACCTGCTCGTCCTCCCCGGGACCCCCGGGACCACCGGCATCGGCGGGGAGCACGGCGTGCACGGCGTCGCGGGCCGCGGAGATCGTGAGGTAGAGGTTGGTGCCGGTGTCGCCGTCGGGCACCGGGTAGACGTTGAGGGCGTCGATCTCCTCGCGGGCGGCGGCCAGCGCGTCGGTGGCGGCGTCGATGAACCGCACGACGACCCCGAGCTCGATGTGTCCGCTGATCGGGGCCTGCTCCACGGGCGTACGGTAGCCCGCGGACCCGGGGGCCGCGACCTCGCCCCGGCGGGGTCGGCGGTGGCGATCCCGGCACGATTTCGGGGTGCGGCCCGGCTCGGATACGCTACTGCGGTTGCCCGTCCCGCGCGGGCCCCTTCTACTTCCGTTCGACCTCAGGAGATTCACCGTGGCTGCCGTCTGCGACATCTGCGCCAAGAAGCCGTCCTTCGGCAACAACCGGCCCTGGTCGCGCAAGATCACCAAGCGCCGCTTCGACCCCAACATCCAGCGGGTCCGGGCCACCGTCAACGGCACCCCCAAGCGCCTGAACGTGTGCACCGGCTGCCTCAAGGCCGGCAAGGTCACCCGCTGACCCCACCCGCACTCACGGCGAGGCCGTCACCGACTCCGGTCGGTGGCGGCCTCGCCGCTTTTCCGGGCGGCGGGTCTCCCGTTGTCACCAGCGGAATGCACCGTTTCCGGGGCGGAACCGGTGCCTTCCGCTGGTGACAACGCTCCCCCGGCGACCACCGTCGGCGGGTGGGTGGCGCTCAGAAGTGGGTCCAGCCCCAGGGCTCCTCCGGCGCGACGCCGTCCACGAGCACCGCCGGCTCCCCCGGCACCGCCGCGCCCACCCGGCCGATCGGACGGAACGACGCCGGCAGCGCGACGTCGGGCGGGAAGGTCGCGAGCAGGCTGTGGTCCTCCCCGCCGGTGAGCACCAGCCGCAACGGATCGACCCCGGTGGCGGCGGCGACGGTGTGCAGCGGCTCAGGGATCTCCAGCCGCGCACTGTCCAGCTCCAGCCGCACCCCGGAGGCGCGCGCGACGTGCCCGGCCTCGGCGAGCAGGCCGTCGGAGACGTCGATGAGCGCGCTCGCGCCGGCCGCGGCGGCCTCGGGTCCGGCGTCGTAGGGGGGCGTGGGGCGCCGGTAGGCGTCCACGAGCACCCGCGGGGAGCGGAACCCGCGCCCCAGCACGGTGAGGCCGCCCGCCGACCAGCCCTGCCGACCCGCGAGGGCCACGACGTCGCCGGGGCGGGCGCCGGCGCGCGTCACGGGCGCGACGGTGCAGCCACCCAGCACCGTGACGGCCACGACCACGACGTCGGCTCGGGTGAGGTCGCCCCCCACCACGCTGGCCCCCACCAGCGCGCACTCCGCGGCGAACCCGCGCGCGAAGTCCTCGGCCCAGGCCACGGGCAGGTCGGCCGGGGCGGCCAGACCGAGGGTGAGGGTGTGGGCGCGCCCGCCCATGGCGTTGATGTCGGACAGGTTCTGCGCCGCCGCACGGTGCCCCACGTCCGTGGCCGAGGACCAGTCGCGCCGGAAGTGGCGGCCCTCCACCAGCAGGTCGGTGGACATCACGACGTGCCCACCGCGGATGCGCACCAGGGCGGCGTCGTCACCGGGCCCGAGGAGCACCTGCTCACCGGCCGGGAAGTGCGGGGTCAGCCGGGCGATCAGCCCGAACTCACCGACGTCGGCGAGGGTGGCGTCGGGGGCGGCCGCGTCGTCCATGACCCCATCCCACCGCACGCGCCCCGCCCGGGGCCACCGGGGTCCCGGGCCCGGCTCTTCCCCCGGGCGCGGGTGTCGGGGGTCACGGCGGGGGCGATAGGTTACGCGGCGGCAGTGGCCTCATCCGGGGAGCCGCAGAACGCGAAGGAGCGTGTCATGGGCGTGCAGGCCTACATCCTCATCCAGACCGACGTCGGGCGCACCGCCGACGTCGCCCGGGCCGTCGCCGGCCTCGACGGCGTCACCGACGCCGAGGCGGTCACCGGCCCCTACGACGTGATCGTGCGCGCCCGCGCCGCCGACGTCGACGAGCTGGGGCGGCTCGTCGTCGCCCAGATCCAGAGCACGCCGGGCATCACCCGCACCCTGATGTGCACGGTGGTCCACCTCTGATGTCGGGGCGGGGTCGGCGCGCGCTCGCGGCACTGGTCGCGTCGGGTCTCGTGCTGCCGCTGCTCGGCGGCTGCGGCGAGGGCCCTGTGGAGCTGCCCCTGCCCGACCTCGACGCCGCCGACCTCGCGGCCTGCCGGGCGTTCACCGACGCCCTGCCCTCCACCCTGGCCGGCGAGCCGCGCGTGGCCGTGCAGCCCGAGGACGCGCTCGGGGCCGCCTACGGCGACCCGGCGTTCGTCGTGCGCTGCGGCGTCCCGGTGCCCGCGGAGTTCGACGCCACCGCCTCGTGCGAGGACGTCAGCGGCGTCGGCTGGTTCGTGCCGCCCGCGCAACTGGACGACCAGACGGCCGACGTCACCCTCACCACCCCCGGCTACCGACCGGTCGTGCAGGTCACCGTGCCGGGCGAGTACCGGCCCGACGGCCCGGCGAACGCCCTGGCGGAGCTGGCCGACGCCGTGCGCGCCCACCTCACCCTCGACCAGCCCTGCGAGGGCGTGGGCTGAGCCGCCGCGGGCCCGGTGCGCGGACCGCGGGTCAGCGCAGGCCGGTGTCGCGCGCCAGCGCGAGTCGGACCAGCCGGTCGACCAGCGCCGGGTAGGGCAGACCGGTGGCCTCCCACATGCGCGGGAACATCGAGAGCGGCGTGAAGCCGGGCATGGTGTTGAGCTCGTTGACCACCAGCGACCCGTCGGGGCGCAGGAAGAAGTCGACCCGCGCCAGCCCCTCGGCGCCGACGGCGTCGAACGCGCGCGCCGCGAGGGCGCGGACCTGCGCGACGACGTCCTCGGGGAGGTCGGCCGGCACGTCGAGGGCGGTGGCCTCCTCGGGCAGGTACTTGGCGTCGAAGTCGTAGAAGTCGTGGTCGCCGGTGATGCGGATCTCGGCCGGCACGCTGGTCTCGACCCCGCCGGCGAGGGACTCCAGCACCCCGCACTCCACCTCGCGGGCACCCTCCGCCGACACCTCGACCAGCACCTTGGGGTCGTGGGCGAAGGCGGCCTCGAGGGCGTCGGGCAGCGCCGCGAGGTCGCGCACCTTGGAGATGCCGATGCTCGAGCCGCCCCGGGCGGGCTTGACGAACAGCGGGAGGCCGAGCGCGGCCACCTCGGCCGTCACCCCGGCGGCGTCGGCGGCCCAGCCGCGCGCGGTCACGGTGACGCTGGGCATCACCGGCAGCCCGGCCGCGCTCAGCACCACCTTCATGTAGGCCTTGTCCATGCTCACCGCGGAGGCGAGCACGCCGGCGCCGACGTAGCGGACACCAGCCATCTCGAGCATGCCCTGGATCGTGCCGTCCTCGCCCCAGGGCCCGTGGAGCACCGGGAAGACGACGTCGACCTCGCCCCAGACCTGCGGGGGCCGGCCGGCGGCGGTCACCACGAGGTCGGTGCCGTGGGTGACGCGGGCCAGGGCGACGGAGTCGGCGTCGTCGTCGACGGCGGGCAGCTCCCCGCGGCCGCCGATGCGCATCCGCTCGGGGTCGGCCGACTCCAGCACCCAGCGGCCGTCGCGGGTGATCCCGACGGGCACGACGTCGTAGTGGGCCGGGTCCAGCGCGCCGATCACGCTGGCCGCGGTGACGCAGGAGATGGCGTGCTCGCTGGAGCGGCCGCCGAACACGACGGCGACGCGGGGGCGACGGGAGGGGTCAGGGCCGTCCGTGGGGGTCGGGCCGTCCTGGGGGGTCACGCAGGCGACCCTATCCGGGGCCGGCCCCGGGCCCCGCGCAGGCACCGGTGGCCGGGCGCGTCCTATCCTCGCCACCATGGCCGACCACACCCCCACGCCCGAGACCACCGACGGATCGGGCGCGGGAACGACCGCCGCCGGCCTGCGGCCCGCCACGGTGGCGGTCACGGCCGGACGCCCCGCGCACGAGCCCGACCAGCCGCTGAACGTCCCGCTGGTCCCGGCCGCCACCTACGTCGCCGGCGGCGACCGGGAGTACGGCCGCTACGGCAACCCCACCTGGGAGGCCTTCGAGGAGGTCCTCGGCGGCCTGGAGGGCGGGCGGGCGCTGGGCTTCTCCACCGGCATGGCGGCGATCACGTGCCTGCTCGACCTCGTCGGCACCGGCGCCGGGGTGGTGCTGCCGCGCCACGCCTACCTCGGCAGCACGATGGCCGCGGCCGACCTGGAGGGCCGGGGACGCCTGCGCACCACCCTGGTCGACGTCACCGACCCCGACGCCGTGGCGGCGGCCTGCGACGACGACGTCGCGCTGCTGTGGCTGGAGTCGCCCACCAACCCGGCCCTGGAGGTGGCCGACCTCGAGCGCCTCGCGGCGATCGGTCACGCGGCCGGCGCGACCGTGGTGGTGGACAACACCTTCGCCACCCCGCTGCGGCAGCGTCCGCTCGACCTCGGCGCCGACGTCGTGGTGCACTCCGCCACCAAGTACCTCGCCGGCCACTCCGACGCGCTGCTGGGCGCGCTGGTGACCCGCGACGACGGGCTGCACCAGGTGCTCTCCGACCGGCGTCGGCTCACCGGAGCGGTGCCCGGCACCCTCGAGGCGTTCCTGGCGGTGCGCGGCATGCGCACCCTGCACCTGCGGCTGGACCGGGCCGAGGAGAACGCCCGGGTGCTGGCCGCCCGGGCCGCCGAGCACCCCGCGGTGGCCGAGGTCCGCTATCCCGGCTTCGGGGCGATCGTGGCGCTCGTCCTTGCCGGCGCCGAGGAGGGCGAGGGTCCCGGGAGCGCGGCCCTGGCCGGCGACCTGCTGGTGCGCAGCACCGCTCTCTGGGTGCACGCGACCTCGCTCGGCGGGGTCGAGTCGACCTTCGAGCGGCGTCGTCGGTGGCGCGGTGAGGCCGCCACCATCCCCCAGGGACTGGTGCGCCTCTCCGTGGGCGTCGAGGACGTCGAGGACCTCTGGGACGACCTCGCACGCGGCCTCGACCGCCTCACCCGCTGACCTCGACCGGGGGGCAGTGTACTCGGCTGGCCGAGCACACTGCCCGACCACCACTGCGTACTCACCGGAGCCGCAGCGGGCCCGGAGGGGTCAGTCGGTCTCGGCCTTGGGGGCGCGGGCCAGGATCTCGTCCATCATCTGGAGCACGGTGATGCGGCCGGCCACGACGTCGTCGACGTAGATGGCGATCGGCGCGTCCACCCCCTGGCTGTCGGCCAGGGCCCGCAGGGAGCTGCACGACTTCGCGCCCTCGGCCACCTGGCGGGTGGAGGCGTAGATGTCCTCGGTGCTCATGCCCAAGCCCAGCTTCTCGCCGAACGTGCGGTTGCGCGAGAGCGGGGAGGAGCAGGTGGCGACGAGGTCGCCGAGGCCCGCCAGCCCCATGAGCGTGAGCGGGTTGGCGCCCAGCCGCATGGCGAGGCGCGCGGTCTCGGCGAGGCCGCGGGTGATGATCGAGGCGGTGGAGTTGTCGCCGAAGCCCAGCCCCACGGCCATGCCCACCGAGAGCGCCACGACGTTCTTGTAGGCCCCGCCGAGCTCGCAGCCCAGGACGTCGACGCTGGTGTAGGGCCGGAAGGCCGCGGAGTGCATGCGGGCCTGCAGCTGCTTGGCGACGTCCTCGTCGGCACACGCCACCACCGAGGCGGCGGGCTCACGGCGCGCGATCTCCTTGGCGAGGTTGGGTCCGCTGACCACCGCGATCCGCTCCTCGCCGGCGCCGGTGACCTCCTGGACCACCTCGCTCATCCGCTTGAGGGTGCCGAGCTCGACGCCCTTCATCAGCGAGACCATCACGGCCTGCGCGGGCACGTGCGGCGCCCACTCGGCGAGGTTGGCGCGGAAGGTCTGCGACGGCGTCGCGAACACCACGACCTCGGCCCCCGCCAGCGCCTGCTCGACGTCGTGGGTGGCGCTGACCGTGGGCGGCAGCTGGATGCCGGGCAGGTAGTCGACGTTGGCGCGCTCGGCGTTGATCGTGGCGGCGACCTCCTCGCGCCGCGCCCACAGGGCGACGTCGTTGCCGGCGTCGGCGAGCACGATCGAGAAGGCGGTGCCCCACGAGCCGGCGCCGAGAACGGCGACCTTCCCGGCACTCATGCCGACTCCTGCCGGCCGTCGTCGTCGCGGCCGGTCCCGCGCGCGGCGCGGGGGTCGAAGCGCTCGGCGGGAGCGGGCTCGCCGCGCAGCTCGGCCACGAGGGCGGTGACGGCGTCCATGATCCGCTCGGTCCCGGCGACGACCGCCTCCGCGGTGGGTCGCTCCCCCGGCGCGGGGGCGAGGTCCTGGAGGTCGACGGGGTCGCCGACCTTCATGTGCACGGTGGTGCGCGGGAACAGGTGCGGCCGCTTGGAGTAGGCGGGCAGCAGCTCCTGCGCCCCCCACTGCCCCACGGGGATGACGGGGCAGCCGGTCTCGAGGGCGATCCGCGCGGCGCCGGTCTTGCCGACCATCGGCCACTGCGCGGGGTCGCGGGTGATCGTGCCCTCGGGGTAGACCACGACGCACTCCCCGGCACGCACGGCCTCGACCGCGGCGGCGTAGGCGCCGACGGCGTTGACGGTGGCGCGCTCGACCGGGATCTGGCCCGCGGCCCGCAGGAAGCCGCCGAGGACGCCGTTGCGGAACAGGCCCGACTTGGCGAGGTAGCGGGGCAGCCGACCGTGGTCGTAGACCAGGTGCGCCGCGGTGAGCGGGTCGGCGTGGGTCAGGTGGTTCATCGCGACGACGCAGCCGCCCGAGGCCGGCAGCTTCTCGCCGTCGGTCCAGTCCTGCTTGGTCAACGACAGCAGCAGGGGCTTGATGATCGCGGGGCCCACCACCCAGGCCCAGCCACGCCGCTGGGTCACCTTCCGGACCGGTCGCACACTCACGTCCCGCACCCTACTCACCCGCACCCCGGACCGGGCCGCGCCACCCGGGTCGGCCACGCCGCCAGCGCCACGCTGCAGACGCCGACGGCCGTCGCCCCGTGCGGGACGACGGCCGTGGTGCGGGGTCGATCAGGCGTCGCCGGAAGCGGTCTTCTTGGCGGCCGGGGCCTTCTTCGCCGCGGGCGCCTTCTTCGCTGCCGGGGCCTTCTTCGCCGCCGGGGCCTTCTTCGCCGCCGGGGCCTTCTTCGCCGCGGGCGCCTTCTTCGCCGCCGGGGCCTTCTTCGCCGCCGGGGCCTTCTTCGCCGCGGGCGCCTTCTTCGCCGCAGGCGCCTTCTTCGCCGCAGGCGCCTTCTTCGCCACAGGCGCCGCCGCCGGAGCGGCGGGCGCGGGGGCAGGCGTCGGGGCCGGAGCGGCCGCGGGGGCCTTCTTGCCCTTGCGGGGGCTGGCCTTGGCGACGACGGCCTTGGCGGCCGCGGTGGCCTCGGCCGCGGTCTCGGCGGCGGAGTCCTTCACCGACTCCACCATCGACTCACCGGCCGCGAGCGCGGCGGCGGGCAGGGCCTTGGCGCCGGAGACGACGTTGCGCAGGTCGGCGCCCGCGGTGAACTTCGGGACCGCCGTGCTGGCGGCCTTGATCCGCTCGCCGGTGCGCGGGTTGCGCACCCAGCGGGCCTCGCGCACGCGCTTCTCGAAGGAGCCGAAGCCGGTGATGGCCACCTTCTCCCCCTTGGCGACCTCGCGGGCGATGGTGTCGAGCACCGAGTCGAGCGCGTGGGCCGCGGCCTTGCGGTTGCCGTCGAACCGGGCGGCGAGGGCGTCGATCAGCTGGGTCTTGTTCACGTGACTCTCCTTGAGGAGCAGGTCGGCGGAGGGGGCCGCGGCTGCGGCACCCGACGCACCGCACGCTAGGCCCGCGACCACCTCCCCGCCAACGACCACGCCGCGATCGCCACGAGGATCACGGGCGACCGCGGCGCGGCACAGCGAGGTTGCGGGGCGTCAGCCGCGCTGGGTGACCGGCTTCCAGGCGGGACGACCGGCCTCGAAGGCCGCGATGTCGTCGGCGTGGCCCAGGGTGATCCCGATGTCGTCGAGACCCTCGAGCAGGCGCCAGCGCGTGTAGTCGTCGATGTCGAAGGAGTCCTCGATCGCCTGCTCGCCCTCGCCGGCGCGCACGGTGCGCGACTCGAGGTCGACGGTGATCGCGGCGCCGGGCTGGTCCTCCAGCAGGTCCCACAGACGCTGCACGACCTTCTCGTCCACCTGGGCGGCGAGCAGGCCGGCCTTGCCGGAGTTGCCGCGGAAGATGTCGGCGAAGCGGGCGGAGATGACGACCTTGAAGCCGTAGTTCTGCAGGGCCCAGACGGCGTGCTCGCGCGAGGAGCCGGTGCCGAAGTCGGGGCCCGCGACGAGCACGGACCCGGCGCTGTAGGCGGGGTTGTTGAGCACGAAGTCGGCGTCGCCGCGCCAGGCGGCGAACAGACCGTCCTCGAAGCCGGTGCGCGTCACCCGCTTGAGGTAGACGGCCGGGATGATCTGGTCGGTGTCGACGTTGCTGCGGCGCAGCGGCACCCCGACGCCGGTGTGGGAGGTGAACTTCTCCATCGGTGTTCGGTCCTTTCCAGGCGGGTCGGTGTCAGGAGGCCGCGACGGGCTCGAGGTCGGCGGGGCTGGAGAGCGTGCCGCGCACGGCCGTGGCGGCGGCCACGGGGATCGACACCAGGTGGGTGCGACCGCCCTTGCCCTGCCGACCCTCGAAGTTGCGGTTGGAGGTCGAGGCGCTGCGCTCGCCGGGGGCGAGGGTGTCGGGGTTCATGCCCAGGCACATCGAGCAGCCCGCGCCGCGCCACTCGGCACCGGCGGCGATGAAGATCTTGTCCAGCCCCTCCTCCTGGGCCTGCAGGCGCACCCGCACAGAGCCGGGGACGACGAGCAGCCGGGTGTCCTCGGCCACCGTGCGGCCCTCGAGGATCGAGGCCGCCAGCCGCAGGTCCTCGATGCGGCCGTTGGTGCAGGAGCCGACGAAGACGGTGTCGACCTTGATCTCGCGCATGGGGGTGCCGGCCTCCAGCGCCATGTACTCCAGCGCCTTCTGGGCCGCGACCCGGTCGGACTCCTCCTCGAAGTCCTCGGGCGCCGGCACGGTCGCGCCCAGCGGCACGCCCTGGCCGGGGTTGGTGCCCCAGGTCACGAACGGGGTCATGGTGGAGGCGTCGAGCACGATCTCGGCGTCGAAGACGGCGTCGTCGTCGGTGACCAGGGTCTTCCAGTGCGCGACGGCGGCGTCCCAGTCGGCCCCCGCGGGCGCCTCGGGACGGCCCTGGATGTAGTCGAAGGTGGTCTGGTCGGGGGCGATGAGGCCGGCCTTGGCGCCCCACTCGATGCTCATGTTGCACACGGTCATGCGGCCCTCCATCGAGAGCTCCTCGATGGCCTGGCCGCGGTACTCCACGATGTAGCCCTGGCCGCCACCGGTGCCGGTGTGGGCGATGAGGGTGAGCACGAGGTCCTTGGCGGTGACGCCGGCGGGCAGGCTGCCGTTGACCGTGACGGCCATCGTCTTGGGCTTGGCCTGCGGCAGGGTCTGGGTGGCGAGGACGTGCTCGACCTCGGAGGTGCCGATGCCGAAGGCGATCGCGCCGAACGCGCCGTGGGTGCTGGTGTGGCTGTCGCCGCAGACGATCGTCATGCCGGGCTGGGTCAGGCCCAACTGCGGGCCGACGACGTGCACGATGCCCTGCTCGACGTCGCCGAGGGGGTGCAGCCGCACGCCGAACTCCTCGGCGTTGCGGCGCAGGGTGTCGACCTGGGTCTTCGAGACGGGGTCGGCGATCGGGCGGTCCCAGTCCAGGGTCGGGACGTTGTGGTCCTCGGTGGCCAGGGTGAGGTCGGGACGGCGCACGGTGCGGCCGGCGAGCCGCAGACCGTCAAAGGCCTGCGGGCTGGTGACCTCGTGGATGAGGTGGAGGTCGATGTAGAGGAGGTCCGGCTCCCCGGGGGTCGATCGGACGACGTGCTCGTCCCAGACCTTCTCCGCCAACGTCCTGCCCATGGGGTGCGCTCCTTCGAGATGGTGTCTCAGTGAGGGTGGGGGGTGGGTGGACCTGTCGGCCACCACACACACCGTAGCGCTTGCATCCCAGGGATTGAGACGGCAGTATTGCCATATGGACAACTCCAGCGGCGTGGGCGTGCTCGACAAGGCGGCCCTGGTGCTCACGGCACTCGAATCCGGCCCCGCGACCCTGGCGGGCCTCGTGGCCGGCACCGGCCTCGCGCGCCCCACCGCCCACCGCCTCGCGGTGGCCCTGGAGCACCACCGTCTCGTGGCCCGCGACATGCAGGGCCGCTTCGTCCTCGGTCCCCGCCTCGCCGAGCTCTCCGCCGCCGCCGGCGAGGACCGCCTGTTGGCCACCGCCGGCCCGGTGCTCGCCCGGCTGCGCGACATCACCGGCGAGTCCGCCCAGCTGTGGCGGCGTCAGGGCGACTTTCGCGTGTGCGTCGCCGCCGCCGAGCGTCCCTCCGGCCTGCGCGACACCATCCCGGTGGGCTCCCAGCTCACGATGCGCGCCGGCTCCGCCGCCCAGGTCCTGCTCGCGTGGGAGGACCCCGAGCGCCTGCACCGCGGGCTGCAGAACGCCGCCTTCTCGGCCGCCGCGCTCTCCGGCATCCGCCGCCGCGGCTGGGCGCAGTCGGTGGGCGAGCGCGAACAGGGCGTCGCCTCGGTCTCCGCTCCGGTCCGCTCCCCCAGCGGCAAGATCATCGCGGCGGTCTCGGTCTCCGGTCCGCTCGAGCGGCTCTCCCGCCAGCCCGGCCGCAGGCACGCCCCCGCCGTGCTCGCCGCCGCCGAGCGGCTCTCGGAGTCGCTGCGCCGCGCTGCCGCCGAGTGACCGTTCGCGCCACCGGGCCCCGGGGGATCTGAGTACCCGTACTCGCGCGCCGCGACGACGTCGTGGGCGACCGTGGTCGGTTGAGCCCGCCGCCCCAGTCCGCCGATCCCGCCGCACCTCCCCGCACCCCGCGCCCTGCCGGGACGACCGCCCTGATCGGCGCGCCGCTGGTCCGCGCCGGCGCCGTCGCCGCACTCGCGTTCGGGCTGAGCCGGCTGCTCGAGGCCGTCGTCGACCTGCCCGTGGAGGACGAGGTCCTGATCGGCGTGGCCGCCTCCGCCGCACTGGCGCTGGCCTGCCTGCTCGGCAGCGCCCGCGACGCCGCACGGTCCGGCCTCGCCCCGGCCCTCGTCCGGTGGGCGCCCGTGCCGCTGCTGTTGGCGGCGCTCGTCGCGGTGACCGGCCGGATCGGCCAGGGTCTGAGCGGCGCCGCGCCGCCGATCCCGTGGGAGGTCGCCACCGACAACGCCGTCACGACCGCGCTCGGCACGGGCACCGCCGTCGTGGCGGGTCTGCTCGGCGCCGTGGTGCACGCCGCGATCAGAACAGCGCAGGACGCTCGAGGTCGAGGAGCACCTGCTTGCGCTCCAGTCCCCCGGCGTACCCCGTGAGGGAGCCGTTCGCGCCGATCACGCGGTGGCAGGGGATGATCACCGGGATCGGGTTGCTGCCGTTGGCCAGTCCGACCGCGCGCGAGGCCGCCGCGGTGCGCCCGATCCGCTGGGCGACCTCGCCGTAGGAGGCCGTCTCGCCGTAGCCGATGCCCTGCAGCGCCCCCCAGACCTGCTGCTGGAACGCCGATCCGGCGGGTGCCAGCGGCAGGTCGAAGACGGTGAGCTCGCGGGCGAAGTAGGCCTCCAGCTGCTCCACGCAGCGCCGCAGCAGCGGGTCGTCGTCGGCCCGCTCCCCGCGCGGGCGGCCGTCGGCGGCCGGGAACGGCGCGAACTCCACCGCGGTGAGGGCGGGCTGCTCCCCCACGGTCCGGGCGACCAGGCGCAGGTCGCCGATCGGGCTGGTCATCACGGTCCACATCAGCGGGTCACCTCGGGTCGGGGGGTCGGGGGGTCGGGATCGGGGGCCGCAGGCATCAGCGGCTGCCACAGCCGCATCAGCGCGTACGAGCGCCACGGCGCCCAGCGGGCGGCGCCGGCGGCGATGTCGGCCTCGGCCCAGCCGCGCGCGGTCAGCAGCTGCCGCACGGCGAGGTCGGTCGGCAGGAACACGTCGGGGTGGGCCAGGGCCCGCATCAGGATGTAGTCGGCGGTCCAGGGACCGATGCCGCGCAGGGCGAGCAGCCGGGCCCGGACGTCGTCGCGGTCCTCGCCGCGGTCCAGGCGCAGGTCGCCGGCGGCGAGGGTGGCCGCGAGGCCGAGGAGCGCCGCACCGCGGGCGCGGGGCATCGGCAGGTCCTCGGGGCTCAGCCCCGCCAGGGCGGCCGGCCGCGGGAACAGGTGCGTGAGGCCGGGCACGGCGGTGGCCACGGGTACGCCGTGGGCGGCGACGAGTCGACCGGCCAGCGTGCGGGCCCCGACGACGCTCACCTGCTGCCCGAGCACCGTGCGCAGCGCGGTCTCGGCGCCGTCCACCTGGCCGGGCAGCCGCAGGCCGGGCACGGCCGCCACCTGGGGCCCCAGGATCGGGTCGGCGGCGAGGGCGTCGTCCACGGCGATCGGATCGCAGTCGGCGTCGACGAGGCGTCGCGTGCGCTCCCAGGCGGTACCGACGTCGCGCAGGTCGGTGAGGTGGAGGTCGGCGGTGAGGTGGGAGGTCCCGCCCGCGGTCCCCGGGAGATCGGGCAGGGAGATGCGCACGGTGCCGGGGCCGTGCGGGAGGTCCAGGGTGCGGGCGTACCCGCCGGCGTCGACGATCTCCACGCCCGGCACGAGGTGGTGGGCGAGGAAGTCGCGCAGCGCGCAACCGGCGAAGGGGGTCCGCACGGCCACGCGCAGGCGCAACCAGCCCGGAGCGGTGGTCTCGGTCCGGGTCGCGCGGGCGCGCAGGGCGCCGGGGGTCAGGTCGTAGACCTCGCGCACGGTGGCGTTGAACTGCCGCACGCTGCCGAAGCCGGCCGCGAACGCGACGTCGGCGAGGTCGAGGTCGGTGGTCTCCACGAGCGCCCGCGCGGTGCGGGCGCGCCGGGCGCGGGCCAGCGCCAGCGGCCCGGCCCCGAGCTCGGTGGTGAGCAGGCGGGTGAGGTGGCGCTCGGTGTAGCCGAGCCGTCGGGCCAGCCCGGGCACCCCCTCGCGGTCCACCACGCCGTCGGCGATCAGCCGCATGGCGCGCCCGGCGACGTCGGCGGCGACGTCCCACTGCGGGCTGCCGGGCACGGCGTCGGGGCGGCACCGCTTGCAGGCGCGGTAGCCACCGGCCTGGGCGGCGGCGGGGTCGCGGTGGAAGGTCACGTTCTCCCGCGCGGGCGTGCGGGCCGGGCACGAGGGTCGGCAGTAGATCCCGGTGGTGCGCACGGCGGTGTAGAACACGCCGTCGAAGCGACGGTCCCGGGAGCGGACCGCGCGGTAGCAGGCGTCGGCGTCCAGACCGGTGCTGCGGTTCTCCTCCATGACGACCATCATCATGCCCGTCGACCAGGAAGGCTGGCGGGAATCGGACACGGCAGCGTCGCGGCTCGTCCCCCGGCGGGGAGGCCCCGCGAATCACGGAAACCGCCGCGAGCCACCGGGTGTCTGGGAGGATGGCGGCGTGTCGACCCCCGACCGCGCGACCGCGCGCCCCCATCGCCGCACCGTCTGGCAGGTCATCGTGGCCACCCAGCTGGTGCTGGCGCTCCTCACCGCCGGCGGCGTGGTGCTGCTCTACCGCGCGCTGAACGACAACATCGCCCCCGGCGAGGACATCGCGCACGCCCCCGGCGTGGAGAAGACGCCGATGTCGGGCACCGACGCCGGGGACGACCAGCCCATGAACATCCTCCTCATGGGCTCGGACTCCCGCGCGGGGGCGGGCAACGACATCGACGGCCTGGGCGACATCGGCCAGCGCGCCGACACCACGATCCTGCTGCACGTCTCGGCCAACCGCCGCAACGCCTACGGCGTGAGCCTGCCCCGCGACGCGATCATCGACCGTCCCGACTGCAAGCTGCGCGGCGGCGAGATCGTGCCGGGCGCGAGCGCGGTCATGTTCAACACCGCCTTCGCCGTCGGCGGCGCGCAGTGCGCGGTGCAGACCGTCGAGGCCCTCACCGGTGTCTTCATCGACCACTTCGTGGTGCTCGACTTCAACGGCTTCAAGGCGATGGTCGACGCCGTCGACGGGGTGGAGGTCTGCATCCCGAAGGCGGTCTCGGACTACGAGCACAACATCTTCTTCGACGCCGGCACCCAGGTCCTCACCGGCCAGGACGCCCTGAACTACGTGCGCGAGCGCTACCAGCTCTCGGTCACCGGCGACATCGGCCGGATGAAGCGTCAGCAGGCCTTCATCGCCTCGATGACCAACAAGGTGCTCTCGGCCGGCACGCTGTCGCAGCCCACGAAGGTCTACGGCTTCGTCGACGCCGTGACCTCTTCGATCCAGGTCGACTCCAAGCTCGACTCGGTCGGCAAGCTGGTGCGCCTGGCCCTGGAGTTCCGCAACACCGGTCTGGCCAAGATCAAGTTCATCACCGTGCCGGTCGCGGAGTACGAGCCCGACCCCAACCGGCTGATCTGGACCTCCGACGCCGACGAGCTGTGGCAGCGGATCAACGACGACCAGCAGCTGGGCAAGGACTTCAGCGCCGACTCCATCACCGCCGAGGACCCCGTGGACCCCAGCGAGCAGCCCACCACGGACCCGAAGGACCCCCAGGACGAGCAGGAGCAGGAGCAGGAGGCCGCCGATCGCGCGGCCGCCGGCCTCTGCGCCTGACGCCGTCCGTCCACGCCCTCGCCGGCGTGGGAACGACGAAGGCCCCGGCGTGAGCCGGGGCCTTCGATGATGTACCCCCGACCGGATTCGAACCGGCGCTACCGCCTTGAGAGGGCGGCGTGCTAGGCCGCTACACAACGGGGGCATGTCCCTTGCGGAACGTGTGGAACCTTAGCGATTCCGCTGGTCAGGCACCAAATCGGGCGAGCGGCCCGGGCCGGTGACCGACCATCGCTGGGGTACTAGGACTCGAACCTAGACTAACTGAACCAGAATCAGTCGTGCTGCCAATTACACCATACCCCACTGGATTACCAGTGTTCGGCCGCCGTTCGCACTCTCATGCGCACCGGCGGCCGGAGCCAGACTTTACACGCGCCGTTCACCGGCCGCCAAAACGCCCCCCGTGGTGCGCGTCCGGATGCCGCGATGCCGGGCCAGGGCGAGCGTGAGACCCACGAACACCAGCATCCGGGCCAGCGAGACCACGACGTCGGCCCAGCCGCCACCGGAGGGCTGCAGCGTCTCGGTCATGTCGCCGGCGACGGCCGCCAGACCGAAGGCCACCCAGTTGTTGAGCACGTGGGCGGCGATGGCCGCCTCCAGGCCGCCGGTGAGGATCGTGAGCACACCCGCCGCGACGCCGAAGGAGAACCGGTCGACGAAGACCGGGACCGACTGGGCGCCGTGGAAGAGGGCGAACAGCGTCGCGGGCACGAGCACCGCCGCGACCAGCGCCGCCCGGCCGGGGGGCACCACCGCACCGGCCACCTGGGTGAGGAAGCCGCGGAAGACGTACTCCTCCCCCGCCGCCTGCAGCGGGGTGAGCAGCACCGTGACGAGCAGGAAGTCGCGCACCGTGGAGCTCCAGTCGTTGAGCTCCACGTCCCCGCCGGTGCCGGAGACCGGCAGCAGCGACCCGAGCACGAGCGCGACGACCAGCCCCGCCGCCGCGGGCAGGAAGCACCACAGCAGCCAGCCCCAGCGCAACCGTCCGGCCACCGAGGAGAGCCACCCGGGTCGCAGGCCGGTGACGACCCGCTGGGCGCCGAGGGACACCGGCACGGCCAGGCCGAGCACGACGAGGAGGTAGGTGAGCACCCCCGGGGTGACGGCGTCGAGGTCGGTGATCTCGCGCAGCCGGGCCGCGGGATCCTCGCTGCCCCCGATCGCGAGCCCGACCAGGGTGACCACCGCGACGAGGTTGGGCACGACGAGGAACACCGTCCCGAGCAGGGCCAGCACCCCGCCGAGCCCGACGAGAACGCCGTGGCGGCCGCGCCGGTGCAGCTCGTGGAACGCCAGGCCCTCGGACTCGACCGTCGGGAGGTGGGTCGTCATCGGAGCGGACCGCCTCAGGCCAGCGCGCCGGCGAGCCGGCCCAGGCTGCGCTCGCGCCCCAGGATCTCCATCGACTCGAACAGCGGCGGCGACACCCGGCGACCGGTGATCGCGACCCGCACCGGACCGAACGCGACGCGTGGCTTGAGGCCCCGCTCCTCCACCAGCGCGGTGGTGAGCGCCTCGGTGATGCTCGCGGTGTCCCACACCTCCAGCGCGGCCACGGCGTCGTGGGCGGCCCGCACGACCTCGCGGCCGGCGTCGTCGAGCAGCTTCTCGACGTCGGCGGCGTCGCGCGTGAAGGCGGCCTCCTCCACCAGCAGGAAGTCGACCATGCCCGCGACCTCGGCCAGCTTGTTCACCCGCTCGGCCACCAGCGGCATCGCGGCGTCGAGCACCGCCTGCTCGGCGTCGGTGGGCGGGGTGGACACGACGCCGGCCTGCTGCAGGAACGGCAGCGAGCGGCGGGCGATCTCCGCGGTGTCGAGCAGGCGCATGTGGGCGGCGTTGATGGCGTCGCACTTCTTGAGGTCGAAGCGCGCCGGGTTGGGGTTGACGTCGGCGATGTCGAAGGCGCCGACCATCTCCTCGGTGCTGAACACGTCGCGGTCCGCCGCGATCGACCAGCCCAGCAGCGCCAGGTAGTTCAGCAGCCCCTCAGGCAGGTAGCCCTGGTCGCGGTAGGCCAGCGCGTGGGCCTCGGGGTCGCGCTTGGAGAGCTTCTTGTTGCCCTGGCCCATGACGTAGGGCAGGTGGCCGTAGGCGGGGGTGCTCTGCGCGACGCCGATCTCGCGCAGGGCGTCGAACAGCGCGATCTGGCGCGGGGTGGAGGACAGCAGGTCCTCGCCGCGCAGCACGTGCGTGATCGCCATCGTGGCGTCGTCGACCGGTGCGGTGAGGGTGTAGAGCGGGTCGCCGTTGGCGCGGCAGAGCGCGTAGTCGGGCACGAACTCGGTCTCGAAGGTGATGTCGCCGCGCACGAGGTCGGTCCAGGTGATCGAGCCCTCGGGCATCCGGAAACGCACCACCGGACGACGGCCCTCGGCCTCGAACGCGGCGCGCTGCTCCGCATCCAGCTCGCGGCAGAAGCCGTCGTAGCCCAGCACCTTGGAGCCGGCCGCCTTGCGACGCGCGTCGACCTCCTCGTTGGTGCAGAAGCAGTCGTAGGTGTGGGACGACGCCGCCAGCCTGGCCAGCACGTCGCGGTACAGCTCGGTGCGCTCGGACTGGCGGTAGGGGCCGTGGGGGCCGCCGACCTCCACGCCCTCGTCCCACTCCAGGCCCAGCCAGGCGAACAGCTCCAGGATCGCCCGGTAGGACTCCTCGGTGGAGCGCTCCTTGTCGGTGTCCTCGATGCGCAGCACGAAGGTGCCGCCGTGGTGACGGGCGAAGGCCCAGTTGTACAGCGCCGTGCGGATCAGGCCGACGTGCGGCGACCCGGTCGGGCTGGGGGCCATGCGGACGCGCACGGGGGCGGCGGTGGCGGTCATCGGGTGGTGATCCTGTTCGTGAGAGAGCCGATACCAGCGATCGAGACCTCGACCTCGTCGCCGACCTGCAGGGGTCCGACACCCTCGGGGGTGCCGGTGAGGATGACGTCGCCGGGCAGCAGCGTCATCACCGAGGACACGTGCGCCACGAGCGTGGGCACGTCGAAGATCATGTCGGCGGTGGTGCCGTCCTGCACGACGTCGCCGTTGACGTAGGTCTGCAGCGCGACGCCGTCGGTGAAGGTCTGCGGGTCCAGGTCGGTCTCGATCCACGGGCCGAGGGGGCAGAAGGAGTCGAAGCCCTTGGCGCGGGTGAACTGCCCGTCCTTGCGCTGCAGGTCGCGGGCGGTGACGTCGTTGGCGACGGTGTAGCCGTAGATGACGTCGGTGGCCTGCTCGACCGGCACGTCGCGGCAGATCCGGCCGATCACGATCGCCAGCTCGCCCTCGTAGTGCAGTTCGGAGGTCTGCGGCGGGTAGAACACCGGGTCGCCGGGGCCGACGACGCTGGTGTTGGGCTTGAGGAACATCAGCGGCTCCTCGGGCAGGTCGTGGCCGAGCTCGGCGGCGTGGGCGGCGTAGTTGCGCCCGATGCCCACCACCTTGCTGCGCGGCAGCACCGGCGCGAGCAGCCGCACGTCGGCGAGCCGGTGCTCCTGCTCGAGCAGCTTGAGCCCGACGTACATCGGGTCGCCGGCGAGCGCCACGATCACGGCGTCCTCCTCCAGCTGCCCGTGCTGGTCGAGCTCGCCGGTGACGACGCCGAACTGGGGCTCCTCGCCCGTGGTGAACCTCGCGATACGCACCCCGTGAGCCTATCGACCGGCGCGGCCTACCCTGGACCGCGTGCAGGAGCTGGCCCGGGAGGAGTGGATCGCCGCCGCCTCGGCGCAGGCGCTCCGGCTCGCGCCCTACCTCGATCCGCACCTGGCGCGGCGCGAGGCCCGCGAGGCCCACCCGGTGCACGACTTCCTGTTCACCTACTACTCCTTCCGCCCCGCGCAGCTGCTGCGCTTCCACCCCGGTTACGGCGTGCGGCTGCGAGACGCCCCGGAGTACGACGACGTCCGCGGCTACGCCGAGGGTGCGGTGACCCCGGCCCACCTGGCCGAGCAGCTGCCGCTCGTGCGCCGCCTGCACGCCCTCCTGACGGCCACCCACGCACGTCCGGCCCACCTGGGCTGCTTCGGGCTGCACGAGTGGGCGATGGTGCACCGCGCCGACGAGACCCGCCACCCGCGGCCGCTGCGACTCGGCGCCGCCGGCACCGACGCCGTCGTGGAGGGCCACCGGATCGGCTGCAGCCACTTCGACGCCTTCCGGTTCTTCACCCCCTCCGCCCGCCCGCTCAACACCCTCTCCCCCGGCCGCGACGACCGCGCGCAGTTCGAGCAGCCCGGCTGCCTGCACGCCGGCATGGACCTCTACAAGCACGCCTTCCGGCTCTCCCCGCTGCTGCCGTCCTCGCTCGTGGTCGACGCGTTCGAGCTGGCGTGGGACATCCGCATCCTCGACATGCGCGCCGCGCCGTACGACATGACCGGCCTGCGGCTCGACCCCCACGGTGAGGAGTGGACCCCGGTGCCGATCGAGACGCCCGAGGGCAAGCAGGCCTACGTCGCCGCCCAGCGCGGGTTCGCCGAGCGGGCCGCCCCGATCAGGGAGGCGCTCATCAGCGCCTGCGAGGGGCTGCTGGTCAGCGCCGGATCGTGAGGCTGAAGGTGCGCCGGGTCGTGCGGCCGGCGGCGTCGGTGACCCGCAGGGCGAACCGGAGGGTGCCAGATGCCTGCGGGGTGCCCTGCACGACGGCCTTCGCAGCGCCCTCGCGGACCACGACCTGCAGCCCGCGGTGCAGCCGCCCGGCGGCGAACTCCCACTCGTAGCCGGGAGCGCCGCCCACCACGCGCACGACGGTGCGGTAGCGGATGCCGCGGTCGCCGGCGGGCAGCGTCGTGGCCGTCTCGAAGCCGTAGGTCGTGGTGGGAGCGGCCGCGACCGCGACCGTGAGGAGCGCGCTGTCCGAGCCGTCGCCGCTGGTGACGACCACGCGGTGGCTGGACGTGCCTGCGGCGGTCGGGGTCCCCGTGAGCAGGCCGCCGGTCGACAGGCTCAGGCCGCCCGGGAGGCCGTCGGGGGCCGACCAGCCGTAGCTGCCGGTGCCGCCGCTGGCCTGGAGCTGCACCGACACCGCGCGGCCCACGGTGGCCGACACCGTGCGGTCGGGGGTCGCGACCGGCGTCGACCCGCCGCCACCTCCGCTCGCCGTCCCGGTGTCGAGGGTGAGGGTGTAGGCGCCGAGGGAGCCGTAGTCGTCGGTGGAGGCGCTGTTGCCGACGCCCTCGACCACCGCGAGGTAGGTCGCCCCGCCCGACGGGGCGGTGAAGGACGCCTGGGCGTCGAGCCCGCTCACGCGGGTGTCGCTGAGGCGGGTGAAGGGCGGGTCGACCGTGGCGACGCTCGCGCCGGCGCCGTCGAGGATCGTGAGCCGGATGTCGAGGTTGCCGAACGGCGCGCCGGTGGCGGTGACCGTGGTGGCGCCCGCGGCGGTGAACCGGAAGCCGTCGGTGTCGGCGGCGCGTTCGATCAGACCCGCGGCCGGCGTCCCCTCGGCGAGCGTGCGGGCACCCGCCAGCGTGGCGACGCCGTCGTCGGGGCGGGTGGGCGCGCCGGTGGCGATGATCGCGGTGTCGTTCTCGCGGCGGTTGGCGCCGGAGTACTGCCCGTTGCTCCACTGCGTGAGCATCTCGGTGTACGGGGCGCCCATGATCGGGCCCCAGCCGCGGGCGCCGTCGTAGTAGTCCGAGCTCTGCGTGCCGTCGTGGTCCAGGCCGAACTGGTGGCCGGCCTCGTGGGCGACGGCGTCGGCGATCGTCTTGCCGTCGGTGCCCACCCCCGCGGTGAACACGAAGCCCGGCTGGTAGGCCATGTGGCGCTCGGCGTCGTTGAAGACGTCGGTGTAGGCGATGCCGCCGCATCCGCTGAGGCAGTCGGCGGTGTAGACGCGGTTGGAGCGCGTGATCACGATGATGCCGCCGTAGACGGTGTCGCTGATCGCGGTGCGGTTGATCGCGGCGAGCCCGGGGTCGCGGGTGGTGACGTTGACGTCGAAGGGGGCGTAGTCCTCGGCCACCGCCTGCCACGTGCGCACGATCTCGGTGCGCTCGGCGACCGAGAACGTCGTGCGGTCGCCGTCGAGGTCGAAGGGCGGCGAGGTGAAGGAGCTGCCGGTGGTGATCGAGTTCCAGTCGGTGCCGGTGGTGGTGGCGCCGTCGAAGTCCAGGAACAGGGTGCGCGAGGAACCCGGCTTGGACTGCAGGGCGAACGCCTCCGACGGCGCCGGCGTGGCGTCCGCCCGGGCCGGGACCTCGGTGACGGTGGGGGCGGCCGGGCGCGCGGGCTCGACGTAGAGCGCGCGACCGCAGACGTCGAGGTGCAGTGCGCCGTCGCTCGCCGCACGGGCCAGCGCCTGCGGGTCGGTGTCGTTGACCGCCGCCGCCTCGGCGAACGCGTCCGGGGCCTCGGCGGCCGCGAGCCGGGCGCGGACCAGGCCGTCGAAGATCGGGTCGGTGCACCCGCGGGCACCCAGGTCGCCCCGCGCACCGGTGACGTGGGCCGGGCCGTCGTCGGCGCGGGCGGCGCCGCCCGCGGAGAGCGGCAGACCGATGACGGCGGCCAGGACGGTGAGCGCGAGCGCACCCCGCACGGGCCGCGGGGCGGAGCGGAACGACAGGGGCACGGGCGGACCTTCCGGCGAGGGGCGCCTCGACTGTAGGGCCGCAGGGCCCCGCCGCGCCGGGAGACGGCGAACTCCGTCCCCTCCGACGGGGCGGACCGCGGCGGGTCGCCCACCTGCCACAATCCGACTCGTGATCGGCACCCCGCTCTCCTCCTCCGCCACGACCGCCCTCCTGCTCGGATCGGGCGAACTCGGCAAGGAGGTCGTGATCGAGCTCCAGCGCCTCGGCGTCGAGACGGTCGCGGTCGACCGCTACGCCGACGCCCCCGCCATGCAGGTCGCGCACCGCCGCCACGTCGTCGACATGCAGGACGCCGACGCGCTGCGCGAACTGCTGCGCCGCGAGCGCCCCGACGTCGTGATCCCCGAGATCGAGGCCATCGCCACCGGGGTCCTGGCCGAGCTGGAGGCCGCCCAGGAGTGGCCGCTGCGGGTCGCCCCCACCGCACGCGCCACGGTGCTGACGATGAACCGCGAGGGCATCCGACGCCTCGCCGCCGAGGAGCTGGGCCTGCCGACCTCGCCCTACGCCTTCGTCGACACCCTGGAGGAGTTCCGCGCCGCCGCCGACGACCTCGGCTGGCCGGTCGTGCTGAAGCCGGTCATGTCGAGCAGCGGCAAGGGCCAGTCGCTGGTGCGCGGCGCCGACGACGTCGAGGCGGCCTGGGAGTTCGCCCAGACCGGGGGCCGGGGAAGCCAGAGCACGCGCTGCATCGTGGAGGGGTTCGTCGCCTTCGACACCGAGATCACGCTGCTCACGGTGCGCCACGCCGGCGGCACCCTGTTCCTCGACCCGATCTACCACCGGCAGGTCGACGGCGACTACGCCGAGTCGTGGCAGGAGGCGCCCGGCGAGGCGACGATGAGCCAGGCGCAGCTGGCCTCGGCCCAGGACACCGCCCGCCGCGTGACCGACGCCCTCGGCGGCTACGGCCTGTTCGGGGTGGAGCTGTTCGTCACCGCCGACGGCGTCGTGTTCTCCGAGGTCTCCCCGCGCCCGCACGACACCGGGCTGGTCACCTTGGTCAGCCAGGACGTCAGCGAGTTCGCCCTCCACGCCCGCGCGGTGCTCGGCCTCCCGGTCGCCACGACCCGCTGGCCCGGCGCCGCGGCGTCGTGGCCGGTGAAGGTCGAGGGCCACGGGGTGCCGGCCTTCGACGGCCTGGCCGAGGCCTACGCGGTGGACCCCAGCGTGCAGGTGCGCCTGTTCGGCAAGCCCCGCGTGGACGGCGAGCGCCGCGTCGCCGTCACCCTCGCCCGCGGGACCACCACCACCGAGGCCCGCGACCGCGCCCGCACCGCGGCGCAGGCCCTGCGCGTCAGCCTGGACTGAGCGGCCCGGCGCGACGCCGGTGCCGCCGGGTCAGCACCCACGCCGCGATCCCGAGCACGAGCCGCACCGGTATGACCAGCGCCCACAGGAGCGTGGGCACGACGAACCCACCCAGGACGGCGCCACCGAGCGCACCGACCAACGGCGACGACCGACCGAGCAGCGAGTAGACCACCGCCCCGACCACCGCCCCGCACAGGCCGAGGACCAGCGCCACCGTGCGCAGTCGCGAGGGTCGCAGCCCCAGCGTCACCCACTCATCGGCTTCCCGACGCCACTCCACGACGCGATCCAGCACCGGGTCGCCGGTCGGCGCCGCGAACCCGGCCCCGCACTCCGGGCCGCACCGGTGGGTCAGCAGACCCCGTAGGGTCGTGTGCTGCGGATCGAACACCCACCCATCCTCCCCCCGCGCGGCCGCTGCAGGAACAGGATCGCGACTGGAGGACCGTGCCGCCCACGTCGATGGGTGCTCGCCGTCACCGGTCGAGTCGCTGTCGCGCCTTGTGCCCGGGCGATGGGCGGGGTCGTGGGGCACGCGACGGTCGTCGAGGAGCGAGCTCTGGCGAGCGTCACGAGGCGCCCGCACCCGACAGACCACCTCGGGCCGATGCCGACTACCGGGGCGCCTCCTCGACGAACCTCGGGGGGGCACGGTCGTCGAGGAGCGAGCCCTGGCGACCGTCACGAGGCGCCCGCACCCGACAGACCCCCTCGGGCCGGCGCCGTCTGCCGGCTCGCTGCGTCTCGTGACGGCGCCGGGGCGCCTCCTCGACGAACGTGGGAGGATTGGTCGGACGTGGTGGGGGACGGCACGGTCGTCGAGGAGCGAGCCCTGGCGAGCGTCACGAGGCGTCCGCACCCGACAGGGCGCATGTGGCCGTTGCCGTCTGCCGGGGCGCCTCCTCGACGAACGTCGGGGTGCTGGGCGGACGTCGTCACCAGCGGAATGTGCAGGCGCCGGCCGTCGGGTCCACGGCGCCATCTGCACATTCCGCTGGTGAGGACGGAGAAACAGCGACCACCGCCGACCGCGAGGCGGGAACCCGAGTCGAAAACCTGCGCTGACCTGTGCATTCGCACTGTTGTTCGAACACGTGTTCGAGTAGAATCGGAGCATGCCCACCGCCACGGCCGACACCGCGTCCACGGTCTCTGACGCGCGCACCCTGAGCGGGTTGACGGAGCTGGCCGGGGACGCCGAAGCGGCCGAGCGCAGGTTCTTCATCGGTGCCGCGACCTACGCGGTGGCGCACCCGATCGTGGTGTGGACCCGGGCCGATGAGGAGCCCGAGACGATCGAGGAGGTCGCGGGGATCGACGAGTCCGCGGTGGCGGAGTTCGCGTGCGCCACCGGCCGCACCTACCAGTCGGGTCTGGGGTACCTGTCCGCGGCGAAGGAGTGCGCCACCCGCCTCCCCAGACTGTGGGTGCGGGTGCTGGCCGGGGAGGTGTCGGTGTGGCGGGCCCGGCTGATCGCGGACCGCACCTACTGCCGCAACGCCGCTGTGGCCGAGTACGTCGACCGCCGTCTCGCCGCCTACGCGCACTCGTGTTCGTTCGCCCAGCTCGACCGCACCGTCGCGGCCGCGATCGCGGCCCACGACCCCGAACTCGCCGCTGAGCAGGCGCGGGCTGCTGCGGACGGGCGCCGGGTCCTCATCGGGACCGCCACCACCGGTGTCGACGGCACCGTCGAGATGATCGCGACCCTCGATGCCGCTGACGCCCTCGACCTCGACCGTGCCCTCGGGCAGGTCGCCGCCGACCTGAAGGCCGCCGGCAGCGAAGACTCCCTCGACGTCCGTCGCTCGATGGCCCTCGGTGAACTCGGCCGCAAGCAGCTCGCTCTCGAGTTCCCGTCAGAGAATGCCGAGCCCAAAGGCCGCAGGGACCTCACCCTCTACGTCCACCTCTCCCAAGCCGCCCTCGAGGCCGGTGCCGGGATCGGGCGGTTGGAGAACACCCGCATCCCCGTCACCCTGGACCAGATCCGCGCCTGGTGCGGTGTCGCGGGCACCAAGGTGACCGTCCGACCCGTCCTGGATACCGGGGCAGCGCGTCACACCGACGCCTACGAAGCCACCCCGATGATCCGTGAAGCGGTGATCCTGCGCGATGGGACCTGCGTCGCCCCGTACTGCACGCGCCCCGCCCGGGGCGTCGACCTCGACCACATCGAACCGTTCGACCACGCCCACCCCGCCCGCGGCGGGCCCACGTCGACCGAGAACCTCGCGGCGCTGTGCCGCACGCACCACCGACTCAAGACCCACCACGACTGGACCTACGAACCGATCACCACCCCGGACGGCAGGTCGTACCTGTGGACCCTCCCGTCCGGCAGCCGCTACCTCCGCGGCCCCACCGGGACCACCCCACTCGACTGACGCGAGCACCGGCCCCACAGCACCGACAGGCGACACCCACCCCGGGTGCCGCCTGAACGTGCTGCCCTGAGGGCCGCCCGGGCGCGTATTCCCCGCCGGGGACGTCGAGAACGTCACTCCTGCGCGGGAAGGCGCTCCGGCGTCGGCGGGTTGGACGGAGAGTGGGGCCCGATCGGCCCCGGACCGACCAACGCGAGGAGACACGATCATGCGCGCAGCCAGCTACGACCGCTTCGGAGGAGCCGAGGTCCTCACCGTCGGGGAGCAGCCCGACCCGCCCGTGGGACCCGACGTCGTGCTGGTGCGGGCCAAAGCCACCAGCGTCAACCCGGTGGACTGGAAGATCCGCGAGGGCTACCTCCAGGGCGCCTACCCCCACCACCTGCCGATCGTCCCGGGCTGGGACGTCGCCGGCGTGGTGGAGGCGGTCGGCCCGTCCGCGCCCACCGACCTGAAGGTCGGCGACGAGGTGTGGGGCTACGTCCGTCGCGACGACGTCGCCCTCGGCACCGCGGCCGAGCTGGTGGCGGCGCCGGTGCGCACGGTGGCCCGCAAGCCCGCGGGCCTCGGGTTCGAGGAGGCGGCGGCCGTGCCGCTGGCCGGCCTCACCGCCTACCAGGGCCTGGTCGAGGCGCTCGAGGTCAAGCCAGGCGAGCGGGTGCTGATCCACGCCGCCTCGGGCGGGGTGGGCCTGTTCGCGGTGCAGATCGCCGCCGCGCTCGGTGCCGAGGTCATCGGCACCGCCTCCCCGGCCAACCACGACCTCGTCACCCGGCTCGGTGCGAGCGTCGTGCTGGACCACCGCGGCGGCCCGATCAGCGAGCAGCTGGCGGCCCACGGCGGTCCCGTGGACGCCGTGCTCGACCTCGTCGGCGGCGACGCGCTCAGCGACGCGCCCGCCCAGGTGAAGGACCCCCGCCGGATCGGCTCGATCGTCGACGGCGGCGCCGCTCGCGACCTCGGCGGTCACGCCATCTTCGTGCGCCCCGAGCCCACCCACCTCGACGCCCTCGCCGAGCTCGTCGACGCCGGCAAGCTGGAGGTCGTCGTCGCCGCGACCTTCCCGCTGGAGCAGATCGCCGACGCCCACCGGCTCTCGGAGCAGGGCAGCCCCGGCGGGAAGATCGTCGTCACGATCTGACGTCGTCGGGCAGCAGGGCCGCCTGCAGCGCGACCAGGCATCCACCGATCTCGCTGTAGGCGGCCCGCTCGCTCAGCGGCGCCAGGGCCGCGGCGAGATCCGCCTCGGCCTGCAGCACGCGCTGGCGGTAGGGCCCGTAGAGCGGCGTGAGGGCGTCGAGGAACGACGTGGCCCCCGACCCCAGCGCCTCGACCAACGGGTCCAACGCCGGCGCGAGCTGCCGGTGCAACGAGGGGTAGCGCGCGAGCAGCGGCCCCAGCACCTGCAGGAACGGCTGGTAGGCGGCCGCGGGCGCGAACGCCTCGCCGCTGAACGGCCCGAACGCCGGTGCGAGCGGCACCAGCGAGCGCAGTCCCCCGTCGTCCTCGGGGCCGGGCGCCGGCAGCGGCGCCGGGCACTCCTTGAACACCGCCGCGTCCGAGGCCGGCACCTCCCCCGGACCGCCCGGGTCGACCGGGTCGACCGGTGTCGGCTCGTCGGTGGGCTCGGGATCCGGGGTCGGCTCGTCGGTGGGCTCCGGCGCGGGACCCACCGGCGCCGGCGGCCCGGGATCGATCGGGACGTCGGTGACCAGCCCCGGCGGCACCACGGCGTCGGGCACGACCGGCACCGACGACGGCGCCGCGGGGAGCACCGGGGCGGGCGCGGCCTGCGCGTTCACGAGGGGGGCGGAGGTCGTGGTGGTGGTCTCGACCCGCTGGACGGCCGTCACACCGAGGGCGGCGAGGTCCACCACCACGATGCCCAGCACCACCGCGCGGGCGATCCGCAGCCGACGCAGCGAGAGGCCGCCGGCCCCGCCGGTGCCGCCCGCCGCACTCACGACGCCGCTCCGGCCGCGCCGATGCGTCGGTTGAGCACCGCCAGCGCACCGAACCCCAGGACCGCGACCACCAGCGCCAGCAGCAGCTGCCACCAGCGCAACGCCCAGCCGCGGTCGATCACCGTGTCGGTGACGGCCGGTGCGGCCGTCGAGGCCGACGTGCCGGCCACACCGCTGCCCGGCACGGCCGCGCCCGGGTCGGCCGGCGCCGGGAGTGCGGCGCCGGATCCGTCCGAGCCACCCGCGTCACCGGGCACCGCAGGGGCGGTCGGGGCCGGATCCGTCGTGCCGGGGGCGCCGGGGGTGCTGGGGGTGTCGGCCGGGTCGGCCGGGTCCGCCGGGTCCGCGGGCGCCGAGGAGGTCGGGTCGGAGGGCGTGGTGGTGGCGGGCACGAACGTGCCGGCGAGGTGCCACTGACCGGTGAACTTGTCGAACGGGCCGCCCTCCACCTGGCTGGACCAGGTGAGGACGAACGCGCCAGTGCGGGCGTCGTAGGTGCCGCCGACCGGGGTGGTGTTCCCGGGCCGCGAGCCGTCGGGCTTCGGGGACCCCTGCTGGAAGTACTGGTTGTTCCAGGTGACGCTGAACGCGCGCAGGTCGCCGCTGAGACGGGTGCCGCTCAGCGTGATCGTGGGCGCCTCCACCCGGGCGCGGGTCTGCACCTCCGGGCTGGAGGTCACCATGCCGAACGCAGTGCCGTAGAACTTCACCGGCGCGGTGATGCGGCGCGCCTGGGCGTTGCCGGCGCCGTCGAAGACCGGCGACGGCGCGGGCTGCAGGCCACCGGTCACGAGACCGCCGTCGGTGCCCGGCGCGAGCAGCGTGTAGGTCTTGTCGCTGCAGGCCGAGTCGTTGTTCGACAGGAACGGGCCGCCCTGTCCGCCGTCGGGCAGGATCATCCGCAGGTAGGTGCCGCTCACCCGGCCCCCGGCGCACGAGCCGGGGCTGAGCCGGAAGGTGCCCACGAGCTCCTGCGCGGGCGCGGCGGCCCGGGCGGGGGCGAAGGCCTGGTGAGGCGTGACGGCGGCGTCTGCGCCCACCGGGGGCAGCAGCGCGAACAGCGCCGAGGACAGCGCGGCGGCGGCCGCCGTGGCGCTGCCGACGCGCAGGGCGCCGAGGAGTCGCGGGGACCGGGCGCGGCGATCGCGCGGCACGGCGGGGGTCGGGAGCGTCGGGGACATCGTCATCCGATCTGGAGGGCGGTCGGCGGTGAGATTGGACAAACCATAGCGACTTACTACTGAATGGGCACATCGCCCCGCCACCCCAGGAGTTCCCCTTGCCCGACCCGGCCTCCCGCACCCGCCCCGCCCGCCGCGGCGCCCTGCTCGCGGCCCTCGCGATCGGCCTCGGCCTGATCGCGGCCCCGGTGGCCTTCGCGATGTTCGACCGCGCGCCGCAGGGGGCGACGATGATCGCCGACTTCGAGCCGTTCATGACCGCGCCCCGGCTGGAGGGGTTCCAGAACGACATCGCCACCATCGACGCCGCGGTGCGCGAGGTCGACGCCAGCACCGACCCCGTCGTCGTCGAGGCCCGCGAGGCGAGCGCCGGGTACGCACCGCTGAGCGAGCAGTGGCCGCAGATCCACGAGGACATGACCGGCCTGCTGGACGACGTGCAGGCCAACCTCGGCAACTACCAGGCGGTCGCGGCGCTCCCCGACTTCGCCCTGTTCCCCTGGTTCTTCCTCGTCCCCGGCGCGCTGATCACCGCGCTCGCCGGCCTCGGGCTGCTCGCACCGCGACGCCGGACCGCGCTCGTGCGAGGCGGCCTGGCCCTGCTCGGCGCCGGTCTGATCGCCGCACCGGTGGCGTTCCAGATGTTCGACCGCGCCCCTGCGGGCGGGCGGATGATGGACGCCTTCGCCACGATCCAGACCACCGAGAACGTCACCCGGATCCAGGGCTACTTCGCCACGATGGCCGCCGGACAGGGGGCGCTGCGCCTGGACGTCGTGCCCGCCGTGGCGCAGCGGATCGGCCCGGACGCCGCCGCCGAGACGCTGCCGGCCACCACCGCCCTCGACGCCGCCTGGATCGGCATCCTCGGGGACATGACGCCGATGATCGGCGCGATGAGCGACAACGTCGACTCCTACCAGGCGGTCGCCAGCCTCCCGCCGTTCCCGCTGTTCCCCTGGTTCTTCGTCGCCCCGGGCGTGCTGCTCCTGGCGATCGCCGGGCCCGGTCTGCGGGGCCGCCGCCCCACCGAGGAGGCCGCCACCCGCGCGCCCTCCCCCACCCCGTCCCCGGCCGACGCCCCGGCGCCGGGCCTCACCGAAGGAGTCCGATGACCACCCTGTCGACCACCGTCCTGCCCCCGCTGCGCCGCACCTCGCGGCGTCGTCGTCTGGCGACGCTGGCGCTGCTCGCCACGGCGACCGGCGGCGCACTCACCGCCTGCAGCTCCGACGACGGCGGGGACGCCCCGGCCGGGGGCGACGCCTCGCGGGCCGGCTCGGTGGCGCTGGTCGGCACCTTCGCCCTGGACCCCGGCGCCTGCGACGGCGCCCCGAGCGGCAGCTACTTCCGGATGGTCAACTCCGGCGGGACCCTCGAGGAGGGCCCGTACTTCCCCAACCCGGACAGCTCCTGCAGCGACCCGTCGATCACCCCGATCGCCCCCGGCACCGACGGCGGCCTCGTCACCGGGGGCTACCAGCCCTCGCCCGACCCCGCCTTCGACGACCAGGGCAACGCGCAGGCCGACGGCATCACGGCGCCGGCCGGCTTCGCGGCGATCCAGTTCGGCCTCTCGACCCAGGAGACCGACCCGCAGACCGGCACCGAGGTGCCCGCGCCCGAGATCCTCGCCGCCGACGGCGAGCTCAGCGGCCAGATCACCGCCTGGAGCGCGTCCTGGAACTCGCTGTACTTCAACCAGGGATCCCCCAAGCCCGACGGCTCCAGCCCGGGTCTCACCGCCCCGGTGTCAGGCACCTACGACGAGGAGACCGGCCGGTTCGTGCTGGAGTGGGCCAGCGCCGTGGTGGACGGCCCGTTCAACGGCTTCACCGGCGTGTGGCACCTCGAGGGCACCTTCACGCCGGCCTGATCCCCGCCACGGCGTCGAGCTCGGCGCCCACCCGGGCCCGTACGTCGGCGGGCGCGAACGAGACGGCCAGGCCGGTGCGCACCAGGTCGACCAGGCCCGCGTCGTCGAGCCCGAGCAGGTCGGCCGCGATGGCGTACTCGCGGTTGAGGGTCGTGCCGAACATCGGCGGGTCGTCGGAGCCGATCGTCACCCGCACCCCGGCCTCCACGAACCGGGGCAGCGGGTGCTCGGCGAGGGTGTCGACCGCGCGCGTGGCGATGTTGGAGGACGGACAGACCTCCAGCGCGATCCCCGTGCGCGCGAGGTGGGCGAGCAGCTCGGGGTCCTGCGCCGCCGAGCAGCCGTGGCCGATGCGCTCGGCGCCGAGCAGCCGCAGGGCGTCCCACACCGTCTGCGGCCCGGTGGTCTCGCCGGCGTGCGGCAGGGCGTGCAGGCCCGCAGCCCGCGCCCGGTCGAAGAACGGCTGGAACTGCGGGCGCGGCACCCCGATCTCGGGCCCGCCGAGTCCGAAGCCGATGAGCGAGGAGGGGCCGTGGTCGAGCGCGTAGCCGAGCGTGGCCTCGGCGGCGGGCACCCCCGACTCGCCCGGCACGTCGTAGATCCAGCGCAGCACGATCCCGAAGTCGCGCTCGGCGGCGGTGCGGGCGTCCTCGATGGCCTCGGTGAAGGCCTGGATCGGGATCCCGTTGACCACCGAGGTGTAGGGGGTGCAGGTCAGCTCGGCGTAGCGCACCTGCTGCTCGGTGGCCATCTCGCGGGCCACCTCGTAGGTGAGGTAGCGCACGTCCTCGGCGGTGCGGATCAGCGCGACCGTGGCGAGGTAGACCTCGATGAAGTGGGCGAAGTCGCGGAACTCGTAGAACGCCCGCAGCGCCTCGGGGTCGCTCGGCACTGTGCCGGGGTGCCGCTCCGCGAGCTCGGACACGATGCGGGGCGAGGCGGAGCCGACGTGGTGCACGTGCAGCTCGACCTTGGGCAGGGCACGGATCGCGTCGGTGATGACGGCGTCGTCGGGGTGGAGCAGCATCAGTCCTCCTGCAGCGCGGTGACGAGGGTGTCGGCGAGTTCCTCGGGGCCGCGGTCGGTGCCGAAGGCCTCGCCGTCGAGCACGACGGTGGGCGTGCCGGGGATGCCCTCCTCGATCGCGGCCTTCGTGGCCTGGTCGACGAGGTCCTCGAAGCTGCCGTCCTCGATGCCCGGGCGCACCTCGGACTCGACGGCGCCCGCCTGCACCGCGGTGGCGATGAGCGCCTCCGCGCCCGGGAACTCGTCGGCCTCCTCGGCCGGCTGGTCGGCGTAGAGCAGGTCGTGGAAGCGCAGCGCGACGTCGGCGCCGGCCGCCTCGCGCACCACGAAGAAGGCGTTGGCGGCGTCGGTGCTGTAGGGACCGAACCGGTCCAGGATCGCGATCGGGCGGTACTCCACCCGCACCCGCCCCTGCGCGACGAGGTCGGCGAGCCGGCCGTCGAGCTGCTTCTCGAGCTCACCGCAGACCGGGCACAGGAAGTCCTCGTAGAGCACCACCTCGTGCGGCGCGTCGGGGCTGCCGACCACCAGGCCGTAGTCGGTGCTGCCGAACGCCGCGGGCGTGACCTCGATCCGCGTGGCCCGGTTGTAGGCCACCGCGAGGAGCACGACCAGCGCGACCAGGCCGACGACGCCGGCGATCGAGAGCCAGCGACGTCGCGACTCCTCTCGGGCCTGGTCCGCCGCACTCGGGGCGGCGGGACGACGGGAGGGGGCGGCGGCCATCGGGCGGACCTCCTGGGATGCGGGACGGACGGGTCGTCCCGAGCGTAGTGGGGCCGGGCGCGCACGCCCTCGCCCCGAGGGACCCGGCTAGGGTGGCGGGTTGTGAACGAGCGCCTGGTGTGGATCGACTGCGAGATGACCGGCCTCGACCTCGGCGCGGACGCGCTGGTGGAGGTCGCGGCCCTGGTCACCGACTTCGACCTCAACGTGCTCGGCGAGGGCGTGGACGTGATCATCCGCCCGCCCGACGCCGCCCTGGAGCAGATGGTGCCGTTCGTGCGCTCGATGCACGAGTCCTCCGGCCTGCTCGACGCCCTGGCCGACGGCGTGAGCCTCGCCGAGGCGCAGGACACCGTGATGGCCTATCTGCGCGAGCACTGCGGCCCCGACGCGCGCCCGCCGCTGGCCGGCAACACCGTCTCCACCGATCGGGCGTTCCTGGCCCGCGACATGACCGACCTCGACGCGTTCCTGCACTACCGGATCGTCGACGTGTCCTCGATCAAGGAGCTCGCCCGGCGCTGGTACCCGCGGGCCTACTTCGCCGCCCCCACCAAGCGCGGCAACCACCGGGCGCTGGCCGACATCCAGGAGAGCATCGAGGAGCTGCGCTACTACCGCGACGCCGTGTTCGTGCCGCAGCCCGGCCCCGACACCGACACCGCCCGTGCCCTGGCCGCCCGACACGGCGGGGCGCTCACCGGGCTGGGCCCCGATTCGGACCCCGAGGCCTGATCCGTCTACACTCGTCCCGGCTCGCCGCTCCTGAGGAGCGAGGACGCCATGGTGGGTGTAGCTCAGCTGGTAGAGCACCTGGTTGTGGTCCAGGTGGTCGCGGGTTCAAGTCCCGTCACTCACCCCACGACGCACGCCGAGGCCCGGAGACCGACAGGTCCCCGGGCCTCGGCGCGTCTGCGGGTCAGGCCGCGAGCGTGGCGTGCATCTCCCAGACCAGGATCTCGGCCCCACCGGGCAGGTCCGCGGCGCGGACCCGCTGGCCCCCGGTGGCGGTGAAGCGCACGGCGTCGCCCTGGGCGAGCTCACCGGCGCCCTCGAGCACGACCTCGCCGCGGGCCACGAACAGGTGCAGGAACGGCGCGTCGGGCAGCTCGACGCTGCGCCCCGGCTCCAACCGGGCGGCGTAGAGGGCGGCGTAGCGGTTGCGGATCCGGATGGCGGCCTCGCCGTCGTGCTTGGCCATGCCGGACGCCACGGGCACCAGCCCGCTGGCGAGGTGGGCGTGCTCCAGCTCGAGCTGCTCGTAGCCGGGGTCGATGCCGTTCTCGTCCGGCACGACCCACATCTGCACGAAGTGCACCGGGTCCTGGTGGGCCTCCCCGGCCAGGCGCCAGGAGTCGTTCTTCTCCGAGTGCAGGATGCCGCGCCCGGCGCTCATCCGCTGCGCCAGCCCGGGGTAGATGATCCCGGAGTGGCCGGTGGAGTCCTGGTGCACGAGCGAGCCGTCGAGCACCCAGGTGACGATCTCCATGTCCCGGTGGGGGTGGGTGTCGAACCCGGTGCCGGCCTTCACGACGTCGTCGTTGTTGACCAGCAGCAGGCCGTGGTGGGTGTTCGCGCGGTCCTGGTGCGGACCGAAGGAGAAGGAGTGGTGGGAGTCGAGCCAGTCGTAGCGGCTGGCGAATCGGTCCGCGGCGCGGCGGATGTCGACCTGCGGGGTGAGGTTCACGGTGGCCATGACGGCGTCCTCGGGTCTCGGGAGCGGGTGGTTGATCACTCAACCATCACGCGCCCGTGGATCTTCCCGCCGGTGGCCCCCGGCGGGGCTCAGCGGCGGGTGAGCCGGAAGGCGCTGGTGCGCACCTGCTCGGACTCCTCGCGACCGTCGTAGTTGGTGACCCGCAGCTCGATGGTGTGGCGCCCGGGGCGGGTGACGGTGTCGCACACCGTCCAGGTGCGCGAGGCGCGGCGCGGGTGCTCCCCCGAGACGAAGGTCTGGTTGGCGATCCGACGACCGCCGGGGTTGATGAGCACCAGCTCGGCCATCCAGCCGTCGCCGGGCGCGGTGATGCGGTACTGGAAGCGGTAGTCGTGGCAGCCCGGGCGCAGTCGCTGGTCGGGGGCGCTCGCGCGGCCGTAGGACGGCGCACGGTCCGGCTGCTGGGCGAGCGGCAGGACGGGGGCGGCGGTGACATCGGCGGCCGGGGCAGCGTGGGTGGCGGCCGGCACGGCGAGCACGGTCGCGGCGGCGAGCAGGGCCGCGGCGGGAGCGAGGTGGCGCTTCATGATCTGAGTGTGACGCGGTGTCGCGCTGACCGGCCATGACGGCGCCCACACCCGGCCTGTGACCGTCGTCTCCGAGCGCGGCCCGGCAACGGCACCGCATCGGTCACACTGGCGAGGTGACCGATCCTGCCGGCCTGACCTGGACCGAGGTCGAGCCCGACGGCGCGGCCGCCCGCGACGTCTTCGAGCGCTACGTCGCCGAGCTCGACGCGATCCTGCCCGGTGGCTTCGCACCCGGCCCGGTCGTTCCGCCCTCCACCGTGCTGCTGGCGATGGAGGGCGCCGAACCTGTCGCCGGCGGCGGGCTGCAGTGGCTGCCCGACGGCACTGAGGGACCGGAGGCGGAGGTCAAGCGGATGTGGGTCGCACCCGCGTGGCGCGGCCACGGCCTCGGGGCCCGGCTGCTGGCCGAGCTGGAGGCCCGGGCGGCCGCGGCGGGGGCCCGGACGGTGCGCCTGGACACCCACCCCGCGCTCACCGGGGCGATCGCGTTGTACCGCAGGTCCGGCTACGCCGAGACGCCGCGGTACAACGCCAACCCGCACGCCGGGCTCTTCTTCGCCAAGCGGCTGGACCCGGCCCGAGACCCGGCCTGAGATTCGGCCTGCGACACGGTCAGTGGCCGGGGATGTGCCCGAAGCGGCCCTTCTGGAAGTCCTCGTAGGCGGCCATGACCTCGGCCTTGGTGTTCATCACGAACGGACCGGCCCACGCCAGCGGCTCACGGATCGGCTGCCCGCCGAGCACGACGACGTCCAGCGCCTTGTGCCGGCTCTCCTGACGCTCGTCGGCGGCGATGGTGAGGAAGTCGCCCGCGCCGAGCACGGCGGTCTGGCCGGTGCGGATCGGCTGGGCGTCGACGCCGACGCTGCCGTGGCCGTTGAGCACGTAGACCAGGGCGTTGTAGTCGACGTTCCAGGGCAGCTCCAGGCGCGAGCCGGGCTCGAGCGTGGCGTGCACCAGCGTCATGGGGGTGTAGGTCGACCCCGGGCCGGCGTGGCCGTCGAGCTCGCCGGCGATCACCCGCACCAGCACGCCGGCGTCGGGCGTGGTGAGCAGCGCGACCTCGCCGCCGCGGATGTCCTGGTACTTGGGGTCGGTCATCTTCGCGGTGCGCGGCAGGTTCACCCACAGCTGGATGCCGTGGAACAGGCCGCCCTGCTGCACCAGCCACTCCGGCGGCGCCTCGATGTGCAGCAGGCCCGAGCCGGCGGTCATCCACTGGGTGTCGCCGTCGGTGATCGTGCCACCGCCGCCGTGGGAGTCCTGGTGGTCGAAGACGCCGTCGATGATGTAGGTGACGGTCTCGAAGCCGCGGTGGGGGTGCCACGGCGTGCCCTTGGGCTCACCGGGCGCGTACTCCACCTCGCCCATCTGGTCCATCATGATGAACGGGTCGAGGCGGGCGAGGTCGATGCCCGCGAAGGCGCGGCGCACGGGGAACCCCTCCCCCTCGTAGCCCTGCGGGGCGGTGGTCACCGACCACACGGGCCGCGGCTGGTCCCCCAGGCCGGGGGCGCGCAGACGGGACAGGACGGTCAGATCGGCGACGGTCTGGGCGGGCATCGAAGGCTCCTCGGGTGGACGGGCGGGACACCGGTGACAACAGTAGTTGAATCTTCTACATTCCCCCAGGGGGTCGGGGCGGCTACCGTGACCGCGTGAGCTCCGCCCACCCCGATCTCCCCCGCGCGCCCGCCCCCGAGGACCGGCCGCCCGCACGCGCCGACGTCGTGATCCTCGGCGGGGGCCACAACGGCCTCGTGGCCGCCGCCTACCTCGCCCGCGCCGGGGTCCGGGTCACGCTCGTGGAGCGGCTGCCCCACCTGGGCGGTGCCGCGATCTCCGCGCCCGCGTTCAGCGGCCACCCGGTGCGCCTCTCGCGCTACTCCTACCTGGTCTCGCTCATGCCCACCCGGCTGATGGACGACCTCGACCTCGACCTGCGGCTGCACTCCCGGCGCACGGCGTCCTACACCCCGGTCGTGCGCGACGGCCGCGCCGGCGGACTCCTGGTGGAGCGGGTCGAGCGCGACGCCACCCGCCGCTCCTTCCGCGAGCTCACCGGCGGGGAGCAGGAGTTCCGCGCCTGGCGCCGGTTCTACGACGACGTCGGCACGCTCGCCCGCGCCGTCGCCCCCACCCTGATGGAGCCGCTGCCCACCGAGCGCGCCATCCGGGACCAGGTCGACGACGCAGTGTGGCGCGACCTGGTGCAGCAGCCGCTGGGCGAGACCATCGAGCGGCGCTTCCTCGACGACACCGTGCGCGGCGTGGTCGCCACCGACGCCCTGATCGGCACCTTCGCCTCCCTGCACGACCCCTCGCTGGTGCAGAACCGCTGCTTCCTCTACCACCTGATCGGCAACGGCACCGGGGAGTGGCGCGTGCCCGAGGGCGGCATGGGCGCGGTCACCGACGCCCTGGCCGCCGCGGCCCGGCGCGCCGGGGCACGGCTGGTCACCGGCACCGAGGTCACCGCCGTGCGCACCGGCCCCGGGGGCGTGGAGGTGGCGGTGCGCGACGCCGACGGCGACTACACCGTGCAGGCCGCCCTCGCCCTGGCCAACGTCGCCCCGACCGTGCTGCACGACCTGACCCGCGACGACCTCGACGACCGCACCCCGCCGCCCGCCCCCGAGGGCGCCCAGCTCAAGATCAACCTGCTCCTCACCCGCCTGCCCCGGCTGCGCTCGGGGATCGACCCGAGCGTCGCCTTCGCCGGCACCCTCCACCTCGGCGAGGACTACTCCCAGCTCGAGGCCGCCTACCGCGACGCGGCGGCCGGCCGGGTGCCCTCGGTCATGCCGGGCGAGGTCTACTGCCACTCCCTCACCGACCCCTCCATCCTCGGCGGCGCCCCGGAGGGCACCCACACCCTCACCTACTTCGGCCTGCACACCCCGGCGTCGCTGTTCGCCGCCGACCCCGAGGCCACCCGGGCGCGGGCGGTGGAGCGCGCGCTGGCCACCCTCGACCGGCACCTGGAGGAACCGATCGCCGACTGCCTGGCCCGCGACGCCGACGGGAGGCCCTGCCTGGAGGCCAAGATCCCGCAGGACATCGAGCGCGACCTCGCGATGCCGGGCGGACACCTCTTCCACGGCGACCTGGAGTGGCCGTGGGTGCCGAACCGCCTGCGCCTGGACACCCCGGCCCAGCGCTGGGGTGTGGAGACCGCGCACGCGCGCATCCTGATCTGCGGCTCGGGCTCGCGTCGCGGGGGCGCGGTGTCCGGGCTCGGCGGCCACAGCGCGGCCCGCGCGGCGCTGGACCTGCTCTGAGGCGGGGCCGGCGCCGGCCCCGCCGCAGTCGAGGGCGGCGGCGATGCCCGCGCGCAGGCCGGTGAGCCGGTCGCGGTAGCGCTCCAGCAGCGCCGCGGCGCCGCCGGGCCCGGGGGCCACCGGCGCGGCGACGACCAACCGCAGGTCCACGGCCGTGCCGACCGTCACCGGCCGCTGCGCGAAGAAGGCGCCCAGCCGGCGCTGGAACGCCTCGGGGCCGTGGAGCGCCAGCAGCGCCCGGAGCTCGGCCACCGTGATCTCGGCGTAGGCCCAGACCGAACGCGGAGCGGCGTCGTCGAGCACGGCGAAGACGTAGGTGGTGCCGGGGCCGCGCAGCAGGCCCACGCGCGGCACGTCCCAGTGATCGAGCACGGCCCCGGGCTCCAGGTCCGTCGCCGGCGTCCACGGCCGGGCACCGACCTCCCAGGCGAGCACGTCACGCATCGGTGCCCACCCAGGCTCCGGCGTCGACGAAGCAGCGGTCGAGGAGCTGGGCCGCGGCGTCGTCCCAGCCCCCGCCGCGGGTGAGCGACACGTGCAGCGGGTTGCGGGGGGTCGGCGTGCGGGTGAGGGTGAAACCCCGCGCCCGCACCACGCCCGCCGGGGCGTGGCGCACCCGGTCACCGGTCGCGGGACGACCGGTCGAGCGGATCCGCTCCGCGGCCGCCTCGACGCGCAGGCGACCCACCAGCACGCTCACGGCGTCCTGGTCCTCGGCCACGGGCCGCGCCGGGGCGACGGCGTCGGCGGGGACGTACTGGGTCAGGATCTCGGCGTCGCCGATCGGGACAGGCACGACCGTCTTGTAGTGGGCGCCGGTTCGTGGATTCAACCGCTGACATCCTTCTTGCCGGGCTCTTGCGCGGCGGCGACCCGCGCGCTTGTGGAGAGGGCGCCCGTCCCCGCCGGTGGGCGGGGGCGGGCGCCCTCGTGGACCGGGGCCGATCAGGCTCCGGGGGTCCGCACTAGTTCGTGCGGGTCACGTTGCACAGCGCGTTGCGCACGTTGAGCGTCACCGGGATCCCGATGAACTCCGCCCGCACCTCCAGCTTGGTGGCCGGCACGCAGTTGACGACGCCGGTGCCCCCGGTGCCGCGCAGGCCCGTCGGCACGCCGAGGGTCTCGGTCACCTCCATGTCGGTGAAGGCCTTCGTGGCGAAGAACCCGTTGCCCGGCTCGAAGGTCAGCCGCGTCCCGTCGAGCTCGGTGACGATCCGTCCGCCCTCGATCGGCCGCACGCACCCGGCGTCACCGCACTCACCACCGAACTCGGTGGTGTTGAGGTAGATCCGACCGCCGCTGCCCCCGAAGTTGCCGGTCAGGTCCAGCGCACGCAGGCGCAGGTTCTGCACCGTCAGGCCCGAGGCCGGGTCCACCAGGTTGAGCGTGGTGGGCTCGCTGGCGAGGAACCGCACCGTCCCCAGCCCCGGGTCGTCGACACCGAGGTCGGGCAGGCACGCCTCGTCGCCGGCCATGCAGACCTCGAGCCGGGTCGGCAGCGGGCCCGCGATCGACCCGCTCAGACCGCCGAAGTCGAAGGTGAGCGAGTTCGTCGGCTCGTCGGCGGTGTAGACCAACCGCGTCGATCCGGAGGCGTCCTCGACCAGGCGCAGCCGCAGGTTCGGCACCAGGTGGTCGAGGGTGGCGTTGACCTGGGAGGTCGTGGCGCCGGCCTCGTCGATCTCGGCGATCGCGATGCGGAACACGCTGCCCGCCGTGGTGTCGAGCAGGATCTCCGGAGCACTCCCGAGGGAGGCCTCGATCGTGCGCAGGCCGGAGACGCGGGCCGCGAGCGCGGTCGACGTCGGCGACTGCTGGAGCACCAGGCCGTCGCCGCCGCCGGGCACGGCCAGGCGGGTGCCGTTGTCCGCGAAGATCTCCAGCAGCCCGATCTGGTCACCGCCGGTGCCGAAGCGGACGACGTCGTCGGCCACGGCGACCTCCAGCAGGCTGGGCACGTCGACCAGACGCAGCGACAGGTCGGTGGCGCCGTCGAAGATGCCGTCCTCGGCGTAGCCGTCGACCGTGATCTCCTGGATCGGGTCCGAGCCCGCCACGCGCAGCGAGCCGTCGGCCCCCAGCGCGAGGTCCAGGTCGCGCGGGGCGTCGCTGATCCGGGCGTCGAACTGCAGCCCGTCCTGCTCCACCAGGGCCCGCAGCGGCGTCGGCGCCAGGGTGAGCCCGATGCCGATCTCGTCGCCGGTGCGCAGGCGCAACCCCTCGAAGCCCGGCAGGCGCAGGGCCACCGAGGAGGTCTCGCCCTCCTCGAGCAGCCGCAGGTAGGCGGCGTCGTCGAGGGTCAGGATCGAGCGGCCGGTGGCGTACCCGGCCTCGAAGACCCCGATCGGACCGCTGGCCGTCAGGGAACCCTGACCCGCGGCGTCGAGACCGAAGGCGATCGTGTCGGGCACGTCGGTGAGCGCGAGCCGGATGTCCTGCTCGGTGCGACCCTCGACCACCGAGCGCGCGGTGAGGTCGATCGAGGCCAGGCCCTGGTCGCTGGTGAGCTCCGCGCTCAGACCCTCGGCCTGGTCGCCCGAGAGGGCGAGGTCGAGGTCGCCGTCGACGCTGTCGATGCGGCCCTGCGCCACGAAGACCTCGGGACCGCCGGTGTCCTGCACCAGCGAGAGGTCCACGACGGTGGGACGGTCGGCGTTCAGCGAGACGCCGATGTCGGAGCCCTCGCCGAGGTCGATGCCGATGCTGCTGCTGGTCGGCGCGGTGCTGTAGCCGACCGCGAAGCGCTGCTCGCTGCCGTCGTTGGTGCCGGTGGCACCGCCGGGGGTGATCGCCCCCGTGACCGAGAGGGCCGAGCGCCCGCGGCTGGAGACCTTCAGGCCCACGCCGCCGTCGCCGATGACGATGTCGCCGACGAAGTCGCGCGGGGCGTCGCTGAGACGGGTGTCGTAGCCGAGCCGGAAGGAGTCGGTGCTGCCCGGGATCGTGAGGACGGCCTGCAGGCTCAGCGGCAGGACCGCCTCACGGGAGTCGATCCGGCTGATCCGCAGCCGCGGCACGACCGCGCTGGGCGACAGCTCGGCGAGGGTGAGCTCCGCGGTGACGTCGGAGCGTCCGTCGCCGGTCACGTCCAGCGGCTGGGGCACGCCCACCACCGACGCGAACGTGCGGGCCCGACGGGTGCCGTCGGGCGCCACGACGATCGAGCGCCACTCGAACCCGGCCACGTCCACCAGCGGGGCGAGCGGCGTGGAGCCGGCCACGTTGGCGACGACCGCGCTCACGACCCCGTCGGCCACGTCGCCGGTGCCGCTGAGGATGGTGGTGGCCGAGCCGGTGAGCGTGCTCAGCAGCTGCTGGGCGCCCACGAGGTCGGTCACGGCGCTGACCCCGGCGAGCCCGAACACGGGGTCCAGCCCGGAGGCGGCGGTGGTGATCGCGGCGTTGAGCACACCGGCGAGGAAGCCGACGGTGCTGCCGATGAGGCCGGACTGGAAGGCCGGCCGGGCGGCGGCGTCGTCGCCCACGAAGAACGAGACGGTGTCGCTGCTGGGACGACGCACGTCGTCGCCGGCGTAGTCCGCGCGCACCTCGACCAGGCGGGAGGGGTCGCTCAGCGGCACCCGGCGGGTGACCACGCCGGCGGCGTCGGTGGTGACGTCGGCGGCGTCGGCGCCGAAGGCGAGCGTCACGGGCTCGTCCTCGACCGGCAGGCCGAAGCGGTCCGAGCCGGGGGTGACGTCGACCAGCACGGCCTCCAGACGCGCGCGCTCACCCGGCTCGCCGCGGCTGTCGCCGCGGTAGAACACCTGGGTGGTGCGCTTGGTCAGGGTCGTGGTCGCGGTGCCGGCCGGGCCGGGCGAGTAGCGGTTCGACGTGCCGACGGTCGCGGTCACGCTGAGCGGTCCCGCCGGGAGGTCGGGCAGGTCGAGGGTCGCGGTGGCCCGACCGGCGGCGTCGGTGGTCACCTCGACCTCGCCGGCGCCGGGCACGGCGAGGGTGACCGGCTGGTCCGGCACCACGGTGCCGGCGATGCCGGGGCTGGAGGCGATGGTGCTCACCGCGATCGTGAGGTCCTCACCGGTCACCACCGAGGCGGGCAGGGTCACGACGGCGGTGGCTTTGTTGTCGAGGGTCACGACGCGCGGCGTCTGGGCGACCTCGCCCTGGGTGGTGCACCCGAGGTTACCGAACCCGCTGCGCACCGAGTTCCGGGTGAAGCTGGCGATCCGGTAGTCCCCGCGCGGCAGGCCCGCGGTCGGCCACGTGGTGGTCAGGCTGCCCGCGCCGCTGCGCGACGCCTGGTGCACCAGCGCGTTGTCGCTCACGCGGGTGACCGTGAGCCGCGAGGAGGAGTTGTCCCGGGCGATGCAGGTGTTGGCGCTGCCGGACTCGTTGATGGCGACGTTCCCCTCCACGACGCCGGCAGCGGGGGCGGTGAGCGCGGCGTGGGCGGGGGCGGGTACCGCGGCGAGTGCGGTGATCGGGAGGGCGAGCACGAGCAGGCCGCGGCGCAGCGATCGCGGCGGGCGAGGTCTGCGGGCAGGCAGGGGCGATGGACTCAAGGGAGCACTCCTGAGGAGAGACCGGCGAACCGGAGGACAGGGAGCGACGGGTCGCCCGAGATACCCGCCTAGGTACGGAATCTTGCAGATTCCTTGCTCTGTGTAAACGGCATATGTCGGATTGCTCACACCACAAGACCGACGAAGGATCGGTCGCGACGGGCGGTCGGCCGTCCCGATTTCGCACCGCTCGACGGCGCTGGTAACGTTTCTTCTCGCGTTCACCGCACGCGCCATTAGCTCAATTGGCAGAGCAGCTGACTCTTAATCAGCGGGTTCGGGGTTCGAGTCCCTGATGGCGTACCGCACCACGAGAGCCCCCGTCCGATCCGGACGGGGGCTCTCGACGTCTCCGGGGAGTTCCCTCGGACCCCGCTCCTACGGTCCCGGCATCACGCCACCGCCTCCCGGGCGGAGGCGGCTCCCCTCTCGTCAGGAGACCACCATGAAGCACACCCTCGTCCTCGCCGTCGCCGCACTCGGCCTGGCCCTCTCCGCCTGCGAGCTCCCCGAGGAGGACGCCGCCGACGCCCTCGACGACGCCGCGGGCCGGCTCGAGGACCGCGGGACCGGGTCGGCCGGCCCGCAGGCCGGCGGCTCCGGCTCCGAGGACACGGGCGGGACGGAGTTCACCCCCGAGCAGGACAACGCGATCCGCGCCGGCCTGGACTACCTCGAGTTCTCCGGCTTCTCCCGCGACGGCCTGATCCAGCAGCTCTCCTCCGCCGCCGGCGACGGCTACCCGCGCAAGGTCGCGGTGTTCGCCGTGACGACCATCGAGAAGCAGGGGGCCGTGGACTGGAAGGCCGAGGCGGTCGAGTCGGCGCGCGGCTACCTCGACTTCTCGACCTTCTCCTGCGACGGCCTGATCGAGCAGCTCTCCTCCGCGGCCGGCGACGGTTTCACCCGCGAGGAGGCCACGTTCGCGGCCCGCAAGGTCGATCTCTGCTGAGCCACCCGGCGCCGATCCGGCGCCGGATGTCGCGCACGTCTCATCGGACGATCGGGATCATTGACTTGCTTATCTCTACATCTTTTGTAGAGTTGAGCCAGTCGATCGAGACAGCAGTCCCGCTACCCGATCATCCGATGCAGGAGGACCTCCGCCATGTGGCTCGTCGCCGCCTTCGCCCTCGCCGGGGGCCTCGCCCAGTTCGTCGACGGCACGCTCGGCATGGGATTCGGCGTCACGTCGGCGACCGTGCTGCTCGCGCTCGGTGTGGCGCCGGCCACGGCGAGCGCGGCCACCCACGCCGCCAAGCTGCCGACCACGCTCATCTCCGGCCTCTCGCACTGGCGTGCGGGCAACGTCGACCGGGCCGTGTTCCTGCGGGTCGCGGTCCCCGGCGCCGTCGGCGGCTTCCTCGGCGCGGTGGTGCTGACCAACATCAGCCTCTCCGCCGCCAAGTCCGGCATGGCGGGTCTGCTGATGTTCTTCGGTCTGGTGATCCTGCTCCGGTTCGGCTTCGACCGACGCCTCATCCCCACCCCCGCCAACGGCCACACCGCCCGCTGGCTCAGCCCCATCGGTGCCCTGGGCGGCTTCGTCGACGCGACCGGCGGCGGCGGCTGGGGCCCGGTCGTGACCCCGAGCCTGATGACCGTCACCCGGTTCGAGCCCCGCCGCGTCGTCGGCACCACCAACGCCGCGGAGTTCGTCGTCGCCCTCTCGGTCTCCACCGGGTTCATCACCGGCGCCGCCCACGAGGACATCCCCTGGCTGCCCGTGCTGGGTCTGGTGATCGGTGGCGTGATCGTCGCCCCCATCGCGGCCCGGCTGGCTGGTCGCCTGCCCCACGCGCCGATGGGCGCGATGGTCGGCGGCCTGGTGATCCTCGTCAACGCCGTCAACGTGCTGGCCGCCGTCGCCGACCTGCCCTGGTGGCTCGACGTCACGCTGATCCTGGCCTGGTGCGCCTTCATCGGTCGGATCGCGCTCGGGGCATGGCACCGCGAGCGGGCCGCCCGTGCCGCTGGCGAGGCCGCCGACACCGACCGCAGCGACCCGCTGCCCGCCTGAGCTCCGCCGCCGTCACGCCGGGTCCCCCTGCGGGCCCGGCGCGCCCGGCCTTCCCCGGCACTGGCAGGATGGGGCGGTCGCCCCGTCGCCGGCCCCGGCCCCACGGGCGTCGTCCGCGTGTCGTCGAGCAGGACCGGAATCCGTGAGCAGCCCCACCCCCGCCGAGCATCGTGCGACCTTCGCGACCCCCGAGGCCGGACCCGGCGGCAAGTACCGGTGCCGCGTGGTGTGCGCCTGCGGGTTCGAGCGGACCGCCTCGAGCAAGGTGAGCGCCGCCCAGGCCCGCGCCAACGCCCGGATGCAGCACACCCGCCACCTCCAGCACGTCCGCGAGGAGGAGGTGGCCGCCGCTCCCGCGGCGCCCGCCGAGCCCGCTGCGGAGTCCGCTCCCGAACCCACGCCCGAGGCCGAGGCCACACCCGAGCCCGAGGCCACACCCGAGCCCGAGGCCGCACCCGAGCAGGAGGCCACTCCCCCGCAGGGGCCCGGGACAACACCCGCGCCCGAGGCCGCTCCCGAGGTCGAGGCCGCACCGGTGCGCGACGTCACGACCGAGGAGCCGCGGCCGGGTGCTGCGGCGACGCCGACCACCCGGCCGGCCGGCGTGCCGATCCCGGCGGCCACCCGGCCGCGGGCCCCGCAGGCCCGACCGACGTCCGTGCGCCCGGCGGACGTGCCGCCCGCCCGCCCCCCGGTCGTCCCGGCGGTGGAGCCCACCGAGCCCACGCAGCCCACGCAGCCCCAGAAGCCCGGTGGGGCGGCGGATGCCGCGGCCCCTGACCTGGCGGCACCGGCGGCGCGGCCCGCGGTCGCGATCGGGATCGTGCTGGCCCTGGTGATGGTGCTGGTCGGTCTGGCGCTCGGGCTCACCCTCGGTGACGGCACCGACCCCACCGCGGCCCCCACCGCGACGCCCACCCCGCGCCTGACGGCCCTGCCCGACGTCGACCGCGGCGGCTACCTGGACCACCTGCGCAGCGTCGACCCGGTCTTCAGCGACATCCCCGACGCCACCCTGGTGCTGGCCGGGCGGGAGGTCTGCGACCACTACTCCGCCGGGCTCAACGTCGTGGAGATCAGCTCCGCCCTGCTCGGCACCGGACTGCTCGACGCCCCCCAGTCGCGCGCCCTGATCGCGACCGCCGTGCCGGCCTACTGCCCGCAGTACGACGACACGGTCCTCACCGAGCTCGCCGCGCTGGGCTGACCACCGGGCTGATCACCGGAGAGGGCGCCCGAGCGCCCGTCCCGGCGACGGATCAGCCGCGCACCACCTCGCTGCGCAGCAGGTCGGCCTCGATCTGGGCGTCGGTCCAGGCGAAGCGCACCCACCGCTCGGCGGAGAACAGCTCGGTCTGGTCCTGCGAGAACGGCGAGCGGGGGTTCTCGGACTGGCTGTAGGTCAGGATCGTGCGGGCATCGAGACGGCCGCCGTCGAGGAAGCTGATCGCCTGGATGTGCGAGGAGCCGTAGGTGATCGGGCGGTAGCGGTCGCGGTTCTGCACCGGGAACCGCGAGGCCAGCGCGTTGGCGTTGCCGACGGCGTCGCCGGTGCCGCCGCCGAGCGGGAGCGGGTCGGCACCGCGGTCCCCCGCGACCTGTAGGTCGCCCCAGGCGGCGTCGAGCGGCACCTTGGCCGCCCGCAGCCCGTCGATCGCGGCCTGCATCGCCGCCACGAGCTGCGGCGAGTCCTCGTTGAGGGTGCGCGGGGTGGCGAGCGGACGGGCGGGGTCGAAGGGCACCTTCCACAGCGCGTCGGCGGGGGCGGCGGCGATGAAGGCCTCGAAGAGGTGGGTGCCGACGCTGTCGGCGTCCGAGCGGCCGTCCCAGCGCGCCAGCACGCGACACGCCTCGTCCTCGCCGGTGCGGGCGCACAACCGGTCCAGCGCGCCGCCCTCACGGGCGACCTCGGCCGCGCGGAGCCGGTTCTCGTACTGGTGGCCACGGAAGGAGCGCGGGGTCTCCTTGCGGCCCCCGCGGATCCGGTCGATGACGTACTGGGAGACCATGCGCGTGCGCATCGTGCGCTCACACCGCTCGCAGCCGATGATCGTCGGGAACCCTTCGAGCCGCTCCGCGGGGTTGGGCAGCCAGTAGGAGTCGTTGGCGTTCATCACCCAGTCGTCGCGGAACGCCTCGGGCAGCCGCCGCGGGCCCAGGATGCCGGGACGCTGGGCGTCGGCGTCCGCGCCCCAGGCGCAGCGCGATCCGGCGAACGTGCCGTCCAGGCCGGGCAGCCCGACCAGCTGGTCGAGCAGCAGGCCGACCGGGGTGAGGCACTGCTGCTTCATCTCGTTGGTCACGTGCGGCACCACGGAGTGGTCGGCGTAGAGCACCCGTCCGGCCCGGTCGGCGGCGGTGGTGTTGACCCACGGCATGCCGCCCATGGCGTCCTGACGACGCAGCAGGTCGCGCACCGACGTCGCCCGGCCCATCTCCAGGAACGTGTCGACGGTGCGCAGGTGCTCGGCGTTGGCGTCACGGATGGCCCACACGCTGGTGAGCGACCACGGCATGAGCGTGGCGGGCGAGTCGACGACGTAGCCCTGCGGCGTGCGGTAGACGTCCTCGGTGACGGTGCGCAGACCGCCCCCGGGGGTGCGCACGCGCACCTTCACCAGCCGCCGCTCCAGCTGCGCCGGTCCGCCGTCGGTGAGGTAGGTCGTGGGGCCGAGGGCGCGGTACTCGTAGGGCGTGAAGCGGTAGGCGGTGGACACGGTGTGGCTCCACGCCACGTCCTTGTTCCAGCCGATGTTCACCGCGGGCGAGCCGATCAGCGAGGCGCCGGCGACGTCGTACTCCCCCGGGATCGTGAGGTGCTGCTGGGTGAAGTGGTAGCGCCCGCGCCACGGGAAGTGCGGGTTGCCCAGGAGCATGCCGCGCCCGGTGGAGGTGATCGCGCGACCGGCGGCGGTAGCGTTGGAGCCGAACGGCGCCTCGGGGTCGCGGCCCAGTGCGGTGAGCAGCGCATCGACGTCGACGTCGGCCGCGCTCACCGGCACCTCCGGCAGGCCGGGGTCGTCGAGGCTGGGCGGGTCGGCATCGGCGATCTGGGGCACGAAGACGCCGGTGGAGGCCAGCAGGTTGGCGAGGTACACGCCGTACCAGAGGTCGACCGGGGTCGCCTTCTGCTTCAGCCACGGCTCGCCGGCGCAGGCGGGATCGGTGACCTCGTTGCGGGCCAGCCAGGCGTTGAGCCCGGCGGTGTAGCCGGCGACCATCCGCTTGGTGACCGGCCGCGGACCCGCGGGTGAGCGCAGCAGCTTCTCCACCACCCGGCGGTTGTGGAGGTCGCCCACCACGGTGTCGACCTGCAGGTTGGTGGCGTCGAGGGTGACCTGGTCGCGGTAGCGGGCGGAGGGCCCGAACCAGCGCGACCGCTCGCCCCGACCGGTGATGAGGGTGTCGAGGAGGGTGCAGATCGAGTTCTCGGCCGCGGCGTACCCGCTGCCGAAGCCGAGTGAGCCGAAGTCGTCGGCGGTGATGTGCGGGATGCCGTGCTCGGTCCAGCGGATCTGCGCCTCGTACCGCGCGGCCCGGGCAGGCGGCGGGGCGGGCGCGGCCTGGCCCGGCGATCCGGGCAGGGCGCTCAGCAGGGGCGCGAGGAGCAGGAGGGGGAGCAGTCGGCGCATGACCGGCTCAACGCCGGAGTGTGACGGTGGTTACGCCCGTCTCGCGTGGGGGCTACAGGTACAGGCCGGCGGCGGTCTCGCCGAGCCGGTCGGCGGCGACGGCGTGCACGTCGCGCTCGCGCATGACGACGTACACCTCGCCCTGCACCTCGACCTCGGCCTTGTCCTCGGGGTCGAAGAGCACGCGGTCGCCCACCTCGACGGCACGCGCGTGCGGACCGACCGCGGCGACCCGCGCCCACGCGAGGCGGCGGGCACCCATCGCGGCCGTGGCGGGGATGACGATGCCCCCCGACGAGCGCCGCTCGCCGGCCTCCTGGTCGAGCTCGCAGAGGATGCGGTCGTGCAGCATCTTGATCGGCTGCTTGTCGGTCATCGGACCCGTCCTGCTCGGGGGTGGTGCCGCCGCGGGGCGTCCGCCCTCAGCGGGCGACCTTGCGGACCACGACGAACAGCACCGCCGTGCCGACCAGGCCGCCGACGACCTTGAGGATGTTCTCGGTGCGCGGCTGACCCGTGGCGGGGTCGATGAAGAACGCCTTGGCCGAGGCCACCTCGCGGCTCGCGATCGTCTTGGGATGCGAGCGGTGGAGCAGCTGGTCGATCGTGACGGCCAGGCGCTCTCGGGTCTCTTCGATCTCGCGCTCGAGATCCGACAACTCGTTGCTCACCGGGGCAGGCTACCAATGCGGGCGGGGTCGAAGCCGAACGGGAGTTCCAACCGGTGGGCAGCCATGGTCGCGGCGTCGCTGAGCAGGGCCGCCGTCGGGGCGTCGGCGACGATCCGACCCTCGCTCAGGATCACCGCGCGCGGGCAGAGCTCCAGGGCATAGGGCAGGTCGTGGGTGACCATCAGCACCGTCACGTCCAGGGAGGTGAGGATCTCGGCGAGCTCGCGACGCGAGGCGGGGTCGAGGTTCGAGGACGGCTCGTCGAGGACGAGCACCTCCGGCTCCATCGCCAGCACCGTGGCGAGGGCGACCCGGCGCCGCTGCCCGAAGGAGAGGTGGTGGGGCGGGCGGTCGGCGTACTCCCCCATGCCCACCAGGTCCAGGGCGCGGGCGACCCGCTCCTCCAGCGCCTCGCCCCGCAGGCCCAGGTTGGCCGGCCCGAAGGCGACGTCGTCGCGCACCCGGCCCATGAACAGCTGGTCGTCGGGGTCTTGGAACACCACCCCGACCCGGCGCCGGATCTCCTGCAGGTGTGCCTTCTCCACGTTCAGCCCCGCCACGCCGACCCGCCCGGCGAGGGGCAGGTGGATGCCGTTGAGGTGCAGCACCAGGGTGGTCTTGCCCGCACCGTTGGGCCCGAGCAGCGCCACCCGCTCCCCGCGGCGCACCTGCAGGTCCACCCCCCGCAGGGCCGCGTGACCGTCGGGGTAGGCGAAGCCGAGCCCGACGACGTCGAGCACGAGGTCGGTGGCCGGCGCTGCGTCGTCCGAGGAGGCGCTCATCCCGGCATCCTGCCCTGGTAGCCGCGAGCGAGCATCGCCAGGTGCACCCGCTCGCCCCGTTCGTAGGCGCGGATGAACAGTGCCCCGAGGGAGCGGGCGAGCGCCGGCCAGTGGCGTGGCGAGCGTGGCTCGCACCCACGCGAGCGCATCGCGACGAGCATCCGGCGGTACTCCTCCACCACGATCTCCAGGTAACGCAGCATGAAGGCGACGATCTCGACCAGCAGCGTGGGGAGCCGCAACCGCGCCAGCGCCGTGACGATGTCGGCGGCCGGGGTGGTGGCGGCGAACAGCAACGAGGCGAGCACCCCCAGGGTCCCCTTCACGAGCAGCGCCGCACCCGCCTGCAGGCCGGGCTCGGACACGGCGACACCGAGCACCTCGACGTCGGGACCGTGGCCCACGAACGGCAGCAGCAGGGCGAAGACGACGAACGGGACCTCGACCACCAACCGCGGCAGCAGGTAGCCCCACGGCACCCGCGAGACCGCGACGGCCCCCACGAGCACGGCGGCGTAGAGGACGAAGGCGGGCCACCAGCCTCGCGGCGTGGCGACGACGGTGAGGGCGAAGCCGAGGAGCAGGAGCAGCTTGTGATGCGCGGCCGCCCGGTGCAGCGGGCTGTGGCCGTGGAAGTGGAGCAGGTGCCCGTGTGCGGCGCCCACCTCAGCCGCGGCCGGCGGCAGCGGCGTCCGATCGCTCGCCGGGCGCCGGCTCGGCGCCCTCCCGTCGTCGCACGGCGAACCCGATGCCGCCGGCGACCAGCAGCACCAGCAGGGTGCCGACGACGCCGGGGATCGCCACGCTCACGCGCTCGTTGTCGACCCCGGCCGTGCCGTAGTCGGCCAGCGGGCTGCCGGCCGTGGGTGAGTCCTCGGCGGTGTCGAGGAAGCCCGAGCTCTCCGCGACGTACTCGAGGCCGTCGGGGTGGCTGCTGGCGTAGTACGAGCCCACGCCGGCGATGAGCAGCGCGACGAGGATGCCGCCGAGCAGGAACGCGCGGGTGCCCACGCGCGGGGCGTCGCCGCGGCTCACGCCGTCACCGTCTCACGCAGCTGCTGGTGGCGGGCGGCGACCAGCGACCGCGCACCGTGCACGAGGTCGGGGCGGGTGGCGACGACGGCGCTGACGACCAGCCCGGTCACCAGCGCCTCACCGATCCCGATGAGGGTGTGCCAGCCGAGCATCGTGACGAGCACCGCACCGGTGTCGACCGGGGCCTGACCGCCGATGGCGAACAGGCCGGTGAACACGGCCGCGGCGGCCGGCACGGAGACGAACGCGCCGAGTGCGGCCGCGACCGGCAGCGACTCCAGGCGGTCCGGGAGCAGCCGGCGCAGCAGCACGAACACGCCGTAGCCGATGACGACGGTGACGATCCCGATCAGGGAGATGTTGGTCCCGAGCGCCGTGATCCCGCCGTCGGCCATCAGCAGCGCCTGGACCAGCAGGACGACCGCCAGGCAGAGCACGGCGGTCCAGGGGCCGACCAGCACGGCGGCCAGCGCGCCGCCCATGAGGTGGCCCGAGGTACCGGCTCCCACGGGGAAGTTCACCATCTGTGCGGCGAAGACGAAGGCGGCCACCAGGCCGGCGAGCGGCGCGGTGCGGTCGTCGAGCTCGCGGCGGGCGCCGCGCAGCGCCAGGCCCACCGCCGCGGCGGCCACCGCTCCCGTCGCCACCGAGATGGGGGCGTCGAGGAATCCGTCGGGCACGTGCATGGGCTGACTCCTGAGGGGTGTGCGGGGTCGTGGTGCCGGCTCGCTAGGTTGGAGCCGCTGCAGCCCATCATGGCTGTTGCAAAGAGTTCGCAACAACCACTCGTTCGGATGGGAGTCCCTCGTGACCGACGCCGCCCGCCTGTCCCCCGGCGACGCCGCCCCCGCCTTCAGCCTCACCGACGACACCGGCGCCACCGTGTCGCTGGCCGACTTCGCCGGCTCCAAGGTCGTCGTCTACTTCTACCCGGCCGCGATGACGCCGGGCTGCACCAAGCAGGCCTGCGACTTCTCCGACTCCCTCGAGTCGCTGCGGGGCGCGGGCTACGAGGTGATCGGCATCAGCCCCGACAAGCCCGAGAAGCTCGCCAGGTTCCGCGAGCGCGACGGCCTCACCCTGCGCCTGCTCTCCGACCCCGACAAGTCGGTGATGACCGCCTACGGCGCGTTCGGGGAGAAGAAGCTCTACGGCAAGGTCGTCGAGGGCGTCATCCGCTCCACCTTCGTCGTCGACGAGGACGGCAAGGTCGAGGTCGCCCAGTACAACGTGAAGGCCACCGGTCACGTCGCCAAGCTGCGCCGCGACCTCGGCCTCGACGCCTGACGCCTCCCCCACCCCGGCTCCCGGGTGGGATGCGGCGACGGTTTGCTCGGTCAGCCGAGCAAACCGTCGCTCCAGACGTCTGAAAGGTCCGGAAACCGACAGTTTGCTCGGCCCAGTACGCGGCTTCGCCCGTCAGCGGGACGCGGGGGCCGGACCGAGCGTGCTGAAGGCGGCCGAGGCGCTCGCGAGGCAGGCGGCGATGCCGACGCCGTCGTAGACGGCGCCGCACACGGCCAGCCCCGGCACCCGGGCGACGTCGGCGCGGAGGCGCGCGACCCGGGTGCGGTGGCCGACCGCGTACTGCGGCAGGCCGTCGGGCCAGCGCTGCACGTGGGACGCCACGGGCCGGGCGCTCAGGCCGGTGGCCGCGGCGAGGTCGGCCAGGCTCAGCGCCACGAGGTCGGCGTCGTCGCGGTCGAGGACGCCGGGCTCCCCCGCCCGCCCGAGGCTGGTGCGCAGGTGCACGACACCCCCGGCGGCGAGGCCGGCCTCGCGCACCCAGTCCCACTTGGCGAAGGAGAACGTCGAGGCCTTGATGCCGTGGCCGTCCACCGGCGGGCACAGCAGTCCGGAGGCGTCGTCGAGTCCGGCGGGCAGGTCGGCGGCACGGAACGCGAGGGTCACGACCACCACCGACGCCGCGGCCACGGCCCCGAGCTCGGCGGCCGCCCCGGGTGCGAGGCCGGCGAGCAGTCGCGCGCTCGGGCCTGCTGGGGTCGCGAGCACGACCGCATCGGCCCGCTCGGTGCCCGCGGACGTGGCGAGCACGAACCCGTCGTCGTCGCGGTGCAGCGCGGTGACCTCGACCCCGGTGCGGACGACGAGCCCGGCAGCCAGGGTCGCGGGGATCCGGCCCATCCCTCCGGCGACGGAGGCGAAGACCGGCCCGGTGAGGGTCGGCGCCGCGGGCGGCAGGCCCGCCCAGAGCTGGGGCACGGCCGCGCGGGTGGAGATCGCTCGGGCCTGGCCGGCGTAGACCCCGCCGAGCAGCGGCTCGACGAGCCGGTCCACGACCTCGTCGCCGAACCGGTGGGCCACCAGGTGACCGACCGAGATGTCGGCGTCGGGGTCCTCGGGGTCGATCCCCGCCGGCATCCCGAGGACCGGGGCGCTCGCCCGCGCGAGGCCCGCGGCGCTGAGGATGCCCGAGGCGGCCAGGGACTCGGTGTCCAGCGGCGCCCCCATGAGCGTGCGCGGCAGCGGGCGCAGCGCGCCCCGGGTCCACACCCGCGAGGTCGCGGCGGTGGGATGCACCCGCGGCAGCCCGAGCGCGTCGATCAGCGCGACCCCCTCGGGACGACGGGCCAGCACGGCCTCGGCCCCCACGTCCACGACGACGTCGGCCACCGCCTCGGTGCGCAGCTTGCCGCCGGCCACCGCGTCGGCCTCCAGCACGACGACGTCGTCGCCGGCCGCCGTCAGCTCCCGGGCGGCCGCCAGACCCGCGACCCCGCCCCCGACCACGATCGTGCGACGCTGCATGGCTCCATCATGCTCGCCCCCGGGTCCCGGGCGCGCGCGGAGGGTGCGGCGGAGGGTGGTCAGGCGGTGGCGCTGAGCCGGCCGAAGCGGGAGCGGTGGAACACCAGGGGCAGGGAGGTGTCGGACTGCTCCACGGCGTGCAGCCGCAGCAGCACGATCACGTGGTCGCCGGCCTCGACCTCGCGGTACACCGAGGTCTCGAAGCGGGCCAGGCCGTCGTCGAGGGTCACCGCGCCGTGGTCGGAGGCCGAGAACGCGACGCCGTCGAAGCGGTGCTCCACGGGGCCGGCCAGCTGCCGGCACACGTCGCCGTGGTGGTCGGCCAGCACGGTGACGCCCAGCCGCTCACCGCGCCGCAGGTCCGGCCAGGTCTTGGAGGACTTCGCGATCGAGAACGACACCAGCGGGGGCTCCAGGCTCACCGAGGTGAAGGAGGAGGCGGCCAGGCCGACCGGGGCGCCGTCGACCTCCGCGCACACGGCGACGACGCCGCTGGGGAAGATCCCGAACGCCTGCCGCAGCTGGGCGGGGTCGAGGTCCTGGTTGGTGGACAGGCGGCTCACGGGGGCGGTGGTCATGCGGGGGCTCCGATCCGGGTGGCGAGCAGGGTGGTGACGACGTCGCGGTGCCGGGCGAGCCACGGCTCGTAGGCGGACGCGGCGTCGTGGTCGGCGTCGAGCAGGAACAGACCGGCGGTCGGCACGAGGGCGCCGATCTCGGCGAGCAGCGGGCGCAGGTGCACCTCCACCGCCAGCGCGTGCGCGGGGGCGCCGCCGAGCATGAGGGGCACGGCGAGACCGGTGAGCCCGCTGCCGTGGCCGGGGGCGAAGCGGTCGAGGAAGAGCTTCAGCAGGCCGCTGTAGGTGGCCTTGTAGGTGGGCGAGGCGACGATCACGAGGTCGGCCGCCGCGACCTCACGCACCAGCGCGGCCACGTCGGCGTCCTGCCAGTCGAGCAGACCGGCGCCGACGGTGGACAGGTCGATCACGAGGTCGGCCTCGTCCCGGCCGGTGAGCTCGCTGAGCAGGCGACGCGCAGCGGCGAGGGTGCGTCCCCCGCCGAACGGGTTGCCCACGACGACGGCGGTGCGGGCGCTCACGACGCCGCCGCCCCGAACGGCACGGCGGTACGCACGACGGCCGGGGCCGGGTGCTCCCACAGCCCGCGGCGGGCGAGCTCGGGCAGCACGCCCTCCCCGAAGCGGTAGGACTCCTCGAGGTGGGGGTAGCCGCTGAGCACGAACTCCTCGATCCCGACCGCGGCGTACTGCTCGATCAGGTCGGCGATCTCGGCGTGGCTGCCCACGAGCGCGGTGCCCGCGCCGCCGCGCACCAGCCCGACGCCGGCCCACAGGTTGGGGTGGATCTCCAGGCCGTCCTTGGTGCCGCCGTTGAGGGCGAGCATCCGCCGCTGGCCCTCGGACTCGCTGCGTCGCAGCCCCGACTGCACGCGGGCGATCTCCTCCTCGGAGATGCCGGCGAGCAGGCGGTCGGCCTGGAACCACGCCTCCTCGGCGGTGTCGCGGGCGATGGTGTGCAGCCGGATGCCGAAGCGGAGCTCGCGGCCCTCGTCGGCGGCGAGCTTGCGGATCCACTCCACCTTCTCCCGCACCGCCGCAGGCGGCTCGCCCCAGGTGAGGTAGACGTCGGCGTGGCGCGCCGCCACGAGGCCGGCGGCCGGCGAGGAGCCGCCGAAGTAGATCTCCGGGACCGGGTCGGGGATCTGGCCCAGCCGGGCCTCGCTGACCTGCAGGTAGCGGCCCTCGTAGGTGACCTCCTCCCCCGCCCACAGGCGCCGCACGATGGTGAGGAACTCCTCGCACCGGGCGTAGCGCTCGTCCTTGTCGAGGTAGTCGCCGAACATCCGCTGCTCGTGGCTCTCCCCGCCGGTCACGACGTTGAGCAGCAGCCGGCCGCCGCTGAGGTTCTGGAAGGTGCCGGCCATCTGCGCGGCCAGGAAGGGTGCGGTGAGTCCGGGCCGGAAGGCCACGAGGAACTTCAGCCGCTCCGAGACCTGGCTGAGCATCGCGGTGGTGAGCCACGCGTCCTCGCACCAGGCGCCGGTGGGGGTGAGCGCGGCCTCGAAGCCCAGCTGCTCGGCGCTGCGGGCCACCTGGCCCAGGTAGGGCACGTCGGCGGGACGTCCGGCGGCGCCGGCGTGCACGCCGTGACCGCCGCCGACCACCTGGCGTCCGTCACCGCCGTTGGTGGGCAGGAACCAGTGGAAGCGGAGTCGGGTCATGATGCGTCCTCTCGAGAGGCGGGCGTGCGTGCCCGCAGGTGCGTACAGGGATGTGGGCCGCAGGGGCCGGAAGACCGGGAGACCGGCGTCAGAGCTGACCGTGGCGGGGCGGCCGGACGCCGTCGACCGCCCACCGGCCCAGGTGCTGGATCTTCCAGGCGGCGGGGTCGTGCAGGGAGTGGACCCGGGCGTTGCGCCAGTGCCGGTCCAGGGCCAGCGAGCGCAGCGCCGAGCGGGTGCCGGCCACCTCGAAGAGCCGGGAGGACACCTCCACGGCGGCGCGGGCGGTGGCGGCGCGGGCCGCGGCCGTGGCCAGGCTGGCCTGCGCGGCGGTCTCGTCGGTGAGGTCGGCGTCGGCCCGGTCGATGGCCCGGGCGGCCTCGGCGGTGAGAGCCTCGGCGGCGCGCGTCTGCAGCTCCATCTCACCGAAGGCCTGCACCACGAGCGGGTCCTCGGCGTGCCGCTCCACCCCGGCGTCGGGGTAGGGGCGCGACTTGGTGGTGACGAACCGCGCCGCCTCGGTGACCGCGGCCCGGGCGATGCCGGCGTCGATGGCGGCGTGCAGCACCTGGGCGAACGCGCCGTAGGTCTGCGGACCGGTGAAGGTGAGGTGCCAGGGCGTGATGAGCTCCTCGTCCACCGCGACGCCGTCGAGGGTGACGGTGCCGCTGGCGGTCGTGCGCTGCCCGAGCCCGTCCCAGTCGTCGCGCACGCTGACGCCGTCGGCGTGCCGCTCGACCCAGGCGACGTGCATCGGGCCGTCGTCGCCGAGGTGGGCCAGGACCGGGATCCAGTGCGCGAGCAGGGCCCCGGTGCAGTAGCCCTTCTCGCCGTCGAGCACCCAGCCGCCGCCCTGCGACGCCGGCCGCGGCCGCAGGGTGGTGCGGAAGTCGCGCACGTGCTTGGTGCCGAGCTCGGACTGGGCGTTGCCGAACCGCTTGCCGGCCAGCACCTCGCCGAAGAGTCGACGTCGCTGGGCCGGGGTGCCCTGCTGGCGCAGCGCGTTGACGTAGACGAAGTGGCTGTGCGGGATCTGGGCGATGTTCGGATCGCCGGTCGCGAGCAGCCGCACGACCTCGGTCAGCGTCTCGGTGGACAGGTCGGCGCCCCCGTGCTCGGCGGGCACGGTCACGGCGAGCAGCCCTGCGTCGGAGAGCTGGTCGAGCTCGGCTGCGGGCACGACGCGCTCGATGTCGCGCTCGGCCGCCTCCTTCTCGAACTGCTCGGCGAGGTCGGCGGCCACCGCCAGTGCGCGCGCCGCACCGAGCACGGGGACGGCGCTCACCCGACGCGCTCCAGCTCCGCGGCCTCGAGCTCGCGCACGATCGGCAGCACCTCGCGACCGAAGTACTGCACGTCCTCCTGGAAGTGCAGGAAGCCGAGCAGGAAGAGGTCCACCCCGACCTTCTTGTACTCGAGCATCCGGTGGGCGATCTGCTCGGGCGTGCCGATCAGGCCGGTCCGGAAGCCGTCGTTGTACTGCACGAGGTCGGCGAACTCGGAGTCCTGCCACATGCCGCGCTTGTCGCCGGTGGACTGGCCGGCCTGCTTGACCGCGGACCCGAAGCCCTCGACGGCCTCGCGGTCGGCCTTGTCGACGATCTCGCGCAGCACCTCGCGCGCCTCGGCCTCGGTGGAGCGGCCGATGAGGAAGCCGTTGACACCGAAGCGCACGTGCCCGGCACGACCGTGCACCGCGGCGACGTCGCTGACGTCGCGCACCTGCTCGGCGATCCCCTCCGGCGTGTTGCCGTTGGCGAAGTACCAGTCGGTCACGCGACCGCCCATGCCGCGGGCGTCGGTGGAGTTGCCGCCCATGAAGATCTCGGGGTGGGGCCGCCCGGGGACCTCGACGGGCTTGGGCTTGAGGTCGAAGTCGTGGAGTCGGTAGAAGTCGCCCTGCAGCTCGGCGTGGTCGGAGGTCCAGATCTCGCGCAGGTAGCGGATGAACTCCTCCGAGCGGCGGTATCGCTCACCGTGCTCGAGCCAGGGCTCGCCGAGCTTGGTGAACTCGTCCTTGAACCAGCCGCTGACGACGTTGACGCAGAACCGTCCGCCGGTGAACTGGTCGGCGCTCGCGACGAACTTGGCGAGCACGCCGGGCTGCCACAGACCGGGGTGCACCGCGGCGATCACCTTGAGGCGCTCGGTGGCCAGGGCGATCGCCAGGCTGATGCTGGTGGACTCGTGCTGGTACGCCGCGCCGTAGGAGGCGATGTAGCGCACCTGCGAGAGGGCGTAGTCGAAGCCGTTGTCCTCGGCCAGGCGCGCCAGCTCGATGTTGTAGTCGAGCTTCCAGTCGGTGCGCTGCTCGATGTTGCTGACCACGAGGCCGCCACTGACGTTCGGCACCCAGTAGGCGAACTTCAGCGGCGCCGCCGGAGACGGGGAGGGCTGCTGCGATGCGGACATGTCGGACTCCTCGGGGATTGGTGCTTATCTGTAGTGAGATTATCGAGTTATAGGGCGAGAGCAAGCCGGCGGGCCCCCTCGCGGCGTCGGAAGCGACGACGGGGTGACAGGCAGCACCTGTCACCCCGTCGCACCCGACCGGCCGCTCACGCGGTCAGCGACGCGGCCACTCCTGGTCCCGGCGGGTCGCGCCGATCGACCACGCGTACGGCGGCGGGGCGCCGTTGACGAGGTGGTCGCCCACCACCCGGGCCTTGAACAGCCGCGGGTTGTGGGAGGCGACCGTGCGGGCGTTGCGCCAGTGCCGGTCCAGGCCGGCACTGCGCGCGGTCGCCGAGGCGCCCAAGGTGTCGAACAGCTCCGTACAAGCGGTGAGCACCTGCGCGGTGACCGCCACCTGGGCGGTGCCGGCCTCGATCTCCGCCGCCTCCGCAGCCGCCCGCACCTCACGGTCGCCGGGGTCGCGCCCCGCGAGGTCGGCCACGCGCTGGAGCGACTCGGCCACGCGCGCCGTCGCGGCCTCGGCGACGAAAGCCGCGGCTGCGACCTGACCCACCTGCGCCAGGATCTGGGCGTCGTCGCGCACCCGCGGGGCGTTGCCGTGGGAGTAGGTGCGCTCGCGGCGCTGCACGTGCGCGACGGCGTCGCGGCGCGCGGCGCGCCCGATGCCGGCGAGGGTCGCCAGCAGGTTCAGCTGGTACAGCGCGGCCTGGTAGGGGAACCGGTCCGCGAAGGGCAGCACGTCGACCGCCGGCACGTGGGCGCCCTCGAACGTCGTGGTGCCGCTGCCGGTGCCGCGCTGACCGAAGCCGTCCCAGTCGTTGAGGACGTTCACCCCCGCCTGCCGGGTGTCCACCAGGGCGATCACGTCCTCCCCCGCACCCGAGGGCCCGTCGGACCCGCCCGCCTGGTCGAGCCGGGCGTGCACGTCGGCGTACTCGGCGTAGATCGTGCCGGTGGTGTAGGCCTTCCGGCCGTCGAGGCGGTAGTCGCCGTCGGCGCGTCGCGTGAGCAGGGTGTCGGAGGTCCCGAGCGTCGCTCCGGCCTCCGACCACGCGTTGCCGGCGATCTGGCCGGCCAGGAAGCGGGTGAACCAGACCTGCTGGTCCGCGCCCCGGGCGTGCTGCCAGAGCCGGTCCTCGACCAGGGCGAAGTGGCCACGGAAGACCTGGGTGAGGGTGGCGTCGGCCGCGGCGCCGTCGATCCAGAGCTGCGTGAGCTCGGGGATCGACGCGCCGCGACCGCCGTGGGCGACCGGCACGCGCAGGGCGCCGAAGCCGGCCTCCTTGAGCCGGCGCACCGGCTCGATCGGGAGCTCGTCGTCGAGCTCGCGCCGCAGTGCACCCTCGGCGAGCTCGGCGAGGAGCGGGGCGAACTGCGCGCCCAGGTCCCGCCCGGGGGCCGGCCGGTCGGGCCGGACCTCGGGCCGGGAGCCGGTCGCGGCCTCGGTGCGGGCGGCGGACCGGCGATGGGGGGTGAGGGTCATGTCGGGCTCACGTGTACCAGGTCGGCTCGGGCAGCTCGCCGAGCAGGAAGTAGCGGCCCACCTCGGCGCGCTTGTGGGCCACCGGGTCGTGCAGGGAGTGGGTGCGGATGTTGCGCCAGGCCTGGTCCAGGCCGACCGAGCTGTGCGTGGCGCGGGCACCGGTGACCTCGTAGACCTTGGTGCCGATGTCGAGCCCGACGTCGATCGCCACCTGCTTGGCGGCCGCGATCAGCACGGCGGCCTCGCCGCGCTCGGCCGCCGTCACGGTGTCGGGGTGGGTGTTGATCGACTCGATCGCCGCGGCCGCCCGCTCGGCCAGCGCCTCCGCGGCCCACAGCCGGCTGCGCAGGTCGCCGTAGATCTCCTGGACGTAGAACTCCTCGGTGGCCACCCGCTTGGGATCGGTGGCGTAGGGCCAGGCGCGCGTGCGGTCGCGGGTGTAGGTCGCAGCGGTGGTGAGCGCCCCCTCGGCGATCCCGAGGTAGAAGTTCGCGAACACGATCTGGATCAGCGGGACGTTGAGGGTGTTGTAGACCCGCGGCACGAACTCGCGGCGGCCGTCGGCGCGCTGCACCCAGCCCGCGGCGGCCTCCCACGGCACGCGGACGCCGTCGACGACCACCCCGCCGCTCTCGGTGAGCCGCTGCCCCAGGCTGTCCCAGTCGCCCTTGAAGCGCAGGGCCGGCTGGTCGGTCGGCACGATCGCGAAGATGTGCTGGTCGGTGCCCTCGAGCACACCCTCGAGCACGGTGACGTCCGAGATCCGGCCCCCGGTCGAGAACGACTTCTCACCGCGGAACACCAGCTCCCCGCCCTCCTCGGTGATCACGAGGTCGGCGTCGCGCGGGTTCACCGCACCGCCGTAGAACCACTGCTGCTCGGTGGCCTGCTGCTCCACGGCGGCGATCTGCTCCGGGGTGGCGACCAGTCGGGCCGCCCACGCCCACACGTAGTGGTAGCCGAGCAGCTGCCCGATCGAGCCGTCGCCCGCGGCCACGGCCCGCACGACCCGCAGCGCGGTGGTCCAGTCCTGGCCGGCGCCGCCGTGCTCGCGCGGGCCGAGCAGGGTCACCAGGCCGGCGTCCTTGAGCAGCTGTACCTCGCGGTGCGGCGGCTGGTTGGCGCGGTCGCGCTCGAGGACGTCGACGGCGAGCTGGGTGGCCACCTGGCGGGCGCGCTCCACCCACTCCTCGCTCGTGCGCGGCACCGCGCCGGCGAAGGGGTGGGCGTGGGACTGCACGGTCATGGGATCTCCTTGTCGTAGACTACGTCTGACCTTTCTCGATCAAGTTAATAGACTTTAAGACGCCGGGGACAAGCCCGGCGTGCGCGGAATCCCCGGCCACCCCCGGACGGCCCCGCCTCTCACCCCCACCCGCACAGCAGCGAGCACAGGAGCTCCCATGCGCATCGAACAGTTGGAGTACCTCAACGCCGTCACGCAGCACGGCTCGCTACGGCGCGCGAGCGAGCACCTGCACCTGTCCCAGCCCGCCCTCAGCGAGGCGATCGGCAAGCTCGAGCGCGAGCTCGGCGTCACCCTGCTCGACCGTCGGCGCTCGGGCGCCCGGATCTCGCGGGAGGGCCAGGAGCTGCTGGCCCACATGACGGCCGTGCTCGACGCCGTCGACCGGCTGCGGTCCGCCGCGGGCGACCGGGGAGCGGAGACCCGGCAGGTGCGGGTGGGCACGGTGCATGCGGCCACCACCACCCTGCTGGCCCCCGCGATCGAGCACCTGCAAGCCCGTCACCCCGGCACCGGGGTGGAGCTGCTCACCCTCACCCAGACCGCGATCGACCAGGGGCTCACCGAGGGCTCCCTCGACCTCGGCCTGGTCAACGTCCTGGGCGGCGACGACCCGCCGGTGGGACTGGTCTCCACCGACCTCGTGCACGGGCGCCCCGTGGCGGTGCTGCCCGCGGGGCACCCGCTCACGGCCCAGCGCAGCGTCAGCGCCGACGACCTGCGCGCCCACCGTTTCGTGGGGATGCGTCCGGGCTACCTCATGCACCGCTTCGCCCACCGCCTCTTCAGCGACCAGCCGCCCCGGGTGTGCCACCTCAGCGACGGCGCCGAGATGGGCAAGACGCTGGTGGCCGAGGGGCTGGGCGTCACGATCCTGCCCGACTACAGCGTGCACGGCGATCCGCTCGAACGCGCCGGACTCGTGACGACGCGGCCGCTCACCGGCGACCAGACGATCGTCACCCTCGTCCTGCGCCACCGGCGCGCGGTGAGCGCCCCCGCCCAGGTACGCACCCTGCACCGGGCGCTGATGAGCGGCGCCCGCGACTACACCGCCCGCGCCGGCTGAGGCGGCGCACCAGCACGGACCGCCCGGGAGCGCACGTCCCGCGACGCTCCGTGACGGTCGTCGAGGAGGCGCCCCAGCGCCGTCACGAGACGCGGCGAGACGAGGGGCAAGCACCGCTCCGGACGGCCACCGCCCGCGACCGGTGCGGTCGCGGGCGGTGGTGGTGGAACGGCGGGGCTCAGCTCACCAGCCGCGACCCTCGAGTCGGCTGATCTGCTCCTGGAGGGCGTTGCCGATCATGTGGGCGTCGATGGCGTGGTGCGGCACGCCGAAGCGGGCGAGGGCGTCGCCGCCGGCGGAGAGGAAGCCGCCGCGCCGGTCGGCCTCGAGCACGACCTGCACCTGCTGGGGGTCGGCGAGGAAGGTGACCTCGAGCTCGCGGATCCGGCCGCCGTAGCCGCTCGGCACGAACTCCAGCTCCTGGTAGAAGGGCAGCGTCGACCCGGGCAGCCGGCCCTTCTCGAGGTCGGCGCCCTTGAACCGCCAGCCGCGCGAGGCCAGGCCGTCGAGGATGGCCTGCTGCACGGGCAGCGGCGTGATCTGCACGGGGTCGCGGTCCTTGGGGTCGACCGCGCCCTTGATGTCCACCTGGGTGCGGACCGAGACCTGCATGCCCTTGAGCTGCCAGCCACCCACCGTGGTGATCGGCGCCTCCCACGGCACCTGCAGCGAGACCCGGGCCTGGAAGGGCTGGTTGGCCTGCAGCGTCATCGGGCCCGAGACCGGCTGGGTGGCGAAGGTGACGGTCTCACGCCACTCCTCGTCGCCCCGCTCCACCTCCACGACCGACTCGAGCATGACCTTGACCTGCTCGATCTCGGCGGCGTCCTTGCCCCCGGTCATGTTCAGGGTGCCGGTCAGCAGGGCGCCGGGCGTGGTCTGCGGGGTGTCGAGCACGAGGTCGACGGTCGGACCGCCGACGCCGAAGCGCGAGAGGAATCCCATGGGGTCTGCTCCTTGGATCTCAGGGGTGGTGGGCGGGTGGGGCCCCGCCGCGGCCGCGGCCGCGCGTGCGGACCGTACCGCGGACCCTCACCCTGACAAACCGAACCAAACCCGCCACCCCGGTGGAACCGCCGCGGGGGACCGGCCGTCGCACCCCCATGGAACCCGCAGCCCTCCGCTCCCCGTCCCCCGTCGCCGTGCCGCCGACGTCGCCGACCGGCGAGCACGCCCGCTCCGCCCGAGCACGACTCCTGCTGCCGCTGGCGGCCGCCGCCCTGCTGCTGCCGCTCGCCGCCTGCGGCTCCGCCGACGACGCGACGTCCGCCGACGCCGCGAGCGCCGTGCAGGTCGGCGCGGAGCCCGCCGCGCCCGCGCCGGCGGGCAGCGACCTCGCACGGTCCGGAGAGGACGCGATGGCCTACGACGCCACCCTCGCCTCCGGCGGCTCGGTCGCGGCTCCCGCCGACTCCGTGGGCCAGGAGACGACGGTCCCGCGGGAGCCGGCGATCATCCGCACCGGCACGGTGTCGCTGCGCGCCGACGACGTCGACCGGGCGCGCTTCGACGTGCAGAAGATCGTCGACGGTGCCGGCGGGGAGGTGGCCGACGACCGCACGAAGGCCGACGACGACGGCGGCGCCCGGTTCTCCCGCTCGGTCGTGCGCGTGCCGGTGGCCGTGTTCGACGAGACGATGCAGGCCCTCGAGACGCTGGAGAGCGCGACCCGCCTCGGCGCCACGACCGCCGCGGAGGACGTCACGACCGAGGTCATCGACACCGGGGTGCGGGTGGCGCTCCAGCGGCGCTCGATCGCCCGCATCAGCGCGCTGCTCGACCGGGCCGCGAGCATCCGCGACATCGTGAACCTGGAGAACGAGCTCGCGCGGCGCGAGGCCGACCTGGGGTCGCTGGAGCAGCAGCAGGACTACCTCGCCGACCGGACGTCGATGGCCACGATCACGATCGCCATCGAGCGCACCGACCCCGACGCCCCGGCCCCCGAGGAGGAGCGCGACGGGTTCGTGGGCGGTCTCGAGCGCGGCTGGGACGCCTTCTCCGACGCCGCCGGAGCCGGCCTCACCGCCCTGGGCGTGGCCGTGCCGTTCCTCGGGCTGGGTGCGGTCGTGGTGGGCGGTGTCGCGGTGGCGCGGCGGCGTTCCCGCCCGGCCGCCGGCCCGGCGTCCGGCCCGGCCTGAGCGGGCCGCGGCCCGGGCCGCGCGTCAGACGGGGTAGGCGTGCACGAAGTCGACCAGCCGTGCGAGCTGGTCGGGATCGGTGCTCGGCAGCACGCCATGCCCGAGGTTGAACACGTGGCCGTGGGCCGCGCGGCCGGCCTCGATGATCGCGGCGGCGCGGTCGGTCATCACCTCGGTGGGCGCGAACACGAGGGTGGGGTCGAGGTTGCCCTGCACCGCCCGGGCGCCGACGACGTCGATGGCCGAGCGCAGCGGAGTGCGCCAGTCGACGCCCACGGCGTCGGCGCCGGCCTCGCCCATCGCCCCGAGGAGGCTGCCGGTGCCGACGCCGAAGTGGATGCGCGGCACGCCCAGCGCCCCGGCGCGCTCCAGCACCCGCGCGGAGTGCGGCATCACGTGGGTGCGGTAGTCCTCGGGGGTCAGGGCCCCCGCCCAGGAGTCGAAGAGCTGCACGGCCGAGGCGCCGGCGGCGACCTGCACCTCGAGGAACGCCGCGGCGATGCCTCCGATCTTGCGCATCAGGGCGTCCCAGACCTCGGGCGCGCCGAACATCATCGCCTTGGTGCGGGCGTGCTCCTTCGACGGACCGCCCTCCACCAGGTAGGAGGCCACGGTGAACGGGGCGCCGGCGAACCCGATGAGCGGGGTCGCGCCGAGCTCGCCGACCAGGCCGCGCACGGCCTCGGTGATGAAGGGGACGTGCTCGGGGGTCAGGTCGGGGATGGCGGCGACGTCGTCCAGGGTGCGCACCGGCTCCGCCACCACCGGACCGACACCCGCCTTGATGTCGAGGTCGACCCCGACGGCCTTGAGCGGCAGCACGATGTCGGAGAAGAAGATCGCGGCGTCGACGCCGTAGCGGCGCACGGGCTGGAGGGTGATCTCCACGATCAGCTCGGGGGTCATGCAGGACTCCAGCATGCCGACGCCCTCGCGCAGCGCCCGGTACTCGGGCAGCGACCGGCCCGCCTGGCGCATGAACCAGACCGGGGTGTGGCTCACCGGCGCCCCGCGCAGGGCGGCGAGGAACGGGCTGTCGGCGGTCGGGGCGGGAGCGGGAGTGGTGGCGGACACGCCCCTAGGGTCCCACTGCGACCGGCGTGTTCGCATATCGCTGCCGCCCCGGCCGCCTACGCTGGGGGCATGGTCGTCCGTCGTGAGAGCACCTCCGGGGCGCCGGTCGTCCCGGCGCTCTTCCACGACGTCGTCGACGCCCTGGCCCTGGCGCGGCTGCGCCCGGAGGTGCTGTGCGAGGCGATGCCCGCCCCGCAGCGCATCGCCCCCCACGCCACCGCGCTCTCGGCCGACGTCACCCTCGCCGACGTCGACGTCGCCACCGGGCGGCTGATCGTGCTGCACGACCCCGCGGGCAACGACGCCTGGAACGGCACCTTCCGCTGCGTGTCCTACGTGCGCGCGGAGATCGAGCTCGACATGGCCGCCGACCCGATGCTCGGCCAGGTCGCCTGGAGCTGGCTGCTCGACGCCCTGGAGGGCGACGCCGACGCCACCGCGCTCTCGGGCACGGTCACCCGGGTCGCGACGGAGAGCTTCGGCTCGATGGCCGAGGACGAGGGCACGGCCCAGATCGAGATCCGGGCCTCCTGGACCCCCACGGTCGCGGCGGGCGCCGACATCGTCCCCCACGTCGAGGCGTGGGGCGAGCTGCTCTGCACGGCCGCGGGCCTGGAGCCCGTGCCCGAGGGCGTGGCGGTCATGCCCAGCAGACGCGGCCAGCGAGGCGCCACCCGCTGATGACCTCCGCCCCTGCGTCCCCGTCCGAGCCGGCACCCGATCTCCCCGACGACGTCGAGACCCCCCGCGAGCTGCTGGTCCTGCGCGACGGCCTGCCCGAGCTCACCGACACCCCCGAGGCCCTGGCCCGGGTGTGCGAGCTGCTGGCGGCCGGCACCGGCCCGGTGGCCATCGACGCCGAGCGCGCCTCGGGCTACCGCTACTCCAACCGTGCCTACCTGGTGCAGCTGCGGCGCACCGGCAGCGGCACGGCGCTGGTGGACCCGATCGCCTTCGACTCCCTCGCGCCGCTGCAGGAGGTGCTGGCCGGCACCGAGTGGATCCTGCACGCCGCCACCCAGGACCTGCCGTGCCTGGCCGAGGTCGGGCTGCGTCCCACGGCCCTGTTCGACACCGAGCTCGCCGGCCGCCTGCTCGGCTACCCCCGCGTGGGACTGGCGACGCTGGTGGAGGAGAAGCTCGGCTTCCGGCTCCGCAAGGAGCACTCCGCCGCCGACTGGTCCACCCGCCCGCTGCCGGCCTCCTGGCTGGAGTACGCCGCCCTCGACGTCGAGGTGCTGGTGGAGCTGCGCGAGGTGCTGGCCGCCGAGCTGGTCGCCGCAGGCAAGGACGGGTGGGCCGCAGAGGAGTTCGCCGCGCTGTGCGACTTCGCCCCCGCGCCGCGTGCGGAGGCCTGGCGCCGGGTCTCGGGCATGCACCGGATCCGCGGACGACGCTCGCTCGGCGCGGTGAAGGCGCTGTGGGAGGCCCGCGACGAGATCGCCGCCACCCGCGACGTCTCCCCCAGCCGGATCGTGCCCGACAGCGCCCTGGTGGCCGCCGCCACCGCCCTGCCGGAGGATCGCGCCGCGCTGATGGAGACCAAGGGGTTCCACGGCCGCGGTGCCTCGCGGTACGCGTCGCGCTTCGTGGCCGCGATCACCGAGGTGCTCGCCCTGCCCGAGGACGACCTGCCCGCCCGCGCCCCGCGCGGCGACGGCCCCCCGGCCCCCCGGGCCTGGGCCGAGAAGGACCCGGTCGCCGCCGAGCGGCTGCGTCTGGCCCGCGAGGCGATGACCGCGCTGAGCGAGGAGCACGGCATGCCGGTCGAGAACCTCCTCACCCCCGACACCCTGCGCCGGGCGCTGTGGAACCCGCCGCGCACCCGCGAACCGGCCGCGCTGCACGATGCCGTGGTCACCCAGCTCACGACCCAGGGCGCGCGCGCCTGGCAGGCCGCCCTCACCGCCCCGCTCGTGGTCGAGGCGGTGCTGGCCGCCGACGCCGCCGCCGCTGCGGCGGCGGCCGAGCGCGCAGCCGCGACCGCGGAGGGCGGGGATCCCGAGGCGACCGAGGCCACCGAGGCCTGACGTCCGCCGTCCGCCGGTGAGCGGACACTCAGGGTGTCGGGCCGGACGACGGCTCGGGCTCGAGGACCCGTCGCGAGGCCTCGTCGATCGCCTCGAGGTCGGTCGCGAGGTCGCTGAGCAGCGGGGCGGTGATGAGGTCGGCCAGCATCGGGTCGACGACGTCCTCCAGCGCCTGCTGGTCGGGGAAGCTGGGGAAGACCACGAGGTCCTCGCTGCTGCGGTTGAACGCGCCGGCGTTGGCGGGCTGACGGCGCGGCTGCAGGAACGCGGGCGACCGGGCGACGGTGACCTTGGCGGGCACGACGAACCCGGCGCGGGCGACCTGCTCGACGTGGGCGTCGTCGAGCATGGCGACCAGGAGGTCGGCCGCGCGCTGCTCCTGCGGCCCGGCCGCGACGCACAGGCCCGTGAGACGGCCCACGGTGGACTCGGTGTCCAGCCGCGGGATCGGCATGACGTCGAAGGAGAGTCCCGGCACCGCCCGCAGCCGCGGCACGAGGGTGCGGTCGCCGACGATCATGCCGAGGTCGCCGCGCTCGAACCAGGTGACCGGGTCGGCCTCGTCGAGCTGGGCGGTGGTGAGGGTGACCTCCTCGTCGCGCAGCAGCTCCAGCAGCGGGGTGAGCGTGTCGAGGTTGGCCCCGCCGGCCAGGGTGAGGGTGGTGGGCGCGCGGTCGTCGTCGGTGAGGCGCCCGCCCCCGGCGTAGAGGAACGGGGCGATGCTGGCGAGGTCGGGATCCAGCGCCACGCCCTTCGCGCCCGTGCCGGGACGGGAGGCGTACCGGGCGGCCGCGCGGAAGGAGTCGAAGTCCCAGCCCTGCGCGACGTCGTCGGGCGCGGGCAGGCCGCGGCGGGCCATCGCGCGGAAGTCGACGAGGTCGGTGTTGTAGTACACGACCGACGGCGAGAGGTCCCAGGGCAGGCACTGGAGGTCGTCGTCGGAGGAGAACGCGAGCATGGCCTCATGGCTGAAGAGATCGCCGAGGTTGACGTTGCGATCCTCGACGAGGTCGAACAGCGGCGTGTTCCAGCCCTGCTCCACGACGTGGCCCAGGTCCTGCGCCGGCACGAGGAACAGGTCGGGCACGGGCGCGCCGGCGTCGAGCGAGGCGCGCATGGCGGCGGCGTCGTCCCAGGTGGTCAGGCTCACGCGGGCGGCCGAGGCGCCGGCGTTGTAGTCGGCGACGACGGCGCGGTAGGGCGCCACCTCGGCGGCGCTGCCGAACACACCGAGGGTCAGCTCCACCGGCGGTACCGGCCCGGGCCGGTCACCCTCGGCGTCGCTGCACGCCGCGAGCGGGAGCAGCGCCAGCACCAGACCGCACCCCGCGAGGAGGGTGGAGCGGGTGGTCGCGGCGCGCACTCGGGGCCTTCCGGAGAGGGATGTGGTCGAGTGCGCCGGACCGGGAGCGCCTCACGGCGCGTGGCCGCTCGTAGCGGCTGATGTTGGGACCCGGGGCTGCCGCAGCCCGACGCACTCGAATCTCCAGACTAACCCACCGGTGGCAGGGCACGCTGTACCCGAGCACCGACACCGGGCAGGATGCCCCTACCGGCATCGGCGGTCGGGCGGCGTTCCCGGCCAGGGCCACGTGGCCCGCCCCGTCCCACCCCACGCCCAGGAGCCCAGCAGCGTCGTGACCCGCCTCCCCCGCCTGCCCGCCCGACCGACCCGAGCCGCGCGCGGCACCCGACCCGACCGCACGACGCGGGCGGTCGCCACCCTGGTGCTCCTGGCGGCCGGCGTCCTGGCGGTGCCGCTCGCCACCGCCCAGGCGGGCCCCGGCGCCGGCCCTGCTCTCACCGCCGCCCCGACCACGACGGGCTGGGAGGGCAGCGCGTTCGCCCCGGCCGGCGACGTGGCCCTGCGCCGCGCCGACGCGCGGGTGCGGCCCGCGGCCTACACCGCCAGCCGCGTCGACACCGACGCCCTGCGCGCGCAGCTGCCCGCGCCCGGCACCACCGCCGTCGTCGCGATCCCCGACCCGCAGGGGCGGCTGCGGCGCTACCGGCTCACGCCGACGGTCACCATGGAGCCCGGCCTGGCCGCGGCCCACCCGAACATCCGCACCTTCAGCGGCACCGGCCTGGACGACGACACCCGGCTGGCGCTCGACGTCGCCCCGACGGGGGTGCACGCCTACGTGCGCGGCAGCGTCGGGGGCGGCTGGTTCCTGGACCCCGCCTACAACGCCCGCGGCACCGACCTGCACCTCAGCTACGTCGCGGCCGCGCTGCCACGACCCCAGGCGCGTCGCGCCGAGGGGGCCGTGCGCGCCCTGCGCGAGCTCGCGGAGTCGCGGGCCGACTCCCGCGCGGCCCGGGGCCCGGACCGCACCGCCGGTCGGCGCGTGGTCGCGCGCACCTACCGGCTGGCCCTGCTCAACGACCCCACCTACGCCGCCTACTTCGGCAGCGCCAACGTGCTGGCCGAGAAGGTCACGCTGATCAACCGCGTCAACGCGATCTACGGCGACGACCTCGCGGTACGACTGGTGCTCATCGACGGCACCGACCGGCTCAACCTCGACACCCAGGCCGCCGCCACCGGTCCCGACGGCCCGTGCGGCGCCCACCCCTGCTTCGACCCGGCCGACGACAACGGCACCGCCACCACCACCGACGACGTGCCCGGGCAGCTGGACTTCTGCGACGACCCCGCGCTCGGGCGCACCCGCACCGTGCTCGGCCAGCTGGTGGGCGCCTCCGCCTACGACATCGGCCACCTCGTGCTCGGCGTGAACGGCGGCGGCATCGCGAACGTCGGCGTCGTCGGCGGCGACTACAAGGCGGGGGGCTGCACCGGCCTGCCGCGTCCGCAGGGCGACTTCTTCGCCATCGACTACGTGGCCCACGAGATGGGCCACCAGTTCGGGGCGAACCACACCTTCGCCGGCGCGCTGGGGCCGTGCGGCGGCAACATCGCGCGCAGCTCGGTCGAGCCGGGCTCGGGGGCCACCGTCATGGCCTACGCCGGCATCTGCGGCCGCGACAACCTGCAGGACCACACCGACCCGGTGTTCTCCTTCAACTCCCTGCGCGAGATGCGCAAGGTCACCACCGGCACGCCGTACGACAACGTCGAGGTGCAGACGGTCTCGCTGCGCGGCTTCGACACCGACGGCGAGCAGATCGTGCTCGGCTTCCCCGGGACGGCGCAGACCCGCACGCTCACCCGCGGCTCGACCTACACCCGCGCCGGGGTGGCGACGGCGATCGAGGAGCTCACCGGCGTCGACAACGTCACCGTGGTGGAGTGGGGGTTCGACGAGTTCCTGCGGGTCCCGCCGCGCTCCCTGCTCGACGACACCGGCTTCCAGGTGATCTTCAGCGCCGAGCCGTCGGTGCTCCTCGCCGGACCGGCCGACACCGACCTGGCGTCGCTGACGGTCTCCAGCCCCAGCCCCGGCGTCTCGGGGTTCGTCGGCGAGACCGCGCGCGGCGGGCCGTCGCAGAACCGCGGCGTCGCCCGCACCGTGGCCAACCGCAACCCGGTGGTGACGGCCCCCGCCGACCGCACGATCCCGATCCGCACGCCGTTCCGCCTCACCGGGTCGGGTCGTGACGCCGACGGCGACCGGCTGGTCTACCTCTGGGAGCAGACCGACACCTCCGCCGCGAGCCGCCAGCTCGCCACCAGCGACCGCCCGAACGGTCCCCTGTTCCGCGTCTTCGGACAGGCCGCGCAGGTGAGCCCGGCCGACGCGCTGCGCAGCCCCTCCCCGGGGCAGAACCTGCCCGGCCGCACCCCCACCCGGTGGTTCCCCGACCTCGCCCAGGTGCTGGACGGCAACACCAACGCCCGCACCGGCCGCTGCCCCGCCCCGCGCGGCCCGCTGTCGCAGACCCTCCCGGCCCGCCAGCTGGAGTGCTACTCCGAGGTCCTGCCCACCGCGCGGTACCGCGGCACCGACCGGCGCTACGCCCTGCACTTCCGGCTCACCGCGCGCGACCGCGCCGATGCCGGCGGACAGGGCTACGCCGACGTCACCCTGCGCCTGGACCGCGACGCCGGTCCGTTCCTGGTGACCTCGCAGGCGCGGGCGGTCACCTACCGGCGCGGGGAGCGGATCACCGTCCGGTGGGCCGTCAACGGCACCCGCCCCCTGGCCCGGCAGGTGCGCATCCGGCTCTCCACCGACGGCGGCCGCACCTTCCGCACCACCCTGGCCCGCACCGCCAACGACGGCCGCCAGGAGGTCCGCCTCCCCCGCCGCACCACCGGTCGCGCCCGGATCATGATCGAGGCGGTCGACAACTACTTCTACGCCGTCAACCGCACCGGGTTCCGCATCCGCTGAGGCCGCACGGGCGCCCGTCAGAGGCGACCGGCGAGCTCGAGGTGGCCGGCGGCCTCGAGCTGCTCGGACACCAGGAGCATCCGCCGCACGCCCGGGTCGGGGTCGGCGGGGTGGGGGGCGAGGGTGGCGCGGCCACCGGCGACGACGCGGGCGAAGGCCGCGGCCCGGAACAGCACGTCGGCGAAGTCGGAGGTCGCGATGCCGCGCAGCACCTGGTCGATCATCGTGCGCAGCTGGTCGGGGCCGGGCGGGTCGGCGACGCCGGCGAGCAGTTCGGCCACGGGCACGCGCCGGCGGCCGGCGTCGAACTCCGTCGCGGCGCGCGCGGGCTCGGCGTGCACCCAGGCCCGCAGCAGGTAGAGCCGCCACAGGCAGCCGGCGAGGGTGTCGGGGGCGCCTTCGGCCCACACCTCGGCGATCGCCTCGATGCCCTCGGTCTCGGCCAGATGCAGGAGCCGGTCGGCGACGGCGTCGTCGGCGCTGGCCCGCGCACCGCGCACCAGCAGGGTGGCGGCGCGGTCGGCGGCCTCGCTGACCAGGGCGGGGTCGACGCCGCCCTCGATCTCGTCGAAGAAGGCCTCGCGCTTGGGCACCGGGCGGTGGTGCGCACGGGGGCCGTGGGGCTGCTGACTCACCCGTCCACCCTAGGACGCGGGTCTCACCCCAGGGCGCGGCGGATGCGCTGGTCGCTCACCGGGCCGTCGGTGCCCAGCTGCTGGGCCCACAGCGAGACCCGCCACTCCTCGAGCATCCAGCGCACGCTGCGCAGCCGCTCGTCGGGCACCCTCCCGGGCGGGAGCGCGGCCAGCCGGTGGAGGTAGGCGTCCTCCAGGGTCGCGACCTGGTCCTGCAGCTGGCGGTCGCGGCCGATCGCGGGGCCGCCGTCGTCGAGCCGGGCCCGGCGCTGCTCCAGGGCGCGCAGGTACACCGGGAGGCGCCGCAGCCGCCGCGCCCCCGCCTCGCCGACGACGCCGCGGTGCACCAGGCGGCCCAGCTGGGCGCGCATGTCGGTCATGGCCGGCAGCAGCGGGAGGTCGACGCGTCCGGCCAGCAGCCGGTCGACGGTGCGCCACCGCTCCAGCACCTCCACGACGTCGCGCAGCACGGCCGCCACCGCCTCGCGGTGGTCGCGGGCCGCGACGGCGACCAGGGCACCGAACGCCTCGGCGTCGCGCACCGCCGGGTGGTGGTCCACGACGTCGCCGAGCACCGCCAGTCGGCAGTCGGCGAGCAGGTCGGCCACCGAGGGGTAGGGCGAGCCGGCGAGCCCGAGCTTCGTGCGGTTGTCGAGCGACGCGACGAGGTCGGCCGTCGGGTCGGGCACCGCCAGCGCGAGCAACCGGCGCACCCCGAGGCGGTGGGCGGCCGCGGCCTCCTCCTCGGCTCCGAAGACCGCGAGCCCGACGGTGGCGCCCTCGTCGGTGAGCGCGGGGTGGGCAGTGACCTCGTGGCCGGCCCGGCGCTGGGTGAGCGTGGGGGCGACCGCACCGAAGGTCCAGCCCGTCTCGCCGGTGCGCGTGAGCCCGGTGTCGTCGGCGACCTCCGCGAGCGCCTGCTCGAACTGCCCGCGCAGCGGCGCCTTGAGCGCGTCGAGGTCCTTGCCGCGGGCCTGCTCCCGCCCCTCGTCGTCGACGACCCGGAACGTCGGGCGCAGGTGTGCCGGCACCTTGCTCCAGTCCCACGCCTCGCGCGGGATCACGACGCCGGCCGTGGCCCGCCCCCAGCGCTCCAGCGCGTCCAGCAGCGGCTCCTCGCCTGCGGGCACGGTGCGCAGGAACTCCCGGGCGCGGTCGGGGGCCGGCACGAAGCTCACCCGCAGCGGCTTGGGCAGGCTGCGGATCAGGGAGGTCACGAGCTCCTCGCGCACCCCGGGCACCAGCCACGAGAAGTCGTCGTCCTCCACCTGGTTCAAGGTGGCGACGGGCACGTCGAAGGTGAGGCCGTCGTCGGTGGCGCCGGGCTCGAAGTGGTAGCTGATCGGGAACGTGAGGCCCTCGCGCGAGCCCTGGTAGAGGTCGGGGTAGTCGGCCTCGCGGACGTCCTCGGCGGTGTCGCGGGTGAGCATGTCGGGGTCGAAGGTGAGCAGCTCGGGGTCGCGTTGCCGCGCCCGCTTCCACCAGGAGTCGAAGTGCGCACCGCTCACGACGTCGGCCCCCACGCGGGCGTCGTAGAAGTCGAACAGGGTGTGCTCGTCGACCACGATGTCGCGGCGCCGCGCCCGGTGCTCGAGCTCGGCGGCCTCCTCCAACAGCTCGCGGTTGCGGTGGAAGAAGCGGTGCCGGGTGTGCCACTCCCCCTGCACCAGCGCGTGGCGGATGAACAGCTCACGCGCCACCTCGACGTCGATGCGCCCGTAGTTCACGAGCCGGTCGGCCACCAGCGGCACGCCGTAGAGCGTGACCCGCTCATGGGCGAGCACGGCAGCCTGCTTGCGCGACCAGTGCGGCTCGGAGTAGGTGCGCTTGACCAGGTGGGCGCCCAGCCGCTCGGCCCACTCGGGCTGCACCGCGGCGTTCTGCCGCGCCCAGAGCCGACTGGTCTCGACCAGCTCCCCGGCCATCACGAACGTCGGGTTCTTGCGGTGCAGCACGCTGCCGGGGAAGACGGCGAAGCGCGCCCCGCGCGCGCCGAGGTACTCCCGCGGGCCCCGGGGCCGCTCCCGGCCGGCGCCCTTCGCGGGTTCGCGCTCCTCCAGCAGGCCGATGTGGGACAGCAGCCCGGACAGCAGCGCCTGGTGGATGCCGTCGGCGTCGGGGGTGTCGGCGGGGTGACCGACGTCGATCTTCATCTCCTTGCACACCTGGCGCAGCTGGGACTCGAAGTCCTGCCACTCCCGCACGCGCACGTAGTTGAGGAACTCGCGCCGACACATCCGGCGGAACGCGCTGGAGCTGAGCTCCTTCTGCTGCTGCTTGAGGTAGCGCCACAGGGTGAGCCAGGTGAGGAAGTCCGAGCCCTCGGTGGTGAAGCGGGCGTGCTGCTGGTCGGCCTGCGGCCGCTGCTCGACCGGGCGTTCGCGCGGGTCCTGCAGGCTCAGCGCCGCCGCGATGACGAGCACCTCCCGCACGCAGCCCAGCCGCTCGGCCTCCAGGATCATCCGGCCCAGCCGCGGGTCGATCGGCAGCCGCGCCAGCCGACGACCGATCTCGGTGAGCTGCGGGCCGTCCGGCGCCGCGCCGCGACGACGTCGTCCGCCGCGCTCGGGCGGAGCCGGTGCCGGAGTCGGCGCCGGGCGGGCGGCACCGGCGGGCCGCCCGGGCCGGATCGCGTTGAGCTCCTCCAGCAGCTGCTGGCCGGCCTGGATGTTGCGCTTGTCCGGCGGCTCGACGAACGGGAACCGGCCCAGGTCGCCCAGCCCGAGGGAGATCATCTGCAGGATCACCGAGGCCAGGTTGGTGCGCAGGATCTCGGGGTCGGTGAACTCCGGACGGGCCTCGAAGTCCTCCTCGCTGTAGAGCCGGATGGCGACGCCCGGTGCCACGCGGCCGCAGCGGCCCGAGCGCTGGTTGGCGCTGGCCTGGCTGATCGGCTCGATCGGCAGGCGCTGCACCTTGGTGCGCACCGAGTAGCGGGAGATGCGGGCCACGCCGGTGTCGACGACGTAGCGGATCCCGGGCACGGTCAGCGACGTCTCGGCCACGTTGGTGGCCAGCACGACACGCCGCCGCGATCCGCTCGGCGCGAACACGCGGTGCTGCTCGGCGGCCGAGAGCCGGGAGTACAGCGGCACGATCTCGATCGCGCGCAGGCCCCGCCGGTCCTCGGCCAGCGGGGCGAGGGCGTCGGCGGTGTCGCGGATCTCGCGCTCGCCGGGCAGGAACACCAGGATGTCGCCGGGTCCCTCGGCGGACAGCTCACCGACGGCCTCGACGACGGCCTCGGTCTGGTCGCGCACGATCGCCTCGCCGTCCTCGTCGTCCTCGGCGAGGTCCATCAGCGGCCGGTAGCGCACCTCCACGGGGTAGGTGCGCCCCGACACCTCGACCACCGGCGCCGGGGTGCCGTCGGCGGCGGCGAAGTGCCGGGCGAAGCGGTCCACGTCGATGGTGGCGGAGGTGATGACCAGCTTCAGGTCGGGGCGGCGGGGCAGCAGCCGCTTGAGGTAGCCGAGCAGGAAGTCGATGTTGAGGCTGCGTTCGTGGGCCTCGTCGATGATGATCGTGTCGTAGCGGCGCAGCTGGCGGTCGCGCTGCAGCTCGGCGAGCAGGATGCCGTCGGTCATCACCTTGACCCGGCTGCGGCGGGAGGTGCGGTCGGTGAAGCGCACCTGGTAGCCGACCAGGTCGCCGAGCTCGGTGCCCAGCTCGGAGGCGATCCGCTCGGCCACGGAGCGGGCGGCGATCCGCCGGGGCTGGGTGTGGCCGATGAGCCCGCTGCTCCCCCGGCCCAGCTCGAGGCAGATCTTGGGCAGCTGGGTGGTCTTGCCCGACCCGGTCTCGCCCGCCACGACGACGACCTGGTGGTCGCGGATCGCGGCGGCGATGTCGTCGCGGCGCTGGGTGACCGGCAGGTCCGGCGGGTAGGTGATCGCGAGGGGGGGCGGGGTGCCGGCCGGCTCGCTCGCGGGTGCGCTGGACATGACCGGACCATCATCGCGCATCCGCGCGGCGGGGTCGTCCTCGCGGGGCCCCCGCGACAGGCCTTGCCTAGAACACGTTCTACTTGGCAGGCTCCGCCCATGAACAGCGAGCACGACGTCGACGTCATCGTGGTGGGCTCCGGGGGCGGCGCCCTGACCGGTGCGGCCGTGGCCGCCCGCGCCGGTCTACGCGTGGCGGTGCTCGAGCGCACCCCGCTGCTGGGCGGCACCTCCGCCTACTCCGGCGGCGCGTGCTGGCTGCCCGGCACCGCGGTGCAGCAGCGCGCCGGGCTGCCGGACTCCACCGAGGGTGCCCGCACCTACCTCGACGCCGTGCTCGGCGAGGTCGAGCCCGACCGCCGCGCCCGGCTGGAGGCCTTCCTCGCCCACGCCCCCGACCTCGTGGCCGAGCTCGAGACCGACCCCGACCTCGACTTCGAGTGGCTGCCCTTCCCCGAGTACTACGACGCCCCCGGCCGCGTGCCCGCCGGCCGCTCGATCCAGCCGACCGCGATCACCCGCGAGGACCTGCGCCCCGAGATCGCCGCGCTCGTGCGCCCCCCGGTGGAGCGCGACCGCGCCGGCCAGCCCGGCCGCCGCACCCTGTCCGGCGGCCAGGCGCTGATCGCCCGGCTCGCCATGATCGTGGCCCGCGAGGGCGGCGACCTGCGGGTGGGCCACCGGGTCACCGGGCTGGTCACGCAGGCCGACCGTGTCGTGGGCGTGCGCTTCGACGGGCCCGACGGGCCCGGGGAGCTGCGCGCCCGCCGGGGCGTCCTGCTCGCCGCCGGCGGGTTCGAGGGGGACGCCGCCGCCCGGACCGCCCGCGGCGTGCCCGGCGACGTCGCCTGGAGCATGGCGCCGGCCGCCGCCAACACCGGCGACGCCATCACCGCCGCCGCCGCGCTCGCCGCCGCCACCGACTACACCGGTCAGGGCTGGTTCTGCCCCGGCCTGGCCCAGCCCGACGGCGGCGGCTCGTTCACCCTGGGCTTCCGCAGCGGGATCATGGTGGACCAGCACGGCCGTCGCTACGGCAACGAGTCGCTGCCCTACGACCGGTTCGGCCGACTCATGGCGGCCGCACCCGAGCGGGTGCCGTCGTGGTTCGTCTTCGACGCCGCCGAGGGCGGCCGGCTGCCCGGGATCGCGATGCCCGAGGGCGACCCCGAGGCCCACCTGGCGGCCGGCACGTGGGTGCGCGCCGACACGATCGCCGGGCTCGCCGCCGCCACCGGGCTCCCCGCCGCCGAGCTGGAGGAGCAGGTCGCGCGCTACAACGGGTTCTGCGAGACCGGCGTGGACGCCGACTTCGGCCGCGGCAGCGACGAGTACGACACCTTCTTCACCGGCGGCACCGGCCCCAACCGAGCGCTCAGCCCCGTGCTCACCCCGCCGTTCACCGCCGCGCGGTTCGTGCTCTCCGACCTCGGCACCAAGGGCGGACTGGTGACCGACCCCGAGGGCCGGGTGCTGCGCGAGGACGGCACGCCGATCGCGGGCCTGTACGCCTCCAGCAACACCACCGCCTCGATGTTCGGCGCCCACTACCCCGGCCCGGGCGCCCCGCTCGGCTCGGCGATGGTGGTGGCCTCGCTCGCGGTGCGTGCGATGGCGGTCAGCGCCCCCTGACCCTCGCCGGGAGGGCGCCGACCGTGCTCACCGGGCGCTCAGCCCGCGGAAGGTCACCTCGACCTGGAACCGGTCGACCCGCCACCGGCTGCCGTCGGTCAGCCCGAGCTGCCAGTAGACCGCCCGCTCCTCCCCGTCGCGCCAGATCAGCGGATCGGCGTCGTCCACGGTCCTCAGCTCCAGCCGGGACGTGCGCTGCCAGGGGTAGGACAGGACGAACCGCCCGCGCGGCGGCTGGAGGTAGCCCATGATGATGTACGGCGTCCGGCGCCCGGGCAGGCCGCGACCCTGCGCCGAGAGGCGCAGCCGCGCGTACCCCGGCCGGAGGTCGTAGGGCACCTCCGGCAGCCGCAGGCCGAACACCGCGGCGACGACGCTCCGGCGCGGGTCGGTGCAGCCCACCTGCGACTCGAACGCGAGCGCGCCACCACCCAGACCGCGCAACCGGGAGCATCCGCCCACGGACCGGTCGACCAGCGCACGCTGCGCCGCGAGGGTCACCTTCACGGTGCGCCGCACCACGCGCTGGGCGCTCACCGCGACCGGGAAGCGCAACGTGCGCACGTTGCCCGGCACGTCGGTGAGGTCGACGAGCAGGGTGTAGCGCCCCGGCGGCACGGTGTCGCCGTCCTCGTCCTGGCCCCGCCACCCGACCCGGTAGCCGCGATCGTCGCCGCGGACCGGCAGACCCGACCGGACCACCCGACCGGCCCGGTCCAGCACCCGGCCTCCGATCACGGCGTCCTCCTCCAGGTCGAAGCCCAGCAGGACCGCCACCTCGTCACGGAAGTCGTCGGGATGGGGGTAGAGCGTCGTCCCGGCCGCGAGCACCGAGACGCCGTCCACCCGCAGGTCGGCGCGCAGGCCGACCCGGTCGGTGACGGCGAGTCGGCCGTGGTCGACACCGTGAGATCCACCATCGTCGACGAGGGGAGCCTGCAGACCCCCGGCTCGTTCCCCGTCCTGACGGTGGTGGTCCCCGAGGGTGTCCGGCACGTTCGGGGCTACGAGCTCGAGGTCGACGCCGGCGCCCGGATTTCGGAGGTGGGAGTCAGGAACCGGGGGTCCGCGACGGGGTCCCGGTCCTGCGGCTCAGCTGCGCTGGAGGGAGGGCGCCGGGGTGGTCGAACCCTCAGGCGGCGCGGCGGGGGCGTCGTCGGTCCCGGGCGGTACCTGGCCGTCCATGCCCGGCGGCAGCTGGCCGTCCATACCGGGCGGCATCATCCGCCCGTCCCCGTCACCGTCCCGATCGAGGGAGTGGTCGCCGTCGAAGTCGCGGGACCCACCCGGCACCCCACCCGGCATCCCACCCGGGCCGCCGCCCATCATCCCGGGCCCGCGCCCGCGGTCGCCGTCGGCGCCGTCGCCGGCGTGGCCGAGTGCGAAGCCGGCGCCGCCACCGAGCAGCAGCGCCGCCGCGGCGACGCCGCCCACGACCGGCAGGCCCCAGCGGCGCCCCGAGGTGGCGCGCAGGCGCGCGCGCCATCCGGAGGCGGCCGGTGCGGCGGGCTCCGGGCTGGGGGGCAGGTAGGCGGGCGCGGCACCCGGTGCCGCGGCGTCGAGGGGCCGCGTGGGATCAGGCTGGCCGGGCTGAGCGGGCTGGTCGGGCTGGCGGGGCAGATCGGTCATGGCCCCGAGCGTGCGGACCGATCCTGTGCCCGGGCTGTGCGCAGACTCGGAACCGGATACGCGATCACGGGCCCCGGACCTCGACCCGCAGCCCCCACCCGCAGCCCCCACCCAGCAGCTTCACAGCACGCACACAGCCGCATCCGGCAGGCTGGGCGCGTGCCCGAGCCCTCCCTCACCCGTCCCGACGGCAGTCCGCTGCGCGTCCTCGTCGTCGACGACGAGGTCAACATCGCCGAACTCCTCGCCATGGCGCTGCGCTACGAGGGGTGGGCGGTCGAACAGGCCCACAGCGGATCGGCCGCGGTCACGATCGGGCAGCGGCAGCAGCCCGACGTCGTCGTGCTCGACTGGATGCTGCCGGACTTCGACGGCCTGGAGGTGATGCGCCGGCTGCGTGCCACCGACCCCCACGTGCCGGTGCTGTTCCTCACCGCGCGCGACGCGGTCGAGGACCGGATCGCGGGCCTCACCGCCGGCGGCGACGACTACGTGACCAAGCCGTTCTCGCTGGAGGAGGTCGTGGCGCGGCTGCGCGGACTCGTGCGGCGTGCGGGCGCGCAGCGCGCTGCGGAGAGCAGCCTGCTGGTGGTCGGCGACCTGACCCTCGACGAGGACAGCCGCGAGGTCGTGCGCGGCGGGGCGGAGATCTCGCTGACCGCCACCGAGTTCGAGCTGCTGCGGTTCCTGATGCGCAACCCCAAGCGGGTGCTCAGCAAGGCCCAGATCCTCGACCGCGTCTGGAACTACGACTTCGGCGGCCAGGCGAACGTCGTGGAGCTCTACATCTCTTACCTGCGCAAGAAGGTCGACGCCGGACGTGCGCCGATGATCCACACCATGCGCGGCGCCGGCTACGTGCTCAAGCCTGCCGCCGAGGACGGCTGACCCCGGTGTCGCGCCCACGACGGGCTCCCGTGCTGCGCTCGCTGTCCTCGCGGCTGATCGCGACGGCGGTGCTGCTGGTCGTCGTCGTGACCGTGCTGATCGGTGCGGCCACCACGATCGCGATGCGCAGCTACCTCACCGACCAGCTCGACGAGAAGGTGCTGTCCTCGGTGACGCGCATCGGACGCCCACCGCCCGACGGCGACGATCCGCGGGTGCCGGACGGTCCGGGGGCGGCGGAGTACCCCGCCGCCGACCCGACCCGGCTGGAGGGTCCGGTGAACCTCGGCGCCGGGACGCTGGTGGCCCTCCCCGAGCTCGGTGACGGCCGGATCCTCAGCGAACGCCGCTTCGAGGGCGAGCAGCTGTCCGCGGCCGCCCTGGCGACCCTGGCCCGGGTGCCCGCCGACGGTCGCGTGCACGAGGTCGGGCTCGACGGACTGCCCGACTACCGCGTGGCCGCCACCCGCACCGACACCGGCCAGCTGCTCGTCAGCGGACTGCCCACCGACGACGTCGACGACGCCGTCACCTCACTCATCGCCGTGGAGGCGGTGCTGGCACTGCTGGCCCTCGCGGTGGCCGGGGTCGCGGGGCGCTGGGTCGTGCGGCGCCAGCTGCGCCCGCTCACCGAGGTGGCGCACACCGCGCACACGGTGGCGACCCTGCCCCTGGACTCCGGGGAGATCGGGGTGACCGACCGGGTGCCGGCGTCCCTCACCGACGAGCGCACCGAGGTGGGGCAGGTCGGCGCGGCGCTGAACCGGCTGCTGGCCCACGTGGAGTCCTCCCTCGCCGCGCGTCACGCGAGCGAGCAGCGCGTGCGCCAGTTCGTGGCCGACGCCTCCCACGAGCTGCGCACCCCGCTCACGACGATCGCCGGCTACGCCGAGCTCGCGCGCCGCCGCCCCGACGACAGCGGCGCGGCGGCCCTGGCGCTGAGCAAGGTCGAGGAGGAGTCGGCCCGGATGACGGCCCTGGTGGAGGACCTGCTGCTGCTGGCGCGGCTCGACTCCGGCCGTCCGCTGGAGCAGGCGCCGGTCGACCTGTCGCTGCTGCTCATCGAGACCGTCTCCGACGCGCGCGTGCTGGCCCCCGACCACCGGTGGCGCCTGGACCTGCCCGAGGACGCGGTGGAGGTGACCGGCGACGCCGACCGGTTGCGCCAGGTGGTCACGAACCTGCTCACGAACGCCCGGAAGTACACCCCGGCCGGCACCACCGTGACGGTCACGGCCGACGCCGGCGGCTTCAGCGTGCACGACGACGGCCCGGGGTTCCCCTCCGACCTCGTGCCGGTGGCCTTCGAACGCTTCGCCCGCGGCGACGCGGCGCGGCACCGCGAGGGCGGGGTGGGACTGGGGCTCTCGCTGGTGGCGGCCATCGTGGCGGCCCACGGCGGCCGGGTGACGCTGAGCAGTGTGCCCGGCGACACCCGGATCCGGGTCGATCTGGGTTAGAGTGGGTCGTCGATTGTCAGACAATCTGACATTCTGTGATCCGCCCGCACGGCCCCGCCGTGTCATCCAGCAAGGGAGCGCCGCCATGACCGTCATCGAGCACCGGACCGCCACCCCCGCGGCCGGCCCCGGACGCACCGGGGTCGAGTTCGCCCGGGCCGAGGAGCACACCGCGCGCAACTACCACCCGCTGCCGGTCGTGCTCTCCCACGGCGCGGGCGCCTGGCTGGTCGACGTCGACGGTCGACGCCACCTCGACCTGCTCTCGGGCTACTCCGCCCTCAACTTCGGGCACTCCCACCCCGTGCTGCTCGAGGCCGCCCGCGCCCAGCTCGACGAGCTCACCCTCACCAGCCGTGCGTTCGTGCACGACCGCTTCGCCGAGTTCACCGAGAAGCTCGCCGCGCTGTGCGGCAAGGACCTCGTGCTGCCGATGAACACCGGCGCCGAGGCCGTCGAGACCGCGATCAAGGTCGCCCGCAAGTGGGGCTACCGCGTCAAGGGCGTGCCCGCGGGGCGCGCGGAGATCATCGTCGCCGGCGGCAACTTCCACGGCCGCACGACCACGATCGTCGGGTTCTCCGACGACCCGGTGGCCCGCGACGACTTCGGCCCCTTCACCCCCGGCTTCGTGACCGTGCCCTACGGCGACCTCACCGCCCTCGAGGCGGCCCTGACCCCCCACACGGTCGCGGTCCTGATCGAGCCGATCCAGGGCGAGGGCGGCGTCGTCATCCCGCCCGAGGGGTACCTGCGGGGGGTGCGCGAGCTGTGCACTCGCGCCGGGGTGCTGTTCGCCGCCGACGAGATCCAGGCGGGCCTGGGCCGCACCGGCCGGACCTTCGCCTGCGACCACGAGGACGTCGTGCCCGACCTCTACATCCTCGGCAAGGCGCTGGGCGGCGGACTCGTGCCGGTCTCGGCCGTCGTCGCCGACCGCGACGTGCTGGGCGTGCTCGCGCCCGGCCAGCACGGCTCGACCTTCGGCGGCAACCCGCTGGCCTGTGCCGTCGGCTCCGCGGTCGTCGACCTGCTGACCCCCGGCGACCTCCAGGCGCGCGCGCTGGCGCTGGGCGAGGTGCTGCGCGCGGAGCTGGAGGCCCTGCGCGGGCACGGCGTCGTCGGCGTGCGGGTGCGGGGCCTGTGGGCCGGGGTCGACATCGACCCCGCCCGCGGTACCGGCCGCGCGGTGTGCGAGGCGTTGCTCGAGCGCGGCGTGCTCGCCAAGGACACCCACGGGTCCACCATCCGGCTGGCCCCGCCGCTGGTGGTCGAGGAGGCCGACCTGCGCTGGGGCCTGCGGCAGCTGGCCGAGGTCGTCGCCGGCTGACGGCGCCCCTCGCTGGGAGCCGGCGAAAGGTTCGCTGAGGGTTCACTGATCGCACACCCTCGCCACGGTTGCCGCCGTCCGTGGCGAGGGATGCTGCCCCGCATGACCCTGGTGCGCTCGGCCCTGTCGTTCCTGCGCCGCATCCCCCCGCTGGTGGCCCTGCTCGCCGGCACCGCCGTGCTCTACCTGTGGGGCCTGAGCGTGTCGGGGTGGGCCAACCCCTACTACGCCGCGGCCGCCCAGGCGGGCGCGACGTCGTGGCGCGCGATGTTCTTCGGCGCCTTCGACCCCGCGGGCTCGATCACCGTCGACAAGCCGCCGCTGGCGCTGTGGCCGATGGCGCTCTCGGTGCGGCTGTTCGGGCTGTCGAGCTGGAGCATCCTGGTGCCTCAGGCGCTGTTCGGGGTCGCCACCGTGGCGGTCCTCCACGCCGGGCTGCGGCGGGCCACGGGCTCGGCCGGGGCGGCCCTGCTCGGCGGCGTCGTGCTGGCCCTGACCCCCGTCGCGGTGCTGATGTTCCGGTTCAACAACCCCGACGCCCTGCTGGTGCTGCTCCTCGTCGGGGCGGCGGTGGCCACCCTGCGCGCCGTCGACGACGACCGTCCGGTGCGCTGGCTCGTGCTGGCCGGCACACTGCTGGGGCTGGCGTTCCTCACCAAGATGCTCCAGGCCTTCCTCGTCCTGCCCGCGCTCGTGGTCGCCTACCTCTGGTTCGCCCGTCGCCCCTGGCGCACCCGGCTGGCGCACGTCGGGGCCGCCGCCGCGGCGACGCTGGTGGCCGGGTCCTGGTGGATCCTCGCCGTCACCCTCTGGCCGGCGGCGGACCGACCCTTCATCGGGGGCTCGCAGCGCAACTCCGTGCTCGAGCTCGTGCTCGGCTACAACGGCGTCGGCCGCCTCACCGGTGTGCAGACCGGCGCCGTGAGCGGTCCGTCCGGATGGGGGCAGACCTCGCTGTGGCGCCTGCTCGACGCCGGGACCGGCGGACAGATCGCCTGGCTGATCCCCGCAGCGGTGGTGCTCGGGGTGCTGGGGTGGCGCCGGCTGCGCACCGAGGACTCCCTCGCCGCACGCCGCGGCCGGGCCGCGCTCGTGCTGTGGGGGCTGTGGGGCCTGACCACCTTCCTCACGTTCAGCCTGATGGGCGGCATCTTCCACGACTACTACACGATCGCCCTCGCCCCGGCGGTCGCCTCCCTGGTGGCGATCGGCGCCCACGCGGTGTGGCAGGTGCGCGACACCGCGGCCGGGCGTCGCGGCCTGCTGGGCGCCCTCGGGGCGACCCTGGCGATGGCGGTGGTCGTGCTGGTCCCCCAGCGCGGCTGGGCGCCGTGGGCCGGCGCCCTGCTGGCCGCCGTGGTGCTGCTCGGCGCCGTCGCGGCGTGGCGGGTGGTGCGCGCGCGGCGCCACGCGGTGCCGATCGGGATCGGGTTCGCCTCCGCCGCGCTCGCCACCGGCCTGATGGGGCCGGCCGCGTACTCGGTGGCCACGGTCGCCGAGCCCCACACCGGCGCCGTCCCCCACGCCGGCCCTGAACGGCCCGGCCCCCGCGCCTACGGCATCCCGGTCACCGAGCAGCACCCCTCGGTGGGCGACCTGCTCAACTCCTCGGTCTCCTCCCCGCGCCTCACCGCCCTGCTGACGCGCGACGCCGACCGGTTCACCTGGGTGGCCGCGGTGACCGGGGCCAACTCCGCGGCCGGCTTCCAGCTGGCCACCGGTCACTCGGTGATGCCGCTGGGCGGCTTCAACGGCACCGACCCCACCCCGACGCTCGCGCGCTTCCGGGCGCTGGTGCAGGAGCAGCGCGTCCACTGGTTCCTGGCCGGCGGCGGCGAGTTGGTGGACGGCGAGGACGGCGAGCAGATCGAGGAGCTCACCCGCACCGGCAGCGCCGACTCCGAGCAGATCGAACGCTGGGTGGCCCGCCACTTCCGGCCGCTGGTCGTGCAGGGCATCACGCTCTACGACCTGACCCGCACCCCGAGGGCGACCCGTGCGGCCCCCGCGGCCCTCTCCCTCCGGCCCGGGACCGGATCCACAGCCCGCTGACAGCAGGACCCGGCCGCAGGCAAAGCCGCCGGGGCCACGGTGGAGCCCATGACCGCACTCCACCCGTCGCCGTCGTCCGCGACCCCGGGCGACACCTCCTCCGGCGGGCCGGCTCCCGTCGCCCGCCCCGACGTCCGGCCCGGATCCGCCCCTCGCCGCTGGCGCGACGAACGCCTCCACCTCGCGCTGCTGCTCCTCGGCACCGCGGCGCTGTACCTGATCGGGCTCGGCGCGTCGGGCTGGGCGAACTCCTTCTACGCCGCCGCCGCGCAGGCCGGCAGCGACTCCTGGTCGGCCTTCTTCTACGGCGCCTCCGACGCCGCCGGCTCCATCACCGTCGACAAGCCCCCGCTGGCACTGTGGCCGATGGCCCTCTCGGTGCGGATCTTCGGGCTCTCCTCGTGGAGCCTGCTGGTGCCGCAGGCGCTGATGGGCGTCGCCACCGTCTGGCTGGTGCACCGGATGGTGCGGCGGGTCAGCGGCTCCGCGGCCCTCGCCCTGCTTGCCGGCGTCACGCTCGCCGTCACGCCGGTCGCGGTGCTGATGTTCCGCTTCAACAACCCCGACGCCCTGCTGGTGCTCCTGCTCACCGCGGCCACCTCCGCCCTGGTGCGCGCGCTCGACACCCCGGAGCGGGCCCGCCGCTGGCTGGCGCTGTCCGGCACCCTGCTCGGGCTGGCCTTCCTCACCAAGACGCTGCAGGCCTTCCTCGTGCTCCCCGGCTTCGCGCTCACCTACGCGCTGTTCGCGGCGTGGCCGTGGCGTCGTCGGCTGGCCGACCTGCTCCTCGCCTTCGGCGCGATGCTCGTGGCCGGCGGCTGGTGGGTGGCCGTGGTCGAGCTCGTGCCCGCCTCGGCCCGTCCCTACATCGGCGGCTCCCAGAACGACTCCTTCCTGGAGCTGACCTTCGGCTACAACGGCCTGGGTCGGATCACGGGCGAGGAGACCGGCTCGGTCGGCGGCGGCCAGGGCGGCGGCTGGGGCACCACCGGACTGTTCCGGCTGCTCGGTGCGGAGAACGGCGGCCAGATCGCCTGGCTGCTGCCGGCCGCCCTCGTGCTCGGCCTGGTCGCGTGCCTGCGCGGACCGCGCCTGCAGCGGGTCCTCGCCACCGCGATGCTGGGCTGGCTGGTGGTCACCGCGCTGACCTTCAGCCTGATGGCCGGCATCTACCACGCCTACTACACCGTCGCGCTCGCGCCGGCGATCGCGGTACTCGTGGCCCTGGGGGCCGGCATGCTGTGGCGCAGCGGGACCCTCGCCGCGCGGGGCCTGCTCGCGGCCGTGCTGGCCGGCACGTGCTCGCTGGCCTGGACGATCCTCGCGCGCACCCCCGACTGGCACCCGTGGCTGCGGGCGGCGGTCCTGCTCTCCGGCGTCGTCCTCACCGTGCTCGTGGTGGCCTCCGCCGTGCTGCCGCACCGGATGCGGGCCGCGGTGGCCCTGGCCGCCCTCATCACCGCCCTCGCCGCACCGACGGCGTCGGCGCTGACGACCGCCGCCACACCGCACACCGGGTCGATCCCCACCGCCGGGCCCTCCGGCGGCGCGATGGTCGGCGGGCGTCCCGGCACGGGCGGGATGCCGACCGGATTGCCGGGCGGGATGCCGACCGGGATGCCGACCGGATTGCCGGGCGGGATGCCCGACGGGATGCCCGGTGGTGGCCTGCGTGGGCTGCTGGAGAGCACCGAGCCCTCCACCGCCCTGGTCGGCACCCTGCTCGACGACGCCGACTCCTACACCTGGGTGGCGGCGACAGTGGGCGCCAACAACGCCTCGGGCTACCAGCTGGCCACCCAGCGCAGCGTGATGCCGATCGGCGGCTTCAACGGCTCCGACCCCAGCCCGACGCTGGCGCAGTTCCAACGCCTGGTGGCCGACGGGGAGATCCACTACTTCATCCCCAGCGGCCTCGGTGGCGGGATGGGCGGCATGGGCGGCAGGGGCGGGGACGACGCCAGCAGCACCGCGTCGCTCATCACCGCGTGGGTGAGTGCGACCTTCACCGCGGTGAGCGTCGACGGCACCACGCTCTACGACCTCACCTCGCCCCTGTGACCCGGGCCTGACTCCGGCCTGCTCAGCGGCCTGACCCGGTCCTGGATGCCGGTCCCGGCGGCACCCCCGGCCCGCTACCGTCGTGGCATGAGCGATCGCACCCTCCGGATCGCGCTGATCGCGGCGGTGGCGGTGCTGGTGGGCGCCGTCGCGGGCGCGGTGCTGATCGGCACCTCGCCCGACTCCGGGGAGACCTCGCGCACCTGCAGCCCGGCCACGCCGGAGCGGGCCCGCGAGGTCTCGCTGCTGTTCAACGAGCGCTACCTGCGCCCGGACTCCCGCAGCGGGGTGGTGGGCGCCGGCGTCACCGAGGTCGAGGGCGGCGTGGGCCTGCTCGTCACCGTCCAGGAGGGCTCGCCGCTGGTCGGGGGCCTGACCTGTTTCCGCGGCGTGCCGGTGCGCTACCTCACGACGGGGTGACGATCGGCAGCTCGAGGCCGGCCTTCTCCACGACGCCGACCAGGGTGCTGCCGATCAGCTCGAGCAGGTCCTCGCGGGTGAGGTCGCCGGGGTGCTCGACCCAGGCGATCACCATCTCCTCGGCCATCGCCTGCCACCCGCGCAGCAGCAGGCGCAGGGTCGGGGTGTCGGGCAGCAGCTCGGGTGCCCCGGCCTCGGCGGCGAAGAAGCGGTCGGTGAGGGCGGCGCGCACCTCGTCGTAGATCGCGCGGACGGTCTCGTTGCCGCTGGCCGCACCGCGCACGAGCGACACGTACCCGGCGAAGTTCGCCAGCACGTAGTCGACGTAGCCGGCCAGGGAGGTCCCCAGGCGCACGAGCGGGTCGCGGTGGGGCGGGGGCGCGGTGGTGCGGATCAGGTCGTCGGCGGCGTGGCGCACGACCGCCTCGTGGAAGTCCTGCTTGTTCCCGAAGTAGTGGTAGAGCAGACCGCGGCTGATGCCGGCCTCCTCGGCCAGCACGTCGATGGACAGCTCGTCCAGCGACCGGGTGGCGAGCAACCGGACCCCGAGGTCGAGCAGCTGGGTGCGTCGCTCGGCCGGGCTGAGGCGCACACGCGCGGTGGAAGTCACAGGGCCGGATCCTACGCACCTAATTGACAGTTGTTCAATAGTGGGCCTAGCGTGAGCCCGATCCCACCCCGAGAGGAAGTACCGCCATGAAGTCGCTCGCCGACAAGGTCGTCGTCATCACCGGTGCCGGGTCCGGCATCGGTCGCGCCGTGGCGCTCAACTGCGCCCGCCGCGGCTCGCTGCTCGCCCTCAGCGACGTCGACGAGGCCGGCCTGGCCGAGACCGTCGCGCTCGCCGAGAAGGCCGGCTCCCCCCAGGTGCACAGCACCCGCCTCGACGTCGCCGACCGCGAGGCCTTCGCGCAGTACGCGCTCGCGATCGTGCAGGAGTTCGGCCGGGTCAACGTCGTGGTCAACAACGCCGGCGTGGCGCTGGCGGGAGATCTCCACGACCTCGAGTACGCCGACATGGACTGGATCATGGGCATCAACTTCTGGGGCGTCGTGCACGGCACCAAGGAGTTCCTCCCCCACCTGATCGCCAGCGGCGACGGCCACATCGTCAACATCTCCTCCCTCTTCGGCCTGATCTCGATGCCCGGGCAGTCGCTGTACAACGCCTCGAAGTACGCCGTGCGCGGGCTCACCGAGGCGCTGCGCGAGGAGATGCTCATCGCGGGCCACCCCGTCGGCGTCACCGCCGTGCACCCCGGCGGCATCAAGACCGCCATCGCCCGCAACGCGCGCGTCTCGGCCAAGGAGAACAAGGACGCCACCGCGAAGCTGTTCGACAAGAAGCTGGCCCGGATGACCCCCGACAAGGCGGCCGAGATCATCGTCAAGGGCATCCTGCGAAACCAGCCCCGCGTGCTCGTGGGCATCGACGCCCACGCGCTGCACACCTTCGCCAAGGTGATCGGCCCGCGCTACCAGGACGTCATCGCCGTCGGGGCCAAGCGGATGCTGCCGGACAAGACCACCGTGGTCTGATTCCCCGCACCACCCGCACGACCGCTCCGACAGGGCCGCACCGCCGCCGCGGTGCGGCCCTGTCGTCGTCGGGGGTGGGCCCGGGTGCGGGGGTGTGGAACGCTGCTCGCGTGCGGATCGACTTCCAGGCCTGCGAGCGCCCCACCCTCGGGGTGGAGTGGGAGTTCGGCCTGGTCGACCGGACCACCCGCGACCTGCGCAACGACGCCGACGCGCTCTTCGAGCGCGCCCGGCCGCTGCTCCCCCACCCCGACCGGCTGCACCCCGAGCTGCTGCGCAACACCGTCGAGGTGGTGTCGGGCGTCTGCCGCACCGTGGGGGAGGCGATGGCCGACCTGCGTGCGACCGTCGAGGCGGTGGTGACCGCCGCCGACCCGCTCGGGCTGGACCTGTTCGGCGCGGGCACCCATCCCTTCGCGGCGTGGGCGGCGCAGGAGCTCAGCACCGGCCAGCGCTACGCCGAGCTGATCTCGCGCACGCAGTGGTGGGGCCGGCAGATGCTGATCTGGGGGGTGCACGTGCACGTCGGGCTGCCGGCGCGCGAGCGGGTGCTGCCGGTGCTGTCGGCGCTGCTCACCTACGCCCCGCACCTGCAGGCGCTCTCGGCCTCCTCTCCGCTGTGGGCCGGGGTGGACACCGGCTACGCCTCCAACCGCGCCCTGATGTTCCAGCAGCTGCCCACCGCGGGCCTGCCCTTCCAGTTCCAGCGCTGGGAGGAGTTCGAGTCCTTCGCCCACGACCAGCTCACCACCGGCGTGATCGACGACCTCACCGAGATCCGCTGGGACCTGCGGCCCGCGCCCCGGCTCGGCACCCTGGAGAACCGGGTGTGCGACGGCGTGTCCGGCTTCGCCGACCTGACCCCGCTCGTGGCGCTCATGCACTGCCTCGTGGTCGACCTCGACGACCGGCTCGCCCGCGGCGAGCAGCCCGCCGTCCTGCCGCCCTGGCACGTGCAGGAGAACAAGTGGCGGGCCGCCCGCTACGGCCTGGAGGCGATCGTCATCCTCGACGCCGCCAACACCGAGCGGCTGGTGACCGACGACCTCGCCGACGTGCTGGCCCGCCTGGAGCCGACGGCGGCCCGGCTGGGCTGCGAGGCCGAGCTCGACCAGGTGCACGCCCTCCTCCGGCGGGGCGCCTCCTACCAGCGCCAGCGCGAGGTCGCGGCCCGGTCGGACGGCGACCTCGTGGCCGTGGTGGACGCGGTGGTCGGCGAGCTGCGCGACTCGCTGTGAGCCGCGACGCCGCGGGTCAGGGGGTCAGCGGGTCGGCGTCGTCGGGTGGTCGCGCACGTAGGCCAGGGAGTCGCGCAGGTCGCCGAGGTCGCGGTACCAGGTGCGCACCTCGACCCGGCACCGCACCCGGTCCAGCCGGCGGTCGTACTCCGAGCACTCCGCCACCGACTCCGAGTCGGTGGGCGGGGAGAGCGTCGCGCCGTCGGCGTAGGTGAGGGTGAACCCGTTGGCGGGGTCGCCCTCGACGGCCACGATCACCGGTCGCTCGCCGCGCCCGGGCGCCTGCGTGTCGGTGGCGGCGTGGGCCACGCCCGCCACGAGGCCGGCACCGAGCGCGAGCCCGCCCAGACCGACGCAGAGCCGGACCGGCAGCGACCTCCACGCCGTCGGTCGGGGCGGGGCGATCGGACCGGACGGGGAGCCCGAGTGGACCGGCGCGACGGGCGGGAGGTGCAGGAGGTGCAGGAGGGGGTCGAGGGGTGCGGGCATGGTCGGGCCTTCCGAGACGGGTGCCGCGCCGGCTGATCCGGCGAGGACGGGCCCGACGCTAGGCGGGGCCCACCACCACCGGGCGCGACCGGCGCGGCTCCCGGTGGAGCACGACGACGTCGCCCGCCCTGGGGACGATCCGGCGACCTCCGCGCGGCGCCTTGTGGCCGTGGTCACGCTGGGCGAGGATCACCGGCGTGGCGACCCCGATCGATCCGACGTCCGCGGCGTTCCTGCTCGCCGAGAACCGCAACATGCCGATGCACGTCGGCGGTCTGCAGCTGTTCGAGAAGCCCGAGGACGCCGGGCGCAACTACATCCGCACCATGTTCGAGCGGATGCGTGACGTCGACGCCGTCGCGCCGCTGTTCCTCAAGCACCCCCACCGGTCGCTGCGCACCGGGGGCCAGCTGGTGTGGAGGCCCGACGAGCAGTTCGACATCGAGCACCACGTGCGCCACTCGGCCCTGCCCAAGCCCGGTCGCGTCCGCGAGCTGCTGGAGCTGTGCGGCCGGCTGCACAGCACCCGGCTGGCGTGGGAGCGGCCCTTGTGGGAGGCCCACGTCATCGAGGGCCTGCGGGACGGACGGGTCGGGCTCTACACCAAGACCCACCACGCCCTGGTCGACGGCGTCAGCGCCATGCGCCTGCTCGCCAGCACCCTGACCACCGACGAGACCCGCCGCGGCATGCCCGCACCGTGGGCGGCCCGGCCGCGGCCGCGGACCGCCGCCCCGAGCGACTCGAACCTCGCCGACCTCCCCATGAGCGCCCTGCGCACCGCGCTCGGCGTCACCGCCGAGGCCGCGGGGATGCCGGGCGCGCTGGTGCGGACCCTGCGCCAGGGCCTGCGCAACGAGACCAGCGCGGTCTCGCTGTACGCCCCCCGCACGATGTTCAACCAGAACATCACCGGCTCGCGCCGTTTCGCCGCCCAGGACTGGCCGATCGAGCGGATCCGGGCGATCGGGAAGGCCACCGGCACCACCATCAACGACGTGGTGCTGGCGATGTGCGCCGGCGCGATCCGCACCTACCTCGCCGAGCTCGACGCCCTGCCGGACTCCCCGCTGGTGGCGATGGTGCCGATCGGGCTCAACGCCAAGCAGTCGCAGATCGCCTCCGCCGACGGCGGCAACGCCGTCGGCGCCGTGATGGTGGCCCTGGCCACCGACCAGGCCGACCCGGCCCGCCGGCTCGGGGCGATCCACACCTCGATGCGCGACGGCAAGGAGGCGCTGTCGTCGATGACGCAGATGCAGATCCTCGCCATGAGCGCGATCGGCCAGGCCCCGGCCATCCTCACCCCGCTGCTGCGGATGCAGGGCATCGTGCGCCCGCCCTACAACCTGATCATCAGCAACGTGCCGGGCCCGCGCACCACCCAGTACTGGAACGGCGCGCGGATGGTCGGCATGTACCCGCTCTCGATCCCGATCAACGGGATGGCCCTCAACATCACCTGCACCTCCTACGAGGGCCAGCTCGGGTTCGGTCTCACCGGGTGCCGCCGCACGGTGCCGCACCTGCAGCGCCTGCTCGGCCACCTCGACGCCGAGATCGCGGCCCTGGAGGTCGCCGCCGGGCTCTGAGGCCGCGCCGCTACCGGTCGTCGGGGAGGATGGCGGCATGGTGCTGCGAGCCGACCGCGAGCGCACGGTCTCGGTGGTGGCCGGGGTCGTCACGCTGATGGTGCTGCTCGGCTACGTCGCGCTCAGCGACTCCCCGATCGCGGTCCAGGCCCGTGGCCTCGTGGGGGCCGAGGACCGGCTGGCCCCCGAGGTCGCCGCCGACTCCACCGGCTCCTACGCGTTCCTGCACACCACCCGCGGCGGCGACCCCGTCGGCTTCAGTCCGTGCGAGCCCGTGCGCTACCTGGTGAACCCGCAGGGCGCGCCGTCGGGCTGGGAGGAGCAGATCGACGACGCCGTGCAGGAGATCGAGGACCGCACCGGCCTGGTCTTCGACTACCTCGGGACCACCGACGACCGCGCCTTCGACGACCGGCTCGACGCCGGCGGCAACCCCGAACCCGTGCTGATCGGCTGGGCCGACTCCGCGGAGGTCGGCGACCTCGCCGACGACGTCGCCGGGCTGGGCGGCCCGACGATGATCGGGCGCGGACGCCTGCAGGCCTACGTCACGGGCATCGTCGTGCTCGACCGCGACGTCACCGACGACCTGGCCGACGCACCTCAGGGCGGGGCGGCGATGCGGGGGCTGCTGCTCCACGAGCTGGGCCACCTCGTGGGGCTCGCCCACGTCGACGACCCCGGCGAGCTGATGTACCCGCGCGGCACGCTGCGCTCGGAGTTCGGTCCCGGCGACCTCGCGGGCCTGTCCCGGATCGGGGCCGTGCCCTGCCGGTGATCCCGCCGCCTCGCGGGGGCCCAGGTGTCGGCGGTGGCCCGGACCCGGGGCGCGCCGGGGCGGATAGCCGGCGGGCGGGGCCGATCCGGCTTAGCCTGGGCGGGTGCGAACCTTCCCCTCGCTCACCTCGGACACCCCTGCCCCGACGCCGGGCCCTCGCCCCCGCCACTGTGGCCTCGCCGGGCGCGCCCTGCTGACCCTCGGGGGCCTCACCGCCCTCGCGGTGGCCCTGGCGCCGGCCGCCCCCGTCGCGCCACCGGGCGGCGCGGTGACGGTGGCCGCCCGTCTCGACGGCGCGGGGGCCGGGACGGCGGGGGCCGGCGCCCCGGGCGGCCCGCTGCCGCAGACCAGCGACGGCGTCGCCGGGACCATCGCCGCGCCCCGCGACTGGCTCGCCCGTGCCCGCACCACCGACCCCGCGATCCTCAGCAGCTGGACGGTGGCGCCCGGGGTGAGCGCGGTCGTGTGGGAGCAGCGCGACTCCCGCGGTCCGCAGCGCTTCTCCCTGGTGGCCGCCGACTACCGCACCGCCGGACTGCGCTTCGACGTCGTCAACGACGGGCCGGTGGCCCGCACCCAGCAGCTGCGCCCGATGCTCGAGCGCGTGCGGGCGGTGGCCGGTGTCAACGGCGACTTCTTCGACATCGGCGACACCAACGCCCCGCTCGGCACCGCGCGGAGCCGGGAGCGCGGGCTGCTCAACGCGCGCCGGACCGGCTGGAACTCCACCTTCTACGTCAACAAGCACGGCGTGCCGCAGATCGGCACCCTGCACCTGCTGGCGAGCATCCCCCAGCGCCCCGGGCTGGTGGTCTCCCACCTCAACGCCCCCGAGGTCTTCGACGGCAACATCGGGCTCTACACCCGGGACTGGGGACCGACCCAGGGCTTCCGCGTGACCGGAGGCCAGACCCGGAAGGTGCGCGCCGTGGTGGTGCGCGGCGGCCGCGTCGTCTCCTCACGCAGCCGGCTGCCCTCCGGCACCGGGATCCGCGGCCAACTGCTCATCGGTCGCGGCGAGGGCGCGCGACAGCTCAGCACCCTGCGCCGGGGCATGCGGCTGAGCGTCTCGACCCGGCTCGAGGGGGGTCCGCGGATGGCGCTGACCGGCAACGCCGTGCTGCTGCGCGACGGGATCATCCCCGACCTCGACGACCGCGAGATGCACCCGCGCACGGCGGTGGGGATCGACCGCGACACCCACCAGGTGCTGCTGCTGGTCGTCGACGGCCGCCAGTCCTTCAGCCGGGGCGCCACGATGCTGGAGATGGCCGAGATCATGGTCGACCTCGGCGCCGACCAGGCCCTCAACCTCGACGGCGGCGGCTCCTCGACCATCGCCGCCCGACTGCCCTCGGGCGGCCTCGGCGTCGTCAACTCCCCCTCCGACGGCTTCCAGCGGCGGGTGGCCAACGGCCTGGCCGTCCTCGTGCCGACCGGCACGGCGACGCCCCCGCGCGGCCGGTAGCCGGTAGCCGGCGGCCGCGCGCCGGCGCGGACCTCAGGCCGGGAAGGGGTGGTCCTTGCCCAGCACCGTGAGGCCGTCGCTGACCAGGAACCCCCGTGCGCGGTCGGCCTCGTGGTCCACGCCCACCTCGGCTCCGGCCGGGATGGCGACGTTCTTGTCGATGATGGCGTTGCGCACCACCGCCCCCTCCCCGACGCTGACGCCGTGCATCAGCACCGCGCCCTCGACGTCCGCGCCCGGCGCCACCGAGACCGACGGCGAGAGCACCGAGCGCACCACCCGACCGCCGGAGACCACGACGCCCGGGGACAGCACGGCCTCGTCGACGTCGGCGGCGTGGCCGCCCGCCGCCACGATCTTGGCCGGCGGCTCCGGGCCGTTGCTGGTGTAGATGGGCCACTCGAAGTTGTAGAGGTTGAACACCGGCAGCGGGCTGACGACGTCCATGTGGGCGGCGAAGTAGGAGCCCAGGGTGCCGACGTCGCGCCAGTAGCCGCGGTCGCGCTCGGTGGCGCCGGGCACGACGTTGTCGCGGTAGTCGTACACGCCGGCCAGGTCGCGGCGCACGAAGGCCGGCACGATGTCGCCCCCCATGTCGTGCTGGGAGCCGGGCTCCGTGGCGTCGCGCGTGACGGCCTCCACCAGCGCGTCGGCGTCGAAGACGTAGTTGCCCATCGAGGCCAGGACCTCACCCGGGGCGTCGGGCAGCCCGCGGGCGTCGACCGGCTTCTCCAGGAACTCCCTGATCCGGCCGGGATCGCTCGCCGCGACGTCGATGACACCGAACTGGTCGGCCAGCGCGAGCGGCTGCCGGATCGCGGCGACCGTGCAGGCGGCACCGGAGTCGAGGTGGTGGGTGACCATCTGGGAGAAGTCCATGCGGTACACGTGGTCGGCGCCCACCACGACCACGATGTCGGGCTGCTCGTCGCGGATCAGGTTGAGCGACTGGTAGATCGCATCGGCGCTGCCGAGGTACCAGTGCTTGCCCACCCGCTGCTGGGCCGGCACGGGGGCGACGTAGTTGCCCAGCATCGAGGACATCCGCCAGGTCTGGGTGACGTGGCGGTCGAGGCTGTGGGACTTGTACTGGGTGAGCACGACCACCTGGAGGTAGCCGGAGTTCACGACGTTCGACAGCGCGTAGTCGATGAGCCGGTACATGCCGGCGAAGGGCACCGCGGGTTTGGCGCGGTCGGCGGTGAGCGGCATCAGCCGCTTGCCCTCCCCTCCGGCGAGGACGATCGCGAGGACCTTCGTGCGACTGCGCATAGTGAGCAACGTAACGCGAGTAGCCTCCCCCGTGTGCGGGTCGACGTGCTGAGCAAGGAGTATCCCCCGGCCATCTACGGCGGTGCCGGGGTGCATGTGGCCGAGCTGGTGCGCGCCCTGCGGGCGCTGCCGGCCGGACCGGACGTGCGCGTGCAGGCCTTCGGTGCCCCGGTCGACGAACCGGGCACCACCGGGCACGCCGACCTCGCCGAGCTGGCCGGCACCAACGCCGCCCTGCAGACCCTCGGCGTCGACCTGCGCATCGCCGCCGCGTGCGCGGGCACCGACCTGGTGCACTCCCACACCTGGTACGCCAACCTCGCGGGCCACCTGGCCGCGCTGCTGCACGGCGTGCCGCACGTGATCACCGCGCACTCCCTGGAACCCCTGCGCCCCTGGAAGGCCGAGCAGCTCGGCGGCGGCTACGCGCTGTCCTCCTGGGTCGAGCGCACCGCCTACGAGGCCGCGGCGCACGTCGTGGCCGTCTCGGCGGCGATGCGCGAGGACGTCCTGCGCTGCTATCCCGCCGTGGACCCCGCGCGCGTGAGCGTGGTGCACAACGGGATCGACACCGCTGTGTGGTCGCCGACCCCCGCGCCCGACCGGGTGCGCGAGCTCGGCGTCGATCCCGATCGGCCCAGCGTCGTGTTCGTCGGCCGGATCACCCGGCAGAAGGGGCTGCCGCTGTTCCTGCGCGCGGTGGCGCAGCTCGATCCGCGGGTGCAGATCGTGCTGTGCGCCGGCGCGCCCGACACGCCCGCCATCCAGGCCGAGGTCGAGACGCTCGTGGCCGACCTCGCCGCCACCCGCGGCGGCGTCGTCTGGATCCGGGAGATGCTGCCCCGCGCCGACGTCGTCGCGCTGCTCACCGCCGCCACCGTCTTCGCCTGCCCGTCGGTGTACGAGCCGCTGGGGATCGTGAACCTGGAGGCCATGGCGTGCGAGACGGCGGTGGTGGCCACCGCCACCGGCGGCATCCCCGAGGTCGTGGTGCCCGGCGAGACCGGACTGCTGGTCCCGATCGAGCAGGCTGTCGACGGCACCGGCACGCCGCTGGACCCCGACCGCTACGTCGCCGACTTCGCCGCCGCCCTCGACGCCGCCCTCGCCGATCCCGATCGCGCCGCCGCCTGGGGCGCGGCCGGTCGTCGCCGCGCGATCGGGTCCTTCAGCTGGGAGTCGATCGCGACCCGCACCGCCGACCTCTACCGCACCGTGACCGAGGAGCAGGGCCGATGAAGGTGATGATCGCGCTGGCCGGCGCCGACCACGACGTGCTCCTGGCCCGGGGGCCCGCCCTCGGGGCGCTCGGCGTCACGGCCGCCCAGGTGAACCTCGACGACGCCCCGGTGGCCGGGGCGCTGCGCTTCCCCGGCCCCGGCACGCCCGAGCCGGGGTGGAACGCGATCGTGTCCCTCACCTGGCCGCAGCCGCCGGCCGAGGAGGTGCTGGCGGTGGCCCTGGCCTCGGTGAGCGCCACCGCCGCCCACCACGCGGCGTGGGAGGTGGAGGAGCGCGCGCCGCTGTCGCCCGCCCCGACCGTCCCCGGGGAGCGGCTGGACGCCCTGGCCAACCTCGCCCTGCTGCGCCGTCCCGTCGACCTCCCCGAGGCGGAGTGGCGGCAGCGCTGGCAGGTGGACCACACCCCGGTCGCGATCGCCACCCAGGGCACCTCGGGCTACCTCCAGAACCGGGTGCTGCGCCCCCTCACCGCGCAGGCCCCCGCCGTGGCGGCCCTGGTGGAGGAGCACTTCCCGATGGCGGCCCTCACCGACGTGCACGCCTTCTACGGGTCCGGCGGCGACGACGCCGAGCTGGCGAGCCGGATCGAGCGGCTGATGGCCAGCTGTGCCCGGTTCGGGGCCGACCGCGACCTCGACCTGGTGCCCACCAGCCGCTACCTGCTGCCGCTGGCCTGAGCGCGGGCCGCCGTCGCGCGCGTCAGTCGACAGGCTGGGCGTGGGCGAACCAGACCGAGACCGTGCGCCGCCCGACGCGGACCCGGTAGGAGGTCCGGCCGTGGCCGACGACGACTCCGTCGCGACCGGCCCACTCCCCCGGCGCCGTGATGCGGATCCGGCCCCCGGGGCCTACCAGCCGCCACACGCGGCCCTCCTGGAGGGCGGCGAGCTCGGCGAGGTAGTTGGGGTGGTGCTGGGCCGGGCGACCGCGGTGGTGCCAGGTGAGCACGTGGGCGGGATCGAAGGTACGGCTGCACCGGGCGCACGTCATGACGCGCTCCGGACGCCGGTGCCGGGTGCTGGTGTGGCCAGCGGGGCAGGTGCCGACCCAGGGCGCCTCGGGCGCGGGCGTGTCGGCCGGCAGGCACCGCTCACCGGAGGCACCCAGGCGCCGGGCGGTCTCGCGCCAGACCCGGTCGTGCCCGTGGCGGGGACCGACCAGGGCATGGGCGATCTCGTGCAGGATCGTCTCCCGCACCTGGGTCTCGTCGTGCAGCCGGGTCAGCGGCGCGCTCAGGCCGATGGTGCGATCGGCGAAGCGGCACACCCCCGCCCGGCGCACCGCGGTGTCGAGCACGACGGTCCAGCCCTCCAGCCCGTGGTCGGCCATGAGCTGCTGCGCGAGCGCACGCGCGGCGACGGGATCCACGTCCACGCACGCTAGTCGCCGGCACCGACAGCCGCGGCGCCCCGTCCACCGCGCACCAGGGTCGCGGTGACGATGAGGTTGTCGCGGTAGAAGTCGGCGTCGCCGCGCCGCACCCGGTGGGCACAGGTGACGAGGTGGAGTCGGGGCGGGCCGTCGGTGCGCAGGACGGTCGCGGGCAGTCCGGCGCGGCGTGGGCGCACGGCGCGGTGCTCGATCTCGTAGACCGCGCCGTCCCACACCACGCGCTGCCCCGGCCGGAGGTCGGCGAGGCCGGCGAACGCGCCGGGCCCGTGCGCCCCGTCGGAGACGTGGGCCAGCAGCAGCGCCGCGCCGGTGAGGTCGCCCGGGCGGGCGCTCGCGGCGAGCCAGCCGACCTCGTCGACCGCCCGGGGCACCGCCACCACCCCGTCCACCACGCGGGTGGGGACGACCCGCAGCGGGTCGGCGCCGGGCAGGACCAGCACCCCCCGGGCACGGTCGGTGCCCGGCAGCACCGGGGCGGGGGCGGCGAGGTCGGCCGGCACGAACCGACGCGGCGGCACCCGCGGCCCCGGCGTCGGCGCGGTGTCCGGGCGGTCGGAGGGCTGCGGCCGCCCGAGCGGCACGATCCGCCCGGCGCCCGGCGCCACCCCGGCGCGCGGGCCGGGGGTCCCGGTGGGCACGTCGGGCAGCAGGGGCACCACAGGCCGGGTGACCTCGACGGTCTCGACGACGAGCCCCACCGGGGAGTCGAGGACCTCGTAGGTGGGGCCGGCCTCGACGTCGACCGCGTAGCTGTAGCAGCCGGGCCGGTCGAGTCGCACCGGGGCGGTGACCCCCGCGCCCTCGCGCAGCACCAGGCGCCCGGTGGCGCGGAGTGCCGCCCCGTCCCAGACCGCGCCGCGGCAGCCGACCGCGCCGGGGCTCACCGGTCCGACCAGGGTCCACGCGGCCGTGGCCCGGGCGGGGATCCGGCCCCCGCGCAGCCGGATCCGGTCCTGCACCTCGCGTCCCACGAGCACCGCGCGCTCGGAGATCCGGGTCTCGACGGCCAGTCGGCGCGGGGTGACGAGCACGGTCTCGGCGGGGATCCCGGGATCGGCGCGATGGGCGGTGGAGAGCGCACTCGGCTCGAGCTCGTGGCCGAAGGAGTAGCAGCCCGGCAGCTCGAGCCGCAGCGGGGCGCTGCGCAGCACCGGCGCGGTCGCGAGCGCGCCGTCGACCGCCATCTCGCCGCGGGCGTGCACGAGCACGTCGTGCCACGCGACCCCGGCGCACCCGCCGTCGACCGGCGGCACCGGCCCGGCCAGCCACCACCGCAGCCGGGCGCGGGCGTGCCCCAGACCCTGCACGGTGATCACGTCGTGCACCGTCTCACCGGCCCGGACGACAGGTCGGGAGGCCCGCGTGGCGACCTGTGGGGTGAACGGCTCGACGAGGGTCGTCTCCTCCGGGAGGCCGCAGGGGGTGCGGACCTCGGCCACCGGGGTGGGTCCGCGGCGCTGCGCGGGGAGGTGCTGCACCCAGGTGTAGTGGCCCGGCCGATCGGCGACCAGCCCCGGGGTGCGCAGGGTGCCCGCGCCGTCGAGGCGCAGCGTGACGGTGCCGACCCGGTGCGCCGGCCGGCAGTCCGTGGGCCGGGGAGGGCTCGGGAAGGGCCCGTAGAGCGTGCCGACGACCCTCAGGTCCACGTCGGGCGGGACGTCGGCGACGGTCACCACGTCGACCAGGGTGGCTCCGGGCCGGGCCGTGCGCGGCAGCGCCAGGGTGGTCACGCTCGGCTCCCACGGGATGCTGACGACCTCGATGCCGGCGCGCACGCGGGTGGACACGCGACGGGCGATCCAGCCCCGCTGGCGGCCGTGGCGGCCCGCGACGGGGCCCTCGTGGGTCCGCCAGTCGGGGTCCACCGAGAGCAGGCCGTCAGCGGCGGGGACCAGCGCCTGCACCGCGAGGGCGATGCGGCCCGGCCGGGTGGGGCGCAGCCGCAGCACCACCCCGCCGGGGCGTGACACCAGGGAGCGCGGGCACGTGACGGGACCGCGGCAGCGCACCGTCAGCGCCAGTCCGCCCAGGGAGGCGCCGGATCCGGCGATCGCGGAGATCCGGAAGGCCACGGGACGTCCCACCGGCACGGTGGCGGTGCCGTCGGGCACGCCCGTGCGCGCGATCGAGAGGGTCACCGGACCGCGGCGCAACGAGGCCTGCGCCCAGATCGACTGCGCCCGGCGCAGCACGTCGGCGCCGCTGCCGTCGCGGGGCGGCTGCACGGGCTCGCCGACGTGCAGCGGTCCGGGGTAGACCTGGAGGGCCGAGGCGCCGTCGGGTCCGTCGGCACGCCGACCGTCACCCATCACCTCGCGGGCCAGGAGCGCGAGCGCGGCGTCGGTGACCGCGCTGCCGCTCGAGCCGTCGGGGGCGTGGGTGCTGATCGCGTGGTTGAGCGCCGCCACCTCGGCCTCGCCGACGGGCAGACCGAACTGGTTGCGCAGGCCGGCCGTGCTCACCTCCCGCGCGTCACGGGGCAGCCGGGAGTCGTAGAGGTAGTCCAGGCACAGGAACACCCGACCGTCCGGCGCGCGGTAGCTGCCGAGCTAGGTGTAGCCCCAGCCCGACGCCGTCGGGTAGCGCAGGCACACCCCGCGCACCAGGTTCGGGTCGATCGTGCGGCACGCCGCGGTGGGGACCGGCCGGGCCACGGAGGCGGTGCCGCTGGTCGGCACCGGATCGGGCACGCCCACCGACCAGGCCGGACCGGGCACCAGCGGGGTCAGGAGGAGCCCGACCAGCATCGCACCGGCCAGCAGGAGGTGGAGGACGCTCCCGCGGGAGCGGGTCGGGGGTGGTGACGGACAGGACGCGGGGGGCGCGAGGGGCGCGAGGGGCGCGAGGGACATGGGGTCTCCGAGATCGGGGGCGGGACCGCCGCACGCGGACCGGGCGGACGGCGGGTGCGCGGGGCTACGGGCCCCGGCACGGCTCCGACCCTCCCTCCGGCGGCGGACCCCGGCGAGGGGGTCGCAGGCCGGCGGTGGACGGGCCCGGGATCGCCGTGGCTGTGGAGGATCCGCGGCCGGTGCGCCGGCCCACCGACGGGTGAACGGTGAGCACCGTCGGGCTGGCACGGTGGAGGAGCCCCCGTTTCTCGGCGCCGGGGGCTCGGGCCCTCGGCTGCCCTCCGGCGCCTCCACCACGAGGAGTCACCGATGACCACCACGACCCGCCCGACCCGCCCGACCCGCCTGGGCGTCGCCGCCCTCGCGCTCGTCGCGCCGCTGTCGCTCGCGCTGTCCGCGATCGGCGCCGCCGAGGCGTCCGCACACCCGGCCGCGTCCTCTCCCAGCGATCGTCAAGCCCCCGACGTGCTGCCCCTCCCGGCCGGCTTCCAGCCGGAGGGCATCACCGTCGGCCGCGGCGACACCGCCTACCTCGGATCGCGTGCCGACGGCGACGTCGTCGCCCTCGACCTGCGCACCGGCGCGCTGCGCACCGTGGCGCAGGGCCCCGGCACGGCCTCGGTCGGGCTGAAGATCGACCAGCGCGGCCGGCTGTTCGTGGCCGGTGGCCCCGCGGGCGAGGTCCGGGTGATCGACGCCCGCAGCGGCGACCTGCTGGCCCGGTACGCGCTCACCGCCGGCACCGCGCCCACCTTCATCAACGACGTCGTCCTCACCCGCGAGGCGGCCTGGGTCACCGACTCGCGCAACGCGGTTCTCTACCGGATCCCGTTCGGGCCGCGCGGTGCGCTGCCGGCCGCCGCCGAGCCGCTCCCGCTGACCGGCGCCTGGGTGCAGACCCCGGAGGTGAACAACGCCAACGGCCTCACCACCACCCCCGACGGCGAGGCGCTGCTGGTCGTGAACTCCAGCAACGGCACGCTGTACCGCGTCGACCCCGCCTCGGGCGCGGCGACGCCGGTGGACCTGGGCGGGTACGTGCTCACCAACGGCGACGGGCTGCTGCGGGAGGGTCGCACCCTGTTCGTGGTGCAGAACCGGGTGAACACCCTGGCCGTGCTGCACCTGGACCGCACCGGGACGCGCGGGTCGCTGCGCACGACGGTGACCAGCCCGGCGTTCGACGTGTTCACCACCGTCGCCCGGTCCGGCGACCGGCTCTACCTCCCCAACGCACGCTTCACCACCCCGGCCGAGCCGACGACGACCTACGACGTGACCTCGGTGCGGGTGCCGCGCCGGACCTGGCCCGGCCAGCGCACGGTGAACGCGGTGTGAACCCCGGTGTTCCAGTTGGTCCATTTGTTGCCCGGGAACTGCGATCCCTGTTCGGAGGTAAACATCACCAGGGTGTTGTCGGTGCAACCGCTCTCA
>NZ_CAXQZB010000050.1:0-30471 GCF_964228225.1 Nocardioides sp.
CGTGGGGACCGACGGTCGTCGAGGAGCGAGCGCCAGCGGGTGGCCGGCGTGGGGACCGACGGTCGTCGAGGAGCGAGCGCCAGCGGGTGGCCGGCGTGGGGACCGACGGTCGTCGAGGAGCGAGCGCCAGCGAGTGGCCGGCGTGGGGACCGACGGTCGTCGAGGAGCGAGCGCCAGCGAGCGTCACGAGACGCCCGCACCCGATCCACCACGCCTCGCGACGGCGCCGGGTCGCCTCGTCGACGACCGTCCGCGGTCACACCGCTCAGAGCAGGGCGGCGACCTCGGGGTGCAGGTCGGCGGTGGCGGCGACCTCGGCCAGCACCGCGCGCACGTCGTCGGGCAGCGCGGCCGCGGCCTCGGTGAGCGCCGGGGAGGGCTGCAGGTGGGGGGCGAGGGCGCGCAGGTCGTCCGCCGTGGCGACGTCGAGGACGCCCAGGACCACCGGGGCCGGCACGACGGCGGTGAACGCCGCGGCCGCGGCGTGCTCGTCCCAGGCGAACAGCTGGGCGGCGATGGCGCGCAGCACCGCGACGTCGAGGTGCGGGACGACGGGGGCGAACCGGGCCGGCTCGAGGTCGAGGGCCAGGGTCGCGAGGTCGGCGGTGGAGAGCTCGGTGGCGATCTCGCGGATCTTGGTCTCGGGCAGCTCGGCCACGACCCGCTCGAGCCGCTCGTTCCACTCCAGCAGCGGGGCGAGCAGCAGCAGGTCGCGCGGGCGGGCGTCGCCCAGCGCCTCCCAGAGGCCCTCGTAGGTGACGGCGGAGGCGAACTCGGCCATCGCGGCGTGCTCGTCGCGGGCGAACAGCGCCTGCGCGACCTCGCGGATCTTCACCGGCGGGATGGCCTCGAGCACCGGGCGCGACTTCACCGGGTCCAGCGCCAACGCGATGTCGGCGAGGTAGCGGATCGAGAGCCGACCCACCAGGTCGCGGGCGCGGGCGGGGTCGAGCAGCTCGGCCACGCGGGCGCCGAGCACCGGCGGGAGGAACTTCTCGGCCAGCTTCGCCGCCGCGGGCGCCGGGAGGGTCTTGGAGAGCGCGGCGACCTTGGCGAACTGCGTCTGCCCCGGGCTGAACAGGGTGTGGCTGATCTGGTCGTGCAGCACCCGCAGGTCGGCGTCGGGGAGGTCGTCGAGGCCCTGCAGCTGGTCCTGCTCGAGGTGCAGCAGCCGCGCGATGCGGGACAGCTGCGGCGAACGACGGGGCGCCGGGCGCGGCACCGAGCGCGGGTCGGGCGTGTTCATCCGACCAGCGCCTTGCGGATCACCGAGCGCACCGGCAGCGGCACGCCGGTGATCGCGCGGTCGACGGCCTCCTCGGTGAGCCGGGCCTGACGGCGACGCCCGGCCCGCACCTGGTCGGCCAACCGCTGCCGGACGTCGTCGGGGAGCGCTTGCACGGACTCGGGCGGGGTGGTGCCGAGCACGGCGGCGAGGGGGTCCTCGACGTGATCTGGGGTCGCCATGCCGAGACTGTCGCACACCGCGACGCCGCGTCGCACCAACCCCTCCGGAGGCGGGACGCCGCGCCGCACCGACGCCGGCGATGCTGCCGGGTCAGCGGGCGCGCGCGACCCGGCCCTCGTCCCAGACCGGTCCGTCGGACTCGTACACCTCGCCGTCGGCGCCGTAGACCAGGAACCGGTCGAAGCCGCGGGCGAACCACCGGTCGTGGGTGACGGCCAGGACCGTGCCCTCGAAGCCGGCGAGTCCGGCCTCCAACGCCTCGGCGCTCTCGAGGTCGAGGTTGTCGGTGGGCTCGTCGAGCAGCAGCAGGGTGGCGCCGGACAGCTCCAGCAGCAGGATCTGGAAGCGCGCCTGCTGACCGCCCGAGAGCGACTCGAAGCGCTGCTCGGCCTGCGCCGAGAGCTCGTAGCGGTCCAGCACGCGGCTGGCCTGCTCGCGCCCCATGCCGGCGCGGCCGCCGTCGCCGCGGTGGAGGATCTCCAGCAGCGTGCGCCCGATCAGCTCGGGATGGTCGTGGGTCTGCACGAACCACCCGGGCACCACGCGGGCCCCGAGCTTGGCCACCCCGGTGTGGCGCACCGGCTCGATCGGCGGCCCGTCGGTGAGGCCGTCGAGCGGACGCAGGGACGGGTCGGGATCGCTGCCGCCGGCGGCCAGCAGCCGCAGGAAGTGCGACTTGCCGGAGCCGTTGGAGCCCAGCACCGCCACGCGCTCGCCGTACCAGACCTCGAGGTCGAAGGGCCGCATCAGGCCGCTCAGCTCCAGGCCCTCGCAGACGACGGCGCGCTTGCCGGTGCGCCCGCCCTGCAGCCGCATCGTCACCTGCTGCTCGCGGGGCTGCTCGGTGGGCGGCCCGGCCTCCTCGAACTTGCGCAGCCGGGTCTGGGCGGCCCGGTACTGGCTCGACATGCCGTCGTTGTACTCGGACTTGATCTTCAGGCGCAGCACGAGCGCCTTGAGCTTGGCGTGCTCCTCGTCCCAGCGCCGGCGCAGCTCCTCGAACCGCTCGAACCGGTCGCGCCGGGCCTCGTGGTAGCTGGCGAAGCCGGCCGGGTGGGTCCAGGTGGAGTTGCCGGCGTGGCCGAGCTCGACGGTGACGACGCGCGTGGCGGTGTTGGCGAGCAGCTCGCGGTCGTGGCTGATGAACAGGATCGTCTTGGCGCTGGCGCGGATGCGCTCCTCGAGCCAGATCTTGCCCGGCACGTCGAGGTAGTTGTCGGGCTCGTCGAGCAGCAGCACCTCCTCCGGTCCGGCGAGCAGGTACTCCAGCACGATCCGCTTCTGCTCCCCGCCCGACAGCGTGCGCAGCTCGCGGTACTTGGCCCGGTCGTAGGGCACGTCGAGCGCCTTGACGGTGGTGACGTCCCAGACGACCTCGAGGTCGTAGCCGCCGGCGTCGGTGTAGTCGTGGATCGCCTCGGCGTAGCGCATCTGGGTCGCCTCGTCGTCGGTCTCCATCAGCGCCAGCTCGCACGCGTCGACCGCGGCCGCCGCGGCCCGCACGCGCGGTGGGGCCAGTGAGAGCAGCAGGTCGGCGACAGTGGGGTCGGGCCCCAGCCCGGCCTTCACGTCCTGCCGCATGACGCCGAGCCCGCCACTGCGCACGATGACGCCGGCGTGGGGGTCGAGGTCGCCGATGATCAGGCGCAGCAGCGTGGTCTTGCCGGCGCCGTTGGCGCCCACCAGGGCGACCTTGGCGCCCTCCCCCACCCGGAACGAGACGTCGTCGAGCAGCACCCGGCCGTCGGGCAGCTCGTAGCGGACTCCTTGGACGTCGACATGACCCACGGGAGGTGATCCTCCCGCACCGCGGGGCGCGCCCGCACCGGCATTTGGGCGACCCGACAAGGGCACTGCCGAGACACTGTGTCCAGAAACAGCCCGAACAGCCGACCCCCTCCTTCCGCGCGGTGCCGACAGGGGCTTGAATGGCAGGGCACGCACGTGACCGACGTCGCAGCGCCCAGTCGCCCTCCGCACTGGCCGACGTCCCGATGAGAGGGGCCCCCTTGAAGCTGGAGCTGTCCGCGGAGCTGCAGGAGTTCCGCGAGGAACTGCGCACCTTCTTCACCACCAAGTTCCCCGACGAGATCCGGCGCACCGTGGCCGAGGGCCGCGAGCTGACCAAGGACCAGATCGTGGAGAGCATGCGGGTGCTCAACGCCGAGGGCCTGGCCGTGCCCGCGTGGCCCGCCGAGTGGGGCGGCCGCGACTGGACCGACCTCCAGCGCCACATCTGGCACGAGGAGCTGCAGGCGGCCTGCGTGCCGATGCCGCTGGCCTTCAACGCCTCGATGATCGGCCCGGTCATCGCGCACTTCGGCACCCAGGAGCAGAAGGAGAAGTTCCTCCCCGCCACGGCGAACCTCGACATCTGGTGGAGCCAGGGCTTCTCCGAGCCCGACTCCGGCTCCGACCTCGCCTCGCTGCGCACCAGCGCGGTGCGCGACGGCGACGACTGGATCGTCAACGGCCAGAAGACCTGGCCCACCCTGGGCCAGCACGGCGACTGGATCTTCCCCCTGGTGCGCACCGACCCCGAGGGGACTCAGCCGGCCGGCATCTCGATGCTGCTCATCGACATGCGCAGCGAGGGCCTGGAGGTGCGCCCGATCCAGCTGATCGACGGCAGCCACGAGGTCAACGAGGTCTGGTTCGACAACGTCCGCGTGCCGGGTGAGAACCTGGTCGGCGAGCTCAACGGCGGCTGGGCGATCGCGAAGTTCCTGCTCGGCAACGAGCGCGTCGGCGTGGCCCCCGTGGGCGCCACCAAGCGGGTGCTCGCCCGCGCCAAGGAGCTGGGCCGCGCCACCATCGAGGCCGACCCGCTGCTGCGCGCCCGCGTGGCCGAGCTCGAGAACGAGCTGCTGGCCCTGGAGCTCACCGTGCTGCGCGTCACCGCCGACTCCGCCGACGGCGAGCCGCACCCGGCCAGCTCGGTGCTCAAGCTGCGCGGCACCGAGCTGCAGCAGGCCGTGAGCGAGCTGGTGGTCGACCTCGGCGGTCCCGCCACCCTGCAGAGCGGGGAGGACGACGACGTCGCCGCCTGGTTCACCCGCTCCACCCCGGCCTACCTCAACCTGCGCAAGGCCTCGATCTACGGCGGGTCCAACGAGATCCAGCGCCAGATCATCAGCCGCACGATCCTCGGCCTCTGACCGGCCGCGACAGGAGACGACGAAACCCATGGACTTCAGCTACGACGACGAGCAGCAGGCCCTCCGCGACGCCGTGAAGGGGCTGGCCGGCAAGGCCTACTCCGACTACGAGAACCGGCGCCGGGCGGTGGCCGAGGAGCCCGGCTTCTCCGAGCAGGTGTGGGGCCAGCTGGCCGAGATGGGCCTGCTGGGCCTGCCCTTCAGCGAGGAGGACGGCGGCGTGGGCGCGGGCCCCGTCGAGGTCGCCATCGTGTGCCAGGAGCTGGGCCGCGTGCTCGCCCCCGAGCCGTACCTGGCCAGCGTGGTGCTGGCCGGCGGACTGGTCTCGGCGGTCGGCACCCCCGAGCAGCGCGCCGAGGTGCTCGGTGCCCTCAGCGCCGGTGAGTCGGTGCTGGCCTTCGCCCACGACGAGCCGGGTCGCCGCTGGTCGGCGCAGGCCCACGACGTCACCGCCGCCCAGGACGGCGACTCCTGGACCCTCACCGGCGTCAAGGACGGCGTCACCGTCGGCGCCCGCGCCGACGTGCTGGTGGTCAGCGCGGCGCTGCCGGGCGGCGGCACCGGGCTGTTCCTCGTGGCCGGCGACGCCGCCGCCTCGCGGGAGAGCTACCGCACCCCCGACTGGCTGCGCGCCGCGCGGGTCACCTTCGAGGCCACCGCCGCCACCCCGCTCGGCACCCCCGGGCAGGACGTGACGGCCTCCATCGCCACCGTGCAGGACATCGCCCGGGTGATGGCCGCCAACGAGGCGCTGGGCCTGATGCAGACCCAGCTCGCGCTCACCACGAGCTACCTCAAGAGCCGCAAGCAGTTCGGCGTCACGCTCAACAACTTCCAGGCCCTCACCTTCCGGGCCGCCGACCTCTACACCAGCGTCGAGCTCACCCACAGCGTCGTCGACTGGGCCACGATGGTGCTCGCCACCGGCGACACCGGGGCGCTGGCCGACGCCGCCGCCCGCGTGGGCCTGCAGGTCAGCCGCGCCGGGCGCCACCTGGGCAAGGAGTCGATCCAGCTGCACGGCGGCATCGGCGTCACCGCCGAGTACAGCGTGGGCATGTACACCGCCCGGCTCACCGCCCTGGACCACCTGCTCGGCGACGGCTCGCACTACCTCGGCGCCCTGAGCGCCACGGTGTTCGACCACGAGGACCTCGACCCGCTGGCCCCCGCCGGGGCCGGGGCGTGAAGGGCCTCACCGGTCGTACCGCGCTGGTCACCGGCGCGAGCCGGGGCATCGGCTTCGGCGTCGCCCAGCGGCTGGTCGAGGAGGGCGCGCGGGTGGTGATCACCGCCCGCAAGCCCGAGCCACTGGCCGAGGCCGTCGCCGCCCTCGGCGGGCCCGAGGTCGCGGTGGCGGTGCCCGGCAACGCCGCCGACCCCGAGCACCGCGCGGCCGCCGTCGCCACCGCCGTGGAGACCTTCGGCAGCCTGGACCTGCTGGTGAACAACACCGGCATCAACCCGGCGTTCGGACCGCTCACCGACCTCGACCTCGACATCGCGCGCAAGATCATGGACACCAACGTGGTCGCGATGCTCGGGTTCGTGCAGGAGGCCCACCGCGCCTGGATGAAGGAGCACGGCGGCTCGATCGTCAACATCTCCTCGCTCTCCGGGGTGCGCCCGGCGCCGTTCATCTCCTTCTACGGCGCCAGCAAGGCCGCGATGATCAGCCTCACCGAGACCCTCGCGGTCGAGCTCGGGCCCACGATCCGCGTCAACGCCGTCGCTCCGGCGGTGGTGAAGACCAAGTTCGCCGAGATGCTCTACGTCGGCCGCGAGGAGGAGGCCTCGGCCGCCTACCCCCTCAAGCGGCTCGGGGAGATCGAGGACATCGGCGCGCTGGTGGCCTTCCTGCTCTCCGAGGACGCCGGCTGGCTCACCGGCCAGACCGTCGTCGCCGACGGCGGCGTGTCGATGACTGGCGGGGTCTGAGCATGGCGCATCCCGCGCTCGCGGGTCGGGGCGCGGTCGTGACGGGCGCGGGCGGCGGCATCGGGGCCGCCCTCGCCGCCCGGCTCGTCGCCGAGGGTGCCCGCGTGGTCGTCAACGACGTCGACGCGGACGCCTGCGCCCGCACCGCCGAGGCGATCGGCGCCACCCCGGTGCCGGGCGACTGCGCCAGCGCCGAGGGCGTCGCGGCGCTGGTGGCCGCGGCCACCGAGTCGCTGGGACGCATCGACGTCTACTGCGCCAACGCCGGCATCGACCGCACCCGCGCCGACTCCCTGCAGCTCGAGGACGCCGAGTGGACCCGGATGTTCGAGGTCAATGTGCGCGCCCACGTGCGCGCGGCCCAGCTGCTCGTGCCGGGCTGGGTGGCCGACCACGAGGCCGGCGGCCCGGGCGGGCGGTTCGTCGTCACCGCCTCGGCGGCGGGGCTGCTCACGATGATCGGCGCCGCCGCGTACTCCACCACCAAGCACGCCGCGGTCGGCTTCGCCGAGTGGCTCTCGATCACCTACGGCGGGCGGGGCGTGGCGGTGCAGGCGATCTGCCCGCAGGGCGTGCAGACGGCGATGCTCGAGCAGGCCGGGCCGCTCAAGGACCTGCTCAGCCACGACGAGGCACTCACCCCCGAGGCCGTCGCCGACGCCTGGGTGGCCGCACTCGAGGAGGACCGGTTCCTGGTCCTCCCCCATCCCGAGGTGGCCGGCTACTACGCCGCCCGGGCCGCCGACACCGACCGCTGGCTGGCCGGCATGCGCCGCCTGCAGACCAAGGTCGACGGGCTCGCCGGGGCATGACCACCGCCGCCGCGCCGGACCTGCCCGCACCCGATCTGCCCGGGCTCGACCTCGACCGGTTCGCGGCCTGGTACGCCGCCGCGGCCCCGGGCGACCTCAGCGCGCCCCTCACCGGCACCCTGATCGCCGGCGGCAAGAGCAACCTCACCTACCGGGTGGGCGACGGCGTCACCACCCGGATCGTGCGGCGTCCCCCGCTCGGGCACGTGCAGGCCACCGCCCACGACATGGGCCGGGAGTACACCGCCATGGCCGCGCTGGCCGGCAGCGGGGTGCCGGTGCCCACCGTGCGGGCGCAGTGCACCGACCCCGAGGTGATCGGCGCGCCGTTCTACGTCATGGACGACGTCGCCGGCACGCCCTACCGCACCGCCGCCCAGCTGGCCCCGCTCGGGGCTGAGGGCACCGCGGCGCTGGCGACGGCGATGACGCAGGTGCTGGCCCGGCTGCACGCCGTCGACCCGGTCGCGGTGGGCCTGGGCGACTTCGGGCGCCCGGCCGGGTTCCTGGAGCGCCAGGTGCGGCGCTGGGGCCGCCAGCTGGAGGGCTCGGCCACCCGGCCGCTGCCCGACGCCGAGCGACTGCTGGCCCGGCTCGGCGACTCCCTGCCCGACGTCGACGCGCCGCCCGGGATCGTGCACGGCGACTACCGGCTCGACAACCTGCTGTGCCTGCCCGGCACGCCCGAGTCCGAGGGCGGGCCGGTGCGCGCCGTCGTCGACTGGGAGATGGCCACCCTCGGCGACCCGCTCACCGACGTCGCGCTGCTGCTGGTCTACGACGACCTCGGCACGATCACCGGTGGCGCGGCAGTGGCGGACGCCAGCAGCGCCCCCGGCTACCCCGACCGCGCCACCCAGCTGGCCACCTACGAGGCCGCGGGCGGCCGGCCGCTCGGCGACCTGCGCTTCCACCTGGGCCTGGCCTACCTCAAGATCGCGGTGATCCTGGAGGGGATCCACCACCGCTTCCTCGCCGGCCAGACGGTCGGGGAGGGTTTCGACACCGTGGGGGCCGCGGTCGAGCCGCTGCTGGCCGCCGGACTGGAGGCGAGTCGCTGATGGACCTGTCGCTCACCGCCGAGCAGGAGGCGTTCCGCGACGCCGCCCGGGCGTTCCTGGAGAAGGAGGCGGTGCCCCACCGCCAGGAGTGGGACGACCGGGAGTCGATCGACCTCGGCATCATCCCCGGCATGGCCGAGCTCGGCTTCTTCGGCCTCACCATCCCGGAGGAGTACGGCGGCCTGGGCGGCGACTACGTCACCTACGTGCTCGGCATGGAGGAGCTCGGCCGCGCCGACTCCGCACTGCGCGGCATCGTGTCGGTGTCCAACGGCCTGGTGGGCAAGTCGATCCTGGGCTGGGGCACCGAGGAGCAGAAGCGCGAGTGGCTGCCCCGCATCGCCACCGCCGAGGTGCTGGGCTGCTTCGGCCTCACCGAGCCCGGGGTGGGCTCCGACGCCGGCAACCTGCGCACCCGCGCCGTGCGCGACGGCGACGACTACGTGATCGACGGCCAGAAGTTGTTCATCACCAACGGCACGTGGGCGCAGGTCGCGCTGATCTTCGCGCGCACCGGCGGCGAGGGCCCCCGCGGCATCAGCGCGTTCCTCGTGCCCACCGACACCCCCGGCTTCACCGCCCGCGAGGTCACCGGCAAGCTCGGCCTGCGCGGCCAGGCCACCGCCGAGCTGTTCCTCGACGGCGTGCGCGTGCCGGCCTCGGCGATGCTCGGCGGACCGGCCGACCAGGACGGGCCGAACGGCGAGGGCCAGGGGTTCAAGGTCGCGATGAGCAGCCTCGACAAGGGCCGGGTGTCCGTGGCCGCCGGCTGCGTCGGCCTGGTGCAGGCCTGTCTGGAGACCTCGGTGGCCTACGCGACCTCCCGCACCCAGTTCGACCGCCCGATCGCGGCCTTCCAGCTGGTGCAGGACATGATCGCCGACCTCAGCCTCGACGCCGACGCCGCCCGGCTGCTGGTGTGGCGCTGCGCCGACCTGCTCGACCGCGGCGAGCCCGTCGGCCTGGCGGCGTCCAAGGCCAAGCTCTACGCCTCCGAGGCCGCCGTGCGCGCTGCCAACCTCTGCATCCAGGTGCACGGCGGCTCCGGCTACGTCAGCGACTACCCGGCCGCCAAGTTCCTGCGCGACGCCCGCGTGATGACGCTCTACGAAGGCACCAGCCAGATCCAGAAGCTCATCATCGGCCGCGCCGAGACCGGCATCAACGCCTTCACCTGAGGCCCGCCCACGCCATCCTGCGTCTCGTGACGGCGCCGGGGCGCCTCCTCGACGAACGTGGGTGGCCCACGTCGCCAGGCCCCTCCGACGAACGTTCCAGCGGAGGACACGGTCGTCGCGGAGTGAGCGCCAGCGAGCGTCACGAGACGCCGCACCCGTCTCACCATGTCTCGAGACCGCGACCAGGACGGTCCTCGAGGAGCGAGCGCAACACCAGGCACGGTCGTCGAGGAGCAAGCACAACACCAGGCACGGTCGTCGAGGAGCAAGCACAACACCAGGCACGGTCGTCGAGGAGCAAGCACAACACCAGGCACGGTCGTCGAGGAGCGAGCGCCAGCGAGCGTCACGAGACGCCCGCACCCGGGCAGCCGCGTGGGGTGATGCCGTCTGGTCCTGGTTGCCCGCCGTGACGAAGGCGCAGCGACGAGCGGCCCACGGGTGCACGGGGTCGCTGACCCTCAGCCGCCCAGGGTGTCGCCGGGCCCGAACGACGACTGTCCTGCCTCGCGGGCGGCGCGGACGGCGTCGGCGAGTTCCTTCTCGGCGGCCGCCCGACGGAACGCCGCGAGCTTCATCGCCATGAGCGGCGGGAGCGGCGCATCGAAGCCCTCAGGTGAAGGGCCCTGGTTCTCGAAGGCTGCCGCGAGCTCGTCGGCATGGGCGATCAGGTCGGCCAGGGATCGTTCGGGCATCTCGCTACTCCCCTCAACGAACCTCACCCCGGACCCAGCCCAGCGTCCCATCAGAACGTCGACCGGGTCCAGGGTCCTCCCACGATCTCGCGCTCGGCCTCCTCGCCGGCCGCAAGGTCGAGCACGTCCGCGAGCGTCGGATCCTGCTGGATCACGTGACCGAGGCCCACGACACGATACTGACCCGCGTCGTCAGGATGGTCGTCGCCGCAGAGCGCACACCAGTCGCCGTCCGGCCTGGTCACCAGCATCACGGGCATGCGGCCGTCGAACACGTGGAGGCACACGTAGGTCTTGGTGTGCAACGCGAGGCCGAGCACGAGACTCGCGGACTCAGCCGCCGAGTGCGGTGGCGAGCTCGGCGGCGAGGTCGTGGCCCACGCGCACGGCGCCGTCGACGTGCTGGAAGCCCAGGCCGGCGACGTCGCTGGAGCCGAAGTGGATCGGTCCCACGGGCTGGCGCAGCACCGCACCCCAGCGGCTCAGGCCACCGACGTCGAAGCTGGTGCCGTAGGCGCCGCCGGTGAGCTCCTGGTCGTGCCAGGTGCTCTCGACGTAGGTGCGCGGGGACAGCGCGGCGTCGCCGAAGTAGGCGGCCATGGAGGCCAGCACCTTGGCGCGCCGCTCCTCCGCACTCCAGCGCAGCGCCTCGTCGGCGTGCACGTCGGAGACGAAGCCCACCAGGGTGCCGTAGCCCGAGCCGGTCTCGGCGACGTCGGTGGTGTTGTCGTAGATCTCGTGCACCAGCTGGAAGGGGGCGAAGCCGGTGCCGCTGAGGCCGGCCTCGCGCCAGAACGCGGTGTCGTACTCGGCCTGGACCTTGAGCACGAGCCCGAAGGACTGGTGCTCGCGGGCGGCGCGGTGCTCGGTGGGCAGCGCGGGATCGAGCCGGATCCGGCTCACGTGGGTGGGCGGCAGGGCCAGCACGAGACGGCGGGCGGTGAGCAGCTCGCCGTCGACGGTCACGGTGACGCCGTCGTCGTTCCACCGCACGGCGGTGACGTCGGCCTCCAGCCGCACGCGGTCGCCCAGCCGGGCTGCCAGCGCCGCGGGCACCGAGGCCAGGCCGCCGGCCACGCGCTTGTCGAGGATGAAGTCGGCGTCCACCAGGTGGTGGAAGGAGCCGGCGCTGGCGGCCATGAGGCCGGCCTGCAGCGCGGAGAAGGCGTGGGCGGGCTTGGTGAGCATCGCGGGGCCGATGAACAGCGACACCATCGCGACGGCCACGGGGTCGTCGCTCTGCGACTCCAGCCACGCCTGGAAGGTCACCCGGTCCAGCGCGTGGGCGTCGGGGTGCTCCCAGGGCCGGTCGGGGTCGAGCTCGCGCGCCAGGGTGTCCAGGGCCTCGGAGAGGCGGTCGACCTCGGCGTTGGTGGCCGCCGGCAGCGGGAGGTCGTCGGTGAAGCGGTGGGTGCCGCCGTCGGTGTCGACGTAGAGCGAGTCGCCGGTGCGGTACCGGGAGTAGGTGGTGAGCCCGAGCTCCTCGACGAGCGCGATCAGGGCGGTCTGGTCGGGCGAGACCCACTGGCCGCCGACCTCGAAGTCCGACTCCGCGCCCGCGGGGCCGTGGGCCTCGGTGGAGAGCCGGCCGCCGACCCGGTCGCGGGCCTCCAGCACCAGGACGTCGTGCCCGGCCTCGGTGAGCCGCAGGGCGGCGGTGAGACCGGTGACGCCGGCCCCGACGATGATCACGTCGCGCATGGATCCTCCGAACCACAGGTTTTGAACGTTGTTCAAGAATTGCCCGATCCGGCGCTAGAGTCAAGGGCCATGGCCGCCGCCCGCAGTCCCCGACGCCTCGCGCACTCGCGCGAGCAGGTGCTCGAGACGACGCTGGCGATGGTGGCCGAGCAGGGTCTGGCCGCCGTCACGATGGCCAAGATCGCCGCCCGGCTCGACACCAGCGGCGGGCACCTCCTCTACTACTTCGGCACCCGCGACGGCCTGCTGCTGGAGACCCTGCGCTGGAGCGAGCAGCACTACGCGCCCCAGCGCGCCGCGGTGCTCACCGGGGCCATCACCGGTCCCGACCCCGGGCCCGAGGCCGCGCTGGAGCTCGCCCGGGTCTACCTCCCCACGGGTCCCGGCGACGCGCGCTGGCTGTTGTGGCTGGAGATGTGGGCCCGGGCGCCCTACGACGACGACCTCGCCCGGGCGATCGCCGACCTCGACGACGTCTGGCACCGGGACCTGGTCGCCCTGCTCGGCGCGGTGCTCCCCCAGCACCCGGATCCGGCGGCGCTCTCGCGGCAGCTGCGGGCGATGTGGGACGGCTTCGCGGTGCAGATCCTGCTCGGCACCGCGGACGTCGACGCCGTGGTGGCCCGGACCCGCCCGCTGCTCACCGCCGGCTGAGGCGTCGCACGGGGGCCACGACCTCAGGCCAGGGTCTGCACGATCCGACGGTCCTCACCGTCCACGACCACCCGCGCCAGCGCGCCGTTGACCAGCGGCAGGTGCGGCGGGACGTGGCCGATCTCGAGGTCGAGGACGATCGGCAGCCCGAGCCGGCCCAGGGCGTCCAGCACGGCCTCGTGCTGGGTCACCTGCGGGTGGTCGGGGGCGTTCGTGCGGCCGATGAGGATCGCGCGGGCGTGCTCGAACCACCCGGCCAGCCGCAGGCCGTGCAGGTGCCGGCACACCGTGGCGGCGTCGTCGCCGGACACCTCGAGGTAGACGACCAGCCCGTCCTCGGCGTGGGCGCGGCCGAACCCCGCGACGTCGCCGTAGGGCGTGCCCGCGAGGTTGACCAGGGTCTCGACGCACCCGCCGATCAGCCGACCGGTGACGTCGAGCGAGGTCGCCCCGTGCAGCGTTCAGGCGCCGCGCCCGACCTCGGGCCACGCCGTGGCCCGCGGGTCGTCCTCGAAGCGCACCCAGGTGGCGACCAGTCCGGAGTCGCGCTGTTCGAAGGGCCCCGGACCGCCGGCGAGCACGCGCCAGCCGAGCAGCCCCTCCGGCACGGCGTAGGGGGTGTCGGCGAGGTTGTCGCCGTGCAGCGTCGCCCACCCGAGCCGGGTGGTGAGCGGCACGAGCAGCGTCGAGAGGTCGGAGTACCCCACCAGCCAGGTCGGCTCCGCGGCGGCCAGGGCGTCCCAGTCCAGCAGGTCCACGAGGTCGATCGCGGTCTCGCCGCCCCAGGGCGGCAGCACGCACCGGATGCTCGGGTCGAGCAGCATCGCGCTCAGTTCGGCGGCGCGCGCCGCCGCGGGCCCCGCGGTGAGGCCGCCGCCGTCCATGCACTCCCCCACGACGACGTTGTAGCCGCAGCGCCGCAGCCAGTCGACGCAGAACGCGATCCGGTCGGCGGCCGCCCCGTCCACCCCCGCCGAGGGCGAGGTGACGCCGATGCGGTCGCCGGGGCTCAGCGGCGCCGGGTAGCGAACCGCGCTCACGCGCGGGCGTCCAGCACGTAGGGCGTGGTGGTGGCCACCGCCTGCAGGCCGAGCCGCTCCAGGATGGGCCGCGAGTCCGGCGAGGTGTCCAACCGCATCGAGCGGTAGCCGCGCGCCAGCGCGAGCGCGGCCCGGTGGGCCACGGTGGCGCGGTAGAGCCCCCGGCGTCGCCAGTGCGGGAGCGTCGAACCGCCCCACATGCTCGCGAAGTCGGTGCCCGGCGTGTAGCGCAGCCAGCCCGCGCACAGCACCGGCCCCTCGGGCGACTCCTCGACCACCACGACGTCGAGCGCGTCGGGGTTGGCCGCCATCTCCCGCGCCAGCGACCCGTCGTCTCGTCCGGACCCCCAGATGGTGCGCATCAGCTCCTCGATCCGGGCGAGGTCGGGCTCGGTGTCCACCTGCCGCACCACCACCCCCTCGGGCAGCACGACGTCGTGCACGAGGCCGGCGGTGTCGCCGAGCAGCAGCGTCTCGTCGTCCTCGGGCACGAACCCCGCGGCCCGCAGCCGGTCGGTGAGGTCGGCCGGCGCGTCGTAGGAGTAGGTCTTCCACTCCACCTGCTCCCCGCGGGTGGTGAAGAACTCCACCTGCCGGGCGATCCAGCGGTCGGGGTCGTCGCCGAGGCCCTCGGGGCACTCGATCATGCAGTAGGAGGTGCCGGGGACCTCCGGGTAACGGCGTCGCACCGGCCCGTCGCGGTCGATCACGATCCCGGGTGCGGGCTCGTCCTCCCGCCCGCCGAGCCGGATCTGGGCGTGGAAGCGGTCCAGGATGCTCACGCACCCCACTCCATCACGTCAGTTGAGCACCACGACACCCAGATTCAGCGCCGTCGCGAACGCCACCCACGCCAGGTAGGGCAGCATCAGCCCCGCCGCGAGCCGCGAGGTGCGGCGGAAGACCACCACCGTCGCCGCGACCGCCACGAGCAGCAGCACGATCTCGACCAGCGCCAGGGTGTAGGCGTCGGCGGCGAAGAACAGCGGCGTCCAGGCCAGGTTGAGCGCCAGCTGCACCGACCACGCCACCACCGCGGGTCGGCCGCCGCCGGAGCGCCACGCCAGCCAGCCGGCCACGGCGATCATCGCGTAGAGCACCGTCCAGACCGGCCCGAACACCCAGCCCGGCGGCGCGTACGGCGGCAGGTCGAGGGCGGCGTAGGTCTCGCGCGAGGACGCCGCCGCCAACCCGCCGACGATCGTGATGACCACGACCGCCGCCGCGAACGGCAGCAGGGACGCCACGCCCGCGGGGCGGGACTCGGACCGGTGCTGGGCCAGGGTGCTCATGCCCTCCACCCTTCCCCCGGAACCGCACCCCGCACCCACCCCTCGGGGTCCACGGCGCACGGCGGGGTTCGTCAGGCCCGGCGGACCTCGAGCACCCGGAACCCCTTGGCGCTGGCGAGACGGACCGCCGGGAACCCCTGCTCGCCGAGCCAGCGCTGCAGGGAGTCGGCGCCGAGGTTCTTGCCCACCACGAGCACCGCGCGCCCACCGGGGGCCAGCCGCGGCAGCCAGGTGAGCAGCAGGTCGTGCAGCGCGGCCTTGCCGATCCGGATCGGCGGGTTCGACCAGATCTCGTCGTACCGCAGCTCGGGGTCGACCTCCTCGGGACGACGGGCGTCCACGCGCTCCCCGACCCCCGCCGCGGCGGCGTTCTCGCGCGCCAGCAGCAGCGCCCGCTCGTTCACGTCCACCGCGACGACGCGGGCCGACGTCGTGCGCGCCAGCGCCACCGCGAGCACGCCGTAGCCGCACCCGAGGTCGAGCACGGTCGCCCCGGGGGGCAGGTCGGCGGGCGGGTCGGTCTCGCGCAGCAGCACCGCGGTGCCGACGTCGAGCCGGCCCTGGGCGAAGACCCCGGAGCCGGTCTGCAGACCCAACCGCTCCCCCCACACCTCGACCTCGATGGGCGAGCGCTGGAAGGCCACCGACGGGTCGGCGGTGAAGTAGTGCTCCTGCTCGACGCCGTCCCCGGCGTCCTCAGCGTCCTCCGGGTGGCTCACAGCTCCTCCTCCCGCCGCTTGGCGCGGGTCTGGTCGGCCCGGGCGGCGAGCTCGTCGTCGGGCGGGTAGGCGACCTCCTCCAGGGTCAGCCCGTGGGCGTGCACCACGGCGACGGCGGCGTCGCGACGTCGGCCGGCCAGGATCTGCGCGGCCCAGTCGGGGTCCCGGCGGCCCTCACCCACGGCCAGCAGGCAGCCCACGAGCGCGCGCACCATGGAGTGGCAGAACGCGTCGGCCACGACGGTGCCCACCGCGTGGCCCGCCGCGTCGCGCTCCCAGCCGAAGGTCAGCAGCGTGCGGATGGTGGTGGCGCCCTCGCGCTGCTTGCAGAAGCTCGCGAAGTCGTGGCGCCCCACGAGCAGGGCCGCGGCGGCGTTCATGGCGGCCAGGTCCAGGGGGCGGCCCCAGGCGAGCACGTGCCGGCGCGCCAGCGGGTCGAGCGTGGCGGGGTCGTCGGCCACCCGGTAGGCGTAACGGCGCCACAGCGCCCCGAACCGGGCGTCGAAGCCGGGCGGAGCGACCCGCACGCCGCGCACCCGCACGTCGGCCGGCAGCACGCCGTTGAGCCGGCGGGCCAGCCGGGCGACGTCGTCGGGGTTGTCGGGGTCGGGCGCGCGCGGGAGGTCCGCCGGCACGTCGGTGTGCACCACCTGGCCCCGCGCGTGCACCCCGGCGTCGGTACGGCCCGCGCACACGACCGGCACGGGGGCGGGTGCGCGCAGCACCGTGGCCAGGGCCGCCTGCAGCTCGCCCTGCACGGTGCGCAGCGCCGGCTGGGCGGCCCACCCGTGGAAGTCGGTGCCGTCGTAGGCGAGGTCGAGGCGCAGCCGCACCGGATGATGATGCCAGCGCCGCGGCGCGGACCTCCCGCGGGGCCCGCCGTCCCCGTAGGCTCGAGCGCGTGGTCTCCCCCTTGATCCTGGTCGTCTCCGGCCAGCACGCCGACTTCCTGCGCGACGAGTTCTCGCGCTACGACCGTGACTACGACGTGCGCAGCGCCACCAGCTCCGCCGGCGCGCTCACGCTGCTGCAGCAGGCCCGCACCGGCGGGGTGCCCATCGCCCTCATCGTCCAGGACGGCGACCTGCCCGACGCCCACCCGCTGGAGGCGTTCAGCGACTGGCGCTCGGTCGCACCCACCGCCCGCCGGGTCATCGCCGCGCACTTCGAGCGCTTCCTCGACCAGGCCGTCGAGCTGCGCCCCGGGCTCGCCAAGGGCAAGTACGACGCCTACCTGCTCATGCCGCGCGGGGTGCGCGACGAGGAGTTCCACGGCGCCATCACCGAGCTGCTGGCCGACTGGGGCGCCACCGCGGTGGCCCCCGAGGTCGTCTCGCTCAAGATCGTCTCCGGCCCCGGCGTGCGCCTGACCAGCGAGATCCGCGAGTACGCCGAGCGGATGGGCATGCCCGCGCGGGTCTACGCCCCCGACAGCCCCGAGGGTGAGGAGCTGATCGCCTCGTTCGCGGCCGAGCACGGCAGCCCGCCCGCCCTGCCGCTGGTGCTCACCGCGCGCGGCGACCTGCTCAGCCCCTCCTCGGTGCGCGAGGTCGCGGCGGTCTTCTACGGCGCGCCGTCGCAGATCGACGTCAGCGAGGTCGTCGACCTCGCCGTCGTCGGCGCCGGACCGGCGGGCCTGGCTGCGGCGGTGTACGGCGCCAGCGAGGGCCTGTCCACCGTCGTGCTGGAGTCGGAGGCCATCGGCGGCCAGGCCGGCACCAGCTCGATGATCCGCAACTACCTCGGCTTCCCCCGCGGCATCTCCGGCATGCGGCTGGCCCAGCGCGCCCGCAACCAGGCGCTGCGCTTCGGCACCCGCTTCTTCACCGGCTGGGAGGTCACCGCCACCAGCGTCGAGGACGCCGCCGACGGCAGCGGTCCCGTGCACGTCCTGCACACCGACGGCGGCGACGTGCGCGCCCGCTCGGTCGTCATCGCCACCGGCGTGGCCTACCGCAAGCTCGGCGTCGAGGCGCTGGAGTCGTTGGTCGGCCTGGGGGTCCACTACGGCTCGGCCATGAGCGCGGCCCGCGAGCTCGAGGGCGCCCACGTGATCGTGGTCGGCGGCGGGAACTCCGCCGGCCAGGCCGCACTCCACCTGGCCCGCTTCGCCGACTCGGTCACGATCCTGGTGCGCCGCGACTCCCTGGCCGAGACGATGTCGGACTACCTGATCCACGAGATCGCCTTCAACCCCCGCGTCACCGTGCGCACCCACGGCCGGGTGGTCGACGGCGGTGGCGACGGCCGTCTGGAGTGGGTCACCGTCGAGGACGTCACCAGCGGGGCCCGCGACCGGGTCGCCGTGCAGGGCCTGTTCCTCCTGCTCGGCGCCGCGCCGCACTGCGACTGGGTGCCCGAGGCGGTCAGCCGCGACGAGCGCGGCTTCGTGCTCACCGGCCGCGACGTGCCGTGCGAGCAGTGGGACGACGGCGTCCCGCCCGCCAACCTCGCCACGAGCGCCCCGGGGGTCTTCGCCGTGGGCGACATCCGCTCGGGCTCGATGAAGCGGGTCGCCTCCGCCTCCGGCGAGGGCGCCTCGGTCGTGCCGCTCGTGCACGCCTACCTCGCCCGCGGCTGAGCCGGGCAGCGCCGAGGCGCGTCAGCGCGCGTCGAGCTCGGCGCGCGTCGGCGGGTCGGCGCCCGGACGCGAGACCGTGACGGCCGCGGCGCGGGCGGCGTGGCCCATCACCGCCGCCACGTCGACGTCCGCGAGCCCGGCTCCGGGGCGCGCGCCGACGTGGTCCCACAGCGCGTCGAGCAGTCCGGCGGAGAAGGTGTCGCCGGCCCCGATCGTGTCGACGACCGTCGTGGGCACCCCGGGGATGTCGGTGCGGTCGGCGTCGGCGAACCAGCTGGCGCCGTCGCCGCCGCGGGTCACCACCACCGCCGCGGGCCCGAGGGTCAGCAGGTGGCGGGCGGCGGCGTCCACGCCGAGCTCGGGGTAGAGACCCTCGAGGTCCTCGTCGCTGGCCTTGACCAGATGCGCACGGCGGGCGACGTCCTCCACGGCCGCCACGACGTCGGCGCCGGTGCCGGTGATCGCGGGGCGGGCGTTGACGTCGTAGGACACGAACGGGGCGGTGCCGGCCGCGAGCCGATCCAACAGGGCCTGCACGTCGGCGGCCCCGGGCGCGAGCACGGCACCGAGCGAGCAGACGTGCACCACACGCGGGGTCTCGTCCTCGACGGCCGTGACGGGGCCCAGACGCCAGTCGAGGTCGAAGACGTAGCTGGCCGCACCGTCGGGACCGATCGTGGCCTGGGCGCTGGAGGTGCGGGCCACCACGTGCGGATCGGTGGCGAGCACGACGCCGGCGCGGTCGAGGTGGGTGGCCACCGCACGGCCGCGGTCGTCGTCGGCGAACGACGTCGCGAACCGGACCGGCCGTCCGAGCCGCGCCAGGGCCACCGCCACGTTGGCCGCGCTGCCGCCGGGGTGCTCGACGGTGCCGGCGCGGGTGGTCACGACGTCGACCAGGCTCTCGCCGACCACGAGGGCGTAGGGCGCCGACGGGCTCGCCTCGACCGGGGTGCTGTCCACGGGCAGTAGTCTGCCCGCTCGTGACGCTCCGTCCACCCGACCCCGCCAGCGACGTCGCGCCGTTCGAGCAGCTGCGCGCCCAGATCGCCGCGCGGGTCGCGGCCGGCGAGCTCCCCGCCGGCACCCGGCTGCCCGCCGTGCGCGCCCTCGCCGCCGACCTCGGCCTCGCCGCCGGCACCGTGGCCCGGGCCTACAAGGAGCTCGAGGCCGACGGCGTCGTCGAGACCCGCGGGCGCCATGGCACCGTCGTCCGAGCACCGCAGGACGGTCCCGGCGTCGAGGCGATCGCCGACGACGTCGCGTCCCTGGTGGCCCACGCCCGCCGCGCCGGCCTCACCCTCCCCCAGACCCAGGCGGCGCTCGAGCAGGCCTGGGGCCGCTGACCCGGGTCCGGGGTTCGCGTGCGGCCCCTCGACACATCGTCAGGTACCTGACGATGTGTGCGACGAACGGCGCATGTCGGGCCCCGCGAGGTGCCATTCGTCAGGTACCTGACGTTTTCTCGACCCGCCGACGCCCACCCGGGCGCGCTGACCGCCGGGCGCCGCGCGCCGGATCGTCGGTGGGGGTCGCTAGCCTGCGCGGGTGGCCCTGGAGACCTCGCTGGAGAACCCCGCTCCGGTCCGCACGGTCGCCAACGCGCTGGCCGGGTGGATCGACCGGCTGGGGGCGGTGTGGGTGGAGGGGCAGATCGCCCAGCTCAACCGGCGCCCCGGGCTGGCCACGGTGTTCCTGACGCTGCGCGACCCGGTGGCCGACCTCTCGCTCAGCGTCACCGCCCCGCGCGCCCTCGTCGACTCCCTCAACCCGCCGCTGGTGGAGGGGGCGCGGGTGGTCGTGCACGCCAAGCCGTCCTACTACGCCACGCGCGGCACGCTCTCGCTGGTGGCGCGCGACATCCGCCTGGTCGGCCTGGGCGAGCTGCTGGCCCAGCTGGAGCGACGCCGGCAGCTGCTGGCCGCCGAGGGTCTCTTCGACCGTGCCCGCAAGCGCTCGCTGCCCTTCCTGCCCGGCGTGGTCGGGCTGGTCACGGCCCCCCGCTCGGCCGCCGAGCGCGACGTGCTGGAGAACGCACGACGCCGCTGGCCGGGGGTCACCTTCCGGGTCGCCCACGCCACCGTGCAGGGCCCCCGCGCCGCGGGCGAGGTGATCGGCGCCCTCGAGCGACTCGACGCCGACCCCGAGGTGGAGGTGATCGTGATCGCGCGCGGCGGCGGCAGCGTCGAGGACCTGCTGCCGTTCTCCGACGAGGGCCTGGTGCGCGCGGTGGCCGCGGCCCGCACCCCGGTGGTCTCGGCCATCGGCCACGAACCCGACCAGCCGCTGCTCGACCTCGTCGCCGACGTGCGCGCCTCCACCCCCACCGACGCCGCCAAGCTCGTGGTGCCCGACGTCGCCGCCGAGCGCGACCACGTCCGCGCCGCCCGGCTGCGCCTGCGCTCCCTCGTGCACGGCACCCTGGCCCGCGAGCGCACGGGCCTCGCGGCCCTGCGCAGCCGCCCGGTCCTCGCCGACCCCGCCACCCTGCTCGGGCGGCGCGCCGAGGAGGTCGCGGCCCTGCGCGACCGGATGCGCCGCAGCCTGCAGCACCGCCTCGACCGCGCCCACGACGACGTCGGCCACCAGCGGGCCCGCGTGCGCGCCCTCTCGCCCCTGGCCACCCTCGAGCGCGGGTACGCAGTGCTGCAGGACGCCGACGGCGTCGTCGTCACCTCGGTCTCCGCCCTCGCCGCCGGCGCCCCGGTGCGGGTGCGCGTGGCCGACGGCCGTGTGCACGCCGACGTCACCGCCCTCGAACCCCTCACCCCGCCGCAGGAGGACTCCGCATGAGCGACCACGAGCCCGACACCGAGCCCGACACCGAGCCCAGCACCGCCCTGGACGCCCTCACCTACGAGCAGGCGCGTGAGGAGCTGCTCGACGTCGTGCGGCGCCTCGAGACCGGCGGCAGCACCCTGGAGGAGTCGCTGGCGCTCTGGGAGCGCGGCGAGGCGCTGGCCACCCGCTGCCAGGCCCTGCTCGACGGCGCCCAGGAGCGCCTCGACGCCGTCACCGGCGCGGCCGCGGACGACGACTGACCCCCGACGTCGGGGCCGGCGGCCTCAGCCCGCGGCGGGCACCGGGTCGGTGGTGAGCAGCGCGACCAGCTGCTGCAGCGTGGCCGGGTCCTCGCGGCCGTACACCAGCACGGAGGTGTCGCCGGTGACCCCGGGCAGGGCGGTCAGCACGGTGCTGAACCCGTGGTCGCCGCCGTCGTCGGCCCACCCCTCCCAGGTCGCGGCCACCGACCCGACGCCCGACAACCCGTCCTCGGAGGAGGCGTTCTCGTCGATGTTCAGGCTCACCAGGTCGGCGACGGTGTCCTGGCTCTGCCGGATGCCGACGAAGCGGTCGTCGGGGGTGAACAGGTTGATCTCGATCCGCGGCGCGTCGCCCTCGGGCACCTCGCGGTCGAGGGAGACGAGCGTGACGTCCCAGCCCGGCGGCAGCGAACCGGGATAGACGACGGTCAGCCCGCCGGCCTGGAGGTCGCGCACGGTCGGGAGGTACTCGACCCCCTCCGGGCGGCCGAGGGTCTCGGGATCGCGGAAGAGCCCGGTGTAGACGACGAAGCCCAGCACGAGGCCCACGATGACCACCATCGAGGCGATCAGACCGGGGAAGGTGCGCTGGTACCGACCGGGGCTGCCCTGACTCACTCCCCTATCGTCCCAGGTCGTGGGTATCCCCCTGGGCGGGGTCTCGACCGCCGCCACCGACACGCTCGCCGGTCTGCTCCTGGCGGCGCTGCTCACGGTCGCCGTGCGCCCGCCCGGGCGCCGGGTGGAGGCGGCGGTGGCGACCGGCGCGGCCGCCCTCGCCCTGGGGCTGCTGCCGGGTGCCCTGGTCGCCGACACCCTGGAGCGTCTCGGCCCGGTGGTGGCCTTCCTGGTGGCCATCCTCGTGGTCGCCACCGTCGCCGACCGCTCCGGCCTCTTCGTCGCCGCCGGCCGGTGGGTCCGCAGCAGCCGGGGTGGACGTCGGGGCGCGGTGCGGCAGTTCGGCGTCGCGTTCGCCCTGGCCGGCGTCGTGACGGCGGTGCTGAGCCTGGACGCCACCGTCGTGCTGCTCACCCCGGTGGTGCTGGCCGCCACCCGCGCCGCCGGGCGTTCCCACCGCCCCGCGGTGTACGCCTGCCTGCGGCTGGCGAACTCCGGCTCCCTGCTGCTGCCGGTGTCGAACCTCACCACCCTGCTCGCCCTGCCCTTCCTCTCCCCCGGCCTGCGCGACTTCGGCACCTTCGCCGCGATCACGGCCCCGGTCACTGCCGCGATCCTGGCGGTGGAGTACGTCGCGCTGCGGTGGTGCCTGCGGGCGGAGTTCGCGCGCCCCGCCGTCGTCACGGCGGGGCCCGCACCCGGGACGGTGCGCGAGGACGCGCCGTGGCCCCCCGTGCCGAGCCTGGGGGTGGCCGCGATGCTCCTCGGCTTCGTCGTCACCGGCCCGCTCGGCGTCGATCCCGCCTGGGTGGCCGGCGTCGCCGCCCTCGTGCTGGCCCTGTGGGCCCGCCACCGCGGCCTGCTCACCCCCGGCGAGACCGTGGCCGCCGCCCAGCCGTCCTTCGCCCTGGTCGTGCTGGCGCTCGGACTGGTGGTCGCCCTCGTGGCGCAGGGACCGCTGGGACGCGCGACCGCCCGCCTGGTGCCCACCACCCTGGGCGACGACGACGCCGCACGGTTCCTCGCCGCCCTCGGGATCGCCGCCCTGGCGACCGTCCTGGCCTGCCTGCTCACCAACCTCTCGGCCACGCTGCTGCTCGTCCCGCTGGTGGCGCCGCTGGGCGACACCGCCGTGCTCGCGGCCCTGATCGGCCTCAACGCCGGCGCCGGACTGCTGGTCTCCGGCTCCCTGGCCAACCTGCTCTGGCAGCGCACCCTGGCCGGCCTCGGGGTCCCGGAGTCCGCCCGCGCCCTGCACCGGGTCTCCCTGGTGGCCACGCCGCCGGCGGTGTTCGCGGGCGTGCTGGTGTTGATCTGGCTGACATGACCAGCCGGTAGCATCCGGCCATGACGTCATCCCCGCTGCCGCCCGAGCTCACCCCGTCTCCGCAGGCGCCGGACCGCAACCTGGCCCTGGAGCTGGTGCGGGTCACCGAGGCGGCGGCCATGGCCGCCGGCCGCTGGGTCGGCTGGGGCGACAAGAACGGCGCCGACGGCGTCGCGGTCAACGCGATGCGCGTGATGATCTCCACCATCGGCATGCGCGGCACCGTCGTGATCGGTGAGGGCGAGAAGGACAACGCCCCGATGCTCTACAACGGCGAGGAGGTCGGCGACGGCACCGGCCCCGAGTGCGACGTCGCGGTCGACCCCATCGACGGCACCACGCTGACCGCCAAGGGCATGAACAACGCCATCTCGGTGCTCGCGGTCTCCCCGCGCGGCTCGATGTACGACCCCTCCGCGGTGTTCTACATGGAGAAGCTCGTCACCGGCCCCGAGGCCGCCGACCTGGTGGACCTGCGCTACCCCGTGGCCGAGAACATCGCCCTGGTGGCCAAGGCGAAGCACAAGAAGCCGGCCGACGTCACCGTCGTCCTGCTCGACCGCCCGCGCCACCAGCAGCTGGTCGACGACATCCGCGCCACCGGCGCCCGGATCAAGTTCATCTCCGACGGCGACGTCGCCGGCGCCATCATGGCCGCCCGCCCCGACACCGGCGTCGACCTCATGCTCGGCATCGGCGGCACGCCCGAGGGCATCATCGCCGCGTGCGCCCTCAAGTGCATGGACGGCGTCATCCACGGCCGGCTGTGGCCGCAGGACGACGACGAGAAGCAGCGCGCCCTCGACGCCGGCCACGACCTCGACGCGGTGCTCACCACCGACCAGCTGGTCACCGGCGACGACTGCTTCTTCGTGGCCACCGGCATCACCGACGGCGAGCTGATGAAGGGCGTGCGCTACAGCTCCGGCTACACCACCACCCACTCGCTGGTCATGCGCTCGCGCAGCGGCACGATCCGCTCGATCACCTCCGAGCACCGGCTGGAGAAGCTGCGCTCGTTCTCGGCCATCGACTTCGGCGGCAACTGAGGGCGCAGGCCTCCCGGCCGTGCGGATCACCCACCTGGCGTTCGCCCAGCGGGTCGGCGTCGACGACGAGGGCCTGCTGGACGTGCGCGGCATGTTCGCGGGCGGCATCAGCGCCCCGAGCACCGACCCCGGACCCACCTGGGGACAGCCGGTCGTGCTGGGCTACGACGAGGCCGAACCCGACACCGAGGTCGCCCTGAGGCTGGTCTTCCACCGACCCGACGGCGTGGTCGAGTTCCGCGACCTGCCGGTGCGCACCCTGCCCACCGACGGCCCCCGGGCCTTCGTGACGGTCGCCCTGCTGTGGGAGACCATCGCCGCGGTGCCCGGCCGGCTGCGCATCGACGCCCACGTCGTCGGCGACACCTCACCCGCCGCCACGGTGACGATCGACATCGTGCACGAGGACTGACCCTCCCCGCGCCGCCGTGGTCGCCGGGGGAACGTTGCAACTAGCGAAATGTGCACGCCCCGAGTCCTCGAGGACCCGGGGGCCCTGCACATTTCGCTCGTTGCAACGGGGGACGGCGACCTCAGGCGGTGGCGCGGCGGGGCAGCTCGACGGCGCGCTCCTCGTGGCGGCGCAGCGCGGCGCCGACGACGTCGATGACGCGCGGGTCGACGGCCATGCCGACGTGGGAGGCGGTGACCTCCACGGGGTGGGCGACGGGGTCGACGCAGGCGCGCCAGTCGACGATGCCGTCGCGCTGGGAGTAGACGGCGGTGAAGGCGACGTCGTCGGGCAGCGGCTGTCGGCTCTCGTCGAAGCTCTGGCGGGCGCAGGACCCGGCGACGCACTCCTGGGACATCACCCCGGGCACCCCTGCACGGCTCAGCCGCACCAGGCCCTCGACCCCCCACGACAGGGCGACGTGGTGGGCGGCGGGGGCGAGCATGGGGCTGCCGAGGGTGACGATGCTCGCGACCAGGTCGGGCCGGCGCACCGCCAGGCCGCGGGCGATCATGCCGCCCAGGCTGTGGCCGACGACGTGGGCGCGGGTGCCGCGCCGGTGCACGATCGCCTCGAGCCGCGACTCCAGCTGGGCCGCGGCGTTGAGGGTGCACCCGACGTTGGCGTGGATGTGGGACCGGTACGTGCGGTAGCCGCGGGCCCGCAGGGTGCGGCTCATCAGCATCAGGGTGCCGTCACCGGCCAGGAAGCCGGGCACCAGCACGACCGGGGTCGTCTCGCGCACGGGCCGGCGCTCCACGACCGGGCGCGAGCGCACGAGGCGTCGCTCCTCGCGGGCCCGCACGGCGTAGCGGGTGATCTCCGGCACGACGCTGGCCTCGCGCAGCACGGCCCCGAAGTGCGGGCGGGCGAAGCCGTCGGGGAGCAGGAACGGCGCGAGCGGGCTGTCGGTCATGTGACGCAGGTTACGGCCAGGTGAACCGACGTCGCAGGAGATCCGCGCGCAGGTTTCGTGCAAGATTCAACTCTGTCCTCGCAGGTGAAGCCGCGGGCCGCGTGCGATACGGGAGACTGGCGGTATGCCGACGCGACGCTCCCGCCCCACCGCGAGCTCCGCCGAGCCGGCCCCGGTCGTGGTCTCGGAGGAACTCTTCGCCCCCCTCTCGGGCGGCATGGACCTGTGCTACCAGACCTTCGGCTCCCCCGACGACGAGCCGCTACTGCTCGTCATGGGTCTCGGCGGGCCGATGACCTGGTGGGATCCCGCCTTCTGCGAGGCCCTGGCCCGCGCGGGGTTCTTCGTCATCCGCTACGACAACCGCGACACCGGTCGCTCCAGCCGCGCCCGGGGCCGGGTCACCCGCTCGGCGCTCGTGCGGGCCTTCGTCGGCGCGCCGATCCGGGCGCCGTACAGCATCAGCGACCTCGCCGCCGACGCCGTCGGGCTGCTCGACCACCTCGGGATCGAGTCCGCCCACGTGGCCGGCATCTCGATGGGCGGCATGATCTCCCAGACCCTGGCCGTCGAGCACCCCACCCGGGTGCGCTCGCTCGGCAGCATCATGTCCAGCACCGGGCGGCGCAGCGTCGGGTGGCAGCACCCCAAGCTGTTCCCGACCCTGCTCAACGGGCGCGCGGGCCGCGACGGCTACATCCGCGGCAGCGTGCGCACCTGGCAGCTGATCGGCTCCCCCGCCTACCCGATGACACGCGAGGAGCTCGAGCGTCGCGCCGGGGAGACCTACGACCGCGGGGTGTCGCTGTCCGGCGTGGGCCGTCAGATGCTGGCGGTGCTCACCCAGCCCGACCGCACCCCGCGGCTGCGCTCGGTCACGGTGCCGACGGTGGTGATCCACGGTCTGGCCGACCCGATGGTGCACGTCTCGGGCGGGCGCGCCACCTCGGCCGCGATCCCGGGGGCCGACCTGCTGCTCATCGACGGCATGGGCCACGACCTCCCCGCCGCGCTGTGGCCCTCCTTCGTGACGGCGCTGCGGCGCAACGCCGACCGCGTCCGGGCCTGACGCCGACGCACCGCGGGTTTCGGGGCGACCCGGCCGCGGAAGGACCTCGCGCAGCGCCGACACCCGGTCGGTTGATCCCTCGGGAGCCCGCATGACCCTCCGCACGCTCCTCGCGCGCCGTGCCGCCGTCGCCCTGCTCGTGGCCACCACCGCCGCGACGTCGCTGACGCTCGGCGCCGTCGGTTCCGGCGCCACGGCCGGGGCCGCCGTGCCCGGCGCCCGTCCGAGCACCGGGATCGCCACCACCTCGCCGGCATCGGGGCAGCCCCGGCGCGCCTGCACGGACCGGGCGGCCACCGAGATCCTGCGCACCTCGACCGCGCCGGTGATCACCCTGGCAGCCACCGAGACCTACCCGGGGCCGAGCCGGGTGACCGGCTACTCCTCCTCCGACCCGGGCCTCTCCCGCACCCTGCGCGCCCGCGTGCTGCACGCGCCCGACAGCGTGCTGGCCCCCGCGGAGCTGTTCGCCTCGGTGATGGCCGCCTACCGCGCCGACGGCGGCACCGGGCGCTTCCGCGCGCGGGTCGGGCGCACCACCGACGCCCAGGAGTCGGTGTCGGTGCCCGGCACGAAGCGGTTCCGGCGCGCCGGCACCGTCGTGTGGTACCGCGGCTACCGCACGCTGAGCGGCACCTTCCGCTACACCGCGTGCGTGGACGGCGCCGACGTGCAGCGCACCGGACGGTTCACCACCTACGGCGCGGGCCGCTCCGACGCCCAGCCCTGCCGCGACGACGCCGCCGACCCCGTGGCGCGCCTGGCCCGGCGGACCTTCTGCGCCTGAGGACGACGCGACGCCGTCGCCCGATCCCCGTGGTGCGGGACCGGGCGACGGGAGCCGTCAGTCGCTGAGCCGCGCCCCGGTCTCGGTGTCGAACACGTGGACGTTCGCAGGGTCGGTGGTCACGTGCACGGTGTCCCCCTTGCGCACGGCGTCGCGACCGGGCAGCCGGATGATGACGTTGGACGGGGTGCCTTCGACGTCGCTGGTGCCGTAGACGAAGTTGTCGGCGCCCAGCTCCTCGACCACCGTGACCCGCACGGGCAGTCCGCCCTCCTCGGCGGACACCACGCGCCACGCCTCGGGACGCACGCCGACGGTGATCGCGCCCTTCATGCGCGAGGCGGCGGCGGGGTCGACCGGCACCAGGTACTGCCCGATGCGGGCCTGGCCGTCTGCGGCGGTGGCGGCCAGGAGGTTCATCTGGGGGGAGCCGATGAAGCCGGCCACGAAGAGGTTGACCGGGCGGTCGTAGAGGGCCAGCGGCGTGTCGACCTGCTGCAGCACACCGTCCTTCATGACCGCCACCCGGTCGCCCATGGTCATCGCCTCGACCTGGTCGTGGGTGACGTAGACGGTGGTGACGCCGAGGTCGGCCTGGAGCCGGGCGATGTCGGTGCGGGTCTGCACGCGCATCTTGGCGTCGAGGTTCGACAGCGGCTCGTCCATGCAGAACACCTGGGGCTGGCGCACGATCGCGCGCCCCATCGCGACGCGCTGGCGCTGACCGCCGGAGAGCGCCTTGGGCTTGCGGTCGAGGTACTCGGTGAGGCCCAGGATGCGCGCGGCCTCGGCCACCCGCTCCTTGCGCTCGGCGTCGGCCACCTTGGCCATCTTCAGCGCGAAGCCCATGTTCTCCCCGACCGTCATGTGCGGGTAGAGGGCGTAGTTCTGGAAGACCATCGCGATGTCGCGGTCCTTGGGCGGCAGGTGGGTGATGTCGCGCTCGCCGATGAGGATGCGGCCCGAGGTCACCTCCTCCAATCCGGCCAGCATGCGCAGGGTCGTGGACTTCCCGCAGCCGGAGGGACCCACGAGCACCATGAACTCGCCGTCCCGGATCTCCAGATCGATCCCGGGGACGGCGGGCGAGTCGGCGCCGGGGTACCAGCGCTGGGCCTGCTCGAACGTGACGTTGACCATGACTTCTCCTTCACCGGCAGGAACGTGCCGACGATCCGTGTGTGAGGGCGACGGTCCGCCGAGCGGTCGGACCGGAAAGGGGCGTCCCGTCGCCGCCGCGGGCGAGTCGTGATCCATCTCACAGCAGGAGCCGTGGGCGGGACTCTAGGCGGCGACTCCGAGCGCGGTCAATGACGGGACCTCCCGCGGGAGGTCGCCGAGAAAGTCGTGCTCGTCGGGTCTTGACGAACCCTACTGCAAACGTTTTCAATCTCGTGACACACGTCACTCACCACCCCCTGGCGGCGACCCGCCCCCCGGCCGGCCGGGCCCCACGGCCCGGATCCGACCCCCACCCGTCGCCGCGCCCCACGAGAGGAATCCGTCGGATGAACACCCCCTTCCCGCGCCGCCTCGCCGCCAGCCTGGCGGCCATCGCGGTCGCCGGCCTCGGCCTCGCCGGCTGCGCCGAGGACGACAGCACCACCGAGCCCGCCACCGCCGGCGGCACGGCCCCCGGCGCCGGCAAGGCGGAGTGCGCCGACCTCGAGCAGTTCGGTGACCTCACCGGCCGCTCGGTCAGCGTCTACACCTCGATCGTCGCCCCCGAGGACGCCGCCCAGAAGGCCTCGTACAAGGTCTTCGAGGACTGCACCGGCGCCACCGTGAACTACGAGGGCTCCCAGGAGTTCGAGGCCCAGCTGCAGGTCCGCGCCCAGGCCGGCAACCTGCCCGACATCGCCTACATCCCGCAGCCCGGTCTGCTGAAGTCGCTCGTCGACGCCGGCTACGTCAAGGCCGCGCCGCAGTCGGTCGAGGACAACGTCGACGAGTTCTTCAGCCCCGACTGGAAGACCTACGGCACCGTCGACGGCACCTTCTACGCCGCCCCGCTCGGTGCGAACGTGAAGTCCTTCGTCTGGTACTCCCCCCAGGCCTTCGCCGAGAACGGCTGGGAGGTGCCCACCACCTGGGACGAGATGACCGCGCTCAGCGACACCATCGCCGCCTCGGGCGTGAAGCCGTGGTGCGCCGGCATCGAGTCCGGCGAGGCCACCGGCTGGGTGCTCACCGACTGGCTCGAGGACGCGATGCTCCGCGAGGTCGGCCCCGACGTCTACGACCAGTGGGTCAACCACGAGATCCCCTTCGACGACGCCCAGGTGCAGGCCGCGCTCGACCGCGTCGGCGCGGTCCTGAAGGACGAGAAGTACGTCAACGGCGGCATCGGCAACGTCGAGTCCATCGCCACCACCTCCTTCCAGGAGGGCGGCCTGCCGATCCTCAAGGGCGAGTGCGCCATGCACCGCCAGGCGTCCTTCTACGCGGCCCAGTGGCCCAAGGGCACCGACATCTCCGAGGACGGCGACATCTTCGCCTTCTACCTCCCGACCGTGAGCGACGAGTTCGGTCAGCCGGTCCTGGGCGGCGGCGAGTTCGTGGCGGCCTTCGACGACCGCGCCGAGGTGCAGGCCTTCCAGACCTACCTCGCCTCCGACGTGTGGGCCAACGAGAAGGCCAAGGCCACCCCCGACGGCGGCTGGGTGAGCGCCAACAGCGGCCTCGACCCCGCCAACCTCACGACCCCGATCGACCAGCTGTCGGTCGAGATCCTGCAGGACCCCGAGGCGGTCTTCCGCTTCGACGGCAGCGACCAGATGCCCGGTGCCGTGGGTGCCGGCTCCTTCTGGAGCGAGATGACCAACTGGATCTCGGGTGAGTCCAGCGCCGACGCGCTGGCCAACATCGAGAGCTCCTGGCCGTCCTGAGCCCCGACGGGGAGGGCGGGCCGGG
>NZ_CAXQZB010000051.1:0-96701 GCF_964228225.1 Nocardioides sp.
GCCCGTGGTGGCGGGGCGGGCCTGACGGCCCGGCGTCCACGCCGGTGCGGCCCCGGGTGCCGGTCGCTGCGCCCGGCACCCGGGGCCTCACTCGTCGGCCGTTTCCTGCACTTGGCGGACGTTGCAACGCGTGCCATGTGCGGGAATCGCCGGGCGACCGGCGATTCCTGCAGCTCCCTCAGGCCACCGAGTCGGCCGAGTCCGAGGCCAGTAGCCGGCCGGTGACGACGTCCACCCAGCCGCGGGCGGGCGCGTACTCGGCCACCGCGGGGCGCAGGACGCCCGGCAGGGGCTCGACCGCCCAGAGCGTCACCCACCGGTTGGCCACGAGCGCGTGGAGCGCCGGCACCTTCGCCACCGCCTCGAGCACCCGGTCGCGCGGTGCCTCGATCGCGAGCACGGGCCGGGCCGGCAGGTGGCGCAGGCTCCCGGCCGCCGCGGCGGCGGCCACGGGGTCGGCGCCGGTGACGGCTGCCGGGTCGAGCAGGCTGTGCGCCTGCCAGGGCAGACCGATCGCCAGGTCGCCGGCGCGACCGCGCATCACGCCGACATCGCCGACCACGTTGTGCGTGGTCTTGTCGCCGGCACCGAAGAGGTCGGGATCGCTGACCGAGGCGGCGTAGCAGCCCATGATGCCGGCGGCCACGAGGCCCGGACCGGCCAGCGCACCCGCGAGGCCCGAGAGGTCGAGGTCCTCGTCGTGTCGGTAGTCCAGCTGGAACCAGCGCACGCCCGGCTCGGGGATCCGGCCGCGGCCGACGAGCAGTCCCTGCGCACCGGCCAGGCCCCACTCGGGCATCGGCTCGGCCACGTCGGCGCCGCGCAGCAGCGCCGGCGTCGCCCCGGCGAGGTCGACCTCGCGCTCGGCCCGCGCGCGGCGGGCGGCCCGGTCGAGATCGGCCTGCAGGGCGCGGACGTCGGGGTGGTCGGAGGCGGCCATGACGACGTCGGCGGTGGTGTCGTGCCACGCGGCGATCGCGGTGGAGCGGGCCGGCACCTGGATGCCGTGGTGGAACAGCTCCGCGCGCACGGCGGGGTCGTTGAACCATTCGGCGAGCACCGAGGCGTTGAGCACGCCGGGGTTGGCGCCGCACGCACCGCAGTCGTAGGCGGCGGCGTAGGCGTTGTTCGCCGTGGTCGCACCGTGACCCACCACGAGCAGCACCGCGCCGAGGTCGTCGGCCACACCGGCGGCCTTCAGCAGACCCGCCACCCGAGCGGCCTTCGCGGAGGCGTCGATCTCCGTGCCGCTGCCATCGGTCATCACACCCACCTCGACCGCGAGGCGCCGACGGCGCGCGCGCTCGGCCAGCGGACGACGCAGCGCCCGCCGCACCAGACCGGTCGCGATCTCACCCACCGCGAGCACACCGCCGAGCTCGGCGTAGCCCAGGGCCGTGAGCGGGTCGCGGCCGGCAGCGGTCGTCGTCCACAGGGGGGCGGGCGTGGGGGCGGAGGCGATGCGGTGCAGGTCGGGCTGCAGCAGGCCGGGAGCCCGCGCGGTGCGCGTGCCGTCGGTGTCGATCACGTCGAGGGCGATGCCGAAGAAGCCGGCCACGCCGTGGGTGCGGTGGCGTCGCGGGCCGGGCAGGGCCTCGAGGTGGCGGCGCAGCGGCGCCGAGCGGGCGTCGAGGCACCACAGGCTCTGGACGGTGAGCCGCCGGCCCGTCGGGGGCGCGGCGACCTCCGGGCGCACCGCCGCCCGGAAGAGCCGCTCCTGCACGACCAGGTCCAGCGCCCGCTGTCCGAGGACCCGCCAGTGCCGGGCCAGGGTGACCTCCGCAGAGGTCTCGCGCGGCACGCTCACGGGCGGCAGCTCGACGCGCCAGTCCCGGGCCACGGCGAGCAGGTCGTGCACGGCGCGCAGGGCCACCAGGCCGGCGACCGCGCCGGCGCGCCCCTCCACCCGCGCGCGCCACAGGGCGTGGGCCGCCCAGCCGGGCGCGGTGACGAGCAGGCCGGCGACGTAGCCGGGCAGGTCGATCCGCTCCCGGCCCCGCAGCTCGCGGTGCTCCCCCACCAGCTCGTGCAGCAGGCCCAGCGCCCGCAGCGGGTCCTCGGGCAGGGCGGTCGCCAGGGCCCGCAGCCCGCGCACCCCCAGGACCAGGTCCGCGCCCGGGGTGCGGGCGGCCTGCAGCCAGGAGCGCCACGGGTCGGCGTCGGTGTGCATGCGGCCCCAGGCCCGGGCGCACCACACGGCGGCCTGGGCGCGCGCCCACGCGTCGTCGCCCGCCAGGGTGCTGCGGGCCGCACCCCCCGCCGCACCCCGGGTGGGGCCGTCGGCAGCCGGCACCAGCGACCGGGCGAGCCGCACGAGCTCGCGGGCCTCCAGGTCGCGCCAGGCGGCCGGCAGCGCCTCCTCGGCGGCGAGCTGCGCCGCCGCGCGCGTCAGGGCGTCGTCGTCGATCGCGCCCTGGTCGTACCAGGCCAGGAGCATCTCCACCTCGGCCCGCGGATCGCGGCCGAGCACCCGGTCGAGGAGGTCGGTGCCCGCCTCCTGGGGGAGGTGCGCGACGCCGTCCACGGGGGAGGTCGCCACCGCGGCGCGCAGCGGCCAGGCCGGCGCGAGCACGGAGGAGGCGACCAGGACGGCGTCGCGCACCCGATCGGGATCGCCCGCGGGCCGGGACGCCCCGGCGCGGCGGGCGGAGGCGAGCTGGGCGCCCAGGCCGGTGCGCACGCCGCCGCGCTGGGCGGCGGGCACGGCGAGCCGCGCCTCGAGCAGGGCGAGCAGGCCCGCGACCCCGGCCACGCGACCGCGCAGCAGCGGGGAGAGCAGCAGCCAGGCGAGAGCCAGGGCGACCAGCAGCGGGAGGGCGACGAGCAACGGCCCGGCGGGGGCGGTCGCCTCGTGCTCGAGCGGCAGCCGGAGGTGCTCGACCCCGACCACGAGCGCCCCGAGCGCCAGGCCGGGCGCCACCGCGACGAGTCGGCCCACCGGACCTGCGCCGGTGCCGGCGGCGCGGCGCAGGCCCGCGCCGACGAGCCCGGCCACGAGCAGGGCAGGCACGGCGGCCACGACGGCGGGACCGGCGAGCAGGACCAGCACCGCCGCTCCGGCGGCGACCGCGGCGGCGACGGCGAGCAGACCCGTCCCGAGGCCGACGGGGGTCACGGCCGGCGCGGCGCGGCGGCGGTCCACCTCGCCACCGGCGTTGAGGAAGGACCAGGCCTTCCACCAGGCGTGGGCGACCACGTGGAGCAGGGCGGCGGCCGGCAGGCCGAGCAGGACGAGTCCGGTGGCGAGCGCCATCTGGGCGCTCGTCGAGCCGGCCAGCCGGCCCTTGATGTCGGGGCGCGAGGCCGCGGCGATCGAGCCGATCACGATCGTGCCGGCGGCGATCAGCGCGGCCGCGAGGGCGACCGCGGGCACCGCCTGCAGCCGGGCGGCCACGTCGGGGTGCAGCACCAGCAGCAGCACACCGCCGTTCACCACGCCCGCGTGCAGCAGCGCGGTGACCGGTGAGGGCGCCTCGGCGGTGTCGGCGAGCCAGTCGGCCCGCGGCAGCAGCGCGCCCCGGCACACGACCGCCACCAGCGCCGCCACGGCGACCACGGCGTCCTCCGCCCCCGAGCCCCGGGCGATGCCCGGCAGCACGAGACCGGCGTCGATCGCCACGACGCCCCACAGCGCGAGGTCGCCGGGCAGCTGCGCCACCAGGACCCGCCGCGCCGCGGCCGCGGAGGCCGGCGTCCCGGCGTGGTGCACCAGCCCCGCGACGGCGAGTCCGCTGAGGGTCCAGCCGGCCGCGAGGACCGGGAGACCGGGCGCGACCACCAGGGCCACCAGCGCCCCGGCGGCCAGGAGGAGCAGCGCCCCGAACCGGGCGAGCCGTTCCTGGCCGCGCAGGTTGGTCGCGCAGAAGCGCGCGATCACCGCGACCAGGGCCAGCACGTGGACCGCGAGGAGGAGGGAGAGCAGGGTGCGGGCGTCCGGGAGGACGCCGGCCAGAGCGGCGCAGCCGAGGCCGGCCACCACCATCAGAGGAGCCGCGCGCAGCGACCCGGAGACGAGGCGGAGGACTGTCATGCGTGCGAAATTACTGGAATTTTGTTTCCGGTATCAACATGCGTGAATGTGATCTCGGGCGCATGCCCCCGCGGGCCCTGCCGTACCCGTAGGATCACGGTCGTGTCCGACGCTCCCGCCCCCGAACGCTCCTGGACCTTCCTGAGCAACCACGGACACGTCCTGGTCGCACTCAGCCGCGACCCCAGCGCGCGGCTGCGCGACATCGCCGCCGCCGTCGGCATCACCGAGCGCGCCACCCAGGCGATCGTGCGCGACCTCGAGTCCGCCGGCTACGTCACCAAGGTCAAGGTCGGGCGCCGCAACGAGTACCAGCTGCACCCCGACCGGCGGCTGCGTCACCCGGGCGAGTCCGGCACCCCGATCCGCGACCTGCTCGGCATCTTCGACTGATCCACACCCCGCCCGCCGCGGCGGGGTGTACGACGGGCCGCACGTGGACACCGGGGCGGATGCACACCCTCCTGTGGATCATCGCCGTCCTGCTCGTCGTGGCGGGGGTGGTCTCGCTGATCCGTGGCGAGATCGTCGCCGGCGTCGCCCTCATCGTCGTCGGGCTGCTCGTCGGGCCCGGAGGCGTCTCGCTGTTCACGTGACGCCCTTCCGGCGCCCCCGCCCGTCGTGACAGGGTGCGGACGTGTCGCAGCCGGTCTCCGTCCCCGCCCCGTCCGCCCTCCAGGTCGTCCCCGCCCTGGCCGCCGCGCGCGGGCTCGGCGCCCTGGCCCTGCGCGCCCGCGGCGGGTGGGGCACCCGACGCCGGCTCGTGGGGATCGGCACCCGCGCGATGCCGCCCGTGCGCGGCCTGCGCGTCGCGCGCGGCGACCTGGGCGGGGTCCCCGCCGAGCGCTACACACCGAAGGACGGCGCCCCGGCCCGCCCCGAGATCGGCCTGTGGCTGCACGGCGGCGGCTTCGCCGTCGGCGATCCCGGCGGGCACCGCGGGTTCGTGGGCCGTCTGGCCCTCGCCAGCGGGCTGGAGTGGCACTCCGCGGACTACCGGCTCGCGCCCGAGCACCCCTTCCCCGCTCCTCCGCAGGACGCCCTCGCCGCCTACCGCGCGCTGGTCGAGCGGGGGGCGCCCGTGGTCGTGGGCGGCGACTCCGCCGGTGCCTCGCTGGCCCTCGGCGTCGCCCTGGACGCCGCCGCGGCGGGCCTGCCCGCCCCGGCCGCCCTCGTGCTGGTGTGCCCCTACCTCGACCTCACCGACGACGGCGCCGCCGCCCGCGGTCGCGCCCCGAGGGAGCCGCTGCTGACGCCGCGACTGATGGAGGAGTTCCGCGCGGCCTACGCCCCCGACCCCGCCTCGTGGGCCACCCCCGAGGTCTCGCTGCTGCTCACCGACGACGACGCGCTCGCCGGACTCCCGCCGATCCTGCTCGACGACGCCGCCGACGACCTGCTGCTCACCGACTCCCGGCGCCTCGCCGCGCGACTGGCGGCCCTCGGCGACCGGACGCCGCAGGTGGACCACGTGCACTACGAGGGCCTGTGGCACGACTTCCACCTCTTCGCCGGCAGCGCGCCCTTCGCCACCCGCGCCGTCACCCGCCTCGCCGATCGCCTCGTCCGCAGGCTCGACGGCTGACGGCACGCCCCCTAGGTTCGGGGGATGACCTCCTCCAGCAGCGCGCCCACCACCGTCGTCGTCGGGGCCGGCCCCGGGATCAGTCGCTCGCTCGCCCTGCTGCGGGTCGCCCAGGGTCACCGCATCGGCCTGCTCGGCAACGCCGACGACGTCGTCGAGTCTCTCGCCGCCGAGCTGCGCGAGGCGGGGGCGGAGGTGGAGTCCGCGGTGGCCGACCTGGCCGACACCGAGGCCACCACCGCGGCGCTGAGCCGCCTGGGCGACTGGGCGGGCGAGGTGGCGCACCTGCACTTCAACCCCAGCGCGTTCCGCGAGGTCGACCCGCTCGAGCTCGCCCTGAGCGACCTGCTGGCCGACGTCGCGGTCGGTGTCGGCGGGCTGCTGGTGAGCGTGCAGGCGCTGCAGGACCGGCTCGTGCCCGGCTCGGTGGTCACCGCCACCGGCAGCATGGCGGCCGACAAGCCGTGGCACCGCGCCGCCACCCTCGGCGTCCAGAAGGCCGGCATGCGCACGCTCGTGCTGTGCCTGGACACTGCGCTCGCCGAGCGCGGGGTGCGCGCCTGCTCGGTCACCGTGCGCGGCGCCCTCGCCCGCGAGGGCGACTTCACCCCCGACAAGGTCGCCGCCGCGATCCTCGCCGCCGCCACCCGCGACCGCGACGACTGGCGGACCGAGGTCCCCTACCCCGGCTGAGCGCAGATCCACCGGTCGTCGAGGAGCGAGCGCGGACGCGCAGTCCCACCCCATCTCGCGACGGCGACCAGCACGGTCGTCGAGGAGCGAGCGCAGCGAGCGTCACGAGACGCCCGTGGGGATCAGGACGTCTGCGGCCGGGTCAGCCGCGGGTGGAGCGGAAGCAGATCAGCACGTTGCGGGCGGCCGCGACGCGGCGCATGAGGAAGACCCCGTTGTAGCCGGCGGTGATCTTCGGGCACTGCGTCACCGCGAGGGTGTCGGCCCGGCCTGCGGTCATCCGGCCCTCGTAGATCGTCTCCCCGGCGACGCCGCGCGCCCGGTGGGGCTTGGAGCAGGGCACGATCTGCACCCGCGCGTTCTGGCACGAGGTGATCGACTGCGGCAGCGGCAGCGCGTCGGTGGGCTCGGGGGTCTCGGCCCGGGTGGTGACGAACCCGTTGCCCGCCACGACGGCGACCAGGCAGGTGACCCAGCGGGACCCGGCGCTGCGCTGCGCGCGCGTGGGCAGGAAGTAGAAGGTGCGGTAGGCGCTCAACGCCCAGGCGCGGTCGTCGGTGCCGACGAGCTCGCGTCGACCGCGGTCGCACACCGTGATCGAGAAGGAGTCGAGCTTGGGACCGGCCTTGAGCTCCAGGCCGTCCGGGGCCGCCAGGCTGCGGCCCACCCAGTGGGTGTGGGGTTCGGTGCAGGGCACCGGGGCCGGCAGCGTGGTGGCCGCCGCCTGCTCGGGGGTCAGGTTGTAGCAGGTCCCCTGCGCCGGGGCGCCGTCGAGCGGGTCGGCGGCGCCGGCGCGGGCACCGGGCACGACGACGAGCGCGAGCGCCATCGCCAGGGCCGCGACGACCGGCAGGAGACGGGACGGGACAGCGGGGAGGGTCATCGATCACGCACCATGCAGTTGAGGAGTCCGCGGCCCGGGTCGGTGCCGCGCAGGTACCAGCCGGCGTAGGCGCGCCCCACCTTGCGGGGGCACTTCCGCTCGGCGATCTTCGGGGCCCGGTCGAGGTCGACGTCGGCGCCCTTGAGCGGGATCCCGACCTTCGACCTCGCGATGTGGCGCTGCGCGCAGGGCGTGGCGCGGAACCGCTTGTCGACACACAGCGCGAGCGCGGCGGGCACCCGGTCGGAGGAGAGCCGCGCCGGCGTCGCCCGGGTCGTGGTGACCAGCCCACCCGCCTGCAGGAGCACCAGGCCACAGGAGGCCCACCGGGCGCCGGCGTCGCGTTGCGCCTGGGTGGGGGTGAAGAACACCATCTGGTAGACGCTGCGGCCGTAGCGGGTGAGGTCGGCACCGATCGCGGCGTCACGCGCGTCGTAGCAGGCCGCGGTCAATCGGGCCTGCAGCGCGGGCGAGTCGGGATCGATCGGGTCGCTGCCCTCGAGCACGACGACGTCGGTGACCCACACGGTGTGCCGCTGCGTGCAGGGCACAGGGTCCTCGTCGAGCGAGCTGCCGCCCGCCTGGGCGTAGGTGACGTCGTAGCACTCGCCCTGCGCGGGGGCGCCGACCAGGGGGTCGACGACGCCCGCCGAGGACGGGGCCGCCGGCGCGAGCAGCGCGGTGAGCACGCCGAGGGCCACCGCCAGGGCGAGGCCGAGCCGGGTGCCCGGCGGGCGGGGTGAGGACGACGACATGGTGGGTTCCCCCGAGACGGGTAGGGAGCAACGGGAGCGCGCGGAGCGTGCTGACCCGGAGCCTAGATCACCCCTCCCCCGCCGGGAAGGGAGGCACGGCGTGCCCGGTCCGCGCGGAGCGCGCTACTTGCGGGTGCGGCGCCAGCAGATCAGGACGTGGATGTTGTCCTCGACGTTGCGGGTGGAGGCGAGGTAGCCGCGTCCGGCCTTCCGCGGGCAGTAGCGGCGCGCCAGCGTCGCCGCGCGCTCGGGCGTCATCCGTCCCACCACGGTGGTGCCGGCGATGCCGCGGTAGCGGTGCGCGAACTCGCAGGCCAGCACGCGCCGCTTGGCGTCCAGGCAGGCGGCCACCGGCTCGGGGTTGAGCCCCTTCACGCGCAGCGGGGAGATGCGGGTGGTGCGCTGCAGCTGCCCCGACTTCTGCGCGGCGACGACGCAGGACACCCAGCGCGCTCCCTGTGCCTGCAGCTCCTCGCTGGGCAGGAACACGTAGCGCAGGTAGGTCGAGGTGGCGTAGGCCTTGCCGCTGCCGATGTAGCGCCCGGCGAGGTCGCCGCAGGCACGGGAGGCGAACTTCTGCAGCGCCGTCGACTGCGCCGAGAGCGGGATCGACTCGGGCACCTCGGTGGCGCCCGCGGCCCACGCGGTGTGCACCTGCTGGCAGTCGCGCGCCGCGACCGGGTTGGCGACCTCGGTGTCGGCCTGCTGGCGGGTGAGCAGGTAGCACTCCCCGCGCTGCGGCGCACCGACCATCGGGTCGACCACCGCGCCCCGGGCGGCGGCGGGACCGGCTGGGAGGAGCAGCGTCGCCACCAGGGAGACCAGCAGCAGGAGGGGCAGGAGGAGCGCCGGGGTGGGCGCGGCGGAGGAGCGCATGGTCACGAGGGACTCCCGAGGACGGTGGGTGGATGGGGAGAGGTCCGAGCAACCTAGGGCATCCCGGGGCCGGACGGGAGGACGCCGGGCCGGACGCCGGGCCGGACGGGGAGGGCGACGGCGCCCACGACGGCCACCTCCCACCGGTACAGGCAGCCCTCCCACCACAGGCCCTCGCGGCCCGGGTGGCGCCCCTTCCGCCGGGGGCGTCAGCGGGCGCGGACGCCGTCGAGGACCAGGTCGGCGAGGGAGGCGTAGGCCTGGGCGTCGGTGAGGCCGGTGGCGGCGCGCAGGGCACCGGACTGGATGCCGTGCATGACGTGGGCGACGGCGGCACCGACGAACCGGGCGTCGACGGGGCGCAGCGCGCCGGCCTCGACCCCGGCGTCGACGAGCTGGTGCACGCGGCGGGCGGCCCGGGCGGTGTTGGCCTCGTAGATCTCGCGGGCGGGGGCGAAGGCGGCGAGGTCGCGGTAGAAGTCCTCGGAGGCGGGGCTGAGCGCCTCGGCGACCGCGCGCAGGTAGGTGACGAGCCGGCGGCCGAGGTCGGGGTCGGCGGCCACCTGCTCCTCGACCCGCGCGGTGGCGGCGCGGAAGTAGGCGCGCACCACCGCGCCGATGATCTGCTCCTTGCTGTCGGCCACCTGGTAGAGCGTGGTGCGCGAGCAGCGCAGACGGGCGGCGAGGTCGCCGACACCGAGGTGCAAGAACCCCTCGGCGAGGAAGAGCGTGGTCAGCTCCTCCAGCAGCTCGTCGCGTCGGGACACGTGCGGACCCTAGCGGGGACGACGGCGCGTCAGCGCGGAGCCATCCGCAGCGCGCCGTCCATGCGGAAGGTCTCGCCGTTGAGGTAGTCGTGCTCGGCGATGAAGACCGCGAGGTCGGCGTACTCGGCCGGCCGGCCGAGCCGCTGCGGGAACGGCACCCCCGCCGCCAGCCCGGCGCGGAACTCCTCCGAGACGGTGGCGAGCATCGGGGTCTCGATGATGCCGGGGGCGATCGTGCACACCCGGATGCCGTACTGCGCCAGGTCGCGGGCCGCGGGCAGGGTGAGGCCGATGACGCCGCCCTTGGAGGAGGCGTACGCCGCCTGACCGATCTGGCCCTCGAAGCCGGCGATGCTGGCGGTGTTGACGACGACGCCGCGCTGACCGGTGGCGTCGGTCGGCTCGTTCGCCGCCATCCGCTCGGCGGCGAGCGCGAGCACGGTGAAGGTGCCGACCAGGTTGATCCGCACGACGGTGGCGTACAGGCCGAGGTCGTGCACGCCCTTCTTCGACAGGATCCGGGCCGAGGGGCCGATGCCCGCGCAGTTCACGACGGTGCGCAGCGGGCGCGGACCCTCGGTGGCGAGATCGAGGCCGGCGGCCACCTGCGCCTCGTCGGTGACGTCGACGGGCACGTACTTCACGCCGGGCAGCCGGTCGGCGGCGTCGATGCTGGCGGGGAGGTCGAAGGCGACCACGCGGGCGCCGCGCTCGAGGAACGCGGCGGCCGTGGCGGCGCCGAGGCCGGAGGCGCCGCCGGTGACGACGGCGGTGGTGTCGGTGAGGATCACGGGGTGCTTCTCTCTGCGGGGCTCGGGGAGGGGCGGGCGGGCAGTCTCAGTCGGCCAGCTGCAGCGGGCCGCTGTTGTCGCGGTCGAGGTGGCGCCCGATGACCAGGCGCTGGATCTGGTTGGTGCCCTCGAAGATCTGGGTCACCTTGGCCTCGCGCATGTACCGCTCCACCGGGAAGTCGCGGGTGTACCCGACGCCGCCGAGCACCTGGACCGCGTCGGTGGTGACCTTCATGGCGTTGTCGGTGGCCACGAGCTTGGCGATCGAGGCCTCCTTGCCGAAGGGCAGGCCGGCGTCCTTCAGGCGCGCGGCGTGCAGGGTGACGGCGCGCGCCGCGTGGATGGCGGCCTCCATGTCGGCGAGGATGAAGGAGAGCCCCTGGTGGTCGATGATCCGGCGGCCGAACGCCTCGCGCTGCTGGGCGTAGGCCAGGGCGGAGTCGAGCGCCCCCTGCGCGAGTCCGACGGCGACGGCGGCGATGCCCAGGCGTCCGGCGTCGAGGCCGGCCAGGGCGATCTTGAGGCCGTCGCCCTCCGCGCCGAGGCGCCGCTCGACCGGCACGCGCACGTCCTCGAGCAGGATCGCGGCGGTGGTGGAGCCGGTCAGGCCCATCTTGCGCTCGGGGTGGTCGGCGCGCAGCCCGGGGGTGTCGGCCGGGACGAGGAAGCAGGAGATGCCGCTGGCGCCCTCACCGGTGCGGGCCATGATCTTGTAGAAGTCGGCCTGCCCGCCGTGGGTCACCCACGCCTTCGCGCCGTTGAGGACGTACTCCTCACCCTCGCGGCGGGCGGTGGTGCGCATCGCCGCGGGGTCGGAACCGGCGTGGGCCTCGGAGAGGCAGTACCCGCCGAGCAGCCCGCCGCCGAGCATCTCGGGCAGCCAGCGCTGCTGCTGCTCGGGGGTGCCGCGGGTGATGAGGCCGAAGCACGAGAGCGCGTGCACCGAGACCCCGACGCCGACCGAGGCCCAGACGGCGCCGATCTCCTCCAGCACCTGCAGGTAGACCTCGTAGGGCACCCCGCCCCCGCCGAACTCCTCGGCGTAGGGCAGCCCGAGGACACCGGTCTTGCCGAGCAGGTGGAAGACGTCGCGCGGGAACTCCTCGGCGGCCTCGGCCTCGGCGGCCCGCGGGGCGAGCTCCTCGCGGGCGATCTGGCGCACGAGCTCGACCAGGTCGCGGTGCTCGGACGAGGTGAAGGTACGGGCGGCGGGCATGACGATTCTCCTCAGCTCAGGACGTCGATGAGTACCAGAGTACCATTTTGAGTACTCTGCGCCAGGCCCGACGCCGCGGCGGACTCGAGGCCGCGCCGACCGGGGCGGCCGCCTACGCTCGGCGCATGCGCCGCCGCCACTCCCCAGTACCCCTGCTCGCCGCTGTGGCCCCGGTCTTGGCCCTGGTCCTCGGCGCGTGCAGCGCCGGGGAGCCCGCCGAGCCGGGGCCCACGACGAGCGGGACGCCCGCCGACACCGACGCCGCCGGCACCGACCCCGCGGCGTCGCCCAGCACCCTGACACCGGGTGAGCTCACCCCGCCCGAGATCCTGGGCCGGCTGCTGGAGTCCGATCCCGAGATCGCGGCCCGGGTGGACTACAACACCGGCGCCGGCACGATCTCGGTGTCCTACGGCGGCACCCAGACCGTCCTGCTCTCCACCGTCGGGCGGTGGGGAGGCCTCGCCCTGGCCGCCTGCACCGCGACCGCACGGTACGCCACCGCGGTCGACCCGGACGCCGCCGTGGAGGTGCGCGACGGCATGCCCGGCGATCGCCGTACCCCCGTGCGGGCCAGGTGGGACCGCACGGCCGGGGAGTGCACGACGCCCTGACGTGCGAACGCCCCCGTCCCGACGGATCGGGACGGGGGCGGAAGCGGGGCATCCGGACACCGAAGCGGCCGGCTCCCCCATGCTAGGGCACGGGCGCCCCCGGCGGGGTCGGGACGAGCCCCCCGGCGACGTCCCGACCCGCGCGCGGGCGGCTCACCCGAGCCGGATCAGGCAGCCGGCTGCTCGGGGGCGGGCTGCTGGGCCTGGCACTGCGCGAGCCGGTCCTGGGCCTTGGCGAGGCGCTGCTGCTGAGCGCGCTTGTTGTCCTTGGCGCGCGCGGCGTCGGCCTTCGCCCGGGCCAGCGCCCGCTGGGCCTGGGCGCGCTCGCTGCCGTTGTCGGCGTTCTGGACGTCCTCGCGGGCCTGCTCGACCTCGGCCTTCTGCGCGGCGAACACCGCGGTGAGGCGGGCCAGGGCGTCCTCGGCCTTGGCGACCTGCTTCTCCTGCTGGGCGCAGGCGCCGCGGTCGCCGCCGTGCGATGCAGGGGCGGCCTGGGCGGACGGCAGGCCACCGAGGGCGAGACCGGAGAGCGCGAGGACGGCGGCGGTGGACACGCCGGCGGCGGTGCGGGCGAGGCGGGACGTGGTCATGAGGAAACCTCTCGTAGGCCGCGAGGGATCGCGGGGGGTCGTGGCGGGATCGGTCGGCGCGGGCGAGCCGCGTCATCCCCCACCTGTCGCGGGACGGGCCCGGCGTTACATCGCGCGACCGACGACCCCGGTCGGTCGGTCGGGTCGATCGGTGCACGGGAGCCGTCACAAGGCCGGCACACCGGCGATCCCACCGCCACCCCGGGCCGACCCCGGGCGCTACGGTGGAGCCGACGTCGCGTCCGTCGCCCGTCGCCCCCACGCTCCAGACCGCCTGTTCGACCCTCGGGGGACCCGTGACCGATCTCGACGCCACGACCGACGCCATGACCGACGCCATGACCGATGCCGCAGACTCCAGTCCGGCCGACATCGTCGCCGCGCTCATGCCGGAGCGGGACCGTCTGGCCACCGAGGTGCTGGACGAGGTGGCCCGGGCCCTGCCCGAGCTGACCCGCGACCGGCGCGCCCGCGAGGCGCTGCGCGCCGCCGCGATCGACAACGTGCTGGCGGCGATGGAGGCGATCGCCACCGAGGCCCGGCTGGAGGAGGTCGCCGCCCCCGACGCCGCGCTCGACCACGCCCGGCTGATGGCGCAGCGCGAGCAGCCGCTCACGACCCTGCTGCGCGCCTACCGACTGGGGCAGACGACCTTCCTGGAGGGGGTGGTCGACGCCGCCCGCGCGCGGGGCCTGGACCCGGGCGACTCCGCCCTGGACCTGATCCGCTCGGTGTCGACCTACATCGACCGGATCTCCGACCTCGTCGCGATCACCTACGAGCAGGAGCGGGAGCTGTGGCTGGGCAACCGTGCCGCGCTGCGCCAGCTCTGGGTCGGACGGCTGCTCAGTGGCGAGCCGCTCGACGCCCAGGAGGCCCAGGCGGCCCTCGGCTACCGCCTCGACGGCTGGCACCGGGTGGCCGACCTGTGGGTCGAGGACCCCACGGGACGGCTCGGGGCGCTCGACCGCGCGGCGGCGCTGATCGCCCGCGCGACCCGCTGCCGGGGCGAGGCGCTCAGCGTGCCCCAGGGCGCCGGACGACGACGGCTGTGGCTGCACGTCGAGCCCGGCTCCACCATCGACACCTCCGACCTCGCGCCCGCACTGCGCGACCTCGGCGCCCACGCCGCGCTCGGCCCGGCCCGGGAGGGCCTGCCCGGCTTCCGCGCCGCGGCCGAGGGGGCCCAGCGCGTCCGCGACCTCATGCTCAGCGCCGACGCCGGCGCACCGCCGGTGCTCGACCACGCGCGGGTCGCGCCGCTGACCCTCATCACCCGCGACGACGCCGAGGGCGCCGCGTTCGTGGCCGCCACGCTCGGCGACCTCGCCGTGCCCGACCCCCGGCACGCCGCCCTGCGCGAGACGCTGCTGGCCTACCTCGAGGCCCAGCGCAGCTACCACGCGGCCGCGGGGGCGCTGCACGTGCACCGCAACACCGTGCACTACCGCGTGCAGCAGGCGATCGCCCTGCTCGGACGCGACCTGGAGGCCGACACCTTCGCGATCCACCTCGCCCTGCTGCTCACCCGCTGGCGCCGGCCCCGCGGCTGAGCGGACACCGCGCGCAGCATCGCCCCGGCCGGCAGTGCTCCCGGGAGGGAGTCGGGAGCGGTGCCGGCCGGAGGACGGTCCTCAGGGCGCCAGGGCGGGGTCGACGGCGACGAAGTCGACCTTCTCCCGCACCCCGCAGTCGGGGCAGCACCAGTCGTCGGGGATGTCGGACCAGGCGGTGCCGGCCGCGAAGCCCTCCAGCTCGTTGCCGGCCGCCACCTCGTAGGTGTAGCCGCAGCCGGGGCAGCGGGCCGCGAGGACGTCGTCGCCCGCCCGCGCCGGCGCGGCCGCCTCGGGAGTCCCGGCGACGTCGTCGGGACCCGGCGCCTCCGGGAGCGGGTAGCGCTCCAGCAACGCGTCCCGCTTGCCGGGCTGGACGTTGGCCAGGCGCAGGTCGCCGCCGTAGTGGGCCACGACGCGGGGGTCCATGATCCGCCGGAACAGCGGCGGCACGAGCGCGAGGGAGATCATCCCGGTGTAGCCGGTGGGCAGCACGGGCGCCTCGGCGAAGTCGCGCAGCGCCTGGTAGCGACGGGTGGGGTTGGCATGGTGGTCGCTGTGGCGCTGGAGGTGGTACAGCAGCACGTTGGTGGCCACGTTGTTGGAGTTCCACGAGTGCGCCGGGGTGACCCGCTCGTAGCGCTGCCGCTCACCGGTGCCCACGCGCTGGCGCAGGAGGCCGTAGTGCTCCATGTAGTTCACGATCTCCAGCAGGGTGAAGCCCATGACGGCCTGGAGGAGGAGGTAGGGCAGGACGCCGATCCCGAGCCAGGCCACGAGCGCGCCCCACAGCACGACCGACATCAGCCAGGCGTTGAGCACGTCGTTGCCGAGCCGCACCGGGTGCTGACCGCGGCGGGCGTACCGCTTGGCCTCGGCGTTCCAGGCGCTCACGAGCGAGCCGCGCACCGTGCGCGGCCAGAATCGGTAGAAGCTCTCTCCGATCCGCGCCGAGGCGGGGTCCTCCGGGGTGGCGACCCGCACGTGGTGGCCGCGGTTGTGCTCGATGTAGAAGTGGCCGTAGAAGGTCTGGGCGAGGGCGACCTTGGAGGCCCAGCGCTCGACGTCGTCGCGCTTGTGACCGAGCTCGTGGGCGGTGTTGATGGCCACCCCGCCGACGATGCCGATCGAGAGCGCCAGCCCGACCTTGCCGCCGCCGGAGAGATCGGAGTCGGTGAGGTACCACAGCGCCGCCACGAACCCGACGTACTGCACCGGCAGGTAGAGGTAGGTGATCCAGCGGTAGTAGCGGTCGTTCTCGAGGTACTCGACCAGCTCCTCGGGCGGGTTGGAGTGGTCGAAACCGGCCACGAGGTCGATGAGCGGGATCAGGCCGAGGAACACCACCGGCGTCATCCACAGCCAGAACTCCTGGCCGGTCGCGTGGTGGAGTGCGGTGCACGACAACGGCAGCACCGGGACGATGAGACCGAGCAGCCAGAGGTAGCGCTTACGGTCGCGCCAGGCGGGCGGCGCGGCGGTCGGGAGCGGGGATGCGGACACGGGAGCCTCCTGAGGGGCGAGGGTGACCCAGTTCACACCCGACGCGTGCACAGGCCCTAGCGCCCCGACGCTGAAATGTCGCGGACACGTTGTGCTGGGCGCCCAAAGGCCCGGGCGCCCCGACCCCGTACGGCCGGCGGCGGGCTCAGAACGATCCGACGCCGGCGGCGAAGGCGCGCCAGGCGCGGTCGCTGGAGTTGACCCGCCAGTCGGTCTCCTTGTCCAGCGAGAACCAGGTGACGCCGCGCACCTCGCGGTGGGCAGCGAGCCACGCCCAGGCGTCGCTGATCCAGGCACCCTTGTCGCCGCCCCACTCGGTGGACCCGGTCTCGTCGACGTGCACGGGACGGCTGCTGATCCGATCGAGCTCGGCGACCCCGGGCCCGAACAGGTCAGCGAAGGAGGTCCAGGTCGACCACGACTGCGTGGTGCCGAAGTTGTAGCCGTCCAGACCGACCCGGCCGACCACGGCGTCGCCGGGGTAGATCCGGGCCAGCGGCGTGGCGCCCGGGTAGGGGATGTTCTGGGTCCACGACCAGGTCACGTTGGTGACGCGCTCGGCCGCGAAGAGGCCGACGACGCGCTTCCAGGCCGCGATGTACTGGGCGGCGGTGTTGCCGTTGACGCCGACGGCCCACGGGTACCAGGTGCCGTTGGCCTCGTGGGCGAGGCGCAGCACCACGGGCCTGCCGTAGGCGCGGACCTGCCGGGCCCAGCGGCGCACGTAGGCGTCGAAGGAGCCGCCGGCGATGCGGGCCAGGCTGTAGGCGGGCTGCACGACTCCGGCGCCGGGCTTCCAGGGCTCCCACACGATCTCGGGCACCGCGCCCCGCGAGGCCACCCGGGCCGCACCGGCGGCCGGGAAGTCCGGGGTCCCCGCCCAGGAGGTGTAGAAGGTGACCTGGTCGGGGGTCACGCCGGTGGCCGCGATCATCGCGTCGACCTCGCCGAGGTCGCTGGGCGCCCCGGCGGTGGCCACCCCCAGGGTGCGACCGGTGGCGGTGCTCGCCGCGGGGCCGGTGGTGGCGCGGACCGGCACGACCCGGGGCTCCCGGGCCGAGGCGGCACCGGCGCCGGCCGTGCCGATCGCGGTGAGGACCAGCGCGCCGAGGAGACCGAGCAGGCACACCAGCGCCGAGACCGGGAGGACCATCGGGGCGATCGTGCCGGATCCGGTCGCCGCCGGGGCGCGACCGGCGCGGAGCACGGACACCTGACCTCGGTGCGTCATCTCCACCTCCACGGGCCGCGAACCGCGGCTCCTCCGCCGGCCCGTCCTTGCGGGAACCATCGGCATCATGGTGCTTCCTTGAGGATTCCGGCGAATTGACTTGAGGAGAACTTGAGCGAGGAACCCCTCAGGTGGGCGCCGAGGAGCGCGCTGACGGCACGCGCCGAGGGCCCCACCGGTCTGGACCGGTGGGGGCCCGGAAGTAAAGAACGGCGCCGAGTCCTCCAGATTCCCGCAAGGCCGCCGAACGGATCAGGGTCCGACTTCTCCGCCCGCCAGGAGCCACCATGTCCCGTTTGCGCACCGCCCTCGTGCCCGCCGCCGTCCTGCCCGTCGCCCTGATCGCGGCGACCCTGGGCGTCCTCACGGGGGGCGGGCCGTCGTCGGCGGAGGTCGCCGCCCCGCCCGCCGTGGCGCGGCCGCTGCCGGGTGCCCGCATCCAGGGCGTCATCGCCAACGACCGCGGTCGTCCCATGGACGACGTCGACGTCGTGGCGATCAACGAGGCCGGCGTCGTCGTGGCCGCCGCCTACACCTACTCCTCCAGCTCGCTCTCGGGCCCGCAGCACGGGTACTACAACCTGGTGGTGAAGCGCGGCGTCTACACCGTCGTGGCCGAGGCCGACGGGTACCAGCGCGCGACCGTGCGCGAGGTGATGGTGCCCCGCCGCACGGTGATCACCCTGCCGACGATCAGGCTCGAGAAGCTGCAGGCGCCCTCGCGGCTGCGCGCCGAGGCCGACGACTCCTCGATCACCACCCGGGAGCGGGCCCAGATCGAGGTGCGGGTGACCACGCCGTTCACCCGCCGGCCGCTGGGCACCCTGCTGGTCAAGGAGGGCCGCGAGACCGTGGCCGTCGTGCGGCTGCGCACGAGCAACCGCGGCGAGGTGGAGATCGACCTCGGCACCCTCGACCGCGGCGTGCACCAGTTCCGGGTGACCTACTCCGGCACGCCCGACATCAAGCCCGCCAGCGCGCCGAGCGTGGAGTTCACCGTCCGCAAGGCCCGCCGCCGCTGATCCCGCGGCGCGCAGCGCCCCCCGACCGCACGGCCCCCGGCCCGGCCCGCCCCTCCCGGCGGTGCCGGGCCGGGGTGCGTGCGGGCGGTCACGGGGCCTCAGTAGCTGCGCGGCAGGCCGAGCATCTGGGTGCCGATGTGGGCCAGGATCAGCTCCTCCGCGACCGGGATGTTCTTGCCGATCCGGGCGTCGCGGAAGAGCCGCTCGACGGGCCACTCCTTGGAGTAGGCCATCCCGCCCAGGGTCTGGAACGCCTGGTTGGCCGACTCCCACGCGACCTGGGCGGCGGTGAGCTTGGCGATGTTGGTCTCGTTGCCGCAGGGCCGGCCGTGGTCGAAGAGCCAGGCGGCCTTGTAGGTCATCAGCCGGGCGAGCTCGGTGGTGGCCTTCAGCTGGGCCAACGGGAACTGCAGGCCCTGGTTGGCCCCGATCGGCCGGCCGAACACCTCCCGCTCCCGGGCGTAGGACGACGCCACGGCCAGGGCCGCCTCGGCGCCTCCCACTCCACCGGCGGCGGCCAGGATGCGCTCGGGGTTGAGCACGTCCCACAGGACCCCGAAGCCGTGGTCGACCTCGCCGATCACGTGGGTGAGCGGCACCCGCACGTCGTCGAGGAAGACCTGGCTGGAGGTCACCGTGTTGGCCCCCATCTTGGGGATCGGGGTGAAGGAGAGGGTGCCGGCTGCCCGCGCGGCGGCGACGTCGACCAGGGCGAGGGTGAAGCCGAAGGTGCGGCTGCCCGCGGCCACGGCGTCGGCGGCCGAGGTGGTGCGGGCCACGACGATCATCCAGGTGGCGTTCTCGATGCCGGAGATCCAGATCTTCTGGCCGCGGATCACCAGCTCCTCGCCGTCCACACGGGCGGCGGTGGTGATGGCCAGGGCGTTGGAGCCGGCGTCGGGCTCGGTGAGGGCCAGGCAGAACTGCACGTCCCCGGTGACGACCCCGGGCAGGATCGCCTCCTGCTGGGCGCGGGTGCCGTGCCGGGCCAGGGTCATCGCCCCGAACCCCGGGGTGAGGATGTAGAGGAAGGTGCCGGCGGTGCCGCCGGAGGCGGCGAGGGTCTCGCAGGCCACGGCCAGCTCCAGCATGCCGGCGCCGCCGCCCCCGAACTCCTCGGGCACCGTGAGACCGATCCAGCCGCCGTCGGCGAGGTCGCGCCACGCCTCGGCCGGGAAGCGGTGCTCCTCCTCGCAGCGCGACCAGTAGGCGTGGTCGTACTTCGCGGCGACGGCCGCCACGCCCTCGCGCACGGCGAGGGCGGTCTCGGGCAGGTCGAAGTCCATCGGGTCGGGGTCCTCTCCACGGGGTGGTTCCGGTCGGGGGTCAGAACGGGTCGATCGAGTCGACGCGCCAGCCGTCGCCGGTGCGCACGACGCCGACGAGCACCCGTGCCTGCAGCACCTGCACGGGGGCGTCGGCGTCCTGCGCGGTCTCGCTCGAGACGAGCAGCTGGTCGAGGTAGAGCAGGCACAGCACCCGGCCCTCGGCCGCGCCGGCCGCGCGCTCGGTGCGCACGACGCCGGCCGCCCGCACCGTGGCCTGGGTGACGGCCTGCTGCTCGCGGGCGAGCACCGCGGCCGAGCCGGCGAAGGTGGTGCGGAACTCCTCGGCGAACCCGGTCGTCATCAGCTCGGTGGCGCCGGTGACGGTCTCCTGCAGCGCCCGGTGGTCGTAGGTGAGGGCCCGGGCCAGGGCGGTGTCGGCCACGGCGAGCGCGTCGTCGAGGTCGGCGCGCCCGCGCACGACCGTGCCGGGCCGGTAGTCCTCCCCCGACGTCGCCAGCACCGGCGCGCGGTCGGGCGCGACGCCCCCGGCGGCGGCGTCCTCCCCGTCCGGTCCGACGACGCCGGCGAGCGCGCGCCCGGCGAGGACGACCAGGCCCAGGGCGAGCACCGCCAGGGCCCGCACCAGCAGCGGTGGGGGCGGGGCGGTGGCGCGCGGGGCGCTCATCCGACCTGCTCCAGTCGCGCGACGCGCCACCCGGCCGCGCCCTCGGGCGCGGGCACGAGCACGACCCGGGTGCGGTAGCGGCTGTCGGTGCCCTCGGGTTCGGTGTGCACGTCCACCGCCACCAGCACCCACACCTCGTCGGCGGTGGCGTGCTCGACCGCCACCCCGGACTCCGGCACGTCGGCGGTGATGACGAGGCGGCCCTCGCGCACCGAGCGGGCCAGCTCCTCCCGCTGGCGGGCGTACTGGGCCGCGAACTCCCCGGTGGCCTGGGCGGCCACGCGGGCGAGGTCGTCCTCGAGGGTGCGGTGGTCGAGGGTGAAGAAGTCGCGGGCGGCGGTGACGGCGACGTCGGTGGGCTGGGCGGCGAGGTCGCCGCGGGCGGGGGCGGTGTCGTCGGATCCGCGCAGGGCGCCGAGCGCGGTGACCCCGGCGGCCAGCACCACGACCACCAGGACCGCCACGAGCCACCAGCCCCGGTGCGGTCGGCGGGACACCGCGACCGCAGGCTCCTCCGCGACCCCGCTCACGGCGCCATCACCGCCGTGAGGAGCCACGCCAGGCCCGCGCGGCCCGCGGGCGGCGGGGCTCCTCGGCCGCCGCGCAGCCGGGCTGCCGCGGTGCCGTCGGTGACCATCCCGGTGGCCGGGTCGTAGGCCGCCATCCCGCTCGACGGCGCGGCGGGGTCGCGGGCGAAGGCCGGGGTGGTCACGTTCTGCGCCCCGCGCACGCTGGGACTGGTGGGGTCGGTCGGCGACGCCGCGCAGTGCGCCCGCAGGCTGGGCTCGGCGTCCAGCGGCTGACGTGGACCGGTGCCGTCGGCGGGTCGGCCGTAGGGGTCGTAGCGGGGCGTGGACCCGTAGCCGCGCACGCAGGACTGGAAGGGCTGGGCCCCGAGCTTGTCGAGTTGCTGGGACAGGTGCAGGGAGTAGATGGGCAGGCCCTCGTCGTCGTAGTGGCAGGTGGAGGCGACCGGCACACCGGTGACGGGGTCGTAGTCGTCGCAGTAGCGGGTGGTGTTCACCTGGTTCTCCAGCACCCACGGGAAGACCGTGAGGGTCTTGCGCAGCTGGGGGATCCGGTCGGCCGCGACGTCGGTGACGCCCACGAGGTTGCCGAGCAGCACCGGCAGCAGCGGCTGGTTGTCGGCGAGCAGGTTGGTGACCTCGGTGGTGGCGCGCAGGCCGGTGTCGTACAGGCTCACGAACGTCGGGTCCAGGGCACGCAGCCGCGCCACCAGGGAGGCGATCTCGCGGGTCCAGGTGAGCGTCGGGCCGGCGAGCTCGGCCTGGGTGCCGAGCACGGTCCTCGCGTCGCGGATCAGGGCCGTGACGTCGTCGATGTTGGCCAGGGTGTCGCGGGCCAGCCGGTCGCCGCCCTCCACCAGCCGGCCCACGCTGGGCCCGAGTCCGGCCAGCGCGTACTCGCTCTCGCGCAGCAGGGTGTCGAGGTCGTCCAGCGGCACCGAGCCGGCGAGCCGGTCGAGGTGGAGCAGCAGCTGCTCCAGGCGCAGCGGCGAGCGGGTGTCGGCCAGCGGCACGACGTCGCCGTCGCGCATCAACGGTCCGTCGGCGCTGCGCGGGAGCAGCTGCACGAAGCCCTCGCCGATCGCGGACTTGGCCCCCACCTGCGCCTCGACGTCGCGGGGCACCCGTGCGTCCTCGTCGAGGTCGACCACCACGGTGGAGCCGGTGCCCGGGCCCGCCCGCAGCTCGACCACCCGGCCCACGCGGGTGCCGAGCAGGTCGACGTCGGCGCGGGGGTAGAGGCCGCCGGGGTCCGCGACCTGGATCTCGATCCGGACCGGGTCGGCCAGCAGTCGGTCCCACCCCAGGTAGCGGGTGCCGCCGAGCCAGACGACGAGGGCGGTGACCAGGGCGAACGCGAGCAGCTGCCACTTCACGCGGGTCGGGGTCATCGGGCACCGCCCGTGAGCAGGTCGGCCAGGGTCCGGGGCGCGACGGTGCTGCGACGCACGCCGACCTCGGTGGTGCGCGGGGAGGTGAGGGAGCCCAGCAGGCCCTCCCCGCCCGCGCCGGCCAGGGCGTCGTCCACCACCCCCGGCAGCGCGTCGAGCAGGTCCTCCAGCGGCAGGTCGGACAGCTCCGGCAGGCCTGACAGACCCGGGAGCCCGGGGACGGTCGGGGCGTCGGGGCCGCCGGCGGTGGTGCCTGCGCGGGGGTCGTGCTGGGCCAGGACCTTGTTGAAGGCGTCGAGGTCGAAGCTGATCGTGCCGTACATGCCGGCGTAGTCGCCCTGGGTGACGTACTTGGTGTAGCTCGGGAAGGGGAAGGTCACGACCCCCTCGACGGCGCGGGCGAGCAGGTCGCCGGAGTCGGCGAGGCCGTCCAGGATCGGGGCGAGGTGCTCGAGGTCGGCCCGGGTCGCGCGGCGGGTGTCGCGGATCAGCGGCACCGCGGTGCGCGAGAGCCGTTGCAGCGCGCCGAGCGCACGGATCAGGCGCGGTCGCTGCCGTTCCAGCACGGCCAGCCCGCCGGGCACCGCCTCGAGCGCCGCACCGATCACCTCGCGCTGGTCGGCGAGGGTGCCGGAGAGCCGGTCGAGCGCCTCGAGACCGGCCACGAGGTCGTCCCGGCGGTCGTCGAGCAGGTCGACGAAGCGGCCCACCCGCCGCGTGGTCGCGCCGAGGTCGGAGCCGGACAGGGCGGTGGTGAGCTCGCGGCTGATCGTGGTCAGCGCGTCGAGGCCGCCGCCGTTGAGGACCTGTGAGAGCGCCCCGAGGACCACCTCGACGTCGGGGACGACGCTCGCGGTGGCCGCCGGCAGCACCGTGCCCGGCGCGAGGGTGCCCACCGGGTCGGTGCCCGCGGGCGGGTCGAGTGCGACGAACCGCTCGCCGAGCAGGCTCGTCTCGCGCAGGGTGGCGACGGCGTTGCCGGCCAGCCGGACGTCGTCGTCGATGCGGCACACGACGACGGCGCGCAGCCGGTCGTCGAGCTCGATGGACTCCACGCTGCCGATCACGACGTCGTTGGCGCGGCAGGTCTCGGCCGGCACCAGGTTGGTGACGTCGTCGAAGACCATGCTCACGCGGTAGCCGTCGGTGCCGACCCCACCGGGCAGCGGCAGCGAGGACGCCCCCTCGTAGGAGCAGCCGGCGAGCAGGATCCCGGCCAGCAGCGGCACCAGCCCCCGGCGCAGGGGGCCCGCAGGTGCCCGACGCCCCCCGGTCATCGGGCACCTCCGGTGATCCGGTCCAGCTCGCGCGGGCTCGGCGCGAGGGGCGCACCGCCGCCCGGGACGCCGCCCTGGGAGTGGTAGGCCTCCAGCAGCACCCGGCCGAGGTCGCCGCCCGCCGCCCGCAGCGCCGCGCAGAACGGCGCCAGCTGCGCCGCCGAGGCGGCGGGAAGGACGTCGCACAGCGCGCCGAACGTCGCGGAGAGCTGGATGTCGAGGTCCTGCAGGAACACCGCGTGGAGGTTCTGGGACCCGGTACGGCCCTCCACGCTGGTGCCGGCGCGGTCGGTGGGATCCCAGTTGCGGGGCGTGTAGGTGCCCATCAGGTTGACCAGGCCCACGGGGGCGAGGTCGGTGATCTCCTCCAGCTCGCGGGTGTGGCGGCGCAGCACGCCGGTGATGCTGGTGAGGTCGTCGATCCCGCCGCGCAGCGCCTCGCGGTTGGCGTGGGCGAACCGGGCCACCCGGTCGAGGGCGTCGTCGAGCGTGGTCACGGCCGCGCTGAGCGCGTCACCCTGGCGGGCCAGGGTGCTGCCGACCGCCACCAGCAGGGCGACGGTGCGCCGCAGCACGGCGTCGTCGCCGGCGAGCGCGGCGTTGAGGCGGGCGAGCTCGGAGGTGGTGCCCTGGACGTCGTCGCTGCTGCCGGCGAGGGTGGCGACGGCGTCGGCGAAGCTGCGCACGGCGGCGTTGACGAGCCGACCGCGCCCGCGCAGGTTCTCGGCCCCGGCGCGCACCAGTCGTGAGAGGGCGCCGTCTCGGTTGGCGCCCTGCGGACCCAGCGAGGTCGCCACCTGGTCGAGGGCGCGGTAGGTGTCCTCGAGCTCCAGCGGCACCCCGGAGCGGTCGAGCCCGAGCGTGGCGCCGTCGGCGAGCTCGGCTCCCCCGGTGTAGGGCGGTGCGAGCTGGATGAAGCGGTCGCCCACCACCGAGGGGGGCACCACGACGGCGTGCACGTCGGCCGGCAGGGTGACCGCGGGGTCGTAGACCATCGTCACCCGCACGGCCGTGCCCTCCACGGCGATGTCCTCCACCGTGCCCACCCGCACGCCCAGGACCTTGACCTGGGCGCCCTCGTAGAGGCTGGTGGTGCTCGGGAACATCACCGTGAGCCGGCGCTGCTCGGGCGCCAGGGAGGGTCGCACGACGACCAGCCCGACGAGCACCAGGAGGGCAGCTCCGCCCAGGAGCAGCACGCGCCTCATCGGGCACCCCCTCCCGGCCCGCCGGGGACGGTCCGGTCCAGCGCCGAGGCCAAGGCCGGCCCGAGCGGCAGGCACGGCTCGGCGCTGCCGGTGACCCCCTGGTTGAGCGCGCTCAACAACGGGTCGAGCAGGCCGCCGTCGGGGGCCGTGGAGTCACCGGTGGTGCAGATCGCGAAGCCGCGCGGCGCCTTGAGGGTGGAGTCGAACCACTCCCCCGTGCCGCCGACGTTGGTGAACTCGCGGGCGTAGGGCGCGGCGTAGGTCAGCATCTGCTCCAGGTCCTGCTCGTGGGCCCGCAGCACCGAGAGCACGGTGTCGAGGTCGCGCAGGGCCGGCCCGAGCACGGCCTCGTTGTCGTCCACCAGCCCCCTCAGCCGCGCGGCGAGCGCGCGGGTGCGGCCGATGATCCCGCGCACGACGTCGCGGCGGTCGTCGAGCACCGTCAGCACCTCCTCGGAGGCCGTCAGCAGGTCGGCGAGGTCCTCGTCGCGGGCGGCCACGGTGCCGACCACGCGCTCGGCGCGGTCGAACAGCGAGCGGATCTCGGTGTCGCGGCGGGTGATCGACGACGACAGCCGCCCCAGGCCGGTGAGGGCGCCGTCGAGCTCCGGGGCGGTGCGGCGCAGGGTGGCGCTGAGGGAGTCGAAGGCCGCGGCCACGGCGTCGGTGTCGGTGCGGGCGGTGGCGTCGGCGAGGTCGTTGAAGGCGGGCACGATGTTCACCGGCGTACGGGTGCGCGCGAGCGGGATGAGGGAGCCCTCGGCCAGGGTGCCGTCGCCGGCCGGCCGCACGCTGAGGAAGTGCTGGCCCAGCAGGGTCTTGACCTCGATGCCGGCCTCGGTGCGGGCACCGAGCGGCACGTCGTGGGCCACGGTGAACTCCACCACCACCCGGGCGCCGTCCAGGCGCAGGTCGCGGACGGTGCCGACCTTGACCCCGGCGACCCGCACCTCCTCACCCGGCACGAGGCCGGCGGCGTCGGTGAACTCGGCGCGGTAGGTGAGGGTGCGGTCGACGAACGGGAGGCGCTGCCAGGCCATCGCGACGGTGAGCAGCAGCGTGATCGCCAGCACGCCGACGATCGCGATCGGCACGGGGTCGCGCTCGGTCCACGAGCGGCGGGCGCGGGGGCTCACGAGCCGCTCCCCGACGAGGCGGGGTCGGTCGTGCCGAGCTCCTCGGAGCTGTCGGGCCGCACCACCGGCGGTCCGGCGCACACGGTGTCGCGCTCGTTGCCCGCCAGGCTGGGCGTGCCGAGGTAGAGGGTGTCGCCGAGCAGCTTCACGCGGACCTCCGCACCGCAGACGTAGAAGTTGAACCAGGAGCCGTAGGAGCCCGCCCGGGTCATGAAGCGCAGCTTCGGCGGGATCTCGGCGAGGGAGTCGGCCAGGTCGGCGCGGTCCACGCGCAGCTGGCGTGCCACCCGGGCCAGCGCCCGTGCGGTGTCGGCGAGGCCGGGGCGGATGTCACGCACGAAGCCGCTCCCCGCACCGAGCAGCCGCTCGAGCTGCGGCAGCGCCACCGAGATCGTGTCGCGGTCGGAGGACAGGCCGACCATGAGGTCGCGGAAGCGCACGATGAGGGCGGTGAGCTCGCTGTCGCGGGTGTCGAGGCTGCCCAGGACGTCGTTGAGGTTGCCCACCACCCGCCCGATGACGGCGTCCTTGTCGGCGAGGGTGGCGGTGAGCGAGGCGGTGTCGGAGAGCAGCCGGGTGGCCGCACCCGCCTCGCCCTGGAAGGCGCGTACGACCTCGTAGGCCAGGGCGTTGGTCTGCTCGGGCTCCAGCGCGCGCAGCAGCGGCTGGAAGCCGTTGAACACCTCGGTGAGGTTGAGGGCCGGGGTGGTGCGGTCCAGCCCGAAGGTGGTGCCGGCGGGTGCGGGCTCACCCGTGGGCGGGGAGACGACGGCGAGGTAGCGCTGGCCGACGATGTTCTCGTAGCGCAGCTCCAGGGCGACGTCGGTGTAGATCGGCACGCCCTCGCGCACCTCGAAGGCGACCAGGGCGTCCTGGGTGCCGTCCTCGCCGGGCACCAGCGACACCTCCGCGACCTGGCCGACCTCCACCCCGGACAGCCGCACGCGGTCGCCGGCGAGCACGCCGGTGGCGTCGGTGAAGCGGGCGTAGAAGGTGCGGGTGTCGGCGAGGCTGATGTTGCCGATCAGGGTCGCCAGCACCCCGAGCAGCACGACGGTGACGGCGGCGAAGACCGCCATCTTGTAGGCCGAGGTCGGGATCCGGGGCCGTCGGGCGAGGGTGGCGGGCTCGCGGAACGCCGGCGCCGCGTCCGCACCGGGCTCGGGGCGAGTCATCGCAGCGTCACCTCCCCCTGGGTCAGGGGCATCACGAGCAGTCCGGCGTAGGGCGGCAGGTCGGCGATCGGCACGTCCAGCGCCGCCGCAGCGAGGGCGTCGGCCAGCAGCTCGCGCGGGGAGGCCGTGCCGCCGGCGCGCGCGGACGGCGTCGCCGGGGCGATCGGGCTGGCGGGGTCGGACGTCGGGGGCGGGTCGGCGCGCAGCGCCTGGCCGTAGGGCTGCTGGGAGTACGGCGGTGGTGTCGGGCCGAGCGAGGTGACCCGCTGGGGCAGCACGGGGCAGTGCGGGCCCCAGCGCGGCACGACGGCGGGCAACCGGTCGACGTGGGCCTCGGAGCGGGGGTCGGAGGGCAGGTCCTCGAGGGTGTAGCCGGGGTTGTCGGTGACCATGTCGATCGTCAGGGCGATGTACGGACCGCGCACCCCGGCGGCGAGGTTGGCCAGCTTGTTGCCGGCCTCCAGCGCCCGCAGGACGCACGGCACCTCCTCGGCGTAGCGGGCGAGCAGGGCCAGCACGGGCTCCGAGCGCCCCGAGAGCCGCACGAGGTCGGCGGCGTTGGTGGCCAGGACCGCGGTGGTGAGCTCGCTGCTGCCGGTCACCGAGTCCAGCAGGGCCGCGAGGTCCTCCTCGCGCGGCACGAGGTCCTCCCGGGCGATGGCGGCGCCGTCGTCGAGGATCGAGACCAGGTCGGGGGCGGCGGTGGCGTAGGTGTCGGCGACGCCGGCCAGCAGGTCGAGGTCGGCGCCGAGGTCGTCGTAGGAGGGCTCGAGCGCGGCGAGCACCTGCTCGGTGCTGCGCAGGGTGCGGGCGATGTCGGCGCCGCGCCCGTCGAGCACGTCGGCGAGGGAGGAGAGCACCGAGGCCAGGCGTTGGGGCTGCAGGCCGCGCAGCAGCGGCACGAGCTTGTCGAAGATCTCGCCGAGCTCGGTGGCGGTGGCGGTCTGGGCGATCCGGGCGCCGGCGCGCAGCGGCGGACCGCCGAGGGCGCCGGCGGGGGCACGCAGGTCCACGAACTTGTCGCCGAACAGCGTCTTGGGCACGACCATCGCGTCCACGGCGGCGGGGATCTGCCCGACCCGGTCGGGGTCGAGGGCGAGGGTCACGGTGGCCACGGTGCCGTCGGTGGTGACGGTGTCGACCTCGCCGACCCGCACCCCCTGGAACTCGACGTCGGCCTGGGGCCGCAGGCCCAGGCCCACCTGACTGGTGCGCAGGGTCACCTCCACCCGCCGCTGCCACGGCAGGTCCTTGCGGTAGATCCCGATGCTGGTGGCCATCAGGCTCAGCACCAGCGCGAGGTAGCCCAGACCGAGCAGCGGCCGGCGGTGCGCGCCCCGGCCCGTCGTGGGCGGCCGCGGGGTCATCCGGCGATCCTCACCGTCGTGGTGGAGCCCCACAGGGCGAGGCTGAGGAAGAAGTCGGAGACCACGATCAGCACGGTGGCCATCCGCACGGCGCGCCCCACGGCGACGCCGACGCCTGCCGGCCCGCCGGAGGCGTTGAAGCCGTAGTAGCAGCACACCAGCGTGAGGATCACCGCGAAGACCAGCACCTTGCCGAAGGAGTAGGCGACGTCCACCGGCGGCAGGAAGAGCGTGAAGTAGTGGTCGTAGGTGCCGCCGGTGAGGCCGTAGTAGTGCACCGACACCGCCTCGGTGGCGACGTAGGTGCCGATCAGGCCCACCAGGTAGAGCGGCATGACGGCGATGAACGCCGCGGCGATGCGGGTGCTGACCAGGAACGGGATGGAGGGGATCGCCATCACCTCGACGGCGTCGATCTCCTCGCTGATGCGCATCGCGCCCAGCTGCGCCGTGAAGCCGGCCCCGACCGTGGCCACCAGGGCGTTGGCCGCCACCAGCGGGGCGACCTCGCGGGTGTTGAAGTAGGCCGAGAGGAAGCCGACGTAGGGCTCGATGCCGACCTGCCGCAGCCCCTGGTAGCCGACCAGGCCCACCACGCTGCCGACCGCGAGCACCTCGAAGACGATGATGCCCAGGGTGCCGGCGACCAGCACCAGCGCCCCGCGGCCCAGGCTGACCTCGGCGAGCAGGCGTAGGGTCTCGCGGCGGTAGCGCGTGAAGGCGCGGGGGGTGCCGGCCAGGCTGCGGCCGAAGAACGACACCTGGTCGCCGAGCTCGGCGAGCCCGCGGTAGGCGGCGGCGAACGGGCGGGGGGAGGGGCGTCGACCGGGGCCGAGGGGCTTGAGCGGGGTCGCGGTCATCGTGCTCACAGCCCCTTCGGCGGGACGATCTGGAAGTACACGGCGGTGATGACGGTGTTGACGATGAACAGCAGCACGAAGGACACCACCACCGAGGTGTTGACGCCGTCACCGACGCCCTGCGGGCCCCCCTTGGCGTGCAGGCCCTGGTAGGCCGCGACGATCCCGGCGACGATCCCGAACACGAACGCCTTGATCTCCCCCACCCACAGGTCGGGCAGCTGCGCCAGGGCGGTGAAGGCGTGCACGTACGCGCCGGGCGACCCGCCCTGCACCAGCACGTTGAAGGCGTAGGCGCCGCCGGTGCCGACGGCGGTGGCGACGGCGTTGAGGAGCACCGCGACGATCGCCATGGCCAGCACCCGCGGCACGACCAGCCGCTGGATCGGGGAGATGCCGAGCACCTCCAGGGCGTCGAGCTCTTCGCGGATCTTGCGTGAGCCGAGGTCGGCGGCCACGGCCGTGCCGGCCGCGCCCGCGACGACGACGACCGTCGCGACCGGGGCGGCCTGCTGCACGATGCCGGTGACGGCGGCCGCACCGGTGAACGACGTCGCCCCCAGCTGGTTGAACAGCGACCCGATCTGCAGCGACAGCACCGCGCCGAAGGGCACGGTGATCGCCATCGTCGGCAGCAGCGAGACGCGGGTGACGAACCAGGCCTGGTCGCTCAGCTCGCGCCACTGGAACGGGCGCCGGAACAGCGCGGAGAGCACCTCCAGGGCGAAGGCGAACAGCCGCCCGACCGGCTCGAGGGGACGCCGCACGGGCGCGGGCAGGCTCAGGGCCATGGGGACCCCCTCTCCCTTCGGGTGACGTCGCTGACTGACCTGCACCAACGACACGATGTGACCTGGGTTACGTAATCGACGTGATGCCGGTCACACCAGCGGCAGTCCGCGGCGCAGCCGCCGGCGCAGGTCCCACAGCAGGGCGTTGAACGGGAAGAGGCGCAGCCGGGTCGGCAGCCGGCGTTCGACGGCGCCGAGGCGACGCAGCGTGCGCTCGAAGCGACGCTGGTCGGCGGGCGTCCAGTCCAGCCGCATGTGCTCGCGGAAGACCGGCGGCAGGAACCCGGTGGTCATGAACAGGTGGAACCGCGCGGTGCCTCGCAGGGCGCGGGGCAGGTTGCGCAGCATCGTGAGGTCCATCAGCATCGCGCGCACGGGCTCGTCGATGCTCACCTCGGCGAGCCCCTCCTCCCAGTACCGCGCGAAGGCCGCACGGTCGGTCGGCCAGGCCTCGGCCGGCATCTGCAGCGTCGTGCCGAACCGGGCGCAGTAGGCGTAGAGCGCGTCGGCCTCCGCCTCGGGCAGCGGTCCGTGCAGCGCCTCGACGATGTCGACCGTGCCGTAGTAGAGGCAGGCGGCCACCCACGTCTGCAGCCACGGGTCCATCGCGCGGTACTGCACCGGCTCCTCGGGCGTGGAGACCACCTGGGCGTGCTGGCCGTTCACCGCGCGACGGTAGGCGGTGCGCTCCTCCTCGGTGCCGAGCATCGCGACGGCGAGGTAGGTGAAGGTCGTGCGGGCCCGCTTGATCGGGTGCGCCATCGCCGACCCGTCGTGCACGCGGCTGTTCATCACGCCGTAGCCGACCCCGGGCCAGCTGAGCTGCAGGATCACGTTGGCCTGCCCGGCGATGTAGGCGCCGAGGCCGGAGAGGTGCGGGGTGATGTCGAACCCGGCGGGCACGGGGACGTCGCGGGCGGGCCGGGACGGGACCGGCGGGGTGCTGGTGGAGCTCATGGCGCCTCCTCGTCGAGGGCAACGGCACGGTGGGGGTGTGGGCCGACCGTAGAGCATTGTTGGCAGTCTGCCAACAGTGCCGACGGGTCAGGTGCGCCCGGACGACGGCGTGCCAGACTCGACCCGTGAGCACGGCCCTCGACCCTGCCCGCGGGTCCGACCGGGCCCGACGGCTGCCGCCCGACGAACGGCGCGACCTGCTGCTCGACGCCGCCGCCCGACTCTTCGCGCGCCAGCCCTACGCCGAGGTCTCGACCACCGCGATCGCCCGCGAGGCGGGCGTGGCCCGCGGGCTGCTCAACCACTACTTCCGCGACAAGCGCGGGCTCTACCTCGAGGTCGTGCGCCGCGCCGTGCTGCTGCCGGTCCTGGCCGAGCTGCCCACGACCATCACCGGTCCGGTGGAGGAGCGGGTGGAGGTCGCCGTGCGGTGGTTCCTCGACTCGGTCGAGCCCCAGGTGGCCTCCTACCTCACCGTGGTGGGCTCCGAGGGCCTGGGCGACGACCCCGAGGTGGCCGGGATCCTCGCCGAGGCCGACGACCTCGCCGCGCGTCGGGTGCTGCAACTGATGGGACTGGACGCCGACGACGACCTGGCCCGCACGCAGGTGCGCTGCTACGGCGGGCTGGCCAAGGCCACGGTGCGCGAGTGGGCCCGCGACGGACACCTCGACCGCCCGCAGGCGCACCGGCTGCTGCGCGAGGTGCTGCTGCTGCTCGTGCGCGACGTGCTCCCGCACCCCTGAGCCCGCACCCGTGAGCCGGCACCTCTGAGCCGGAACCCTGAGGCGCACGGCACCGGCGGCGCCCCGCGCCGCGGCGGCTACCGACGGGCGAGGTCGGCGACGCCGACCAGCCCGGCGTCGTTGCCCAGCTCCGCGCGCACCACCGCGGGGGCGGCGCGGGCGCCGCCGGAGAGGTGGGCGGACAGCGACGAGCGCAGCGGGTCCAGCAGCACGTCGCCGACGTCGGCCACCCCACCGCCCACGAGCACCAGGCCGGGGTCGAGCACGTTCACCAGCGACGCCAGCCCCTGGCCGAGCCAGTCGCCGAGCTCGGCGACGAGCGCGAGCGCGAGTGCGTCGCCGGCCGCGACCGCCGCCCCGACCGTGCGACCCGGGTGCGGATCGCCGGCTCCGACGAGGCCCTCCTCGCGCGCGCGGCGGGCGAGCGCGGAGCCGGAGGCGTACACCTCCCAGCAGCCGCGCGAGCCGCAGCCGCACGGCAGGCCGTCGGGGACGACCCGCAGGTGCCCGATCTCGCCGGCCATGCCGCGCGCACCGCGGTAGGGGACGCCGTCGACGACCAGGCCACCGCCGATCCCGGTGCCGACGGTGATCATCAGCACCTCGCCTCCCCCGCGGGCGGCCCCGAAGCGGTACTCCCCCCACGCGGCGGCGGTGGCGTCGTTCTCGAGCACCGCCGCGAGGCCGGTCTCGGCGTGCAGCAGCGCGGCGACGTCCTCGTGGGGCCAGGCCAGGTTGGGGGCGACCAGCACCTCGCCGGCGACCCGGTCGACGAAGCCGGGCACACCGATCCCCACCGCGCCGATGTCCTCCCGCGCGGCGAGGGACCGCACGACGTCGAGCAGGGCGCGGGCCGTGGCGGCGGCGTCGCCGGGGGTCTCGGTGCGCAGCCGGTGGCGGATGACGCCGTCGGCGCCCACCACCCCGGCGGCGATCTTGGTGCCCCCGACGTCGATGCCGACGGCGCTCGTGCCGGCACCGGGGAGCAGGGTCGCGGTCACGGCAAACCCACCTCCGTGCCGCGGGCGGCGAGCAGCACCGCGCCCATGACACTGGCGCGCGAGCCGAGTCGACCGGCGACCACCGGGGTCGCGGCCACGGAGTCGAGGGCGTAGCGGCGCAGGCCGAGGCGGGCCGGCTCCAGCAGCAGCTCGCCCGCGCGCGCCATGTCGCCGCCGACCGAGATGAGCTCGGGGTTGAGCAGGTTCACCAGGCTCGCCATCCCGCGGCCCAGCTGCATCCCGGCCTCCTCCAGCGCGCGGCGTGCCGCGACGTTGCCCTCGCGGGCGGCGGCCACGACCTCGTCGACGTCGGCCGCGGCGGGCGCCTCGGGGATCTGGCCGGCCACCTGCTGCTGCACGAAGAGCACCGAGGTGAGGGCCTCCAGGCACCCGCGCTTCCCGCAGCGGCAGACCGGACCCTGCTCGTCGAGGGTGAGGTGCCCGATCTCACCGGCGGTGCCCCCCGCGCCGTGGAACACCTCGCCGCCGATGACGATGCCGGCCCCGACCCCCGACGAGGTCTTGATGAAGACCGAGGACCCGGTGCCCTGCGCGGCACCCTGGAGGTGCTCCGCGAGCGCGCCGAGGTTGGCGTCGTTCTCCACCACGACCGGCACGTCGAGCGCGGCCTCGGCGGCGGCCCGGGCGTCGACGCCGTGCCAGCCCGGGAAGATCACGTCGGAGTCGACGACGTCGTGGGCCACGGGGGCCGGGAGGCCGAGGGCGGCCGCCCGCAGCGGCGGGGCTCCGGGGGCGTCGGCCTCGAGCTCGGTCGTCATCGCGCGCACCAGCGCCAGCACCTGTCGGTGGTCCTCACCGCCGACGATGGGGCGGCGCAGCTCGCGCACCACCTCCCCGCGCAGGTCGCCGACGGCGACCGACACGTGCCGGTGGCCGACGTCGATGCCGAGCACCGCGCCCGCGGCGGGCGCGAGCCGCACGACCGCACCCCGACGGCCGCGGCCGGGCTCGACGTCGACCAGACCGTGCTCGGCGAGATCGCGCACGATCGTGGAGACGGTGGCCGGGGCGAGCCCCGCGGCGCGCGCCAGGTCGGCCTGGCTCCAGGTGGCCGCGCCCTCGCGCAGCAGCCCGACGACCCGCGCCTGGTTGGCCGAGCGCAACGCCGCCGGCGACCCGGACGTGCCAGAGGCGGCACCGGGGGCGGACGTCGTCGAGGGCACGGACGAACTGTGCCCCGCGTCACGCCTTCCGGTCAATAGCGTTCATTTCTCGAAGGTAAAGCCCATAGATCACGGCCGGATCACGTTTTTATGTTCGACTCTTGACGACAAGCGTGTGACGGCCGACACTCGACCTTGCGCCGGGCAGGGAGTCCGGAGCGCCACCCCCGAGGAGATCAAGTGACCACCAAGTTCCACCGCGCCGCCGTGGCTGGCGCCGTGCTCGCCCTGGGTGCCGTCGGCCTGTCCGCGTGCGGCGCCAACGACACCGACTCCGGCGGCGACAGCGCCTCCGGCGGGGGCACCACCATCGCCCTGCTGCTCCCGGAGTCGAAGACCACCCGCTACGAGACCTTCGACAAGCCGCTGTTCGAGGCCAAGGTCGCCGAGCTGTGCTCCGACTGCACCGTCGACTACTACAACGCCGACCAGGACGCCGCGAAGCAGACCGAGCAGGTCGCCACGGCGCTGAACGCCGGCGCCGACGTGCTCGTGCTCGACCCCGTCAACGGTCCCGGCGCCACCACGATGGTCGACGACGCCCGCGCCGAGGGCGTGCCCGTCATCGCCTACGACCGCCTCATCACCAACGCCGACTACTACATGTCCTTCGACAACGAGACGGTCGGCAAGCTGCAGGCCCAGGCGCTGGTCGACGACCTCGGCGACACCGGCAACATCCTGATGCTCAACGGCTCTCCCGACGACCCGAACGCCGGGCAGTTCAAGGCGGGCGCCCACTCCGTGCTGGACGCCTCCGGTGTGACGATCCTGGAGGAGTACGACAACCCCGACTGGAGCCCCGAGAACGCCCAGAAGTGGACCAGCGACCAGCTGAGCAAGATCGACCCCGCTGACATCGACGGCGTCTACGCCGCCAACGACGGCCAGGCCGGCGGCGTCGTCGCCGCGCTGACCGGCGCCGGCGTGTCCGCGGACGCCCTGCCCCCCATCACCGGCCAGGACGCCGAGATCGCCGCCCTGCAGCGGATCATCAGCGGCGAGCAGGCGATGACGATCTACAAGTCGATCAAGCTCGAGGCCGAGACCGCCGCCGAGGTCGCGGTCGCCCTGGTGAAGGGTGAGGACGTGCCGGCCACCACCGAGACCGGCGTCACCCAGACCGAGTACGAGGGCCTGAAGTCCTACATCTTCGACCCGGTCGTCGTCACGGTCGACAACATCGCCGACAGCGTCATCGCCGACGGCTTCTACAGCGTCGACGACATCTGCACGGCCGACTTCGCCGCGGCCTGCGAGGCGGCGGGGATCTCCTGATGACCACGACCACCTCGCTCGCGAAGGGCGCGGCCCCGGCCACCACGCCGGTGCTCTCCCTGAGGGGCATCACCAAGCGGTTCGGCGCTGTGCAGGCCCTCACCGACGTCTCCTTGTCGGTGCACGCGGGCGAGGTGGTCGCACTCGTCGGCGACAACGGCGCCGGGAAGTCGACCCTCATCAAGGTCATCTCCGGCGTCTACCAGCCCGACGAGGGCACGATCGCGCTGGAGGGGAGGGCCACCACCGTGCCCGGCCCCTCCGCCGCCCAGGGTCTCGGTATCGCCACGGTCTTCCAGGACCTGGCCCTGTGCGACAACCTCGACGTCGTCGCCAACCTGTTCCTCGGGCAGGAGCGGCGACGCCGGGGGCTGATCGACGAGGTCGGCATGGAGCAGGAGGCGTGGCGGCTGCTGCGCTCGCTCTCGGCCAAGATCCCCTCGGTCCGCATCCCGATCGCCTCCCTCTCGGGGGGCCAGCGCCAGACGGTCGCGATCGCCCGCTCGCTGGTGGGCGATCCCAAGGTCGTCATGCTCGACGAGCCCACCGCAGCGCTCGGCGTCGCCCAGACCGCGGAGGTCCTCAACCTCGTGGAGCGGCTGCGCGACAACGGGCTCGGGGTCATCCTCATCAGCCACAACATGGCCGACGTCCAGGCGGTGGCCGACCGCATCGTGGTGCTGCGCCTGGGGCGCAACGCCGCGGAGTTCCGCACCGCCGAGACCAGCACCGAGCAGCTGGTCGCCGCCATCACCGGTGCCAGCGACAACGTCGTGGCCGCCCGGTCCGCCCGCTCGTCCGCGTCCGAGGGATCCTGACCGTGTCCAAGACCACCCTGACCACCACCCCGTTCGCGGCCGACGCCGCCGATGAGCGACTGATCCGGTCCGAGAGCATCACCGCCCCCCTGCTGCAGGCACTGCGCCGGCTGGTGCTCGAGCGTGACCGCACCGCCGTGCGCACGATCCTCGCCCTGCTCCTCCAGGCGCTGCGGCGCTCGGTCGCCACGACCGTGACCCGGTTGCGCAGCGGCGAGCTCGGCGTGGTGCCCGTCGTCGTCGGCCTGATCGTGATCTGCGCGGTGTTCTACAGCCAGGAGCCCGTGTTCCTCTCCTCGCGCAGCCTGGTCTCGCTCACCCAGTTCGCCGCCCCGATCGGGTTCATCTCCCTCGGCATCGTGCTGGTGCTGCTCCTGGGCGAGATCGACCTCTCGGTCGGCTCGGTGTCCGGGTTCACCTCCGCGATCCTCGCGGTGCTCCTGGTCGACCACGGCCAGTCGCTCGTGGTCGCCATGGCCGCGGCCATCGGTGCCGGGGCCGTGATCGGCCTGATCTACGCCTCCCTGCACCAGTTCGTCGGCGTGCCGTCGTTCGTCTTCTCGCTCGCCGGCCTCCTCGCGTTCCAGGGCGCCCTGCTCTACACCCTCGGCGACCAGGGCACCATCAACCTGCCGCAGGACTCCGGGCTGCGCACCTTCGCGCGCGACAAGTTCCTCACCGACACCCAGGCCTACGCCCTGGTCGGTCTGGCGGTGGCCCTCTACGTCGGGAGCCGCGTGCTCACCATCCGGCGCCGTCGGGCCGCCGGGCTCACCCCGCCTCCGCTCGCGGGGGTGCTGGTGCGCGCGGTCCTGATGCTCGCCGGCCTCGGGTACGCCTGCTACTACCTCGGCATCGGACGAGGTGTCGGCTACCTCTTCGCCTCGTTCGTCATCACCACCGCGCTCCTCGACCTCGCCCTGCGCCGCACCTCGTGGGGCCGGCACGTGTTCGCCGTCGGCGGCAACGAGGAGGCCGCGCGACGGGCCGGCATCAACGTCAGGTTCGTCTACCTGTCCGTGTTCACCCTGTGCTCGACCTTCGCCGCGATCGGCGGTCTCATGGTCGCGGGGCAGCTGACCTCGGTGTCGCAGTCCTCGGGCACCACCGACACCAACCTCACCGCGATCGCCGCCGCGGTGATCGGGGGCACCAGCCTGTTCGGAGGACGGGGTTCGGCCTACGCCGCGTTGCTCGGCATGCTGGTGCTGCAGTCGATCAGCACCGGACTCAACCTGCTCAGCGTGGAGTCGTCCGTGCGCTTCATGATCACCGGCGGCGTGCTGCTGCTGGCCGTGGCGATCGACTCTGTCTCGCGCCGGGCCCGCTCCTCCAGCGGCAGGGGCTAGCGCCACGCCTCACCCCCTGCAACGGCACAGGGCCCCGCGGCGGACGACGTCGCGGGGCCCTGTCGTTCGTCACAGGTCGCAGTAGCGGGCACGCACCAGCTTGGCCAACGCCCCGGGCGCTCCGTAGCCGCAGATGAGGTGCGAGAGACCGACGTTGTCGGTCCAGGTCTCGTACCGCCCGTCGTAGAGGTGCACCTCGTAGGGCCCGTAGGACTGGCCGGGGAGATAGTGCTGGGCGCACTTCTTGCGGGTCACCGTGCCCTTGGCCCGGGTCAGCCCCTGGTAGAAGATCACCTTGCGGTTGCGCTCGTCGGGATTGCGGAACTCCCGCCGTTCGCGCGTCGTCACCGTCTTCGAGAGGGTGACCGACCCCTTCGCCTCGAACTCCAAGGAGGTCGCAGCGTTCACCGCGCCGAGCAGCTTCGCGGGCAGGCTGACCTCCACCGAGGCCGACGCGCTGCCGCGGTAGCCGGCCTCGACCGACACCTTGCGGTCCATCACGACCTTGCGAGCGCTCCCCCAGCGCTCGTAGCTCCCCATGACGTAGGACGCCTGGTAGGTGATCACGGGCTCGACCGTGAGACTCGTGATCTCGTACCGCTCCTTGTACTTGTTCGGATCGCACGGCTTGCCGTAGCGATCCGCGCCGTCGGCGGCTGCGGGGTCCGCCGTGAGCAACGGGCTCAGGCCGCTCAGCACCAGAGCGCTGATGACGGCGGCGATGCGACGGGTGGATCGATGCTTCATCCAGGTTCCTCCGAGTAGGCACGCGCCGGACGGCGCGGGGTGTCGGATCGATGCCCCGGAGCGGCCCGGTCCACACCCGCGCGCGAACGCCCGTCCCGACCGTGACGGCGCCGGGCGTCCCGCGCCTCCCGGGGTGGTCGTCGTATCAACCGTTGCTGCTGTCTTCCCGCCCGGAAACAGCAGGGACGGTTGGTACGACGACCCCCGCGCTCAGCAGGCGGTGCCGCGATCGACCGAGAGCACCGCACCCGTGACCGACGCCGCGGCGTCGGAGGCGAGGTAGGCGATGGCGTCGGCGATGTCGCGCGGGGGCATGAACCCGTACCGGGCGCCCGCGGTCTCCATCAGCAGGCCCCAGTCCAGGTCGGTGTCGGGGTGCTCGGCCGCGGCCGCGGTGGGCAGGTCGGTCTGCACCCCGCCCGGGCACACGGTGTTGACCCGGATCCCGTCGGCGGCGAGCTCGAGGGCGAGGGACTTCATGAGCATCACGACGCCGGCCTTGGAGGCGCAGTACGCCGCCTGGTAGGGCTGGGCCCGCAGACCCGCGATCGAGGCCACCGTGACGATGTTCCCCCGGCTCTCCCGCAGGTGCGGCAGCGCCGCCCGGCTCAGCAGCATCGGGCCGGTGAGGTTCACCGCGAGGTGCTGGTGCCAGGTGTCGAGGTCGAGGTCCTCGAAGCGGCGGAACCGATCGATGCCGGCCACGTTCACCACGACGTCGAGGCCGCCGAGCCGCCGCACCGCCTCCTCGACCGCCGCCGCGACGGAGTCGGCGTCGCCCACGTCGCAGGCCACGACGTCGTCCTCCGCGCGCAGGTCCAGGCCCACCACCGCCGCGCCCTCCTCGCGCAGCAGCTCCGCCGTGGAGCGGCCGATGCCGCCCGCCGCGCCCGTCACCAGTGCCCGCTTGCCCTCGAACCGTGTCATGGGCCACATCCTGGCCCAGCCCCGACGAGGCCCCGTCACCGTTCCGTCATTCCGATGCCCGGGTTTCGCGAGGACGGGTCCGCACACTGGGTTCATGTCGATCCTCGCGCTCCCCCGTACCCCCTCCTGGCGCCGTCTCGTCGTCCTCGGCCTGCTGTGCGGCGCCCTCGGTGCCTGCGGCACCGACCCCGTCGGCTCGACGGGGACCGCGGGGACCGCCGTCCCGTCAGCGGCGGCGAGCACCGGGACGCCCGGCGCCACCACGGGCGGCTCCGACGGGGACCGGACCGACACCGAGGCAGCGCCCGGGGGATCCGGTTCCGCGACGGACCCGGGCGCGCCGGCTGGGAACGAGCCCGGCGCGGCCCCCGGTGCGGCCCCCGGCACGGACAGTGGCGGTGGACGGGCCGACGGCGGCACGGGCGGCGACAAGAACGACGACAAGAACGACGACAGGAACGACGACAGGAACGACGACACGGGCCAGGACCCGGCCCCGAGCGCCGCGCCGGAGCCGACCCCGGTGCCGACGGCGTACCGGTTCAGCGGAACGACGGTGGACGGCGCCGCCTTCGACGGTGCCCGACTCGCCGGCCGGCCCGCGGTCCTGTGGTTCTGGGCACCCTGGTGCTCGGTGTGCCGCAGCCAGATCCCCACCATCAGCGACCTGGCGGCCCGCTACGGCGACCGGATCTCCTTCGTCGGCGTGGGCTCCCTCGACTCCGGTGCGGCGATCGACGACTTCGCCGACGACGCTCCCGGCCCGCTGCACCTCGACGACTCCGCGGGCGACCTGTACCGCACGTTCGGGGTCACCGAGCAGTCCTCGTTCGTCGTCTACGACGCCGCAGGCGAGGAGGTGCTGCGCACCGGGTACGGCGACGACGACGCGCTGGTCGGCGTCGTCGAGGACCTCGCCGGCTGAGCCGGCCGAGACGACCATGGATTCCACGACCGTCGCGCTGGTGCTCAGCGCCGGAGCGCTCGCCGCGCTCAACCCCTGCGGGTTCGCGCTGCTGCCCGCCTACCTCGGCCTGGTCGTGAGCCCGCCCGACGCCACCGGGGAGCGGGTCCGGCCCGGGGCGGTCACCGCGGTGGGCCGCGCACTGGGTGCGACCGCGGCGATGACGGTGGGCTTCGTGCTGGTGTTCGCGGCCTTCGGCCTGATCGTCTCGCCCGTCGCGTCCTCGGCCCAGTCCGTGCTGCCGTACGTGACGATCGCGGTCGGGCTGGTGCTGCTCGTGCTCGGGGCGCTGATGGCCGCGGGACGCTCGGTCACCCTGCCGCTGCCCCACCTCACCCGCCGCGGAGGTACCGGCCTGAGCGCGTCGCTGAGCTACGGCGTCGTGTACGCCCTGGCGTCGCTGACCTGCACGGTGGGACCGTTCCTGGCGCTGGTGGTCACCACCCTGCGCACCGACGACGTCACCGACGGACTCGTGCTCGTCGGCGCCTATGCGCTCGGGATGGGGGCGGTGGTGGGAGTCGCGGCGGTCGCCGTGGCCCTCGCCGCCGGCACCGTGCTGAGCCGGCTGCGCGGCGCCGGACGCTGGCTGCCCCGCGCCACCGGGGGGCTGCTCGTGGTGGTGGGCGCCTACGTCGCCTGGTACGGCGGATGGGAGGTGCGGGTGCTCGGAGGCGCCGACCCCGCCGACCCCGTCGTGGACACTGCGCTGGAGATCCAGCGGTGGCTGGCCGACCGCGTGCGCCCGCTGCTGCCCGGGACGTGACGAACGCGACGGCCCGCGGCGCGCACCGACTCCTTCCGGGTGTCCGGCACGGCTCCGCCGCGACCTAGCGTCGAGTCATGAGCACCGAGGCCGCCCCGCACCTCCCCGCCCCCGAGCCGGTGAGCCCCACCGCGCCGGCCCTGACCGGCTCGGTGCTGATGCAGCAGGACTGGCGCGACCTCACCTACGTGCACTGGGCGGTGGATCCCGAGCGGCTGACGCACCTGATGCCGCCGGGCGTGCGCCCCGACGTGCACGACGGCGCCTCCTACGTCGGGCTCGTCCCGTTCCGCATGGTCGACGCCGCCCCCTTCCGGCTGCCCGGCGTGCCGTGGCTCGGCACGTTCCTCGAGACCAACGTGCGCCTGTACTCCGTGGACGCCACCGGCCGGCGTGGGGTGGTGTTCCTGTCCCTGGACTGCGACCGCCTCGCCGTCGTGCTCGGCGCCCGGATCGGGTTCGGCGTCCCGTACCGGTGGGCCCGGCTGCGGCACGGCGTGACCACCGACCTCGCCACCCGACGTCCGGTCCACACCTACGAGGGGGTGCTGCGCCGCGCGAAGGCGGGGGTCCAGGGCCGCAACAGGGTCGTGGTGGCGGTCGGTGACCGACGGCCCGCGACGGCCTTGGACGAGTTCCTCAGCGCCCGCTGGGGCCTGCACTCGGCTCCGCTCGTCGCCGCCCGCCGCACGCTGTACGTGCCCAACCAGCACCCGGCGTGGCCGCTGCACGACGCCGAGCTGCTCGACCTCGACGCCGAGGTGCTCACCACCGTGGGCCTGCGCGACCTCGGCCCCGAGCTCGCCCGCCGCGCCCCCGACCACGTCGCCTTCAGCCCCGGGGTGCACACCGAGTTCGGGTGGCCCGGATCCGCCGCCCGCCCCCGCCCCTGATCCCACCCTCGGTCGCCGCGCCGCGGAGCGCCCCCCGACCCGGCTCGGGGGCCGCGGGCCCCACCGACAATTCGTCAGGTACCTGACGAATGGTGCGCCGAACGGTCCGTTTCGGGCCCTCGCAGGTGCAACTCGTGAGGTACCTGACGTTTGTCCCGACGCGCCGGCCACGCCCCGGCCAGGGGTAAACTGCGGATGCTCGATTCCCGATCCCACTCCAGACGCCGCACCCGGGGGCCCCATGACCACGACCGGCCGCACCTACGGCGGCGAGTCCGCCGCCGACCGCGCCGCGCGACGGCGCACCCAGCTGCTCGACGCCGGCCTGGAGGTCTTCGGCACCGACGGCTACCGCAAGGCCACCGTGCGGCAGCTGTGCCGGGAGGCCAAGGTGGCCGACCGCTACTTCTACGAGGAGTTCCCCGGCACCGAGGACCTCCTCCTCGCCGTCTACGACCGCTGCCTGGACCGGCTGCAGGCCGCGGTGGTGACGGCGACGTCGCAGGCCGCGCACGAGGAGCTCGCGACCCTGGCCGAGGCGGGACTCACCGCCTTCTTCAGCACCCTGGCCACCGATCCCCGCACGGCCCGCGTGGTGTGGTTCGAGATCCTCGGCGTCAGCGCCCGGGTGGAGGCGCACTACCTGCGCCGCACCGAGGAGTTCGGGGCGCTGCTGGCGGGCGTGGTGGACGACCGCGGCGTGCTCGACTCGGTCCCGGCCGACCAGCGCCGGATCCTGCTGCAGGCCCTGGTGGGCGGGATCAGCCAGGTCGTCCTGCACTGGGCCTACGACGGCGCCACGACGCCGCCCGACCAGCTCGTGCCGCCGCTCGTGCGCTTCCTCCTCGCCGGGGCGGCCGCCACCACCGGACCCGCTGTGACCGGGGCCACCGACCTCCCCCATTGAGGAATCACCCGTCCTCAGAATAATCTGAGGACGTTGAACATCACATCGGGGGCCGTCCGCCCCCGACCACCCCAGGAGACGCCGTGAGCAGCACCGCCGCCACCCCCGCCCCCGCCGACCAGGCGGCACAGTCCGACGCCGTGCGCGAGGCCACCGTCGTGATCATCGGCAGCGGCTTCGGTGGCCAGACCGCCGCCCTGCAGCTGGCCGAGCGCGGTGTCGACGACGTCGTCATCCTCGAGCGACGCGACTTCATGGGCGGCACCTGGTGCCAGAACTCCTACCCCGGCGCGGCCGTCGACGTGCAGAGCCCGCTCTACTCCCTGGTGGGCGAGCCCTACCGCTGGTCGAAGATGTTCGCCGAGCAGGCCGAACTGCAGGAGTACACCGAGCACGTCATCGCCAAGCACGGCCTGCGCGAGAAGACGGTCACCGGCGCCAACGTCGTCGCGGTGCGCTGGGAGGAGGAGCACGGCGCCTGGCGGATCGAGACCGAGGCGGCCGGCACCTTCCGCGCCCAGTTCCTCATCAACGCCTCCGGCCCGCTGAGCACGCCGGTCATCCCGCCCTTCCCCGGTCGCGAGGAGTTCCGCGGCGTCACGTTCCACACCAACAACTGGGACCACTCCGTCGACCTCACCGGCAAGAAGGTCGCGATCATCGGCTCCGGCGCCAGTGCCGCCCAGGTGATCCCCGCCATCCAGCCGCAGGTCGGCGAGCTGCACGTCTTCCAGCGCAGCCCCCACTGGGTCATGCCGCGCCCCGACCGCGACTTCTCCGCCTGGCAGCAGCGCCTGCTCGGCATCAAGCCCCTCTACAAGGCCCTGCGCACCTCGATCTACTGGAGCCTGGAGACCCGCGTGGTCGGCTTCAAGTACTCCGACGCCGCGCTGAAGAAGCTGGCCCAGGACAAGGCGCTCAAGCACCTCGAGCGCCAGGTGCCCGACCCCGAGCTGCGCGCCAAGCTGACCCCGGACTACACGATCGGCTGCAAGCGGATCATCCTGTCCAACACGCTGTACCCGGCGCTGTCGGCCCCCAACACCACCCTGCACGACCGCACCGACGGCATCGACCACCTCGACGCCACCGGCATCGTCACCGCCAGCGGGGAGCACCTCGACCTCGACGTCATCGTGTGGTCCACCGGCTACGACGCCACCGACGGCGTGATCTCCTACCCCGTCGTCGGCCGCGAGGACCGCGCCCTGGCCGACGTGTGGGCCGAGTTCCCGCGCGCCTACCTCGGCACCACCGTGCCCGGCTTCCCGAACCTGTTCGTGGTCACCGGCCCCAACACCGGCATCGGCCACACCAGCGCCATCTTCGTGATCGAGTCGCAGATGAAGTACGTCATGGACGCGATCGAGAAGGTCCGCACCTCCGGGCGTCGCAGCATCGAGGTCACCGCGCAGGCCGAGGAGGACTACACCGCGATGATCCACCGCGAGATGGAGCAGACGGTGTGGAAGAAGGGCGGGTGCCACTCCTGGTACCAGTCCAAGTCGGGTCACGTGATCGCGATGTTCCCGGGCTTCTCCTTCACCTTCCGCCGCCTCGCCGCGAAGTTCAAGCCCGCCGACCACGTGCTCTCCTGAGCACCGCGACCCACCAGGAGACACCGATGAAGGACCTCACCGGCCGCGTGGTCGTGATCAGCGGCGCCGGCTCGGGCATGGGCCGCGCCTACGCCGTGGAGGCGGCCCGCCGCGGCGCCACCCTGGCGATCCACGACGTCGACGCCGACGGCCTGGCCGGCACCGCCGCGCTCCTGCCCGCCGGCACGACCGTGCTCTCGCAGGTGGTGGACGTCGCCGACCGCGACGCCGTCTACGCCCTCGCTGAGCGGGTGCTGACCGACCTCGGCCCCGCCGACGTCGTCATCAACAACGCCGGTGTCGAGGGGTGCGCGAAGCCGACCTGGGCGTTCACCGACGCCGAGATGCAGCGTGTGCTCGACATCAACCTGTGGGGCGTCGTGCACGGCACCCGGGCGTTCCTGCCGCAGCTGCTCACCGGCGACCTCGGCGCCCTGGTCAACGTCTCGAGCCTCTTCGGCCTCGTCGGGGCGCCGAACCAGGCCGACTACTGCGCGAGCAAGTTCGCCGTGCGCGGCTTCTCCGAGGCGCTCGCGGCCGAGCTCGCCGACACCCACGTGCGCGTGCACCTGGTGCACCCCGGCGGCATCGCCACCAACATCGCCCGTTCCGAGGCCAGCGCGGGGTTCGCCGGGAAGTACCTCAAGACCTCGGCGGAGTCGGTGGCCGTGCGCGTGCTCGACGCCGTCGGCACCCGTCGCACCCGGATCGTGCTGGGCCACCGCGCCCCCACCACCTGGCTGGGCGCCCGCGTGCTCCCGCCGTGGCTGATGGTGCGGATGATCTGGCGCGACCTGCGCCCGATCCTGGACCTGCAGCACTACCCGCCCACGGGCGACACCCCGCTGCCCACCCGCTGAGCCACCTCGGGGCGCCCGCGGGGGGCGTCGTACCGACGACGGGAACCGGCGGGCGCGTCAGGCCATCGCGCCGACGGCCTCGGGGGTGAAGCCGGGGAAGATCGTGGAGCGGGAGCCGGAGAGGTCGCTGAAGCGCGAGCCGAGCACCTCCCACAGCACGCTGCGGTAGTCCTGCCCCAGCGCCAGGTCGCCGTCCTCGAGCTGGGCCAGGCCCGGCCAGCGGCCGTGCACGGCACCGCCGTTGACGCCGGCCCCGAGCAGGAACGTGGCGTTGCCGTAGCCGTGGTCGACGCCGCCGCTGCCGTTCTCCTCCACGCGGCGGCCGAACTCGGTGAGGGTCACCACGGTCACCCGTGACGCGGCGGTGCCGAGGTCGAGCATGAACGCCGCCAGCGAGGAGGCGAAGTGGGTGGCCTGGTCGACCATCCAGCCGCCGTCGACGCGACCGAGGTCGGCGTGCATGTCCCAGTCGCCGTAGTCGATGGCCACGATCCGGGTGCCGAGATCCGCACGGATCAGGGCGGCGGTCGAGGCCAGCACCTGCTGCAGCGGGCCCTCGGGGTAGGCCAGCGTGTGCACGTTGCTGTCGACGGCGTCGACCAGCGGGCTCAACCGCTGGGTGACGCCGATCGCCGTGCGCACCCCGGCCGCCAGCGGCGTGGTGGAGGTGCCCCAGGCCCGGGTGAGGGCGGTGCGGCGGGTCTGGGCGGAGGTCCCGACCTCGGGCATCGCGAGGTCGGAGAGGTCGTAGGCCGACAGCGCCGGCGCCGGGCCCACCAGCGACGCCGGGGCCAGCGGCACGCCGAGGGCGACGGCGTCCTCGGGCAGCGGCGAGGCCGAGAGCCCGGTCATGCGGTTGATCCAGCCCACGCGGGAGACCGTGCCGGGGTCGGCGTCCTCCATCTCCTCGGTGGCGTCGAAGTGGCTGCGGTTGGGCGCCGAGAGGCCGACGGCGTGCACGGCCCCGAACACCCCGGCCTGCCAGAACGGCATCAGCGGGGCGAGGGCGGGGTGGAAGCCGAAGCGGGGGTCGTCGCCCAGCAGCACGCTCTCGGGCACCACGAGGTTCGGGCGCGCGGCGGCGAGCAGGTCGTGGTCGGCGCCCCGGGGCACCACCAGCGACAGGCCGTCGGCACCGCCGCGCAGCGAGAGCACCACGACGACGTTGCCGCCGGGCTCGGCGCCGAAGGCGACCTGCCGGTGGGCGTCGCCGATCAGCTGGCTCACGGTGCCGAGGGCGGCGCCGGCCGCGATCCCGCCGAGCAGGCGGCGGCGGCTGGTGCGGAACTCGGGACAGCCGCAGTCGGTGGTGGTCATCGGCGTTCTCCGGTCATGGGTGCGGGCTGATGCGGGCTGGTGCGGGCGGGGTCGGGCTGGTCGTGGCTCAGCGGTGCAGGTGGATCGGGCTGTCGAGCAGCGCGACCAGCAGGCGCCGGAAGGTCCAGTAGTCCGAGAGCAGGTCGGCCCGGGTGACGGTGCGCGACAGTGGGATCCCGACCAGGGCGCTCACCGCGGCGCAGGTCCCGGCGTCGGGCTTCTGACCGAGCAGGTTGAGCCCGATGTTGGTGACGACGGCCTGCAGGGTGGCGGGCATCGTGACCGGGAGCATGCTCACGGGGTCGGGGAAGACGGCGTCGAAGGTGGGCCACCAGCGCGAGGCCAGGTCGCGGTGCAGCCGGAAGCTGGTGAGCACCCGGCCGGCGCTGGACCAGGCGGCGCCGGTGATCGGGTAGCCGTCGGGGGCGTGCCACTCGTAGGGCGCGTTGTCGGTGCCCGAGTAGTGCCAGTACATGGCGTTGGCGAAGGACTCGTCGTTCGAGGGCCGGTTCATCGCGATCCCCAGCGCGCGCAGGGTGGCGATGTAGTCCTCCATCGGCGTGCGCACCTTGCCCAGCGGGGCGCTCTGGAAGCCGGGGTGGCTCACCAGCGCGCGCAGGGTCGGCTTGATGCTGGTGCCGTTGGCGAGGTAGGCCTTCGCGACGGCGTCGACGTGCGCCGAGCTGGGCTTCTCCGAGGAGAACACCGTGCACAGCCGCCGGGCGAGCCGCCGCGCGGTGGCGGGGTGTCGGGCCAGGTAGCTGAGGTAGGCGTCGGTGGCGGCGCGCCCGTCGGGGTTGCTGTTGGCGTGGGAGAAACCCATCACCTTCACCGGCCGGGTGTCGTGCACCGTGGGGTCGTAGAAGGAGCGGAAGGCCGGCCACCACACGTCCACGCGGTAGCCGGTGAGCATCCGCGCGGAGGCCTTGACGTCGGCCTCGGTGTAGCCGCCGTCCACGCCCACGGTGTGCAGCTCGAGCAGCTCACGGCCCAGGTTCTCGTTCGGCGCGTCCTTGGTGGAGGAGGCGTTGTCGAGGTAGAGCCCCATCGCCGGGTGGGTGATGGTGGCCTTGAGCAGCTTCTCGAAGGAGGTCAGGGCGTTGAGGCGGATGACGCGGTCGTAGTCCCAGCGCCAGTACCAGGCCTCGTCGTGGTAGATCGGCACGTGGAGCAGGTTCGACCAGAAGTCGACCATCACCTCCGCGACCTGGCGGCGGCTGTACACCCGACGCGCCACGGTCCAGCGGCTGAAGTCGCGCATGACCTCCCACGGCAGGTCGGTCCCGGCCGCCTGGGCCTGGAAGATCTGCAGCGGGCTCATGGTGAGCGCGGGGAACCAGGAGTTGAGCGCGGTGCCGAGCACGTCGGTCACCGAGCTCGGCAGCAGCTGGGCCTCGAACCACGTCCGGGAGCCGCCGGCGAGGCGGACCTCGTCCCCGAGGGCGGGGGTGAGTCCCCAGCTGAAGCGGCGCACGAGGTGGCGGTCCGCAGCGCCCAGCGGCGTCACCTTGCGCTTGCCCAGGGGCGCGGTGCGCACCGCCTGACGACGGGGCCGCGTCAGCGGCACCTCCTGGACCCCAGGCGGATCGACGACCGGCATCCGACTCTTCCCTCCCTCAGGCGGACCGGTCCTCCGGGCCGCCACTCCACGCTAGGAACATCGCCACCGTCCGCACCACGGCCGCGCGCCCAGGTCCGGCCGGACCGTCCGAACCAGGACCCGGGCCCCCCGAACGGGTCAGGCCGGACGCCCGATCGGCCAACCGTTACCCCGGGGGGCATGAGGAGGATGTTGGCAAAACGACATATCCGCCAGGGTGAAGCCCAGACTTCGGGACCGTAAACTCGCGGAGAGACCCGCTGCCGCCAGGTGGCGTACCGAGGCGGAGGGCGACCACCGATGGCGAAGACGAGCTCCGCGGCGCCTCCCGCCGGGGAGGACGAGCGCCGCGAGGGTCGCCCGCACGGGTCCTCCTGGCGCGCCTTGGTCTACGCCCAGCGCGTCACGGTGTTCGGCGCCATGGTGTGCGCGCTCATCCTCGAGCTGTCCGGCCTGATCGGTGAGGGCGGGGTGTGGTGGCAGTCCACCTTCATCAGCGGACTGAGCTACATCGCCGACTCCATCGTGATCTGGCTGGTCATCATGGTGCTGGTCGGTCTCACCAACCGCGTCACGCTCTCGGTCGGCATCGTGGTGGCGCTCAGCGTCGTCATCGCCGTCACCAACCGGGTCAAGCTGGGGCTGCGCGCCGAGCCGGTCTACCCCAGCGACATCGACTTCCTGCGTCAGCCGGCGTTCCTGGCCGAGATGGTGGCGCCGGCGTTCCTCGTGCTCGCCGTGATCGCACTGCTGGCCATCGTCGTCATCGCCTGGCTGCTCGGACGCCGGTTCGAGCCGCCGCTGGCGCGCATCTGGCCGGCGCACCTGCCGCTGCGCCGCCAGCTGGCGGCGGTGCTCACCCGCGCCGCGCTGATCACGCTGGTCATCGTGCTGCTGGCCGACACCACCCGGTTCAACGCCCCGGGCAACGCCTGGCGCGGGCTCTACGAGGCCGGCGGCGACCGCTGGCGGTACTGGAACCAGCGCACCAACTACCTCGCCAACGGCTTCGTGGGCGGCTTCCTCTACAACATGCCGACCACGGCCATGGCCACGCCACAGGGCTACGGACCCGAGGCGATGGACGCCCTCGCCGCCCGCTGGACGCGGGCGGCCGCGCAGGAGAACCGCGGGCGCACCGGGTCCCTCGACGACACCAACGTGGTGTTCGTGCTGAGCGAGTCCTTCAGCGACCCCACGCTGCTGAAGGGCTTCGAGCTCGAGCGCGACCCGATCCCGCTCACCCGCGCCCGGATGGCGCGGATCACGAGCGGCACGATGATGCCCCAGCTCTACGGCGGCGGCACCGCCAACATGGAGTTCGAGGCGCTCACCGGCCAGTCGATGGGCCTGTTCGAGCCCCAGCTCTCCTCGCCCTACCAGATGCTCCTGCCCGGCTTCGAGGACTACCCCTCGGCCGTGGGCTGGTTCGCCTCCCACGGGCACACCCCGATCGCGGTGCACCCGTACCTCACGAGCTTCTACAAGCGCAACGAGGTCTACCAGACCCTCGGCTTCACCGACTTCATCCACGACACGACGATGGAGCGGCCCACCCGGATCGACGACAACCCCTACATCTCCGACGACGCCGCCTTCGACGAGGTGCGCGACCGGATCACCGCCTCCGACTCCCCGCTGATGGTCAACCTCGTGACCATGCAGAACCACATCCCGGTCGACGGCAACTACGCCGACCCGATCCCGGTCAGCGGCGTCGACGGCACCCAGGCCGACCGGCTCGGCAACTACGCCCGCGGCATCGAGTACACCGACCGGGCCCTCAACCGGTTCCTCAACGGCCTGAAGCGCTCGGGCGAGAAGACCATCGTCGTCTTCTACGGCGACCACCTGCCCGGTATCTACGACGGCGCGATCACCGACGCCAACCCCGACCTCGGGCTCTACCGCACGCCGTTCCTGATCTGGAGCAGCGAGGGCCAGCGGGTCGAGCGGCGCGCGGCCTACACCAGCCCGATCCACTTCCTCCCGATGCTGTACGACGTCGCCGACGCCCCCATCCCGCCGTACTTCCTGCTGCTGGACCGCTGGTACCGCTACGTCAGCGCGATGGAGCTGGGCCGCTGGTACACCCCCGACGGCCGCAAGATCAGCGAGGCCGACCTCGACCCGCAGGGACGCCGCGTGCTGCAGGACCTGCGGATGGTCCAGTACGACTTCTCCATCGGGCAGCGCTACGCCCTGGAGCGGATCTGGCCCGGCTCGCTGGGACCGGCCCCGACCGAGGTCGGAAGCACCCCCGACGCCGACCCCGACGCCCCCGTCGGCCCGCCGAGCGCCGTCCCCGATCCGGCCGAGTGAGCACCGACCCGGCCGCCCCCGGCCCGTCCTTCCCCCGCTACGCCACCCACGCGCGGGTGCGGGAGGTCGTGCTCGTCCGCCCCGGCCCGCTCCCACCGGCGCCCTACGCCGGCGTCGAGACCGACCTGGTCCGCGGCCGCGGCCACGCGGCCCTGCACCTGGGCGACTGGTCGCTGAGCGCCCGAACAGGACGCGGGGGCGTGGTCCTGCAGGCCTCCCACGCCGGGCGCCGGCTCGACGTCCCCGCCGGCCCCCGCACCCGCTGGCGGCGGTGGCGCACGCGCACCCGCACCGCCGAGGTGCTGGCCCTGACCCTCACCGGCCCGTGCGCGGTGGCCTGGACCCGCGACGCCGACGGCTGGACGGCGCGGGCCCGTCTCGACCTCGCCGGCGCGCCGGGCACGCCGGTGCACCCCACGGGGCCCGGTGGCGTCCACGACCCCGCCGTGCTCGCCACGCTGCGCGCCGAGGGCGACCGCCACGGCGCCTTCGGAGGGCTCGGGCTGCGGGACCCCCGGCTGGTCACCCACGCCGACGGCACGCCGTGGCGCGAGGGCGACGACGTCCTGGTCACCGCGACGTCCGCCGGACCGGGCGGATTCCGCACCGGCCACACCTCCGTGTGGGCCTTCCACACCGGCACCGGCGCGCTCACCCACCGCGGCGACCTCTTCGCGCGTCGCGGCGGCGCGGTGGTGGGCGACCACGCCGTCCACCTCGTGCGCGAGGACGACGGGTGGCTGCTGGCCACCAGCACCTGGGGCGACTTCGACCTCGGCGACCGGCCACGCGTCGGTGTGGGGCTCGCCCGCACGCGGGCCGACGTCACCCGCGGCACGCACGTGCTCGACACCGAGCCGCTGCCCCTGCCCACGGGCCCGCATCGAAGCGTCGGGGTGTGGGACCCCCACCTGCGCCGCGACGCCGACGGCGTGTGGCACGTCGCGTTCGTCAGCGCCACCCGGTTCTTCGACTTCCATCCCGTGCTGGCGCGCGGGACCGAGCTGAGCGGTACCGGACTCACGTGGGTGGCCGCCGCAAGCGATCGTCACGCCTGCGAAGGCGTCACCTGGGCCCGGGACACCACGGGGCGCTGGTGGCTGCTCGCGTCCGAGGGCGGCGACGGCGATCCCGAGCACCGGCTGCGCTACCCCGTCTTCGACGCCGGGCTGCGCGCGGTGGCGACCCTCGGCGCCGACTTCCCCGGCAACATCCCCTGGCCCACGCTCCTTCCGGGCCTCCCCGGCTCCCCCGGCAACCAGGCACCGTGGATGATGGGGTTCGACGGCGTGTCGGCCGGGGGTCCCGTACTCCCCTACGGCACGCACGGCGCGCTGGTCCTCCAGCGCCCCGTCGGGGGCGGCGACCACCCGGGAACCCCGGGCGATCACCCCAGCTGCCACTGACGGGACCGACCCCGGGCACCCGCCCCCCACCGACCCAGAAGGGATCACCATGAACCGCACCGAGCTGCGCGAGGCCGTCGCCACCCAGACCGGGCTGAGCGGCGCTCAGGCCGACCAGGCCCTCACCGCCGTCCTCGACGCGATCACCGCCGCCCTCGCCAAGGGCGAGAAGGTCACCCTGCCCGGTTTCGGCACCTTCGAGACCCGTGCCCGCTCGGCGCGCGAGGGCCGCAACCCGCAGACCGGCGAGACCATCCAGATCGCCGCCAGCGTCCAGCCCGCCTTCAAGGCAGGCGCGGGCCTGAAGAAGGCCGTCTCCGGCAGCTGAGCCACCGCCGGGGCGTCCGCCCCGACGACGACACGACGGGCCGGCCCCCTGGTGGGGGCCGGCCCGTCACGCTTGTCGGGGGGCGGCGGCGCAGCGTCGGGGCACAGGTCAGCCCCGCCACGGGCGCAGGCGGACGCATCGGGGACCCGGAGTCACCGCCCAGCGCGTGCGGTCAGGCTGACGCGACCCGCGCACCCCGGAGGATGCGGGAGCGAGGACCGCTCGGTGAGTCAGTCGCGTGCGGCGTAGTCGGACCACTCGTCGTGGTCGTCGGCGTCGGGCTGGTTCTCCTCGCCGTGCAGCTCGCGCGCGAGGGCGCTGAAGTCGGTCTCGTGAGTCCGGTACTTCAGGTCTCGAGCAACCTTGGTCTGCTTGGCTTTCGCACGGCCGCGGCCCATAGGGTCCAGCCCCCTCGCACACTTGGCCGGGCGCCATCACGGGCCCGGACTGTCTCAACAGAATCTCGTGGGGACAACGCTACCCGAGGCACGGCTGTTCCGGCATCCCACCTCGGGACGAAGTGCCCCGAATGCTGTCCGGATCACACCCGAGGCGGCCCCGAGGCGGCCCTGAGCAGCCCCAGCGGCTCAGCGCGCGGGGTGGTCGCCGACCAGGCGCACCGTCCCGGCACCCTCGGGGTCGGCGTCGACCTCGCCGGCCACCCAGGCGTGGATGCCGTGCTCGGCGAGCGTCGCCACGCCGGCGTCGACCGCGTCGGGGGTCATCAGGGCCACCATCCCGACGCCGCAGTTGAGCGTCGCCTCGAGGTCGGCGCGCTCCACGCGCCCCACCTCGGCGACGACGTCGAAGATCGGCTGCGGGGTCCAGCTGGCCCGCTCCAGGGTCGCGCGCAGCTCCACCGGCATGACGCGGGCGAGGTTGGCCGCCAGCCCACCGCCGGTGATGTGCGACATCGCGTGCACCCCGCCGGCGGCGGCGAGGTCGAGACACGCCTTGGCGTAGATCCGGGTGGGCTCGAGCAGCTCCTCGCCCAGGGTGCGGCCCAGGGCGGCGACGTCGCGGTCCAGCGCCCAGCCGGCCTCGGCGAGCAGGACGTGGCGCACCAGGGAGTAGCCGTTGGAGTGCAGCCCCGAGGACGCCATCGCGACCACGACGTCGCCGGGCCGGACCCGGCCGGGGCCGAGCAGCGCGTCGGCCTCGACGACGCCGGTGGTGGCACCAGCGACGTCGTACTCGTCGGGGTGCAGCAGGCCGGGGTGCTCGGCGGTCTCGCCGCCGACGAGCGCGCAGCCGGCGACCACGCAGGCCTCGGCGATGCCCTGCACGATCGCGGCGATCCGCTCCGGCACCACGCGGCCGCAGGCGATGTAGTCGGTCATGAACAGCGGCTCGGCCCCGCACACGACCAGGTCGTCGACGACCATGCCCACGAGGTCGAAGCCGATGGTGTGGTGCACGTCCATGGCCTGGGCGATCGCGACCTTGGTGCCGACGCCGTCGGTGGAGGTCGCGAGCAGGGGGCGGGTGTACTTCGTGAGCGCGGAGACGTCGAAGAGCCCGGCGAAGCCGCCGAGGTCGCCGATCACCTCGGGACGCCGGGTGCGTGCGACCGAGGCCTTCATCAGGTCGATGGCGCGGTCGGCGGCCTCGATGTCGACGCCGGCGCGCGCGTAGGCGTTGCCCACCGGCGTCGTCGGGACCGCGGCGGCGGCCGGGGAGCTGTCGGTGGGGTGCGGGGTCATGCGGGCCTCACGGGTTGTTGAGCACGGGGAGCGCCTTGCCGAAGGTCGGCGCCTGGATGGAGGTCTCGAGCAGGTGCTTGCCGAGCAGGCTCTCGTCGGGGAGCGGGACGGGGTACTCCCCGGTGAAGCAGGCCGTGCAGAGCTTGTCGGCGGCCTGCTTCGTGGCGCCGATCATCCCCTCGAGGGAGATGTAGCCCAGGCTGTCGGCGCCGACGCTGGCCGCGATCTCCTCGACGTCGAGACCGTTGGCGATCAGCTCGGCCCGGGTCGCGAAGTCGATGCCGTAGAAGCAGGGCCACTTCACCGGCGGGCTCGAGATGCGCACGTGCACCTCCAGGGCCCCGGCCTCGCGCAGCATCCGCACCTGGGCGCGCTGGGTGTTGCCGCGCACGATGGAGTCGTCGACCACCACGATCCGCTTACCGCGGATCATGTGCTCCAGCGCGTTGAGCTTGAGCCGGATGCCCAGCTGGCGCAGGGTCTGGCTGGGCTGGATGAAGGTGCGCCCGACGTAGGCGTTCTTGACGAACCCCTGGCCGAACGGGATGCCGCTCTGCTCGGCGTAGCCCGCGGCCGCCGGCGTGCCCGACTCCGGCACCGGCATCACGAGGTCGGCCTCGACGGGGAACTGGCGGGCCAGCTCGCGGCCCATCTCGACCCGGGCCTCGTGCACGCTGCGCCCGGCGATCGTGGCGTCGGGGCGGGCGAGGTAGACGTACTCGAACACGCATCCCTTCGGCGCCGCCTCGGCGAAGCGGTGGGAGCGCAGGCCCTGCTCGTCGATGACGATCATCTCGCCCGGCTCGATCTCGCGCACGATGCTCGCCCCGACCGTGGCCAGGGCGGCGTCCTCGGAGGCCACCACCCAGCCGCGCTCGAGCCGGCCCAGGACCAGCGGCCGGATGCCCTGCGGGTCGCGGGCGGCGTAGAGGGTGTGCTCGTTGATCCACACGAACGAGAAGGCACCGCGCACCAGCGGCAGCACGTCGAGCGCGCGCTGCTCCAGCGAGGTGTCCGGGTGGTGGGCCAGCAGCGCCGTCACGAGGCTGGTGTCGTTGGTGGCGGCCTCGAGCTCGCGGGAGTGGATGTCGAGCTCGCCGTCGTCGCTGGGCAGGTCGCGCACCAGCTCGGCCAGCTCGTGGGTGTTGATGAGGTTGCCGTTGTGCCCCAGCGCGATGGAGCCGTCGCCGGTGGGGCGGAACGTCGGCTGGGCGTTCTGCCACGTCGAGGCGCCGGTCGTGGAGTAGCGCGAGTGCCCGATCGCGACGTGGCCGCGCAGCGAGGCCAGCGTCGACTCGTCGAAGACCTGCGAGACCAGCCCCATGTCCTTGTAGACCAGGATCTGACGGCCGTTGCTGACCGCGATGCCGGCCGACTCCTGCCCGCGGTGCTGCAGGGCGTAGAGACCGAAGTAGGTCAGCTTGGCGACGTCCTCGCCCGGGGCCCACACCCCGAACACGCCGCAGGCGTCCTGAGGTCCCTGGTCCTGCGGGTCCAGGGCGGCGGTGAGCCGACCGTCACCGCCCCGGCGTCCGCTCGTCTCGTAGGGCACCACCCCATGGTAGGGCTGCCGGCGCCCCCGGGTGGAACCGTGGGACGCTCGCGGACGATCCTCTTGCGAACGCCACGTCACAGGTAGGCTGTCCCTGCCGACGCGAGCGGCACGCGAGGACGGGGGGAGCATGGCGCACGACGCCCTCGACACCCGGGGCCGGGTGGACCTGCGCATCTGGTCCGACGCCGCCTCGCGCGACGCCCTCGACCTGGTGGTCGCCTCGGCCCCCGACATGGTGGGCTTCGACGTCGCGACCATCAGCGTGCTGTGGGAGGACCAGCTCATCACCGTCGCGGTGCAGGGCCCGACCGACCTCACCCAGCGGATGCTGGGGGTGGGCGTCCCGCTGCCGGAGCTGCGCGAGGAGCTGGAGCCGGCGCTGCGGTGGGGCCGGTTCTCGTTCCTGCCGGCCGAACGCGCCCCGCAGCCCCCACTGGCCCACGACTGGATCCCCGACCTGCCGGCCACGAGCGACCCCGACCGGTGGCATCCGCACGACCTGCTGTGCGCCTGGCTCTACGACGAGGTCGGCGCGCTGATCGGCCTCGCCCAGCTCGACATGCCCCACGAACAGCGCAGGCCGGCCTCCATCCAGCGACTGCTGCTCCAGCGATGGGCGGTGCAGGCCGAGCGGGCGCTGCGCCAGGCGGTGCAGCGCGAGGAGCTGGCCGAGCGCATCCGACTCGCCGAGGCGGCGCGCCAGGTGGTGCGCATCGCCGTCGCCGAGGGCGACCTGGAGGCGGTGCTCACCGCGGGGCGCGACGCGGTGCTCACCGGCTTCCGCTCCGACCTGCTCGGCCTGCACCTCTACCCGCCCTCCGGGGTCGGCGTCCCGTTCGTCGCCACCGGCGACGAGACGCTCGCCGGGCGCCTGGAAGCCCACCTGATGCTCGACGGTCCCGAGTTCCTCGAGCAGATGCGGGCCCGGGCCGCGGAGGCGTGGCGCCGGCAGGAGACGGTGCTGCTCTCGGCGGACGTCCACGCCGACGCCGACCCCGTCGAGCGCGCGGCGGCCGAACGGCTGCGCGCCCTCGGCCTGCACGCCGCGGTCTTCGCCCCCATCGGGGCGGGCCAGGAGCACCTCGGCGACCTGCTGATCGCCCGTGCCGACACCTCGATGGTCTACACCCCCGACGAGCGCCGGATGGCCGCCGAGATCGCCCGCGACCTCGGCCAGGCCGTCGTCAACGCCCGCACGCTGGCCCGCGAGCAGGCCCACGTGCAGACGCTGCAGGCGCTCAGCACGGCGAAGTCACGCCTGCTCACCACGGTGAGCCACGAGCTGCGCAACCCGCTCGCCGCGATCCTGGGCCACGCCGAGGTGCTGGAGGACGCGCTGGCGCTCGGCCAGCCCGCCCCCGCCGAGATGGTGCAGGCCATCACCCGGGCGGCCCACCGGATGACGGCCCTGGTGGACGACCTGCTGGCCCTGGCCGCGGCGGAGGATCCCGGGGCCCCGCCCCCGACGGAGGTGCTCGACCTCGTCGACGTCGTCCGGCACCTGGGCGAGGACGCCGCGCGCACCGCCGAGCGCGCCGGACTCGACCTCGTCGTCGACCTGCCCCCGACGCCGGTCCCCGTGCGCGCCGATGCGCACGAGCTCGCCCGCGCGCTGATCAACCTGCTCGACAACGCCCTGAAGTACACGCCCGCCGACGGCCGGGTGGCGATGTGCGTGCAGCACGCACCGGGCGCCCCCGAGGTCGTCGTCGTGGTGGCCGACACCGGGATCGGCATCGCGCCCGAGGACCTCGACCAGCTGTTCACCGACTTCTTCCGCAGCTCCAACGCGCTCGCGCTGGAGCAGCCCGGCACGGGCCTGGGCCTGGCGATCACCCAGCGCATCGTCACCCGCCACGGCGGCCGGGTCACGGTGTCCTCGACCCTCGGCGAGGGCACCGAGTTCCGCGTCCACCTGCCGCTGGCCTGAGGCCGGCCGCCACCGCGGTCGACGACACCCGGCCACGACACCGGGGCCGGACCCGCGTGGTGCGGATCCGGCCCCGGTGGTGGTGCAGGTCGGGCGAGTGCCTCACTTCATGTTGCGGGCACCCTGCTCGATCGCCTCGCGGATGCGGTGGTAGGTGCCGCACCGGCAGATGTTGCGGATCTTGTCGAGGTCGCTCTCACGGATCTCACGACCCTCGCGGCGCACCTTCTTGACCAGCGCGACCGCGGCCATGATCTGGCCGGGCTGGCAGTAGCCGCACTGCGGGACGTCGCGGTCGATCCAGGCCTGCTGCATGGGGTGCAGCCCCGGGCCGGGGTCGGTGGCCGCGAGGCCCTCGATGGTCGTGACGCGGTCCTGGTCCTTCAGGTCGCCCACGCGCACCGCGCAGGGGTTGAAGGCCTTGCCGTTGATGTGCGAGGTGCACGCCTTGCACACGTTGATGCCGCACCCGTACTTGGGGCCGGTGACACCGAGGATGTCACGCAGCACCCAGAGCACGCGGACGTCGGGGTGGACGTCGACGGTGACGGACTTGCCGTTGAGGATGAAGGTCTGCTTGGGCATGTCGGTTTCTCCTGCCTCAGTACGTGGTCTTGAGGCCGTTGGTCGGCGAGGCGGGGATGGGCGGCTCGAAGGACTTCACGCGGAAGCCGATCTCTCCGTGGTTGGTCGGGAAGAAGGCCGGAACCTTGCCCTTCGCCCGGGTGAACGCGCAGGCCACGGCGGCGGCGGACACCGCGACGGCGGCCTCACCGGCACCACCGGGCTGGTCGATGCCGGAGTCGACGATGATGACGTCCATCTTCGGCGGCACGTTCCACTGGCGGGTGTAGAAGTAGTTGTCCCAGCTCGCCTCGAGGAACTTGCCGTCCTTGAGGTGGCAGCTGGCCGTGAGGGTCATGGCCATGCCGTCCATGAAGCCGCCCTCCATCTGCGCCCGCAGACCGGTGGGGTTGATGACCAGACCGGGGTCGACGGCGATGATCGCCTTGGTCACGCGCGGACCGGTGTAGGTCTCCTTGACCCCGAGGTCGCGGTTGACCGTCTGCGGCCGGCAGTCGATCTCGACCAGGCACGCGGTCGCACCCTTGTACTCCTTGTGCACCGCGATGCCCTGGGCCATGCCCTTGGGCATCTTGCGGCCCCAGTTGCCGGCCTTCGCCACGGCCTTGAGGACGGCCTTGGCGCGGTCGTCCTTGAGGTGGTTGAGACGGAACTGGTACGGGTCGACACCGAGCTTCTTGGCGATCAGGTCGATCGTGAGCTCGTTGGCGGTCGCGACGTCGGGCGAGTAGATGTTGCGCATCGACCCGGTGGCGTAGTTGGCGTTGACCTCGTTGAGGAGCTGGGTCACCGCGCCGAAGTTGTACGGCAGCTCCTGGGTGAGGGTGAAGATCGACTCCGAGAAGCCCAGGCCGCCCAGGCCGGTGGGCAGCTCGTCGGTCATCGAGGTCAGGATCTCGCCCAGGCCGTGGCTGAAGTCGGTGACGACGCTGGTGTGGCGCTGCTCGAAGCTCACGACCTGGTCGTTGACGATCACCGCGCGGCAGCGGGAGGTCGCCATCGGGTGGAGGCGGCCGTGGCGGGGCTCGTCGGCGCGGTGCCACATCAGCTTGACCGGGACGCCCATCTTCATCGAGATCTGCGCGGCCTCGAGGGCGTGGTCGCTGAACAGCTTGTGACCGAAGGAGCCACCGCCGTCGATGACGTTGACCTTGACGTTGTTCACCGGGATGCCGGTCATCAGCGAGATGTTCTCGGCGCACAGGATCGGGACCTTCAGGCCGGCCCAGATCTCGGCGCGGTCCGAACGCACGTCCGCGATGGCGGAGTAGGTCTCCAGCGCCGCGGTGCTGCGGAAGGCGAAGGCGAAGTCGGTGTCGATCACCGTGGCGCCGGGGATCTCCGGCACGACGAGCGGGAGCTCGGCGCGGCGCAGCTCGGCCAGGACGGTGGCGTCGGACTCGCCGTCGGCGGGGCCGGGGTTCCAGTCGACCTTCATGGCCCGCACGGCGTCGATGCACTGGCCGAAGGTCTTGGCCCGCACGGCCACGCCGGTGTCGACCATCTCGACGTGGGTCACACCGGGCATCTTGAGGATCTGGGCCTTGTTGCGCAGCCGCTTGGGCGTGCCCTTGTGCTGCGGCGCGCGGCAGACCATGGTCGGGAGCGCGCCCGGCACGTCGAGGTCGGTGGTGAACTTCTTCTGGCCCGTCACCGCGGCGCGGGCGTCGAGGCGGTTGGTCGGCTTGCCGATCACCTTGAAGGTGTTGCGCCCGCGCAGCACGACCTCGAGCTGCTCGACGACGTTGCTCGCGGCGAGCTCGGCCAGCTGGCCGTAGGTGGCGGTCTGGCCGCCGACCGGGTCGGTGATCACGCCGCCCTTGCTGATGAGGCGGTCGGCGTTGGCGTCGAACAGCGAGGCCGCGGCGGCGAGCAGGCGCTGGCGGGCCAGGGCTGCGGCGACGCGCACCGGGGTGTAGGTCGACACCGTGGTGTTGGAGCCGCCGGTGAGCTGGTTCAGGACGAGCTCGGGCCGCGCGGGGGCCATCGTCACCTTGATCTTGCTCATCGGGAGGTCGAGCTCCTCGGCGAGGATCATCGTGGTGGAGGTCAGGATGCCCTGGCCGACCTCGGTGCGCGGGAACTCGAAGGAGGCGGTGCCGTCCTTGTTGATCACCACGGTGATCAGCTGGGCCGTGGGGAGCGCCGCATCGGTCTGGAGGTCGCCGAGGTCGTAGAACTCGGGGATCTGCGGGGCGGAGGGCACCGCGGCCATGGCCTTGGGCGCACCCAGGCTCAGGTCGGCGGCCACGGTGAGCGTGCTGCCCGCGAGCACGAAGCCGAGGAAGGTACGGCGACGCACCTCAAAGGGTGAGTCGTCAACCACATCGTTGTGCATGGTGCTGCGTTCAGGGGTGCGAGACATCGACACTTCCTACCTACGAACTGGCACATCTGCCGGCGGGGCGACCCCATACCGCCCCGGGGAACCACACAGATCGCCTCTCAATTGTGACAGCGGTCACCGGCGGACGCCATTGTTCGGAGGTCCAACCTCTTGCGCTAGATGTTGTGCAGGCTGCCCAACCCGAGGCGGTAGGCGCGCAGGGCGAGATCGAGGTCGGTGAGCGACTCCGCGTCGGCCCCCGCACCCCCCTCCTGCGCGTCCCCGGAGGCCGGCGTGCGGCCCGTGAGCTGTTCCCACCGGCGCAGACGGTTGAGCACGGTGTTGCGATGGCAGTGCAGCCCCTGGGCCGCGCGCGAGGGCGATCCGGCGCACCGCACCCAGATCTCCAGGGTCTGCACGAGCACCGCCATCTCCGCGGGGTCGAGCACCACCAGCGGCCGTACCCAGCGGTCCACCAGCCGCGCCGCGACCTCGGGGGCCGAGAGCAGCAGCGCCTCGGGCAGCTGGGACGCGAAGTCACCCACCCCGACCCGCTCACCCTGCATGCGCAGCGCGACGGTGGCCTGCCGGAAGCCCTCGGCGACGCCGGCCAGCCCGTGCTGGACCCCCGAGACGCCCAGGGCGCAGGTGCTGCGCGCGGCCAGCTGCGCGAGCTGGCGCCGCACCCCGGACGGATCCGACTCGCGCAGCGCCACCAGCCCGACCACCCCGGTCGAGCGCCGGGTCCAGGCCGAGGCGTGGGGCGCCATCGCCTCCTCGGCCAGGGCCGGGTCCAGCGCGGTCGCGGCGACCACGACGAGGTCCACGCCGTCGGGGACGTCGAGCAGGGCGGCCACCTCCAGGGCGTAGCCCGGCTCGTGGGCACGGCCCGCGAGCAGGCCCTCCCACAGCTCGGCGCGCTGCTGCTCGTTCGCGCGGACGACGGCGCGCAGGTGCTGGTGGTAGGCCACCGCCACCTGGGCCGACGTCGCGTCGACGACCTCCCACAGGTGGCCGCCGATGTCGCGCAGCGTCTGGGCGTCCAGCACCTGCTCGCCCTCGCGCACGACGTCCTCCCAGATCAACCGCCCGCCCATGCGGAAGGAGCGCAGCACCTGGTCCAGCGGCAGGCCCTGCCGAGCGCGACGTTCCCCGGTGGCCCGGGCGGCGTCGAAGGCGGGATCGTCCTCGGCCCGCTCGGGCGCGCCGCCGGCGAGCTCGACCGTGAGCAGCTCGAGCAACCGGTCGAGGTTGTCGTGGCAGGAGATCCGCAGGTCGGCCTCGGGGATCACGGCCGAGGAGCGGTAGGCGGGGTTCTCGGAGAGGATCGTGTCGACCAGCCGCTCCGTGAGCGCGCCCAGCCGGTGGTCCCGGTACCGCTCCAGCCAGCCGAGCGCGGTCTCGCTCACCGCGTGCTCAGGCGCCGTCGGGCAGCCGCCCGAGCAGCCCGAGGAGGAGCGCCTCGGCCACCACGACCCGCTCGAACTCCGCCAGGTGCAGGCCCTCATTGGCACCGTGGGCGCGGGTGTCGGGGTCCTCGACCCCGGTGACCAGCACGCTGGCGGCGGGGAAGGCCTCGAGGAACTCGGCGATGAACGGGATCGATCCCCCCACGCCCATGTCGACCGGCGCGACGCCGTCCCAGGCCGCGGTGAACGCCGCCCGCGCGGCGTCGTAGGCGGGTCCGGTGGCGTCGATGACGGTGGGCTCGCCGGCGTCGACCAGGGTCACGGTCAGCTGCGCCCCCCACGGCACGTGCGCCTCGAGGTGCTCGCGCAGCCGTGCGAGGGCGTTCTCGGAGGTGTCGCCGGGCGCGACCCGCAGGCTCAGCTTCGCGCGCGCGACCGGGGTGAGGGTGTTGCTGGCGCCGTCCACGCGGGGGGCGTCGATACCGGTGATCGTGAGGGCGGGCTGAGTCCAGAGCCGCTCGACGGCGGGACCGCGCCCCACCCAGGAGACCCCCGGGGCGATGCCGGACTCCGCGCGCAACCGGTGCTCGGGGTACTCCACGTCCGCCGCCGGCCCGTGGTGCAGGCCGGTGATCGCGAGGGCGCCGTCGTCGTCGTGGAGGCTGGCGAGCAGCCGCGTGAGGGCCATGAGGGCGTCGGGGGCCAGGCCGCCCCACATGCCCGAGTGCACCGCGTGGGTCAGCGTGCGGACCTCGACGTCGACGCGCACCAGGCCGCGCAGGCTGGTGGTGAGGGCGGGCTCGCCGATGTCCCAGTTGCCGGAGTCGGCGATCACGATGACGTCGGAGCGCAGCGACTCGCGGTGGGCGGCCAGCAGGGCCGGGAGGGTCTCGGACCCGACCTCCTCCTCGCCCTCGATGAACACCGTGACGTGGACGGGCAGGTCCTCGCCCCAGGCGCGCAGGGCGCCGAGGTGCGCCACGATCCCGGCCTTGTCGTCGGCGGCGCCGCGCGCGAACAGGCGCGGTCCCTGCGGGGTGTCGCGCTCGGTGGGCTCGAAGGGCGGGCTGTCCCAGTCCGCGGGGTCGTTCTCGGGCTGCACGTCGTGGTGGGCGTAGAGCAGCACCGTCGGAGCGCCCGCAGGACCGGCCCGGTGACCGATCACCGCTGGGGCGCCGCCGTCGGCGGACACGATCTCGACGTCGTCGAACCCCTCGGCCCGGAACAGGGCGGCGACGGCCTCGGCGCTGCGCTGCACCTCCGCCGCGCGGGCGGGGTCGGCGCTGACCGACTCGATCCGGACCAGGTCCTCGAGGTCGCGGCGCAGGCCGGGCAGCAGCTCCGGGATGCGGCCGGCGACGCGGTCCCGCACCTCGGCGACGAGGGCGGCGTGCTCGGTGGGGGTGGCGCTCATGCGACCACCCTAATCACCCCGCCGCGGCCCCTTCACCCGGCGAGTGACCCGGGGCGGGACGGTCCAGCGGCAGCCAGGGCGCGAGGTCGGCCCGCTCGCCGCTCGCGCGCACCTCGCCCGCGTCGAGCGCGTCCTGCCAGGTGCGGCACCCGGTGGCCAGCGCCACCCACACCTCGGCCCCCATCTCGACGACCGCGGGCGGGGTGCCGCGGGTGTGGCGCACCCCCGGCACGCACTGCACCGCGGCGTACGGCGGCACCCGCACCTCCACCGAGGCCCCCGGCGTCCGCTCGGCCAGCACCGCGAGGTAGTGCTTCACCAACGCCCGCCGGTCGTCGGTGGTGCGGGCCCGGGCCAGGTCGGCAGGAGACAGCGGTCGGAGTCGGGCGGGCACGGCCCGAGGGTAGCCGCCGACCGCGGGGCACCCGGTCGGGCGAGCCCGGTACGGCACGATGGCGGGGTGCCGGAGGGTGACAGCGTCTACAAGCTCGCGCGCACCCTCGATCGCGAGCTGCGCGGGCGCACCGTGGAGCGCAGCGACTTCCGCGTGCCACGCCTGGCCACCCGCGACCTCGCCGGTCGCGAGGTGCTGGCACACGTCACCCACGGCAAGCACCTGCTGCAACGCTTCTCCGGGGGCCTCACGCTGCACAGCCACCTGCGGATGGACGGCGCGTGGCGCTTCACCGGCCCGGGCCGCCGGCTGCCACGGGGGTTCGACGACGACGTCCGCCTGGTCCTCCAGACCCCGGGGCGCACCGCGTGGGGGCTGCGGCTGCACGACCTCGACCTCGTGGCCACCGACGCCGAGCACACCCTGGTGAGCCACCTGGGTCCGGACCCGCTGCGCGACGACTGGGACCCGGCCGAGGCCGAGCACCGGTTGCGCGGGGCAGGCACCACCCCGTTCGTCTCCGCGCTGCTCGACCAACGCCTGATGGCCGGGCTCGGCAACGTCTGGGTGAACGAGCTGGCCTTCCTCACCGGGGTGTCCCCGTGGACGCCGATCGGCGAGGTCGACGTCACCCGGGTGGTCGCCCGCGCGGCCACGATGCTGCGCTTCTCCGCGCTGTCCCGCGACGCCCACCAGGTCACCACGGGGTCGACCCGGCCGGGCGAGGAGCACTGGGTGAACGGCCGGGCGGGCCGCCCGTGTCGTCGATGCGGCACGACGATCCGCCGTGCCGACGAGGTGCGCGGCGACGGCGCCAACCGCTTCACCTGGTGGTGCCCCCACTGCCAACCCGGCCCCGGACCCGAGGCGCGCACCGTGTGGGACCCGAACCGGTCCTGAGCACGGCGGCGTTCTCCACAGCGGATTCGATCCACCCTTGACGCGAATCCGGCGCGGTGGTTCGGTGCTCCCACCGTCTCACCTAGAGATGGTGGCTCGTCTCATCTCGGATCTCGGAGGACCCATGTCCATCGCACCTCGCCTGCTCGCCGCCACGGCCGCCTCGGCGGTCCTGTTCACCGCCTCCCCCGCCCTCGCGGCCTCGTGGGGCACCATCACCGCCTACGACGGCGGCGTGGCCCAGGGCCACGCCTACGGCAACTTCTACAACAACAACCGGACGGTCGCGCAGAGCACCTCCCACTTCATGGACGCCCGGCCCGGTGGCGACAAGGTCCGGGTCGAGACCGACTTCTGGTGGTTCGGCCCCGACGCCACGTGCGGCGACCACACCACTGCGTGCTGGTGGCACGACACCAGCAAGCAGAGCCAGGAGAGCAACACCGGGCAGTGGGAGTACCACACCGTGGCACGCGCGCTGCGTGCCGGCGACTCCAAGGCGCGGGGGGCCATCGACATCTGCGAGATCCAGTCGTGGTCCAACGACCCGTGCTCCAAGCACGCCGTGGTCTCGTTCGCCTACTGACCCACGCCTGCACCCATGACTCGCGACGACGTCCTGGTCGCCGACCACCTCGCGCACCGCTACGGCGGTCACGTGGTCTTCGACGACCTCTCGCTGTCGCTCGGGGCGGAGCGGGTGGGCCTGCTCGGCGTCAACGGCGCCGGCAAGTCCACCCTGCTCCGCATCCTGAGCACGAGCCTGGTGCCGGACCGTGGCACCGTCCGTCTCACCGACGGCGACGGCTCCCTGTCCGACCTGCGCCGCCGGATCGGCTTCATGCCCCAGGCCCTGCCCGTGCCCGGCACCGTCCGCGTGGGCGACTTCCTGGGCTACCTGGCCTGGCTGCGCGAGATCCCGCGCCGTCGCCGCGGGGCCGCGGTCGCCACGGCCCTGGCCCGTACCGACCTGACGGCCCAGCACGACGCCCGGGTCTCGGCGCTCTCGGGCGGGATGTTCCGTCGACTGCTGCTGGCCCAGGCGATCCTCGCCGAACCCCCGGTGCTGCTGCTCGACGAGCCCACGGCGGGCCTCGACCCCCAGCAGCGGCTGCAGCTGCGCCGGATCCTGGTCGAGCAGGCGTGGCTGCGCGCCGTCGTGGTCAGCAGCCACTCCTTCGAGGACCTGGCCCCGGTGGTCACCCGCACCGTCGTGCTGCACGACGGGCGGGTGGTCTTCGACGGTCCCATGAGCGAGCTCGCCGGCCGTGCCGAGGAGCACCGCCGCGAGGACGCGCCCGGGTCCGCAGCCGGGTCCGCCGCCGACGATCAGGCCCGTCCGGGTGGTCTCAGCGACCTCGAGGCGGGGTTCCTGAGCCTGCTACGCCCCCCGGGACCGCCGACATGAGCCGGCTCCTGCGCACCGACGTCGCCTGGGCCCTGCTCCCCCTGCTCGTCGCCTCCGCCCTGGTGCTCCAGAACGGCGGCTGGCCGTGGCGCGGCGACTGGAACTGGACGATCGACACCATCGCCGGCAGCACCGTGCTCACGGGGCCCCTGGTGGGCGGGCTCGCCGCGTGGATGGTCGTCCGGGCCGCAGCCCTGCGCCCGCTCACCGACACCACCCCGCGACGGGCCTGGGTGGTGGTGCGACAGGCGGGCCTCGCGGCCGGCCTCGGCCTGGTCGCCTACGCCCTCACCGCACTCGTCGCGGTCGCGATCACCCTGGCGGTGCCGCACGGCGGTGACGCGGGCTGGGCGGCGCTCGTGATCGGACCCCTCGTGCTCGCCGCCTGCGCGATGACCGGCGCCGCGCTCGCCCTTCACCTGCCGCACCCGCTCACCGCTCTGGCGGTCCCGGTGGGCCTGTTCCTACTCGGCGACCTCGCCCCGCGCCCGGGCCCCGAGCTGCTGCGGCACGGCCCGGTGACCGGGTCGCTCGCCGGCTTGCGGTTCGACCTCGCGGTGATCGCCTGGCACTCCCTCGCCCTCGCCGGTCTCACGGCGCTGCTGACCCTCGCCGCACTCCCCTCGCGCGACACGAGTCCCCTGCCGCGCGCCCGTGCGGCGCTCCTGGTCGCCGGGCTCCTCACAGGAGGCACGGGCACGATCCTCACGATGAGCAGTCCACCGGAGCGCTTCGTGATCACCGCCGAACGGCCCGACGTGTGCGCGGGCACGCCGGTGCAGGTCTGCCTGCCGGCGGCTCAGCAGCGCCAGCTGGACCGGATCCTGCCGGGGGTCCAGCAGGTCGCCGCGCGCCTGACCGCGGCGGGCGCGGCCCTGCCGGACCGGTTCGAGGCGGCCCTGCCGGGCTACCGGCCGCCGCCGGAGGTCGGCCTCCTGGCCCGAGGGATCAGCGACGACCTGCCCACCGACCCGAGCGCCCTGGCGGCACTGCTCATGCGCCCCAGTCCCTGCCCCGACTACTTCGACCCCACCGCCAGGCCCGGCGACGAGTACGCCTTCGCCACCGAGCTCCTCATCGCGGTCGCCGTGGCGACGGAGCCGGACGCCGTGATCACCGGCCCCGAGCGGGCGTGGCTGCAGCAGACCGACCCCGCGGAACGTCGGTCCTGGGTGGCCCGCACCTACTCCGCGCTGCGGGCGTGCGACCTCGAGGCGGTCCGGCTCCCCGACTCGTTGCGCGCAGGTCTGCCCGAGTGACCCGCGTGACCCGCCTCAGGACCAGCGGGATCCGGGGCTGGGTGGCCGCGCACGACGGCGTCCCGGTGCTGATCGCGATCGCCGCGGTCAGCATCGGGACCGTCCTCTACGCGGGCCGGACGGTGCGGGGGCTGGACGAGCAGCGGATCCCGCTGTGGTTCCTCGCTCCCGCCCTCCTGGCGATGGTCACCGCCCTCGCGACCGGCGATCGACTCCCCACCCTGGCCCCGCGGCGGACCCGACCGATGCTGGCGCGCGCCTGGTGGGCGGCCGCGATGAGCACGGCCGCGTGCGGCGGCGCGCTGGCGATCGGCGTGAGCGCCGACCAGCCCGGCCTGGTCGTGGTCACCGCGCCCCTCGTCGGGCTCACCTGGATGCTCGCGGTCGTCGTCGGGCGGGCCAGCGTCCTGCTCGGGGCGGGAGCGTGCGTCCTCGTGCTGGTCCGCACCCGCGACCTCGCCGACCTCACCCCCCGCGAGGTGCTGGCCGACCTGGGGGCGTGGGGGGTCGTGATCGGGCTCGGCCTGGGGGTCGCCGGGGTGGTGGTCCACGGCCTGGCGCCCCGGCCGGGCGATCGCGACCGACTGCTGTGAGCAGCGCGACCAGCGGGTGGATCAGCGGGTGGCCCGGCAGAAGGCTCAGAGGGCGGCGGTGATCTCCAGGGTCCGGGCCCAGGCCGCGGAGTCGGGGTCGATCACGGCGAAGTGGTCGCCCGGCACTCGCACCACCTCGGCCACCGCGCCGGCGGCGGTCGCGGCCACCACGTAGGACTCGGACTGGCTGATCGGCACGATCGTGTCGTCCTCGCCGTGCACGCACCACACCGGAGCGGCCAGGGGCACCTGCCGCACCGGATCGACGGCGGCGTCGGCGGGGTCGCTCGGGTCCGGGACGTGTCCGAGGAACCCCTCCACGGCCCCGCCACCCAGGCGCTCGCGGGACGCGGCGACGAGGTCGAGCACGCCGGCCTGGCTGATGACGTGGGTGAGCACACCGCCCGCTGCGGCCCAGGTGACCAGGTGCCCACCGGCGGAGTGACCGATCCCGACCACGGGCGCCTCGGCCGGCGCACCGGTGTCGAGATCGGGCACGAGCGCGAGCGCGGCGGTGACGTCGTCGAGCGTGGTCGGCACTCCGCCACCGTCGCCGACCCGGCGGTACTCGATCGCCCAGACCGCCCAGCCCTGCTCCACCAGGCTCGGCACGAGCGGGCGGGCGTACTCGATGCCGTACTGCGCCAGCCAGAACCCGCCGTGCACGACCACCGCGACCCCGCGGGGCGTGCCGGCGGGCAGGGTGAGCTCACCGAACTGCGAGGCGTCCTCGCCGTAGGTGATCGTGCGGGGGCCGTCGGCGTCAGCGGGCAGGGCCGGCACCTCCTCGGGCCCCTGACCGCAGGCCGCCAGCAGGGCGCCGAGGCCCGGGACGCCGAGCAGTCCCGCGAGGCCCAGCAGACGACGGCGGGACAGGGCGGGCATGCAGGTCGTTCGGGGCCGCGGGGCGCACCGGATGGCCTCGGCCGGGACCGTGCTCAGGCCATCGCGGCGGGCAGCGTGGCCATCCACGTCGAGCGCAGCTCGAGCAGGTTGAGCGAGAACAGGTCGCCCACCACGACGTCGTCGCCGCCGGTGACGCCCAGGCTCGCGGCCGCGATGCCGTGCCGGGCCGCGAGCGCGGTCGCGCGGGGCAGGTCGGCCTCGGCGACGCTGACCAGCACCCGGCCGGTCGACTCGGCGAACAGCGCGACGAACGGGTCGGCGTGCACCGCGGCGAGGTCGACCCGGGCCCCGACCATGTGGCGCAGCGAGGTCTCGACCAGCGCCTGGGCCAGCCCGCCGTCGGAGAGGTCGTGGGCGCTGGAGAACAGGCCCACCCCCTCGTGCAGCAGCCGGGCCAGCGCGCGCTCGTGCTCGAGGTCGAGCACCGGCGGCAGACCCCCGAGGTGACCGTGCACGACGTGCGCCCACTCCGACCCGCCGAGCTCCTCGCGGGTCTCCCCGAGCAGCAGCAGGCGGTGGCCGGCGGCGTCCCAGGCCGAGGGGGTGCGGCGGGTGACGTCGTCGACGACGCCGAGCACCGCCACCACCGGCGTCGGCAGGATCGCGGTCTCACCGGTCTGGTTGTAGAGGCTGACGTTGCCGCCGGTGACCGGGATGCCGAGGGTGGCGCAGGCGTCCTTGAGGCCGCGGCAGGCCTCGGCGAACTGCCACATCACGCCGGGGTCCTCCGGCGAGCCGAAGTTCAGGCAGTCGGAGATGGCCAGCGGCACCGCGCCGCCGGTGGCGACGTTGCGGTAGCTCTCGGCCAGCGCGAGCTGCGCGCCGCGGTAGGGGTCGAGCTTGGCGTAGCGGCCGTTGCAGTCGGTGGACACCGCGACCCCGAGGTTGGTCTCCTCGTCGATCCGGATCATCCCGGAGTCGGAGGGCTGGGAGAGCACCGTGTTGCCGCGCACGTAGCGGTCGTACTGGTCGGTGATCCAGGACTTGTCGCACAGGTTGGGGCTGGCCGCGAGCCGCAGCAGCGTGGCGCGCAGCTCCTCCCCGCCCGCGGGCCGGGGCAGTGCCTCGGCGACGTCGGCCTGCAGGGCGTCCTGCCAGTCGGGACGCGCGAAGGGCCGCTCGTAGGTGGGGCCGTCGTGGGCCACCGAGCGCGGCGGCACGTCCACGACCTGCTCACCGTGCCAGTCGATCTGCAGCCGGCCGGTGTCGGTGACCTCGCCGATCACGACCGCCTCGACGTCCCACTTCGCGCAGATGCCGAGGAAGCGGGCGACGTCGTCGGGCTCGACGACCGCCATCATCCGCTCCTGGCTCTCGCTCATGAGGATCTCCTCGGGCGAGAGGGTGGAGTCGCGCAGCGGCACCCGGTCCAGGTGCACGTGCATGCCGCCGTCACCGGCGCTGGCGAGCTCGGAGGTGGCGCAGGACAGGCCGGCGCCGCCGAGGTCCTGGATGCCGGCCACCACACCGGCGGCGAACAGCTCGAGGGTGCACTCGATGAGCAGCTTCTCCATGCACGGGTCGCCCACCTGCACCGCGGGCCGCTTGGCCGGACCATCGGCGTCGAAGGTCTCCGAGGCCAGCACCGAGACCCCGCCGATGCCGTCACCGCCGGTGCGCGCGCCGTAGAGGATCACCTGGTTGCCGGCGCCGCTGGCCTTGGCCAGGTGCAGGTCCTCGTGCCGCAGCACCCCGACGCACAGGGCGTTGACCAGCGGGTTGCCGAGGTAGGTGGAGTCGAAGACGGCCTCGCCGCCGATGTTGGGCAGGCCCAGGCAGTTGCCGTAGCCGCCGACGCCGGCCACGATCCCGGGCAGCACGCGCCGGGTGTCGGGGGCGTCGAGCGGGCCGAAGCGCAGCGGGTCCATCACGGCCACGGGCCGCGCACCCATCGCCAGGATGTCGCGCACGATGCCGCCGATGCCGGTGGCCGCGCCCTGGTAGGGCTCGACGTAGCTGGGGTGGTTGTGCGACTCGACCTTGAAGGTGACGGCGTAGCCCTGGCCGATGTCGATGACGCCGGCGTTCTCGCCGATGCCCGCGAGCATCTTGCCGACCGGCGTCTCCTGGCTCAGCTCACCGAACTGGCGCAGGTGCACCTTGGAGGACTTGTAGGAGCAGTGCTCGCTCCACATCACCGAGTACATGGCGAGCTCGGCCGAGGTGGGACGGCGCCCGAGGATCTCGCGGATCCGGGCGTACTCGTCCTCCTTCAGGCCGAGGTCGGCCCAGGGCTGCACGCGGTCGGGATCCTGCGCGGCACGGGAGACGGTGTCGAGGGCGGAGACGCGGGGCTCGGGCACGGCGTCAATCTACCGGCGCCCGGCATCGGGCCCCGACGCACCCGCCGCCCCTGGGCACCCGGCGCACCGGGGCGCCGGGTCACCGGGGGAGGCCGTCGCACCAAGCATCCGGCAGGCCGACGCGCCGATTCGGCCTGCCGGATGCTTGGTACGACGTCGAACGCGGGGAGACCCCTGCTGACCTGCACGAATTACACGGACGTAGTTCCGCCGACAGCTGTGACGGGTGTGACGGATGGGGTTATCGTCCTTCGGAGCCGTCCCCTACTTCCCCTGGAGACCCGGCATGCGCCCCGTTCGTCCTGCCCTGCCCCGTGCCCGCACCCTGCTGCGCTCGGGGGCGGTGGCCCTGCTCACCGGCACCCTGCTGGCCACGGCGGCTCCCGGCGTCCCCGCCTCGGCGCCGGGCGCCGCCGCGGTCGCACAGCGCCGCGACGCCCCGAACCCGGTGACGCCGGGCGACTTCACCGGTTTCGGCTTCGACCAGTGCCTGGCCCCGACGCAGGCGGCGATGGACACCTGGCTGGAGACCTCGCCGTTCCTGGCGGTCGGCATCTACATCTCCGGCGACTCCCGCGCCTGCCGGAACCAGCCGAACCTGACCCCCACCTGGATCCGCACCCAGCTGGCGAAGGGCTGGCGCCTGCTGCCCATCACCCTCGGCCCGCAGGCCTCCTGCCAGCCGCGGTTCCCGCGGTACAAGGACGACTTCAAGATCGACCCCAGCCCGGGTGCGGGCAAGTACGGCAAGGCCCGCGCCATGGGCGTCGACTCCGCCACCACGACGGTCGCCGACGCCACCGCGCTCGGACTCACGCCCGGCAGCACGCTCTGGTACGACCTCGAGGGCTTCGACCTCGGCAACACGCGGTGCCGCGAGTCGGCGCTGGCGTTCGTGAGCGCCTGGTCGGCGAAGGTCACCGAGCTCGGCTTCGTGCCCGGTCTGTACTCCAGCGCGTCCAGCGGCATCAAGATGGTCGACGACGCCCGCGTGAACCGTCCCGGCGAGTTCACCCTGCCCACCCGCATCTGGCTGGCCCGCTGGGACGGCGTCGCCAACACCTCCTCCTCCTACATCCGCGAGGACGGGTGGCGCCCGGGGCACCGCGTGAAGCAGTACCGCGGCGGCCACAACGAGACCCACGGCGGGGTCACGATCAACATCGACTCCAACTACCTCGACCTCGGCGCCGGCTCCCGCGCCCCCGCCGAGACGCACTGCGGCGGGGTCACGATCTCCTTCCGCGCCTACGAGCCGCTGCACCCGCCGAAGGGCGACGACGTCTCCCCGCCCAGCCAGGTCAAGGCGCTGCAGTGCCTGCTGCAGGAGCGCGGGGTCTACCCCGGTGCCCTCGACGGTCGCTACCACCGCGGCGTCCAGCGCGCCGTGGCCGCCTGGCAGACCAAGCGCGGCATGACCCCGTCGGGCCGCTGGTACCGCCGCGAGTGGATGTCGGTGCTCAGCTACGGCCAGAAGCCGGTGCTCAAGGTCGGCTCCGCCGGGTTCTACGTGCGTCGCGCCCAGCGGGCCCTCAACGCCGCCGACCTCGGCGTCAGCCTGAAGAACACCGGCGTCTACGACGCCGCGATGGCCGACGTCGTCAGCACCTACCAGAAGCGCGTGGGCCTCTCCCCCAACGGCGTCCTGGGCACCGCCACCTGGGGGCGGCTCATGGCGGGCGTCCGCTCCGCCTGACCGCTGACCCCGAGGCCGACCCCCGGCCCGCCGCGTCTCGTGACGGCGCCGGGGCGCCTCCTCGACGAACGTAGTCGGTCGCGGTCGTCGAGGAGCGAGCGCCAGCGAGCGTCACGGGACGCGCGCACCCGAAAGACCACCGCCACCCACCGCCACCCCTCGGCCCGCCGCGTCTCGCGACGGCGCCGGGGCGCCTCCTCGACGAACGTCAGCACCCACGGTCAGCATCACGAGGCGCCCGGACCCGAGAGACCCTCCCCGATCCCGCCGGGGCTCACTTCCCGACGGGCGGCCCGACGGCGAGGGCGACGGCGGTGAGCACGGCGACGGCGACGACGCCGATCGCCGCGCCCCGACCGGGGTGGGCGAGCAGGGTGGCGACCACCCGCTCGTGCGGGGCCCGGGCGGCCTGGGGGGAGCCGGGCGGGCGCAGCCGCCAGGGGCCGAAGCCGCCGGTGCGCTCGACGGCGCGGTCGAAGGGGACGGTGACGAAGGGCGGGATCGAGGCGAGCAGGCCGCGCACGATCCGGCCGGTGGTCCAGCCCTGGTCGGTGCCGACCACGAGCGTGACCAGCACGTAGGTCAGGAACACGACGCCGTGGGCCATGCCGAACACCGTGACCCCGAGCTCGGTCGTCTCGGTGACGTACTTGAGGAACATGCCGATGAGCAGCAGCGCCCAGGTGACGGCCTCGGCGGTGGCGACGCGCCGGAAGAGGTCCTGCGGGGTCACCGCGACCTCAGCCGAGGGTGGCGGCGGCCAGTGCGGCCCAGCCCGCCACGGAGTCGAAGAACCCGCGGCCGTCGGTGCCGGACCCGGTGAGGTCCTCCACGGCGTGCTCGGGGTGGGGCATCAGGCCGACGACGTTGCCGGCCTCGTTGGTGATGCCGGCGATCCCGCGCAGCGACCCGTTGGGGTTGGTGCCGAGGTAGCGGGCCACGACCCGGCCCTCCCCCTCGAGCCGGTCGAGGGTCTCGGTGTCGGCGACGAACCCACCCTCGCCGTTCTTGAGCACGATGGTGATCTCCGCGCCCTGAGCGTAGGCGTTGGTCCACGCGGTGCGGTTGTTCTCGATGACCAGGGGCTGGTCGCGGCACACGAACTTCTGGTGGTCGTTGCGCACCAGGGCCCCGGGCAGCAGGTGCGACTCGCACAGGATCTGGAAGCCGTTGCAGATGCCGAGCACCGGCATCCCCCGCCCGGCCGCCGCGATCACCTCGGTCATGACCGGCGCGAACCGGGAGATCGCTCCGCAGCGCAGGTAGTCGCCGTAGGAGAACCCGCCGGGCAGGATCACGGCGTCGACGCCGCGCAGGTCGGCGTCGGCGTGCCACAGCGCCACGGCCTCGTGGCCGGCGATGCGGACGGCGCGCTGGGCGTCGACGTCGTCGAGGGTGCCGGGGAAGGTGACGACCCCGACCTTCACGACTCCTCCACCCGCACCGCGTAGTTCTCGATCACGGGGTTGGACAGCAGGGTCTCGGCCATCCGGTGGACGTCGGCGAGCACCTCCTCGGTGACCTCACCGGCCACCTCGAGCTCGAACCGCTTCCCCTGGCGGACGTCGGTGACGCCGCTGAACCCCAGGCGGGGCAGCGCGCCGAGCACCGCCTTGCCCTGGGGGTCGAGGATCTCGGGCTTGGGCATCACGTCGACGACGACCTTGGGCACGTCGCCCATCGTAGTGGCCCACCGGGGGTGCTCCGCCCCCACCGCCCGCTGGGCAGGACCGGTGACCAGCGGCGCGGCAGACTGGAGGCATGAGCGGCCCCTTCGCACCCCGCACCCCGACCGGCCGGATCGGCTCGCCGCTGCGCCTGGAGTTCCCCCAGTCACTGGCGGTCTACGACGACTACGCCGACGCCCAGCGCACCGTCGACTTCCTCTCCGACGAGAAGTTCCCGGTGGAGAACTGCCTCATCGTGGGCACCGACCTCAAGCGCATCGAGCGGATCACCGGCCGTCTCACCACCGGCCGGGTCGCGGTGGGCGGCCTCGCGACCGGCGCCTGGTTCGGCCTGTTCATCGGCGTGATCCTGTCGCTGTTCAGCGACGAGGGCGGCGCCACGATCTTCTCCACCATGCTCTTCGGCGCCCTGTTCGGCGTGATCTGGGCACTCTTCGGCTACGCCCTCACCCGGGGTCGGCGCGACTTCCAGTCCGTCACCCAGGTGGTCGCGACCCGCTACGAGGTGCTGGTCGAGCACAAGGTGGCCGCCCAGGCCCGCGAGCTGCTCACCCGACTGCCCGGCGCCCTGCCCGACCCGTTCGCCTGAGGTGCACAGACCTCCGGCCGGCCCCGCGCGAGGCGGGACCGGCCGGAGGATGGAGCGGGGCGCGGGCTCAGCGACGGCCGTCGCCGTTGCGCCCGTTCTGGACGAGGACGATGCCCAGCGCGAGGCCCAGCCCGGCGACGATCGGCCCGAGGATCGCCCACAGCGACTCCCCGGTCATGAAGCTGCCCCCGAGGTAGCCCAGACCCTGGAAGGTCCAGATCGCCCCGACGGCGACCATGAGGATCGCCAGCGTGAGCCCGCCGCTGAGCTTCACGACAGTTCGCGCTTGAGGATCTTGCCGGTGGCGGTCATCGGGAGACCCTCGACGAACTGCACGATGCGGGGGTACTTGTAGGCCGCCATCTGCTCCTTGCACCAGGCGACCATCTCCTCCTCGGTCACCTGCGCGTCCTTCTCGAGGATGAGCACGGCCTTGACCTCCTCGCCGTGGCTCTCGTGCGGCACGCCGATGACGGCGGCCAGCGAGACGGCGGGGTGCGTCATCAGCACCTCCTCGATCTCGCGCGGGTACACGTTGAACCCGCCGCGGATGATCATGTCCTTGGAGCGGTCGACGATGTAGTACCAGCCGTCGGCGTCGCGCTTGCCGAGGTCGCCGGAGCGGAACCAGCCGTCCTGGATGGCCTCCTCGGTGGCCTCGGGCCGGCCGTAGTAGCCCTTCATGATGTTGTGGCCCTTGATCGCGATCTCGCCCACGACGTCGTCGGCGGTCTCGGGGGTCCACTCGACCTCGTCCCACGACTCGGGCTTGATCAGCTTCATCTCCACCCCGGGGATGGGCTTGCCGATCGAGCCGACCCGCACCTCCTCGCCGAGCCGGCTGAAGGAGGCCACCGGGCTGGTCTCGGAGAGGCCGTAGCCCTCCAGGATCGTGACGCCGAACTTGCGCTGGAAGTCCTTGTGCACCTCGACCGGGAGCGCGGAGCCGCCGGCGACCGCGACCCGCAGGTGGGAGGCGAGCGAGGCGACGTCGACGTCGGAGTCGGCCAGGGCGCCGAGCAGCCCCCAGTACATGGTGGGCACGCCGGCGAAGAAGGTGACCTTCTCCTTCGCCATCAGGCTCAGCGCGGGCGCGGCCTCGAAGCGGGGCAGCATCACGACGGTGCCCCCGAAGGCGAAGCCGCCGTTCTGGATGACCGTCTGGCCGAAGGAGTGGAACAGCGGCAGCACGCACAGCAGGGTGTCGGGGTTGTCGACGTCGGCGCCGAACAGGTCCGAGCCCGCGAGGGCGTTGTCGCGCATGTTGCGGTGGCGCAGCTCGGCACCCTTGGGGCGACCGGTGGTGCCGGAGGTGTAGAGGATGACGGCGGTGTCGTCCTCGTCGGTGACGACGGTCTCGAAGGTCGGCGCCTTGCCGGCCAGCGCGGCCCCGAAGGTCTCCGCGCCCTCGATCGGGGAGGCGGCGGCGGGGTCGGCGGTGATGACGAAGAAGTGCTCGCAACCCTCGGCCTCGTTGAACCCGGCCCAGCCCTCGGCGCCGATCGGCAGCTCGGGGGTGCCCTGGAAGCAGAAGTAGGCCTTCGCGTCGGAGTCCTGGAGGTGGTAGGCCACCTCGCGGCCCTTCAGGAGCACGTTGAGCGGCACCACGGAGGCGCCGGCCTTGAGGATGCCGTAGTAGATCAGGGTGAAGAACGGCAGGTTCGGGCAGCTGATCGCCACCTTGTCCCCACGCACGATGCCGCGCTCGGCCAGCAGGTTGGCCACCTGGTTGGCGACGGCGTTCACCTGGGTGTAGGTGAGCCGGGTGTCGCCGAAGATGATCGCGGTGCGGTCGCCGTGGGCGGCGGTCGTGTCCTCGAGGAGCGAGGCGAGGTTGTAGTCGGTCACGTCCGCCAACCTACTGAGGGGTTCGTGACGCCCACCACGTCCTTTGCGACGAAGCGAAGCGGTCCGGTTTGTGCCGCGGCACAGATCGGGGCGGGGGCGTGACCCGACGCGGGTCTCCCCCGGTGCGCCTCAGGTCCCGGGACGACGGCGCGGCCACGCGCCGGTGCTCACCAGCGCCCACACCACGAGGACGGGCTGGAAGAACAGCCGGATCAGCCGCGCACGGTCGGAGTCCAGCCCGAAGGCGTCGACACCCTCGACGTACTGGCCGATGTTGCCGGGGAAGATCGCGACGAAGAACGCCGCCACCAGCCAGCCCACCAGCGGCAGCCGCCGCGAGGCCAGGATCAGCGAGGCGCCGAGGCCGATCTCGACCACCCCGGAGCCGAGCACGACGAGGTCCTCGTCGACCGGGACCCAGGAGGGCACCTGCGCCCGGAACTCCTCCCGCCCCCAGGTGAGGTGCGACAGCCCGGCGAAGGTCAGGAACGCGCCGAGGACGAACCGCGCGACGGTGCGGGCGGGGCCCAGGGAGCCACGGCCGGGCCCGGCGGTGAGGTGGGGGCCGGCGGTGGGGTCGGGGGCGGTCATCGCCGGGCCAGGATCGTCGCGGCGCGCCGCAGGTCGGAGCGCACGGCCAGCGGGGCGAGCCGGTCGAGCAGCCCGCCGATCGGGCGCAGCAGGCCCGAGGCGTAGACCGACATCGAGGGCGTGACGTCGCAGAACGAGCCCACGGGCGTGAAGGTGAGGGTGAGGGTGGCACCGAAGCCGCGCCAGCGGCCCACCTCGGACCAGCGGTGCGGACGCTCGGCGTCGGTGAGCTCCATGAGGGGGCGCATCCCGGCGGTGGTGACGTCGATCCAGGTCTGGCCGATGACGCCGTCGGGGCCGCGGACCTGCTCGACGCGCCGCAGGCTGGACTGCCACTCGACGCGGTTCGCGGGGTCGATGAGGTAGTCGTAGGCCTCCTCGCAGGAGACCTCGAACCGGATCGGGGCGACGCGCCCGCTCACCAGGTCTCCCCGGTGAGCATCTCGTAGGCCTCGACGTAGCGGGCCCGGGTGCGGTCGACCACCTCGGCGGGCACCGGCGGCGGCGCCTCGCCCGAGGCCCGGTCCCAGCCCGACGCGGCCGAGAGGGCCCAGTTGCGCACGATCTGCTTGTCGTAGGAGGGCTGGGCCTCGCCGGGTCGCCAGTCGGCCAGGGGCCAGAACCGTGAGGAGTCGGGGGTCAGCACCTCGTCGCCGAGGACGATCGTGCCGTCGGCGCGGGCGCCGAACTCCAGCTTGGTGTCGGCGAGCAGGATGCCGCGCTCGCGGGCGATCCGCTCGGCGCGGGCGTAGACCTCCAGGGTGAGGTCGCGCAGGGTGGCGGCGACGTCGGCGCCGACCGTGGCGGCGACGGCGTCGAAGGAGACGTTCTCGTCGTGCTCGCCGACGGCCGCCTTCGTGGCCGGCGTGAAGATCGGGGCCGGCAGGCTGCTGCCGTCGACCAGGCCGGCGGGCAGCGGGATCCCGCACACCTCGCCGCTCGCGCGGTAGTCGAGCAGGCCGGAGCCGGTGAGGTAGCCGCGCACGACGCACTCGACCGGGAACATGTCGAGGCGCTCGCAGATCACGGCCCGCCCGGCGACGGCGTCGGGCACCTCGGTGGAGATCACGTGCCCGGGCACGAGGTCGGCGAGCTGCTTGAACCACCACAGCGACATCCGGGTGAGGATCTCGCCCTTGTCGGGGATCGTGCTGTCCAGCACGAAGTCGAAGATCGAGATCCGGTCGCTGGCCACCATCAGCAGGGCACCGGCGTGAGGGCCCCCGGTGAGCTCGTACAGGTCGCGGACCTTGCCGGAGTGCAGGTGGGTCGCACCCTCGATCACCGGAGCCGGGGGGATGTTCAGCACGGGTCGAGCCTAGTCCCGCGAGGGTCCGCCCCGACCACCCGCAGCGGCGGTGGGACGACCCGAGGTGCGCGGCGGCGAGCGGGTTTGGCACCCTGAGCACATGCCGGAGTCCGCAGCCGAGGTCTACGCCCGCATCGTCGCCACCGTCGGGGAGCAGGGACGCCTCCCGCTGGCCGACTCCGCCGCCTGGGACTCCTTCCCCTGGGAGGTCGTCGACGGCGTCCTCGCCCCCAAGGTGGTCGGCGCCCCCGCCGAGGAGCAGCCGCGCTGGGGCGAGCACCCCGACAAGCCGTGCGGATCCTGCGCGGGGTTCGACCCCGCCACGGTCGTGTGGGAGGACGACGTCTGGGTCCTCACGCACCCCGGCGCCCCGACCGGTCTCCCCCTGGTGCTCACCCTCCACCCGCGCGAGCACCTCGACATGGGCAACCTCGACGACGAGCACGCCTCGCAGCTGGGCCGCATCAGCAACCGGCTGGTGCGCATCATCGAGAACCTGCCGCACATCAAGCGGGTCCACGTCAACCGCTGGGGCGACGGCGGCTCCCACCTGCACGTGTGGTTCTTCGCCCGCACCGAGGGCCTCACCGGCGTCGTCGGCTCCTTCGCGGTCGAGTGGGACGAGATGATCCCGCCCGGGCCGGAGGACGTGTGGCGCGCCGACCTGCACACGGTGGCCACGAAGCTGGCCAACTGGGGCGGCGACGCCCGCGCCTGAGCGCGCCCCACGCCGACTGACGGCGACTGACGGCGGCCGAGGCCCGCGAAGTGCACTCGTCCGGTGGACTTTCCTGTGCCGCTCCTGAGCGCTTGCTGAAGACGCCCTGAGGATGCCCCCCGGGGTCTCCCAAGGGGTGGGAGGTGCCGGGTCGCCCCTGCCTACGGTCGAGGACGTTCGGCCCACGCACGGTGGGCCCTGTTCTTGGGAGAACCTCATGACCGCACGTCCGATCCGCCGCCTCGCGACCGCCGCCGTCGCCGTCACCCTCGGCGCGGGCCTCGCCGCCGCCCCGCTCTCCGCCGCGCAGGCCCACGACGACGCCGCGCGCAAGGCCGGCACCAAGAGCCTCGCCGCCGTGCTGGGTGCCGACGGCACCAAGTTCGACAAGAACGCCCAGGACTTCGACATCCTCGAGGCCGCGGTCAACGCCGTGCTGGCCGAGAAGCCGGACAGCCCGGTCGGCCTCGTCGCCGACGGCAAGACCCGCCTCACCCTCTTCGCCCCCACCGACCTCGCCTTCGAGCGCCTGGTGAAGGACCTCACCGGCAAGACCCCGAAGTCCGAGGCCGCCACGGTGAAGGCCATCACCGGCGCCTTCGACATCGACACCATCGAGTCGGTGCTGCTCTACCACGTGGTGCCCGGCAAGACCCTGACCTCCGGCAAGGTGCTGGCCGCCGCCAAGGACCGCGCCACGGTGACCACGGCCACCGGCGCCAAGCTGCGCGTCCTGCCCAACCCGAAGCCGGCCAGCCTCCAGGACGCCGACAAGAACGACAAGAACGCCCGCGTCGTGAAGGTCGACATCAACAAGGGCAACCGCCAGGTCGCCCACGCCATCAACCGCGTCCTGCGCCCGGTCGACCTCTGATCGGTCCGACCCGCCGCACGCTGACGCGTCCCTGACCGGGGCCCGCACCCACCGCCATGACGTGGGCGCGGGCCCCGGTTCGCGTCAGCGGCGGTGAGTCAGGGGCCGTGCGTCGGGGTGCGTCAGGGGCGGTAGCGGCGCCGGTGGCACCACACGGCGTACCCGAGCACCAGCACCAGCCAGACGGCCACGAGGATCGCCACCGGGGCGCCGAGCCGGGGGTCGGTGTCGGTGGACACCACGGCGGTGGCCGTGAGCAGGGCGGCCAGCAGGACCAGGGTGGCGGCACCCAGGGCCGCGAGGTCCACCGCCATCATCGCCCGCACCTGCCGCTCCCGCTCCGGGGTCGCGAGCCAGTGGTCGCGGTGGGGGAGGTTCAGCCAGGTCGTCGGGACGCGGGAACCCGCGCAGGCGAGCACGACGAACAGGGCCGTCAGGACGACGCCGAGCACCGCGAAGCCGACCAGCGCGCTGCCACGATCGGCGTAGCGGTCCACCTCCCCGCCCGCGCCGAAGTGCACCGGCACGCGCGCGGGGAACCGTGCCCACGCCAGCCCCCAGGCCGCGGCGTAGCCCACCGCACCCGCCGCGAGTGCCGCGCGGGCAGGGCCGCGACCGGGCTGCGGGGTCGCCACGGTCAGAGGATCGCGCCCGGGGTGTAGGCGGCAGCGGCGGGATGACGCGACACGAGGGCCTCGACGGCGGCCACCACCGCCTGCGTCTGGGCCTGGGCGGCGCCGGTGAAGCTGAGCGGCTCGGCCACCAGCGCTCCCAGCTGGTCGGAGCTGAGCCCGAGGCGCTCGTCGGCGGCCAGCTTGGCGAAGACGTCGTTGGCGGCCTGACCCTGCCGCATCGCCAGCGCCGTGCCCACCGCGGCCTCCTTGATCGCCTCGTGGGCGACCTCGCGGCCCACCCCGTTGCGCACCGCGCTCATCAGCACCTTGGTGGTGGCGAGGAAGGGGAGGTAGCGGTCGAGCTCGCGCTGGATGACGGCCGGGAAGGCGCCGAACTCCGCGAGCACGGTGAGGAAGGTCTGGAAGAGGCCGTCGACGGCGAAGAACGCATCGGGCAGCGCGACCCGGCGCACCACCGAGCACGACACGTCGCCCTCGTTCCACTGGTCGCCGGCGAGCTCGCCCACCATCGAGAGGTAGCCGCGGGTGATGACCGCGAGGCCGTTGACCCGCTCGCAGGAGCGGGTGTTCATCTTGTGGGGCATGGCCGAGGAGCCCACCTGGCCCTCTGCGAACCCCTCGGTGACCAGCTCGAGGCCGGCCATGAGCCGGATCGTGGTGGCGAGGTTGGACGGGGCCGCGGTGAGCTGCACCAGCGCGGAGAGCACGTCGAAGTCGAGCGAGCGCGGGTAGACCTGGCCGACGCTGGTGAGCACCCGGTCGAAGCCGAGGTGGGCGGCCACCCGCCGCTCCAGGTCGGCCAGCCGGTCGGCGTCGCCGTCGAGGAGGTCGAGCATGTCCTGGGCGGTGCCCATCGGGCCCTTGATGCCCCGCAGCGGGTAGCGGTCGAGCAGCTGCTCCAGGCGCTCCACACCGATCAGCAGCTCGTCAGCCACGGTCGCGAACCGCTTGCCGAGGGTGGTGGCCTGGGCGGCGACGTTGTGCGAGCGCCCGGCCATGACGGTGACCTCGTGCTCGGCGGCCAGGCGGGCGAGCTGGGCCAGGGTGGCGACGGCGCGGTCGCGCAGCAGGGCGAGGGACTGGCGCACCTGCAGCTGCTCGACGTTCTCGGTCAGGTCGCGGCTGGTCATGCCCTTGTGGATGTGCTCGTGCCCGGCGAGGGCGCAGAACTCCTCGATCCGGGCCTTCACGTCGTGCCGGGTGACGCGCTCGCGGGAGGCGATCGAGGCGAGGTCGACCTGGTCCACGACGGCCTCGTAGGCCTCCACGACGCCGTCGGGCACGCTGATCCCGAGGTCGCGCTGGGCGCGCAGGACCGCGATCCACAGCTGTCGCTCGAGCACGATCTTGTGCTCGGGGGACCAGATCTGGGCGAGGTCGGCGCCGGCGTAGCGGGTGGCCAGGACGTTGGGCACGGTCACGTGCCTCATCCTCCCACGCACCGGCCTCCGCGCCGGCCGCGGCGGCGGGCCGTGGGCGCCGGGTGACCTGAGGCCCGAGGCGTGGGGCCCCGGGGCGTGATCAGACCGGGTCAGGCGGAGGCGGCCTGCTCGGCGGCGGTGCGGGCGATGTCGGTGCGGTGCTGGGCGCCGGGGAAGGCGACCTCGGCGACGCCGGCGTAGGCGGCGGCGCGGGCGGCCGCGAGGTCGCCGCCGGTGCCGACGACGGCGAGCACCCGGCCGCCGGCGGTGACGAGCCGGCCGTCCTGCAGGGCGGTGCCGGCGTGGATGACGTGCACCCCGGGCAGCGCCTCGGCGGCGTCGATGCCGGTGATCGGGTCGCCCGAGGAGGAGGTGGCGGGGTAGCCGGCGCTGGCCATCACCACGCCGACGGCGGCGCCGTCCTTCCAGCGCGGCGGCTCGACGTCGGCCAGGGTGCCGGTGGCGGCCCCCATGAGCAGCGCGGAGAGCGGGGAGTCGAGCAGGGCCAGCAGCGGCTGGGTCTCGGGGTCGCCGAAGCGGGCGTTGAACTCCACGACCCGCACGCCGCGACGGGTGAGGGCGAGACCGGCGTAGAGCAGGCCGGCGAAGGGGGTGCCCCGGCGGGCCATCTCGGCGACGGTCGGCTCCAGCACCGTGCGGCGCACCTCGGCCACGAGGTCGGCCGGGGCCCAGGGCAGCGGGGTGTAGGCGCCCATCCCGCCGGTGTTCGGTCCGGCGTCGTCGTCGCCGATGCGCTTGAAGTCCTGGGCCGGCTGGAGCGGGTAGACGGTGGTGCCGTCGGTGATCGCGAACAGCGAGACCTCGGGGCCGTCGAGGTACTCCTCGATCACCACGCGGTCGCAGGCCACCGCGTGGGCCAGCGCCTCCGCGCGGTCCTCGGTCACGACGACGCCCTTGCCCGCGGCGAGCCCGTCGTCCTTGACGACGTAGGGCGGGCCGAACTCGTCCAGCGCCGCGGCCGCCTCGGCCTCGGTCAGGCACACCCGGGCGGCGGCGGTGGGCACGCCGGCGGCGGCCATGATCTCCTTCGCGAACGCCTTGGAGCCCTCGAGCCGAGCGGCGGCGGCCTGCGGGCCGAACACCGGGATCCCGCGTGCGGTCACGACGTCGGCGACGCCCGCCACCAGCGGCGCCTCGGGGCCGACGACGACGAGGTCGACGTCGAGGTCGAGGGCCAGGGCGGCCACGGCCTCGCCGTCCAGCGGGTCGACGTCGTGGAGGGTGGCGACCACCGCCATCCCGGGGTTGCCGGGGGCGACGTGCACCTCGCTCACCGCGGGATCGAGGGAGAGCGCGCGGGCCAGGGCGTGCTCGCGGCCGCCGGTGCCGATGACGAGGGTCTTCACGGGCCGCGATCCTACGGGGCGGCACGGAAGACGCCGCCGGGTGAGGCCCGGCGGGGGGGCGGCCGGTGTGGCGTCCGCGACCGCGCGGGCCAGGATTGCCGCCGCGTCGCGCAGGGAAGAACCGCGACCATGTCCGACCTCCCTGCCCCCGGTGACCGTCTCGGCCGCTACCAGCTCGACCACGAGATCGGGCGGGGCGCGATGGGGGTGGTCTACGCCGCCACCGACACCGCGATCGGACGCCGGGTGGCGCTGAAGGTCGTCACGACCGGCGCCGGCGAGAGCGCCGAGGCCGCCGCACGCTTCGAGCGCGAGGCCGCCCTGCTGGCGCGGCTGGACTCCCCGCACGTGATCACGATCTACGACTACGGCGTCGAGCAGGACCGGCGCTTCCTGGCCACCCAGCTGGTGGGCGGCGGCGACCTCGGGGCGCTGCTGCGCGCCCGCGGCGCGATGCCGCCGGCGCTCGCCCTGCGGGTGGTGGCGCAGGTCGCGGAGGCGCTGGAGGACGCCCACGCGGTGGGCGTCGTGCACCGCGACGTCAAGCCCAGCAACGTGCTGCTGCGCGACCCCGACGTGCTCGAACCCCATGCCTACCTCTGCGACTTCGGCATCGCCCGCGCCGAACCCGACGGCCTCACCAACCCCGGCCTGGTGGCCGGCACGTGGGGCTACCTCGCCCCCGAGGTGGGTCGCGGCGCCCCCGCGTCTCCCGCCTCCGACGTCTACTCCGTCGGCTGCCTGCTGTGGGCCACCCTCACCGGCGCCCCGCCCTACCGCGGCACCGACGTCGAGGTCGCGCTCGCCCACCAGACCTCCCCCGTGCCGCAGCTGGCCCCCGTGTCCCCCGACGCCGGGCCGGAGGGCGCGGCGGCGGTCGGTGCCCTCAACGCCGTGCTCACGGCGTGCCTCGCCAAGGACCCCGCCGCCCGGTTCGCCGACGCCGGTGCGCTGCGCCGCACCCTCGAGTCGCTGCTGACCACGATCCCCGCCTCCCTGCCCCCGCTGCGCGCCGGTGCGATCGCGCCCCCGTCACCGTCCGTCGGCTCCGTCGGCTCCGTCGGCTCCGTCGGGTCGCTCGGGTCGGTGGGGTCCGTGGGGTCGGTCGGCTCGTCCGGTCCCGGTCCCTCGAGCGGCTCGCTGCCCCCCGTCCCCCCGCCGGGCGGGCCCCGGTCGCGTCCTGCGGGGCGTCGCTCGGGGCGTCGGGCACCGGTCCTGGTCGCGGTCGCGCTTCTGCTGGCCGCGGCCGTGGGAGGGGGCGTGGCGCTGGCCTCGGGCGGTGACTCCCCGTCCGACGAGCCGACGACCGGGTCCACCCTCGGCCCCGAGGGGACCACCGGCGCCGAGGGGGCCACCGGGACGGACCGCCCGATCCGCGGCGACGTCGACGGCGACGGTTTCGGCGACGTCGTGCAGATGGCCCGTACGCCGCTGGACGCCCGGGCCACGCGCTACGCGACCGTCCGCGCCGACTGGCCCTCCGACGGCCGCCGGCTGCTGGAGACCACCGATCTGCCCGAGGTCGTCTCGCTGCCGGAGGTCCGGGTCTACGACCTCACCCGCGGCCAGCTCGACGACGACGGCATCACCGACCTACTCACCGCCGGCCGTACAGACGAGGAGACCGTGCTCCACAGCATCACCTCCTCGGGCCGCGAGATCACCCTGCGGCTGCCGCGCACGGTGGAGTCGCAGCTCTACTCCCCGATCCTCGCCGACCTCGACGGCGACGGTCTGGACGACCTGGCGCTGCACGAGCTGACCGCGCTGGACGCCGACTTCAACCGGGTCCGCGACCGGCTGCTGCTCTCCTCCTTCGACGGCGCGACCTTCTCGACCCCGCGCCTGGTCCGGTCCTACGGGGTCGCGAAGTACGAGGAGACCAGCCGGTTCGTGCCCGCCGACCTCGACGGCGACGGCCTCACCGACCTGCTCAACTGCCGGGCCGACTACGCCGACGACTTCGGTGCCTACGGCCTCACCCTGGAGTGGCTGCGCAGCGGGGGCGACACCACGGCTGCCGAACCGCTCGCGCTCGACGCCAGTCGGACCCTCGACTTCGAGGTGCGGAGCCCGTGCACGGCCGGGGACCTCGATGGCGACGGCACCGACGAGGCCGTCCTGTTGACCATCGACAGCTCACCGGAGCTGCTCTCGCTCTCGCTGAGCGGCAGCAGCTTCACCGACCCCGTCCGCCTCGCCCTGCTCCGGGGCGGGCGACTCACCTTCGCGCCCACGCTGAGCGTGGTGGACGCCGACGGCGACGGCCGCGACGACGTCGTGATCTCGGGCAACGTCAGCGACTCGATCTCCCGCAAGGACCTCGCGATCGCCACGCTCGCCCTGTCCCGGCCCGACGGCCTCGTGCAGCGGGCGGCCGTCACGCGGCCGATCCCGGACCGCACCGAGAGCTTCCTGACCGTGGCCGGGGGCCCGGTCTGATGGCCGGCCCGACAGGCGGCCTGACACCGGGTCCGTCGCCGGAGGGCCGGCCCTGGCCGGGGAGCCGGATCGGTCCCTACGTGCTGGAGCAGACCCTCGACGAGGGTCCCGCGGGCACCACCTGGGCCGCGCTCGACGAGCGGCTGGGACGGCGGGTGGCGCTGCGCTTGCGCGCCGGGACCGAGGACGCCCGGCAGCGGGTCGAGCGGGAGGCCCGGCTGCTCGGCAGCGCCGACTCGCCCCACGTCGTGGCGGTCTTCGACCACGGCGTGCACGAGGGACACGGCTACCTGGTCACCCAGTTCGCCGCCGGCGGGGACCTGGCCCGGCTGCTCGCCGCCCGGGGTGCGCTCGCCCCCGGTCCCGCGCTGCAGATCTGCGAGCAGGTGGCCCACGCCCTCGCGGCCCTGCACGCGGCGGGCGCCCACGGCGTCGGCCTGCGCCCGGCCGAGGTGCTGCTGCGCGACGAGCGCGGCGATCGACCCCACGTCTTCCTCGCCGAGGTGGACGGATCGGCCCACGCCGACGGGCGCGACCGGGCCGACGGGATCGCCGGCGACCTGGTGGGGGTCGGCGCGCTGCTGTGGGAGTGCCTCACCGGAGTGCCGCCCTACCCCGCGGACGCCCCGGGTGGCGCGGGTGGCGCGGTGCTCGGGGTGCCGCAGCTGCCGGGCCACGACGAGATCACGGCGGCGCTGAACACCGTCCTGGCGCGCTGCTTCGCCCCCGACCCGGCCCAGCGCTACCGCGACGCGGAGTCGCTGCGCCGCGACCTGCGCGAGACCCGGTCGTTGCTGAGCACCCCGCAGCCGATGCCGGCCCTCCCGCCCGTGCCCGGAGCCGCCGCACCCCGCCGGCCGCGACGGCGGGTGCTGGCGGTCGTCGGCACGGCCGGCCTCGTGGTCGTGCTCACCGCCGGCGGCGTCGTGCTGGCGACCCGCGGCGACGACGCAGGGGACACCGGGCCCCGCGGCGCCGACGGCACCGGGGGGACCACCACCGGGGCCGCTCCGACGCCCGGCCCCGTGCACGGCGACACCGACGGTGACGGTTTCGGCGACGTCCTCCTCGTCGACGGCGACGGCGTCCTGCTGCGCTATCCCGGCCTGGAGACGGGCGGCTTCGGTGCACCGCAGGAGGTCGACCCCGACGTCTCGATCGCCTTCGCAGGCCCGATCGACACCGATGCCACGACCGACGTCCTCGGCGTGGAGGACCCCTACGACGGCACCGTCGAGGTCCGGGTGGTCTCCGGCCCCACCGCCCCGCCCGCCACCCTCGGGCTGGGCGTCGATCTCGGCTCCGCCGGGAACGAGGACGCCGACCCGCCGGACCTGACGTTCGGCGACGTCGACGGCGACGGAGCCGGCGACCTCGTCTCGGTGATCACCTCCCTGGAGGGCGGGGCGGGGTCCACCCGGGTGCTGGTCGCGCGCGGGGACGGCGCCGGCGGCTTCGGCGCTCCGGAGGTGTGGGCGGACCTGCCCGCGCTCGACGGCACGATCCTCGACCGCGACTACGTCGCCGGCGACGTCGACGGCGACGGCCTGGCCGACCTCGTGCACCAGGGCCGCACGACCAACGCCGCCGACCCGACGATCACCGTGCTGCGGTCCACCGGGACCGCGTTCGCCGACCCCGGCCCCACCCGTGCCCTCGGCACCAGCTTCGGGCCGACCACCACCCTGGCCGACGTCGACGGCGACGCCGCCGCCGACCTGGTGGTGGTCGATCCCTTCAGCGGCACGGTGCGCTCGGCGCCGTTCGAGAGCGACCGGTTCCTGCGCCTGGAGCCGGTGTACGCCCGGGCGAGCGGGGTGAGCGCGGCGCTCTCACCGCCGGCCGTCAGCGACGTCGACGGCGACGGGGACGACGAGGTCGTGCTGGTCGAGGACCGTCGACTCGTGGCGCTCGACGCGACCGGGCGGCAGTGGACGCCGCTCGCCACAGCGCGGCCGCGCCGGGTCGACGCCGACGCGTTCCACGTCGTCGGGCTCTCCGGGGAGTCGAGCGCGACGACGTTCTACTGAGCCCGCTCCGGGCCTCGTCCGGAGCCCGGCCCCGTGCCGCCGGGCGGCTCAGACCAGCTCGTGCCGCACGATCGTGGCGGCCCGCGAGGGGCCGACCCCGATCACCGAGATCCGGGCGCCGGACATGGCCTCGAGGGCCTCGACGTAGCGCTGCGCGGCGGCGGGGAGGTCCTCGAAGGTGCGGGCGGAGGAGATGTCCTCGCTCCACCCCTCGAAGTACTCGTACACCGGGGTGGCGTGGTGGAAGTCGGACTGGTTGACCGGCATCTCGTCGTGGCGCACGCCCCGCACGTCGTAGCCGACGCACACGGGGATGCGCTCGAGGCCGGTGAGCACGTCGAGCTTGGTGAGCACGAAGTCGGTGACGCCGTTGATGCGCGCGGCGTAGCGGGCGATGACGGCGTCGTACCAGCCGCAGCGGCGCGGGCGGCCCGTGGTCGTGCCGAACTCCGCACCCGTGCGGCGCAGGAACTCGCCGTCGTCGTCGTGCAGCTCGGTGGGGAAGGGCCCCTCGCCGACGCGGGTGGTGTAGGCCTTGACGATGCTCACCACGCGGTCCAGGCGGGTCGGCGGGATGCCGGAGCCGGTGCAGGCGCCGCCGGCGGTGGCCGAGGAGGAGGTCACGAAGGGGTAGGTGCCGTGGTCGACGTCGAGCAGGGTGGCCTGGCCGGCCTCGAGCAGCACGAACTCGCCGCGGTCGAGGGCCTCGTGCAGCACCAGCGCGGTGTCGGCCACCAGCGGGCGCAGGCGGTCGGCGTGGGCCAGCAGCTCCTCCACCGTCTGGGCCACGCTCGGGGCGCGCCGGTTGTAGATCTTCGCCATCACCTGGCCCTTGAGGTCCAGGGCGCCCTCGACCTTGGCGGTGAGGATCTTCTCGTCGAACAGGTCCTGCACCCGGATGCCGATGCGGTTCATCTTGTCGGCGTAGGTGGGGCCGATGCCGCGGCCGGTGGTGCCGATGCGACGGCTGCCGAGGAAGCGCTCGGTGACCTTGTCCAGGCTGCGGTTGTAGTCCGGGATCACGTGCGCGTTGGCCGAGACCAGCAGCTTGGAGGTGTCGACGCCGCGCGCCTCGAGCCCGTCGATCTCGTGGAAGAGGACGTCGAGGTCGATCACGACGCCGTTGCCGATCACCGGGGTGCAGTTCGGGCTGAGGATGCCGCTGGGCAGCAGGTGCAGCGCGTACTTCTCCTCACCGATCACCACGGTGTGGCCGGCGTTGTTGCCGCCGTTGAACTTCACGACGTAGTCGACGCGGCTGCCGAGCAGGTCGGTGGCCTTGCCCTTCCCCTCGTCGCCCCACTGGGCACCGATGATGGCGATGGCGGGCATGTGCACTCCTTGGACAACGACGAAAGCCCCGCCGCAACAGCGAACGGGGCTCTTGCGGCGTCACGCTAGCAGAGCCGCCGCCGGGCGACCGCTTCCACGCGGGCCGGGGCCCGTCGGCGGCCCGGGCTACCCTCACGCGGTGGAACCCCTCCTCGTCCTCACCCACGCCGGCGCCGGCAACACCGACGCCGCGCACCTCGACGCCGCGTTGGAGGTGCTGCGGGCCCACTGCTCGGTGGAGGTCGCCACGACCGCCGACCCCGGCGAGCTCGACGGCGTGCTGCACCGCGCCGGGTCGCGGCGCCTGGTGGGGGCCGGCGGCGACGGGTCGCTGCACGCCGTCGTGGCGGCGTTGCACCGGCGCCGCGACCTCGCCTCGGCGGTGCTCGGCCTGCTGCCGCTCGGCACGGGCAACGACTTCGCGCGCGGCCTGGGGCTGCCGCTCGACCCGGCCGAGGCCGCCCTCGTCGTCGCCACCGGCGTGCCGACGCCGATGGACCTGCTGGTCGACGAGCTCGGCGGCGTCGTGGTCAACCACGTCCACCTCGGGGCGAGCGCGGAGGCGAGCCGGCGGGGGGAGGTCTGGAAGGAGCGGCTGGGGCGGCTCGGCTACCCGATCGGTGCCGCACTGGTGGCCTGGCGACCGCCCACCTTCCGACTCCACGTCGAGGTCGACGGCGAGACCGTGGTCGACGTCGACTCACCCGTCCTGCTGGTCGCGGTGGGCAACGGCCCCAGCGTCGGCGGCGGCACGGCCCTCACCCCCGAGGCCGACCCCGGCGACGGCGTGCTCGACGTCCTGGTCACCCGCGCCCGCGGGCCCCTCGCGCGGCTGCGGTACGCGGCGATGCTCGGTCTGGCGGCGCACGAGTCGCTGGAGGAGGTCAGCACCTTCCGCGGCCGGCGGGTGACCGTGAGCGGCGAGGCGTTCTGGATCTCGGCCGACGGCGAGATCACCGGTCCCGAGCGCCACCGCACCTGGCACCTCGAGCGGGCGGCCTACCGGATGCTGCTGCCCACCGCGGACGCCTGACCCCCGGCTCTCAGGTTGAGGTGGGACGATCCTGACCGCGCCGTGATCGCGGCGCGTGCTGCGATCTCCCCCGGCACCCCCACCACGAAGGAACCACTCCCATGCGCCACCTCGCTCCCACCTCCCGTCGCCTGCTCGCCGTCGCCGCCGTCGCCGTGACCCTCACCGTGACCGGCTGCTCGGTGGAGGCCAGCATCGGCGACGTCACGGTCGACAAGGACGACCTCGCCACGCAGATCGAGCCGCTCGCCGAGCAGATCACCGGCGTGGCCCCCGACAGCGTGACCTGCCCCGAGGACCTCAAGGGCGAGGTCGACGCCACCGCCACCTGCACCGCCGACTTCGGCGGCGAGATGCACGACTTCACCGCCACCGTCACCTCGGTGGACGGCACCGACGTGAAGTTCGACCTCGAGATGGTCAGCTGACCCCCGCACCCCGCACCGGCTGAGCACGCCGCGTCGTCCGTGTCGGGTCGGACGGCGCGGCCTCAGCCGCGTCCCTCGGCCGCGCGGGCGAGCAGTCCGCGCAGCCGCAGCGGCATCTCCTCGGCCAGGGAGATCGCGGTGCTCGTGCGCCGCACGGCGGGGATCGCCAGCAGGCGGCCGTTGAGCCGGTGCAGGTCGGCGGTGTTGCCGGCGACCACCTTGAGCAGCAGGTCGGCCCCGCCGGTGATGGCGTGCATCTCGATCACCTCCGGCACCTCCCGCAGCGCGGCCGTGGCGTCCTCCCCCGCCTCCTGACTCAGCTCCACCGAGATGAAGGCCGTGAGCCCCAGGCCCAGCGCGGCCGGCTCGACGCGGCGGCTGAACGGGCCGAGCACCGCGGCGTCCTGCATCCGCGTCAGGCGTGCGGTCAGGGTGTTGCGGGCGATCCCGAGCCGGCGCGAGAGCGCGAGCACGCTGGCGTCGGGGTCGTCGTCGAGGGCGAGCAGGATACGGGCGTCGAGCTGATCCACACTGCGCATCCTGCCCTGGATGCGACGCAGAAGCGATCATTCTGATCAGCACAGCCGACCCCTGTTGCGCGCGCTGCCGCGCACCTCGCACAGTGGCGGGGTGACCGACGCACCCCTCGCCCCGCACCCCGACCCCGCGGCCGGATCCGCGGCGCCCTCCGCGCTGGCCGACCGCGACGGCGTCCTGGCCGAGCTGTCCGCGCACGTCAGCCGCGCGTGGGCCTCCTTCGAGCACCCGCGACCGGTCGAGCCCGCCCCCGACGCCGACCTCGTGCGCCGACTCGGCCGCGGCCTGCCCGACGTCGGCGACGACCTGTCCGTGGCCCTGGAGGACGCCGCGCACGTGCTGGACTCCAGCGTCTCCACCGCGCGTCCGCTGTTCCTGGCCTACGTGCCCTCCAGCGCCCTGGAGACCGGGGTGCTCGCCTCGGCGCTGTCCTCGGCCTACGACGCCAACCTCGCCACGTCGGCCGGGACCGCCGACCTGCTGGACCGGCAGGCGGTCCACTGGCTGGCGGAGTTCCTGGGCTACCCGGCCGCCGAGGGCCACTTCACCAGCGGCGGCCAGACCTCCAACTTCACCGGCCTGCTCGCGGCGCGCGAGCACGCCCGGCCCGGCAGCCGCGAGCACGGCGTGACCCCCGGCTCGGCGGCGGTCTACGCCTCCGAGGAGGCCCACCACTCGGTGGTGCGGGCGGTCGAGGCGGCCGGACTGGGCCGCCGCGCGGTGCGCTGGGTGCCCACCGACGACCAGCGCCGGATGCGCCCGGCCGACCTGGAGGCGCTGGTGCGCGCCGACCTCGAGGCCGGCGTCGTGCCCGTCGCGGTCGTGGCCACGGCCGGCACCACACTCACCGGCACCGTCGACCCGCTCGGCGAGATCGCCGCGGTCTGCGAGCGGCACGGGGTGTGGCTGCACGTCGACGGCGCCTACGGCATCCCCGCCGCGGCCACGGCGTCGCACGGCCACCTCTTCGCCGGGCTGGCCCGCGCCGACTCGGTCACCGTCGACGCCCACAAGTGGCTCGGCATGCCCAAGAGCTGCAGCGCGCTGCTCGTGCGCCACCACGGCGTCCTGCGCGCGACCTTCGGCCACGAGGAGCACTACATGCTCCACGAGGGCGACACCGGCAACCCGGTCGACTCGACCTTCGAGTACTCCCGGCCGCTGCGCGCCCTGCGGTTCTGGCTCTCGATGCGGGTGCACGGCGCGGCCCGGTTCCGCGCCTGGCTGGAGGGCACCCTGGAGGTGACCCGCACCTTCGTGGACGCCGTGCGCGCCCACCCGGAGTTCGAGCTGCGCCACGACCCGATGCTCACCACCGTCTGCTTCCGCCACCTCCCGCCGACCGGCGAGGGCGAACGGCCGCTGAGCGGCGGGGCGCTGGACCGCCACCACGTCGCGCTCGCCCAGGCGCTGCAGCACGACGGCCGGGTGTTCCTCGCCCCCGCCGAGCTCGACGGCGTCACCGTGCTGCGCGCCTGCTTCACCAACTTCCGCACCGACGCCGCCTCGGCCGCGGGCGTGCTCGACGTCATCAGCGAGGTGGCGGCCTCGCTGCGCTGAGACGCACGCCACCGCGGCGACGTCGTCCCTAATCTGGACACGTGTCCGATCTGGCCGGTTTCGAGTACGTCGACCTTCCCGACGCCTGGTTCGACGAGCGCGAGGCGCGCTTCGAGCCGCTCGCGGTGCAGCTGCGCGCCGTGAACGACCTGGTGATCCGCTCCGAGGTCGACGACGCCGCCGCGGCCGCCGCCCTGGAGCACCTGCGTGCGGCCGCGGCACTGCTGGCGGGCGCGGGCGAGGCTGAGCCGGGCGCCGCCGGGGTGCGCTTCAACGCCTCCGGGCGCGCGTCGAACTGGGGCAACGCCGCGGTGGGACGCCGCAACGCCGTGGCCCCACCCCTGGTCACCGAGCACGGCGAGGACGGCGTCGTGCGCGCACGGCTCACGCTCGGCGCGGCCTACGAGGGCCCGCCCGGGCACGTGCACGGCGGCGTGAGCGCCCTGCTGCTCGACCACCTGATGGGCGAGACGGCGTCGCAGTTCCGGCGCTTCACCGCCACCGGCACCCTGACCCTGCGCTACGTCGGACCGCTGCCGCTCGGCGAGGTCGAGCTGGCGGGCCGGATCGTGGCCGAGGAGGGCCGCAAGATCCGCGTGCACGCCTCGATCAGCGGCGGGCGCGGGGTCGCGGTGGAGGCCGACGGGCTGTTCATCGTGCCCCGCGGCGAACCCGTCGTCCCCGGCGTGCCGGCGGAGCAGCGGTGAGCGCGGCCGGCGGCGCGCGCCTGATCGCGATCACCGGCGCCGCGTCCGGGATGGGGGCGGCCGCCGCCGCACGGCTGCGGGCGGCCGGGGACACCGTCGTCGGCCTCGACCGGCAGGCGGTGCCCGGCGTCGACGTCGTGGCGGACCTGTCCACCGCCGAGGGCCGCGCCGCCGCGGTGGCGGGGGTGCGGGAGGTCGCGGGCGGGCGGCTCGACGGCCTGGTGCTCGCGGCCGGACTCGGACCCGTGCCGGGCCGCGAGCGGACCCTGCTGGAGGTGAACCTGCGCGGCGCCGTCGAGCTGCTGCAGGGCCTGCGGCCGCTGCTGGCGGCCTCGGAGCGGGGGCGGGCCGTCGTCCTCGGGTCCAACTCCACCACCACGACCCCCTTCGTGGGACGCCGCGTGGTGCGCACCCTGCTGGACGACGACCTCGACGCCGCCCTCGAGCGGCTCGCGAAGCCCCGCAACCTCGCCGCCGCCCGGTGCTACGCCGCCTCCAAGACCGCCCTCACGCACTGGGTGCGACGCGCGGCGGCGACCCCGGAGTGGGCCGGGGCCGGCATCCGGCTCAACGTGCTGGCGCCCGGCGCGGTGGCCACTCCGCTGCTCCAGGAACAGCTGGCCGGCAAGGACGGCGACCGCGTGCGGAAGTTCCCGATCCCCGCCGGCGGGCCCGGCACACCGGAGCAGCTCGCCCACTGGGTCGAGATCCTGCTCTCCGACGCGGCCGACTTCATGGTCGGCTCCGTCGTCACGGTGGACGGCGGGAGCGAGGCGTACCTGCGACCGGCGTCGTGGCCGCGCAGCGTGCCGACCCGCGAGCTGCCCCGCTACCTCGTCAGACTGCTGCGATGAGTACCCACGAGACCCTGATCTCGCCCGAGGGCGAGCACGGCATCCGGATCCTGCGCGAGGTCGACGGGCCGGTCGACCTGGTGTTCCGCGCGCTGCACGAGCCCGCGCTGGTCGCCCGATGGATCGGGCCCCAGCGCCTGGTGAACACCGTGTGCACCCAGGAGGACCGGCACGGCGGCACCTGGACGCTGGTGCAGCACGACCCCGCCGACCCCGAGGCGGAGTTCTCCTTCCGCGGCGTCGTGCACGGCGAGCCGAGCCCGGAGTCGACCGTGCGCACCTTCGAGTGGCTCGGTGCCCCCGGCGAGGTGATGGTCGAGGTCGTGCGGCTGGTCGCGCTGCCCGGCCCCCGCACCCGCATCGACGCCCTGATGCTGGCCACCAGCCTCGCCGCCCGCGACGGGATGCTCGGCTCGGGCATGGCCACCGGCGTCAGCGAGGGCTACGAGCGGCTCGACGTCGTGGTGGCCGACCTGGCGGCCGCGGGCTCCTGAGGGGCGGACGCGGAGGCGCCCTTGCGGTTGCTGCGCGCCTTCACGACCCCGGTGATGACGCGCTGGTAACCGACCGGCGCCAGGCGGACCATCACGTCGTACAGCTTGGCGTCCGGGCCCACCAGCACGCGCCGCTTGTTGCGGCGCACGGCCTTGAGGATCTGGGCGGCGGCCGTGTCGGCGGTGGTGATGAAGGTGCGCTCGAACTCCTTCGTGGAGGCGGCGTCGGCGTGGCCGGTGGCGGCCGCGACGCTGGCGTCCATGCGCGCCGACTGCGCGATGTTGGTCTTGATGCCGCCGGGGTGCACGCAGGTGGCCGAGACCCGCGAGCCGGTGAGCTCGAGGTCCTGGCGCAGCGACTCGGTGAACCCGCGCACGGCGTACTTGCTGGCGTTGTAGCCGCTCATCAGGGGCTGGGCGGTGATGCCGAAGACGCTGGAGAGGTTCACGACGTGGCCGCCGGTGACCTCGAGATGGGGCAGGAAGGCCTTGGTGCCGTAGACGACGCCCCAGAAGTTGATGTCCATGATCCAGCGGTAGTCGGCCAGGCTCAGCCCGCTCACCAGACCCGACAGCGCCACCCCGGCGTTGTTGATCACCAGGTCCACCCGGCCGTGCTCGGCCACCACGGCGTCGGCCCAGGCGTAGACGGCCGCCTCGTCGGCGACGTCGAGCACCGTGGTGGTGACCCGCCGCTCGGGACTCCGGGCGGCGATCAGCCCGACGGTCTCGGCCAGCCCGGCCTCACTCAGGTCGGCCAACGCGAGGTCCGCCCCCGCCTCCGCCAACTGCAGGGCCAGGGCCCGCCCGATCCCGGACCCCGCTCCGGTCACCGCCGCCACGCTGTCGCTGAAGCTCCGCACTGCACTCTCCTGAATGTGAGGTTTGTTGTCCTCAGACTATCTGCTGTCACTTGATTCCACATCGTGACCTCGCCCACGCGGCCGGGGTTGTCCGTCGTACCAAGCAATCGGCAGGCGAAATCGTCGGTTTCGCCTGCCGATTGCTTGGTACGACCCTCAACAGCGGGCCGCGGCCCACCGGGCACGTGCCTCCGGCGAGAGCTCCCGACGGCGCGCGACTGACGTGGTGTCCACCCACCCGGGCGGCGGCTCCAGGGTCCATCCGCCACGCAAAGGTCGAGCGGCTGCTCGTCGGTACGCCGCGTGCAAGCGCCCTTCGAACTGCGCCGACCGTCGATCCACCGCGATCATGCGCGCGACTTCGAATCCAAGATCCCGATAGAGCTCTTCCCGCGTCAGGTCCCGAGCCCGGACGCGCGACTCGTCGTGGACCTCGCCGTCGTACTCGCCGACCACGCCCAGGACGGGATCGAACAGATCGGGGGTGCACAGTCGGATGCCGTAGGCGTCGAAGATCGGCCGATTGGTGAGCGGGCGACGTCGCACCGCATCGCTCCACCGGAGCCGCATGTGGGTCTCCATCGGCGACCAGCTGTTCTCGTCGGCCAGGTCCACCGCATCGCGCAGCTGCACCACGCCGGGCCGCGCGCCGAGCCGGGTCACGTACCGACGGAGGGCCGCGACGTCGACCAGGTTCCCGAGCGCCGCCATGTCGATGATGCGGACCGCGAGATCCAGGCTCCAGGCGCGACGAGCGGCGTAGCTCACCGATCGCTCGGGGCGCGTGACGGGGAGACCGTCGACGTCGATGACATCCCCGGGGAGCAGCCAGTCTCCCGACGTCGTCACCCCACGCCGTGGCTGGAGCGCGGCGTGATCGCCGATGGCGACCTCGATGTGGGCTCGGGTCCCGTCCGCATGATGAGTGGGCTGATAGGGAGCGCCCATCCAGTACAAGGCCGCCCACCCGGTGATCGCCGCCCCCACGGGCAACCCGGCCGCCACCTCGACGATGTCCTGAGCCAACGAGCGCTCCGCCTCGGCCGGGACGTACAGCCCCGGCGAGGATCGTCGCCAGTTCGACCCCTGTGCGCGCCCCTTGGTGGGACCGGACGCACCGGTGGCGTCGATGCGGACGGGGACGGTCAGGCCGGGGCGGCGGATGACGAGGGACACCGCCGCAGCGTGACCCGGATCCTCGATCAGGCGCCGCGCTCCTCCACAGGTCTCCCGTCGCC
>NZ_CAXQZB010000052.1:0-109753 GCF_964228225.1 Nocardioides sp.
CAGTTTGCTCGGTCAGCCGAGCAGACTGCCCGACACGCCGGGGCGCGCACGGCGTGTCGGACTGTTTCCTCGGCCAGCCGAGCAAACTGCCCGCCACCCCACACCCCCGGGCCGCCCCGAGGGTCAGTCGCCGGAGGGGACGATCGCGGTCATCACGGTGCCGTCGCCGCGGCGGGTGCCGGCGGGGTGGCGGGGGCCGCCGGCGAGCCGGGGCCCCTGGTCGGCCAGCGGCACGACGACGGGTGCGTCGCGGGTGACCGTCACCGGCACGCCGCGCACCTCCAGGGTCAGCGGGCCGGGGCCGTCCTCGATCGTCAGCTCCAGCTCGGCGGGGCGCACGCACACCCGCAGCCGGGTGCCGCGCAGGGTGAGGCGGTAGCTGAGCGAGGGCCAGGCGGCCGGCAGGCGGGGGTCGAGGCACCAGCGGCCCTGGCCGAGGTCGCGGAAGCCGCCGAACCCGGCGGCCAGCGCCGACCACACGCCGCCGGGGGAGGCGACGTGCACGCCGTCGGAGGTGTTGGCGTGGCGGTCGGCGAGGTCGACGAACAGTGCGGCGTGGAAGTAGCGCAGCGCGAGGTCCTGGTAGCCGACCTCGGCCGCGACGATCGACTGCACGACCGCCGAGAGCGTGGAGTCGCCGGTGGTGATCGGGTCGTAGTACTCGAAGTCGGCCTTCTTCTGCTCGGGGGTGAAGTCCTCCCCCTGCAGGAACAGCGCGAGCACGACGTCGGCCTGCTTGAGCACCTGGAACCGGTAGATCACCAGCGGGTGGTAGTGCAGCAGCAGCGGCCGGTTGTCCTCGGGGGTGTGCGCGAGGTCCCACATCTCCCGCTCCAGGAAGTGGGAGTCCTGCGGGTGCACCCCGAGGTGGTCGTCGAAGGGGATGGCCATCGCCCGCGCGCAGCGGCGCCACTCCTCGACCTCGCCCTCGCGCAGGCCCACCCGCGCGACCATCGCGTCGTAGGCGGTGGGACGCCGGTCGCGCAGGAACTCCACGGCCTCCGCGGCCCGGCGCAGGTTGAAGCGCGCCATCACGTTCGTGTACAGGTTGTCGTTCACGACGGTCGTGTACTCGTCGGGACCGGTGACGCCGTGGATGTGGAAGGTGCCGCCGTCCTCGTCCTCGCGCATGAAGCCGAGGTCGGCCCACAGCCGCGCGGTCTCGACGAAGATGTCGACCGCCTGCTCGTCGAGGAACTCGTAGTCGCCGGTGGCCCCCACGTACTGGCTCAGGGCGTAGGAGATGTCGGCGTCGATGTGGTACTGCGCGGTCCCGGCCGCGTAGTAGGCCGAGGCCTCCTCGCCGTTGATCGTGCGCCACGCGAACAGCGCCCCCTTCTGCGCCAGCTGGCGGGCGCGGCGGCGGGCGGCGTCGAGCAGGGAGTAGCGGAAGCGCAGCGCGTTGCGGGCCATCCAGGGCGAGGTGTAGGTGAGGAACGGCATCACGTAGATCTCGGTGTCCCAGAAGTAGTGACCGCCGTACCCCGAGCCGGTCACCCCTTTGGCCGGGATGCCGGCGCCGTCGGCGCGCGCCGCGGCCTGAGCCAGCGAGAACAGGTTCCAGCGCACCGCCTGCTGCAGCGCCGGCTGCCCCTCGACGACGACGTCGGAGCGCTGCCAGAACTCGGTGAGCCACGCGCGCTGCTCGGCGAGCAGCAGGTCGTGCCCCTGCTCGGCGGCGCGGTCGAGGGTGCGCAGGCAGCGGTCGAGCAGCTCGCGGGTCGGCACGACGCGGGCGGTGTGGTACGCCACGGTCTTGGTGAGCCGGATCGTCTCGCCGGGCTGACCGGTGAGCCGGTAGATCGACTTCACCATGTCGTCGTCGGTCTCGGTGTCGACGTGCACGTGGGAGTGGCAGTCGAGGTGGTGCTCCACCGCGAGGGCCACGGTCATCCCCGACTCCGCGCACTTGTAGCGCAGCGCCAGGCGGCCCTCGGGCAGCGGCTCGTGGTCGTTCTCGGGCAGCAGCACCCGGTGCCCGAAGCCCTCGGCCTTGCGGGGGTCGAAGTCGGCCTTGGCGAGCTCGACGGCCGCGCCCCGGTCGGCGTCCTGCCGGTTGAGCACCTGGCTGGAGATGATCAGCGGTGCGGCGGCGTCCAGCAGCGTGACCTCGTAGGTCATCACCGCGAGGTGGCGGTTGGCGAAGGAGACCATCCGGGTGCTGTCCACCTGCACCCGCTTGCCCGAGGGGGTGCGCCACACGACGTGGCGGTGCAGCACCCCGGTACGGAAGTCGAGACTGCGCTCGTACTCCACGAGGTCGGCGGTGGAGAGCTCGAGGGGCTCGTCGTCGACGTAGAGCCGCACGACCTTGGCGTCGGGGGCGTTGACGATGGTCTGGCCGACCTTGGCGAACCCGAAGGCCTCCTCGGCGTGGCGGATCGGCCAGGTCTCGTGGAAGCCGTTGATGAAGGTGCCGTTGGCGGCGAAGTCGCGGCTCTCCTCGTAGTTGCCGCGTAGGCCGAGGTAGCCGTTGCCGACGCTGAAGACCGACTCGGTGGTGCCGAGGTCGTCGGCGCTGAAGCGGGTCTCCACCAGGCGCCACTCGTCGAGCGGGAAGCGGCTGCGGTCCAGCGGGTCGGTGGCCTCGGGGGCCACGTGGCTGGCCCCGTGCCGGTCGGCCGCGACGGCGGGGTCGGGTGCGGGGGCGTTCACAGCAGCTCCTCCAGGTCGGTGACGACGACGTCGGCGCCGGCGTCGCGCAGCGGCTGCGCACCGGCACCGCGGTCGACGCCGACGACGAGCGCGAAGTCGCCCGCCGCGCCCGCGGCGACCCCGCTGGTGGCGTCCTCGACCACGATGCAGGCGGTGGTGGGCAGGTCCAGGTCGGCGGCGGCGGCCTCGTAGGTGTCGGGAGCCGGCTTGCCGGGCAGGCCGCGCTCGGCGGCGACGCCGCCGTGGACCACCACGGGGAAGAAGTCGGCCACGCCCGCCGTCTCGAGCACGTCGGGGGCGTTGCGGGAGGAGGAGACGATCGCCATCGGGGTGCCCCGGTCGCGCAGCGCCTCGATCAGCCGCAGCGAGCCCGGGTAGGGCGCGACGCCCTCGGTGCGCAGCACGTGGGCGAAGGCGGCGTTCTTGCGGTTGCCCAGACCGCACACGGTGTCGGCCTCCGGGGGGTCCCCGGGGTCGCCCTCGGGCAGCGTGAGGCCCCGGGAGGCCAGCAGGTCGCGCACGCCGTCGTTGCGCGGCTTGCCGTCCACGTGCGCGAAGTAGTCGGCGTCGGTGTACGGCTCGGCGTCGGGCGCCGCCTCGGTGAGGTAGGCGGTGAACAGCTCGGCCCAGGCGCGCATGTGCACCTCCGCGGTCGGCGTGATCACGCCGTCCAGGTCGAACAGCACGGCACCGTAGGCATCCCAGTCCAGACCCATGTCGGCAGCGTAGTGGCCGCCCGTCGGCCCGGGGTGAACGCCGTGTGACGGGTGCCGTCCGCGCGCGAGGACCGTCACACCGCCGGTGTGGGACCGGTCGCGTCGAGGGCCGCCCCGGGGGCGGCGGGCAGGGTGAGGCGGAAGATCGCGCCGCCCTCGGGGTGCGGCCGGTAGGTGACGTCGCCGCCGTGGGCGCGGGCAAGCTCGCGCACGACGTAGAGGCCCAGACCGGTGCCGGCGCCCATGCTGCCCGGCGCGCGGGCGAACTCCTCGAACAGGTGGGGCGCGAACGTCGGCGGCACCCCGTCGCCGCGGTCGACGACCTCGATCGCCACGGGGGAGTCGGCACCCTCGGCACCCGCGGGCCGCACGTGCACGAGGGTGGGGCCGCCGCCGTACTTGGAGGCGTTGTTGAGCAGGTTGGTCACCATCTGCTCCAACCGCACGGGGTCGACGAGCACCGGCCGGTCGTCGTCGAGCCGCACCGGCACGTCCCAGCGCTCGGCCACGACCTCGTGCAGCGCCTCACCCAGCGCCACCGGGACGACGTCGAGGCGCAGCGGGCCGCGCTGCAGCTGGGCGGCGGTGAGCAGGTCGGCGCTGATGCGGTCCAGGATGCGCGCCTGGCGCCCGACCGCGCCCAGCAGGCGGGCCCGGGACTCGGCGTCCAGGTCCTCCCCGAACAGGTCGAGGGTCTCGGCGGTGGTCCGCAGCACCGCCACGGGCCCCCGCACCTCGTGGGCGGTGGTGGCGATGGCGCGACGCAGCAGGGTGGCCTCCTCCTCGCGCGGCTCGAGGTAGACCAGCAGCGACCACTCGGTCCGGCGCACGGTGGCGCGCACGTGACCACCGGGCAGGTCGACGTCGAGCGCGGTGTCGCCGTCGGTGCGGTGCCGACGCACGAGGGCGGCGAGGTCGGGCGAGGCCACGGCGAGGGGGGTCCCGGTCGGGTGCTGGCCGAGCAGGCGGGTCGCGACGGGGTTGGCGCGCACCCAGCGCAGCACGGACTCGTCGGTGACCTCCACGACGCCGAACGGCGCGAGGTCCAGGGCCGTCACCGCGGAGTCGGCCCGGGCCGCCAGTGCCGGGTCCGGGAGCAGGTCCGGACCCGGCGCCGGGGGTGGCGACGGGCGCCGCGCGGGCGCGGCGTCCGTCAGGGGGGCCGAGGGGGCCCCCGGTGGGGCCGGCGCGGCGTCGAGGGGTGCCGCGACCAGCGAGAGCGGGGGGAGGCCGGCGCGGCGACGGCGACCGATCGCACCGTCGAGCCGGGCGGCGACCTCGTCGAGCGGGACGCCCTTGGTGAGCACGAGGTCGGCGCCCATGGCGCGGGCGCGCTCGGCGTCGGCCTGGCTGCCCGCGGCCGAGAGCACCACGACGGTGGCCTCCGGCACAGCGGTGCGCAGTCGCCGCAGCAGGTCGAGGCCGCCCAGGCAGGGCACCGCGACCTCCACGAGCACCGCCTCGGGCCGGTGGGCCTGCACGGCGGCGAGGCCGCGGACGCCGTCGGGCGCCTCGGCGACCACGCGCATCCCGTGCCGGTGCAGGGTGTGGCGCAGCAGGTCGCGCAGGTCGTGGGCGTCGTCGATCAGCACGACGCGGTGCGCGCGGGTCGTGCGCCGGGCCTGGTCGGGCTCGCTGGTCGGGGCGGTCATCAGGACGCCCGTGCGGACGGCTCCTCCAGGAGCACGTCGAGGGTGGCGGCGAGGTCGCGGCGGGCGCGGGCGACGTCGCCGAGGTCCAGGGCCGTCGCGACGGTCACCAGCTGCTGCACGAGGTCCGGTGCGGCCGCCCGCGCGGGCAGCGCGGGGGGTGCGGGCACCGGCTCGTGCCGCAGGTGGCCGGCGGCCCACATCTGCAGCAGGCCGGGCGCGGCCGCGGCGGCCAGCACGCTGGCGAGCACGAGCACCACGATCACCAGGCAGGTCGCGGTCGAGGGGCCGGTGGCGCCGGTCGACACGGCGTCGAGGGCGGCCGTCCCGCGCGGGGACGGCGCAGCCGATGGTGCGGTGGTCTCCAGGATCCTCACGTCGCCCCTCCTGCGTCGCGGTGGTGGGACCACGCTAGGGGCGCGCGCCGGGTCCCCGGAGGTCTCCGTGGGCCGAACCACCCGATCGGGCCATGCAGGTCGGACCGGACGGTCAGGCAGGCTCGGCGCACCCCCCGACTCGGCTCGACCCGGCTCGACGCCGCACGGGGTGCGCCGGTGGGGACGGCGGCCTATAGTTGTTCTTGAGTCGATCCGACTCAACTTCCCTGATCCACCTGGAATCCATCTGGATCCGGTCCGTGTGAGGAGCCCCCGTGTCCACGTTCGGTGCCGACAAGTTCACCACCCGCGCCCGCACCGCGCTCGAGAGCGCGCAGGTCGCCGCCACCGCCGCCGGTCACTCCAAGACCGAGCCGAGCCACCTGCTGGTGGCGCTGCTGCGCGACACCGACGGCCCCGTGCGCGCGCTGTTGGCGCACGCCTCGGTCGACCTCGCCCAGCTCTCCGCCGCGGCCGAGCGGACCGTGGCCGCCCTGCCCACCGCCAGCGGTGCCACCGTCGCCCAGCCGACGTCGTCGGGTGCCCTCACCCGGGTGGCGGCCAAGGCGCTGGAGGTGGCGGGGGTGATGGGCGACGACTTCGTCACCACCGAGCACCTCCTGCTCGGCATCAGCGCCGTCGACTCCCCGGCCCAGCGCGTGCTTTCCGAGGCCGGCCTGAGCGGGGAGAAGCTGCGCGAGGGCGTGGTGGCCCTGCGCGGCCAGCGACGCGTCACCAGTCAGGACGCCGAGGCCAGCTTCGAGGCGCTGGAGAAGTACAGCGTCGACCTCACCGCCCGCGCCGCCGAGGGGGCGCTGGACCCGGTGATCGGGCGTGACAACGAGATCCGTCGCGTCATCCAGGTGCTCAGCCGCCGCACCAAGAACAACCCGGTGCTCATCGGCGAGCCCGGCGTCGGCAAGACCGCGGTCGTCGAGGGCCTGGCGCAGCGGATCGTCGACGGCGACGTGCCCGACAGCCTCAAGGGCCGTCGGCTGCTCAGCCTCGACCTCGCCGCCATGCTCGCCGGGGCGAAGTACCGCGGCGAGTTCGAGGAGCGGCTCAAGGCGGTGCTCGAGGAGATCCGCGAGGCCGCGGGGCAGATCATCACCTTCATCGACGAACTGCACACGGTCGTCGGCGCGGGCGCGGGCGGCGACTCCGCGATGGACGCCGGCAACATGCTCAAGCCGATGCTGGCGCGCGGTGAGCTGCACATGATCGGTGCCACCACCCTGGACGAGTTCCGCGAGCGGATCGAGAAGGACCCCGCGCTGGAGCGCCGCTTCCAGCAGGTGCTGGTGGGCGAGCCGAGCGTCGAGGACACCATCCAGATCCTGCGCGGCATCCAGGAGAAGTACGAGGCCCACCACGGCGTCCGCATCACCGACGCGGCCCTGGTGGCCGCGGCCACGCTGTCCGACCGCTACATCCCCGGCCGGCAGCTGCCCGACAAGGCGATCGACCTGGTCGACGAGGCCGCATCGCGGCTGCGGATGGAGATCGAGTCCAGCCCCGAGGAGATCGACCGGCTCCGGCGGCGGGTCGACCGGCTGCGCATGGAGGAGTTCGCGCTGGCCAAGGAGAGCGACGACGCCTCGGTCGAGCGGCTCGCGGCGCTGCGCGTGGACCTGGCCGACCACGAGGAGGAGCTGCGCGCGCTGGAGGCCCGCTGGGAGCGGGAGAAGAGCACTCTGGAGGGCGAGGGCGAGCTGCGCCGCCAGCTCGACCAGCTGCGCATCGAGAGCGAGCGGCTCCAGCGCGAGGGCGACTTCGAGGCCGCGAGCGAGATCCTCTACGGCCGGATCCCGGCGCTGGAGCAGCAGCTGGCCGCGGTCGCCGGCCTCGACGCGACCAAGGGTCAGGCCGCGGCGAGCGGCGAGGACCTGCCGCCGCTGGTGGGGGAGGAGGTCGGCGCCCAGCAGATCGCCGAGGTCGTGGAGGCCTGGACGGGCATCCCGACCGGCCGGATGCTCGAGGGCGAGTCGGCCAAGCTGCTGCGGATGGAGGAGGTCATCGGGGCGCGGTTGATCGGTCAGCGCGCCGCCGTCGTCGCGGTCTCCGACGCGGTGCGGCGCGCGCGGGCGGGCATCGCCGACCCCGACCGCCCCACCGGCTCCTTCCTGTTCCTCGGCCCCACGGGTGTCGGCAAGACCGAGCTCGCCAAGGCGCTGGCCGAGTTCCTCTTCGACGACGAGCGCGCGATCGTGCGCATCGACATGAGCGAGTACGCCGAGAAGCACTCGGTGGCGCGCCTGGTCGGGGCTCCTCCGGGCTACGTCGGCTACGACCAGGGCGGGCAGCTCACCGAGGCGGTGCGGCGCCGGCCCTACTCGGTGGTGCTGCTCGACGAGGTCGAGAAGGCCCACCCGGAGGTCTTCGACATCCTGCTGCAGGTGCTCGACGACGGCCGTCTCACCGACGGCCAGGGCCGCACGGTCGACTTCCGCAACACCATCGTGGTGCTCACCTCCAACCTCGGCTCGGCCTTCCTGGTCGACCCCACGCTGGACCCCGAGAAGCAGCGCGAATCGGTGATGGCGCTGGTGCGCACCTCTTTCAAGCCCGAGTTCCTCAACCGGCTCGACGAGATCGTCACCTTCGAGGCGCTGGGCAAGGACGCGCTCACCCGCATCGTCGACCTGCAGCTGGCGGCGCTCGAGCGACGGCTGCTGCCGCGCCGCATCAGCCTGGAGGTCACCGACGCCGCCCGCACCTGGCTGGCCGACATCGGCTACGACCCGCTGTACGGCGCGCGGCCGCTGCGCCGCCTGGTGCAGACCGCGATCGGCGACCCGCTCGCCAAGCTGCTGCTCGCCGGCGGTGTCGCCGACGGCGGGGCCGTGGCGGTCGACGTCGGTCCCGAGGGTGGGCTGCTGCTGAGCTCCGGGGGCTGACCGGGGGCGGAGCGGGCGCACCGGGCGTCACCGGCCGTCTGGGAGCATGACCCCGTGAGCCCCGCCCCCGCCGTCCCCCGTCCCCCGCAGGTCACGCTGCTCGCGGCGATGATCTGCGGCGGCTCGGTCCTCTCGGTGCTGCTCACCTTCGAGGCCGTCTCCCAGCTCGGCTCCATCGAGACCCAGGAGGCGCTGGCGCGCACCCTCGACCGGCCGCCGGTCGAGGGCCTCGGGCTCTCCGTCGACCAGGCCCAGCGCATCGTGCGGGTGCTCTGCTTCGTCACCGCCGGGGTGGCCGCCGCCGCGGCCGTGCTGGGTCAGCAGCTGTTCAAGGGGTCGCGGCAGGCGCGGGTGGTGCTGAGCGTCCTGGCCCCGGTGCTGTTCGTCGCCGCCTCGTTCACCACCACCTCCGGGTTCGCGGAGGCCGTGGTGGCGGGCGCCACCGTGCTGCTGTGGACCCAGCCCTCCCGCGACTGGTTCGCCGGTCGGGTCCCGGCCCCGCGCCCCGGCCGACCGCCGTCCCGGGCCGCGCGTGCGGCGGCGCCGGTCGCGCCGCCCGCCGACTGGGCGCCCCCGGCCCCGCAGAGCCGTGCCGAGGTGCCGACCGCCCCGCCTGCCCCGAGTGCCCCGAGTGACCCGTGGCCCGCGCCGACGGCCCCGGCCGATCCCGGCGTGCGTCCCCCGGCGGTGCTCACCGCCGCGGTGTTCACGTTCCTGGGGGCGGGCACCGCGCTGATCATGCTCGCCGCCGGTGCGTTCGGGATCCTGCAGGAGCGCACCGCCCTGCTCGCGGAGATCGAGGACCGGTTCCCGACCCCGGAGGACCGCGCCGGCGCGTCGCCGGAGTTCCTCCTCGGGGTCGTGGTGGCCGTGATGATCGGCCTCGCGCTGTGGGCCCTGGCGGTGATCCCGCTCGCGGTGGCGGTGCTGCGCGGGCGGGAGTGGGCGCGGCTGTCCCTGCTGATCTCGGCCTACACCGCGGCGGCCGTCAGCCTGACCGGCGTCCTCGCCGTCGCACCCGTCCTGGTCACCGGGCTCTGCGTCGCCGCGGGCATGACCCTGGGACGCGCCGAGGTCGTCGCCTGGTGCCGGGCGAGCTCGACGCGGATCGGACCCCCGCCCCAGGCGTCCCAGCCGCCTCCTCCGTCCCACCTGACCCCGCCCTCGTGAGGCGGCTCACCCGAAGGTAGGGAGCGCCCACACTTTTTACCTCACGATCGTCCGATTTCGGCTGCGGGGACGCCCCTCGGTGTCCCACCATGGAGAGGTCGTCGCGGTCCCCACCGGTGACGACCTTCGCCGCCGGCCCGACATCCCTCCTGTCGGGCCGGCGGTCCTTTCGCCGGGGCTCTGGGGCAGTCGGGACCGGAGGGCGCGAGTTCAGCAAGATCGTGACAAGGCGACGCCGCCCGTTCACGTCGCGGTCGCCTGTGGTCGCTGGGGTGGGCGGGCCCGGCGGCGTGACTCGGCGTGCCGCGATCCCCTGCTGCCCGAGGAGACCCCGTGTCCCGCTCCCCCTCCGCCTCGCGACGCCGGGGTCCGGCCCTGCTCGTCGGTGGCCTGCTCGGCGCCGTGGTCGCGCTGACCCCGCTGACGGCCCTCACCCCCGCCGCCCAGGCGGCCGGCTCCCTCACCGACCTGCGCATCAACGAGGTCGAGTCCAACGGGGGCACCCCGGTGGACTGGATCGAGCTGGTCAACCCCACCGACACGGCGCTGGACCTCTCCGGGCTGCGGCTGAAGGACAGTGACGACACCCGCACCTTCGCGATCGCGGCCGGCACCACCATCCCGGCCGGGGGCTACGTCGCGATCGACGTCGACGTCGCGGGCGGTTTCGGACTGGGTGCCGCCGACAGCGCCCGGCTCTTCGCCGCCGACGGCGCCACCCTGATCGACTCCTACTCCTGGACCGCCCACGCCAGCGGCAGCTACGGCCGCTGCCCCGACGCCACCGGTGCCTTCGTCGAGATGACGTCGTCCAAGGGCGCGGCCAACACCTGCCCGGTGGTGGTGCCGGCCGGGGTGCGCTTCAACGAGGTCGAGTCCAACGCCGATCCGGTCGGCGACTTCGCGGAGCTCATCAACACCGGCACCACGCCGGTGGACCTCTCGGGCTACCGGTTCCGCGACAACGACCCGACCCACACCCAGTACGCCCTGCCGGCGGGCACGGTGATCGCCCCTGGCGGCTACCTCGTGCTCGCCGAGGCGGCCTTCGGGTTCGGGCTCGGGGCCAACGACTCGGTCACGCTGTGGCTGCCCGACGGCACGACCGTCGTCGACACCTATGCCTGGACCGCCCACGCCGCCACCAGCTGGGGCCGCTGCCCCAACGGCACCGGCGATTTCCGCGCCACCGGCGCCTCGACCCGGGGCGCGGCCAACGACTGCACCGGGCTGGTTCGCCTGAACGAGGTCGAGTCCGACGGCGGCACCCCGGGTGACTGGATCGAGCTGGTGAACACCGCCTCCACCAGCCAGGACATCAGCGGCTGGACGGTCAAGGACAGCGGCGACGCCGGCTCCTACACGCTCCCGGCCGGCACCACCCTGGCCCCCGGGGCGTTCCTGGTGCTCGACCAGGGCAGCACCTTCACCGCCGGCCTCGGCAGCGCCGACTCCGCCCGCCTCTTCGACGCCGCCGGCGTGCTGGCCGACTCCTACTCCTGGACCGCCCACGCGACCACCACCTACGGCCGCTGCCCGGACCCCACCGGTGCCTTCGCCACCACGAGCCAGTCCACCAAGGGCGCCGCCAACCTGTGCCCCGGCCAGCTGACCACCGTCGCCTGGCCCGGCGGCACCGCCGTGAGCACCGTCGACCCGCAGAACACCTTCGCCTCCAACCTCAGCGGGCTGTCGTACGTGCCGACCGGCACCACCGCCCCCGGCACCCTGTGGGCGGTGCGCAACGGCCCCGGCGCGCTGTTCCGCCTCGCCCGCACCGGCACCACCTGGGCGCCGACGACCGGGTGGGAGACCGGCCGGGCCCTCACCTACACCGACGGCACCGGCGACGTCGACGCCGAGGGCGTGGTCGCGGTGGGCGGTGCCATCTACGTCGCCAGCGAGCGCAACAACGCGGCCAACACCGTCAGCCGGCCCGCCGTCCTGCGGTACGACCCCAGCGGCACCGGTCCGCTCACCGCCCAGGTCGAGTGGAACCTGACCGGCGACCTCCCGGGCTTGGGCGCCAACCTCGGTCTGGAGGCCATCACCTACCTCCCCGACGCCTGGGTCACGGCCCGCGGGCTGCGCGACGTCACCACCGGCGCCGCCTACGACCCGACCCGATACCCCGCCCACGGCGGCGGCGTGTTCCTGGTCGGGGTGGAGCAGACCGGACAGGTCATCGCCTACGTGCTGCCCGCCGACGGCAGCGCCCCCACGCGCATCGCGTCCTTCGCCAGCGGCTTCGTCTCGGTCATGGAGCTCACCTGGGACCCCGAGCGTGAGCAGCTCTGGGTGGCCTGCGACGACACCTGCAACGGCCGGATCGGTCGGTTCACGATCACCGACGGCGCCTTCACGAGCGTCGACTACCTCGAGCGGCCCGCCGGCATGCCCAACATCAACAACGAGGGGTTCGCCCTGGCCGGGCAGGCCGAGTGCGTCGGCGGCGTCAAGCCCGTGCTGTGGGCCGACGACTCCAGCACCGGCGGGTACGCCCTGCGCGAGGGCACCGTGGCCTGCACCCCGCTGCCGGACACCACCGCACCCACGGTGACCATCACGAGCGGTCCGGCCGAGGGCGCCACGGTGGCTGCCGCGCCCACGTTCGGCTTCGCCAGCGCCGACGCTGACCTCGACCGCATCGAGTGCCGTCTCGACCAGGGCGCCTTCGCGCCCTGCACGAGCCCGTTCACCGTGCCGGCCACCACCCCGAACGGGCCTCACACGCTGGCCCTGCGCGGCGTCGACGCCACGGGCAACGTCGCCACCCCGCTGGTGCGCGCCTTCACCCTGGCCAAGCCCGTCGGCAGCGTCTCCCTGTCCGGCGGACCGGCCGAGGGGGCGCGGGTCGCCACCGTGCCGACCTACACCCTCGCCACCGACGAGGTCGCGCCCGCCCGCTTCGAGTGCCGCATCGACGACGGCGCCTACGCGGTGTGCACGAGTCCGGTGAGCCTGCCCGCCGGGCTCGCCGACGGGCCGCACACCCTGCGCGTCCGGGTCGTCGACACCGCCGGCAACCTCGGGGAGCCCACCGCCCGCAGCATCGTGCTCGACCGTGGGGTCGCGGCACCGGTCCTCACCGGCCCCGCCGACGGCGCGACCGTGCGGCGGGTGCCGCAGTACGCCGTGACCAGCACCGAGGACGACGTCGCGCGCTTCGAGTGCGCCGTGGACGCGGGCGCGTTCACCGCCTGCGTCAGCCCCGTGGTCCCCGAAGCCGCGGCGGGTGGGGACCTCGCGCAGGGGCGTCACACGCTGCGGGTCCGCGCCGTCGACACCACCGGCAACGTCTCGGTCGAGACCACCCGGAGCTTCGTGCTCGACTCGCGGCCCCCGGTCGTGCGCATCACGGCCGGACCGGCCGCCGGTGCCACCGTGCGTCGGGCCCCCGTGTTCCGGTTCACCGCCACCCCGGCGGCCGACGTCGCCCGGTTCGAGTGCCGCATCGACGCCGCCGCCTGGCGGACGTGCCGCGGTCCGGTCACGGGCGCCGGCGGGCGCGGCGGCCACCGGTTCGCGGTGCGCGCGGTCGACGCCGTCGGCAACGTCTCGGCCCCCGTGGAGCGCCGGTACCGCGTCGTGCGCTGAGCGCGAGCACGACCCCCCGGGCGGGGACGACGACGTCGACAGGTCGACGTCGCCGTCCCCGCCTGTCCGCGTCCGGACCGCAGGCCGTCCGGTGCCACCGGGCACACGGCTGCAGAAACTGCGAGACCCGGACGGGTTTGGCGGTCGATCCTGCGGGGGAGTGGCGCAGAGCACGTCGGGAATTCAGTGGTCCCGGTGCAGCCGGTCGGGCGGCGTTCACCTCCACGTCGCCCGACGCACGTTGGCTCACCGCGTCCCACCGCACGATCTCGGCGTGTGGTCGTCGTCCGCGTCTCGAGGAGTCCCCATCGTGTCCGAACCCGTCTCCGGGTCCATCCCTTCGCGGCGGCGCCACGGCGCCCTGCTGCGGTCCTGTGTCCCGCTCGTGGCCGGCGCGCTCGTCGCGCTGGCACCGCTGGCCGTCCCGTCGCCCGTCGCCGCCAACCCGGCCGGCACCGGCCTGGTCATCAGCGAGGTCTACGGCGGTGGCGCCTCCAGCGGGGCGACCTACAACCAGGACTACGTGGAGCTGTACAACCCCACGAACAGCGCCATCCCCCTCACCGGGCTCGGGCTGCAGTACCGCTCGGCCACCTACTCCAGCGGCGGTGTCACCGTCGCGGCGCTGAGCGGTTCGGTGCCGGCCAAGAGCACCTTCCTCGTGCAGACCTCCACCAGCACCAGCGGGCTCGGCAACATCCCGACCCCCGACCTGATCACCTCCACGCAGCTGTCGCTGTCGGGCACCAACGGCCAGGTCCTGCTGCTGCCCACCACGACCGGCGTCACCGCCACCGGCGACCTCGCCGGCTCCTCCGCGGTGATCGACATGGTCGGCTACGGCACGACGGCCACGACCTTCGAGACCGCCCGTACCGGCACGGCGCTGACCATCAGCACCTCGGCGAGCCGCAGCGCCACCGGCGCCGACACCGACAGCAACAGCGCCGACTTCACCGCTGGCACCCCGACCCCCCAGGCCTCCGGCTCCTCCGGCGGCGGGGGCGGCACCCCCGAGCCCGGAGCCCCGGTCGCGATCGCCGAGGTCCAGGGCACCGACGCCGCCAGCTCCCCGCTCGCGGGTCAGAGCGTCACCGTGCGCGGCGTCGTGACCGCGGCCTACCCCACCGGCGGGTACAACGGCTTCTACGTGCAGACCGCCGGTACCGGTGGCGCCACCGACGCGACCCCGGGCGCCTCCGACGCCGTGTTCGTGTTCACCGGGGCCGGTCTGGCCAGCGCGATCCCGGCGATCGGCACCGTCGTCGACGTCACGGGCACGGTCTCGGAGTTCTCCGGGTCCACCCAGATCACCCCGGCCTCCGCCGCCGGCATCGTCACGCCGTCCGGGGTCACCGGCGCCGTGACCCCGGCCGCGATGGCCTACCCGACCACCGAGGCGGGCCGCGAGTCCCACGAGGGCGAGCTGCTCGCCCCCACCGACACCTTCACGGTCACCAACTCCTTCAGCACCAACCAGTTCGCCGAGGTCGGCCTCGCCACCGGCACCACGCCGCTGATCCAGCCCACCGACGTCGCGCGTCCCGGCACCCCGGCGGCGGCCGCGGTGGCCGCCGACAACACCGCGCGCGGCGTCGTGCTCGACGACGGTGCGAGCATCAATTTCCTCAACGGCACCAACCGCGACATCCCGGTGCCCTACCTCACCGGCACCGACGGCGCCCCGGTGCCGGTCCGCGTCGGCGCGCGCGCGACGCTCACCGCTCCGGTGATCCTGGAGTTCCGCAACTCCACCTGGAAGTTCCAGCCCACCGCGCAGTACGTGGCCTCGGCGGCGGCCCCGGCGACCTTCGCGAACACCCGCACCCCGGCCCCCGGGGACGTCGGTGGCGACCTCAAGCTCGCCACGTTCAACGTGCTGAACTACTTCAACACCACCGCCGAGGCCTTCGAGGCCGCCGGCGGCAGCTGCACCTACTTCACCGACCGGGCCGGCACCCGGATCGGCGCCAACACCTGCACCCCCGACGGTCCGCGCGGCGCGGCCACGGCCGTCTCCCTGGGCCGTCAGCAGGCCAAGATCGTGGCCGCCATCAACGCCCTCGGCGCCGACATCGTGTCGCTGGAGGAGATCGAGAACAGCGTCAAGCTGATCGGTGAGACCGACCGCGACGACGCCGTGCGCACGCTCGTCGGCGCCCTCAACGCGGCGGCCGGTGCCGGCACGTGGGCGTTCGCCCCGAGCCCCGCTGCGGCCGACCTGCCGGCCCTGGCCGAGCAGGACGTCATCCGCACCGCCTTCATCTACAAGCCCGCCAAGGTCGCCCTCGTCGGCGCCTCCCGCGTGCTCGTCGGTGCCGCGGCGTTCAGCAACGCCCGCGAGCCGCTGGCCCAGGCCTTCAAGCGGGTCGGCACCGCCGACAGCAGCGGCTTCCTCGTGGTCGCCAACCACTTCAAGTCCACGGGCAGCGGCGGCACCGGCGACAACGCCGACACCGGCGACGGCCAGGGCTTCTACAACGGCGACCGGGTACGTCAGGCCACCGCGCTGGTGAGCTTCGCCAACGAGACGGCCGCCCAGCGCGGGGTCGAGAAGATCTTCCTCGCGGGCGACTTCAACTCCTACACGCGCGAGGACCCGATGCAGGTCCTCTACGACGCCGGCTTCGCGGCGGTGGAGTCCACCGTCGACCCGGGGGAGTCCACCTACTCCTTCTCGGGGCTGTCCGGCTCGCTCGACCACGTGCTCGCCAACCCGGCGGCGCTGGCCACCGTCACCGGTGCCGACATCTGGAACATCAACTCCGGTGAGTCGGTCGCCTTCGAGTACAGCCGCTTCAACTACAACGCGACCGACTTCTACCAGGCCGGTCCGTACCGCTCCTCCGACCACGACCCGGAGGTCGTCGGGATCAGCGCCGCCGCCCCCGCGCCGGTCAACCTGCGCGTGCTGACGGTCAACGACTTCCACGGCCGCATCAACGCCAACGCGGTGCGCTGGGCCGGCACCATCGAGCAGCTGCGGGCCGAGGCCGGCGAGGACCACACCCTGTTCGTGGGCAACGGCGACCTCATCGGCGCCTCGGAGTTCGCCTCCGCGGTGGCCGACGACCAGCCCACGATCGACTACTTCAACGCCCTCGACCTCGACGCCACCGCCACCGGCAACCACGAGTTCGACCGCGGCTGGCCCGACCTGCGCGACCGCGTGATCGGCCCCGCGGGCAACCGCAACGCCGAGTACCCCATCCTCGGCGCCAACGTCTACGCCAAGGGCACGACCACCCCGGTGCTGCCGGAGTACGCCCTGGAGCAGCGTGGCGGCCTCACGGTCGCGATCATCGGGGCGGTCACGCAGGAGACCGCCACCCTGGTCAGCCCCGGCGGGATCACCGACATCGAGTTCGGTGACCCCGTCGCCGCGGTCAACCGGGTCGCGGCCCAGCTCACCGACGGCGACCAGGCCAACGGCGAGGCCGACGTCCTGATCGCCTCCCTGCACGAGGGTGCGACCCAGGGGGTCGGCTCGAGCTACGCGGCCGAGATCGCCCGCGGCAACGCCTTCGCCCGCATGGCCGACCTCGACCCCGCCATCGCGGCCGTCATCAACGGTCACACCCACCAGGCCTACGCCTGGGACCAGCCGGTCCCCGGTGAGCCGGGCCGCACCCGGCCGATCATCCAGACCGGCCAGTACGGCGACAACGTGGGCCTGATCGACCTGGTCATCGACCCCGTCACCGGCCAGGTGACGTCCTACACCGAGCGCAACGTCCCGCGCACGACCGCCGACCCGGTGGCGCTCGCGCAGACCTACCCGCGCGTGGCCGCCGCCAAGGCCGTCGTCGACGCCGCGCTGACCAACGCCGCGACGGTGGGCAACCAGCCCGTCGGCTCGGTGACCGCCGACATCACCACCGCCTTCGCCGGCGGCAGCTACGCCGCCGGCGGCTACACCGGCGGCACGCGCGACGACCGCTCCAAGGAGTCCACCCTGGGCGACCTCGTGGCCAACGCGCTGCGCGACGGCGTCCCGGCCGACCTCGGCGCCCCGGACCTCGGCGTCGTCAACCCGGGCGGTCTGCGCAACGAGTTGCGCTTCGCGGGCTCGGTCGGCACCGAGGGACAGCCCGGCTACAACCCGGCCAACACCGACGGCGTCATCACCTACGGCGAGGCCAACGCGGTGCTGCCGTTCGTCAACAACATCAACATCGTCACCCTCACCGGGGCGCAGCTGAAGGCGGTCCTGGAGCAGCAGTGGCAGCCCGCCGGGGCCCAGCGTCCCTACCTCGCGCTGGGGCTCTCCGACAACGTCCGGGTCACCCAGGACCCGACCGCTCCGGTCGGCTCGCGCATCACCTCGGTGTACGTCGACGACCAGCCGTTGGACCCGACCGCCACCTACCGGGTCTCGACGTTCTCGTTCCTGGCCACCGGCGGTGACAACTTCACCGCCTTCACCCAGGGCACGGTGCGCGACACCGGTCTGGTCGACCGCGACGTCTGGATCGGTTACCTGCAGGACAACGCCGGGCTCGCGCCCGACTTCGCCCGCCAGCAGGTCGTCACGACCGGCATGCCCGCCACCGTCGCGGGCGGCGACACGGTGTCCTTCACGGCCTCCGGTCTCGACCTCACCTCGCTGGGCTCGCCCCGCAACACCGAGGTGCAGGTCCGTCTGGTCGGGTCCACCGGCCAGCGCTCGGTCGGCACCTTCCCGGTGACCGACGGCGCGGCGGCGATCTCCTTCACCGCCCCCGCCGACCTCAGCGGTCTCGGCACCGGTGTCCGGATCAGCCTCGTGGCCGCGCCCTCGGGCACGGTCGTGGGCCCGGTCGCCGACACCACCGCGCCGACGGTGTCCGTCACCGGCGGTCCCGCCGACGGTGCCGCCGTGACCTCGGCCCCGAGCTACACCTTCGTGAGCCCGGACGCCGACGTCGCGCGGTTCGAGTGCGCCCTCGACCCGGCCGGGGAGGCCGGCTACGCCACCTGCACCAGCCCGTTCACGGTGCCGGCGGCCACCGCCGACGGCGCGCACACCTTCGCGGTGCGCGCGGTCGACACCGGCGGGAACACCTCCGCGGTCGTCACCCGCGCCTTCACCCTCACCAAGACGGTGGGCACGGTGGCGATCACCAGCGGTCCGGTCGACGGCGCCCGCGTCGCGACCCTCCCGACGTACGGCTTCACCACCACCGAGGCCGACGTCACCCGGTTCGAGTGCGCCGTGGACGCGGGTGACTTCGCGACCTGCACCAGCCCGTTCGCGGTCACCGGTCCGCTCGCCGACGGCGAGCACACCGTGCGGGTCCGGGTGGTCGACACCGCCGGGCGCACCTCGGCGGCGGTCACGCGCACCTTCGTGCTCGACCGGGCCGCGGCCGCCCCCGCGATCACCAGCGGGCCGGCCGACGGCGCCACGGTGGAGGCGGCGCCGACCTACGGGTTCAGCAGCAGCGAGACCGACGTCGCCCGGTTCGAGTGTGCGCTCGACCCCGCCGACGGCGGCACCTTCGCCACCTGCACGAGCCCGTTCACGGCGCCGGGCGACCTCGAGGAGGGCGCCCACACCTTCGCGGTGCGGGCGGTCGACCAGCTCGGGACCACCTCGACGGCGACCAGCCGGACCTTCACCCTCGCGCGGCCCCGCGCGGAGGTGACGATCACCGGCGGTCCCGCCGACGGTGCGGTGGTGGCGGCGACGCCGACCTACCGGTTCACCACGACCGCCGCGGGCGCGTCGTTCGTGTGCCGGGTCGACGCCAAGGCCGTGGTGCCCTGCACCTCGCCCTACCGGGTCCCGGCCGGGCTCAAGGACGGCCGGCACACCTTCGCGGTCGGCGGCACCGACGCCTCCGGGACGCCGCTGACGCCGGTCGCGCGCACCTTCGTGCTCGACACGACCGCGCCGACGGTGCGCATCACCGCCGGTCCGGTGAACGGCGCGAAGGTCACCAAGGCGCCGGTCTTCCGGTTCGCCAGCGGCGCCGACGACCTCGCCCGCTTCGAGTGCAAGGTCGGCGCCGGTGACTGGCGCACCTGCCGGTCGCCGTTCACCGCCTCCGGTGCGCGCGGCACCCGGACCTTCTCGGTCCGGGCGGTCGACGAGGTCGGGAACGTCTCCGACCCGGTGCGACGCACCTACCGCGTCGTGCGCTGACGCGGCCAGTCACGCCACGGGGCGTCGTGCCCACCCGTCACGGGTGGGGACGGCGCCCCGTCGCCGTGCGGGCGGGTGCCCGGCCTCAGCGCGCGAGATCGGCGCCGGCGAGGCGACCGAGCGCCTCCTCCAGCACCTCGGTGCGCTTGCAGAACGCCCAGCGCACCAGGTGGCGCCCGGCCTCGGTGTCGTCGTGGAACACCTGGGCGGGGATCGCCACGACCCCGGCCCGCTCGGGCAGCGCCCGGCAGAACGCCAGGCCGTCGTCCCACCCGAGGTGGCGCACGTCGCTGAGGGCGAAGTAGGTGCCCTCGGGGCGTCGGGTCGGCAGGCCCAGCGCGGTGAGGCCGTCGCACAGCAGGTCCCGGCGGATGCGCAGGGAGTCGGCGAGCTGCCGGGGGAACCCGGCGACGTCGGTGAGCGCCACGGCCGCGGCCGGCTGCAGCGGCGCGCCGGAGGTGAAGGTGAGCCACTGCTTGGCCGCCACGACGGCCTCCACGAGGCGGGCGGGCCCCGTGGCCCAGCCGATCTTCCAGCCGGTGAGGGAGTAGGACTTGCCCAGGCTCGACAGCGTCAGGGTGCGCTCGGCCATCCCCGGCAGGGTCGCCAGCGGCACGTGCGGTGCGTCGAAGACCAGGTGCTCGTAGACCTCGTCGGTGACCACCACCAGGTCGTGCTCGATCGCGACGGCCGCCACGGCGGCGAGCTCGTCGGCGTCGAGCACCGCGCCCGTGGGGTTGTGCGGGCTGTTGAGCAGGATCAACCGGGTGCGGGGCGTGACCGCGGCGCGCAGCGCGTCGACGTCGAGGCGGAAGTCGGGCCAGCGCAGGGTGACCGGCACCCGCACCCCGCCGGCCACCTGGATCATGGCGAGGTAGGAGTCGTAGTACGGCTCGAGGACCACCACCTCGTCGCCGGGCTCGACCAGCCCCAGCAGGGCCGCGGCGACGCCCTCGGTGGCGCCGGTGGTGATCACGACCTCGCGGTCGGGATCCGGGTCCAGGCCGTAGTGGCGGTGCTGGTGGGCGGCCACCGCGGCCCGCAGCGCGGGGACGCCGAGGCCCGGCGCGTACTGGTTCGCGCCGTCGAGCAGGGCCTGCCGTGCCGCCTCGAGCACCGCGGCCGGACCGTCCTCGTCCGGGAAGCCCTGGCCGAGGTTGAGGGAGCCCGTGCGCACGGCCAGTCCCGACATCTCGGCGAAGATCGTGGGAGGGATCCCGGCGAAGCGTGAGGCGACCATGGCATTAGCCTGCCATCGTGACCACGACGGACGACTCCCTCGCTGCCGACATCGACGCCTGCTGCCGCCTGACCGGCGAGTTCACGCTCCGCTCGGGGCAGGTGAGCCACGAGTACTTCGACAAGTACCTCTTCGAGGCCGACCCGCTGCTGCTGGGCCGGGTGGCCCGCGAGATGGTCCAGCTGCTGCCCCAGGACACCGAGCTGCTGGGGGGCCTGGAGATGGGCGGTATCCCCATCGCCACGGTGATCAGCTCGATCACCGGCACGCCCGGGCTGTTCGTGCGCAAGGCGGCGAAGTCCTACGGCACCTGCAAGCTGGCCGAGGGCCCGGACTTCGCCGGCAAGCGCGTCACGCTCATCGAGGACGTCATCACCACCGGCGGTGCCGTGCGCGACGCCGTCGGCGCGCTCCGCGCCGGGGGCGCGATCGTGGAGGTCGTGTGCTGCGCGATCGACCGCAGCCCGGCGGGGGAGAACCCGCTGGCCGACGTCGGGCTCGAGGTGCGCGCGGTGCTCACCAAGGCCGATCTCGACGCGGTGCGTCAGGCCTGACGCGCGTCGCGCCGCACCTGGCGGCGGTGCTTGAGGGTCTCCCACAGCAACGGCACGACGGTGAAGGCCAGGATGGCGATCGTGACGTAGTCGATGTTCTCGCCGAGCGCGGGCACGGCCTCGCCCAGGAAGTACCCGAGCAGGGTGATCGAGATGATCCACGCCACGGCACCCACCGCGCTCCAGAGGTAGAACCGGCGCTTCTCCATGCCGGTGACCCCGGCCACGACCGTGACGTAGGTGCGCACGAACGGCACGAACCGGCCCAGCACCAGGGCCTTGTTGCCGTGCACCTCGAAGAACGCGCTGGTCTGGTCGAGGTACTTGCGCTTGAGGATCCGCCCGTCGCGCTGGAACAGCGGCGGTCCGAGTTTGCCGCCGATGGCGTAGCCGGCGACGTTGCCCGCGAACGCGGCGACGATCAGCAGCGTCATCGCCAGGACCAGCTCGAGCGGCTCGTTCGAGAGGCCGAACACCGTGTATCCCGTGGTGTTGCCGCCGGCGATGAACAGCCCGAGCGCGAACAGCAGGGTGTCGCCGGGCAGGAACGGGAACAGCAGTCCGCACTCCACGAACACGATCGCCAGCGCCAACCAGATGAAGGCGCTGCCGTACTCGGCTTGGAGGTAGGCGGGGTCGAGCCACTTGATCCCGAACAGCAGCGGCGCGATCGAGGTGACATCGAGCACGGGCACGGGGCCAACCTACCGCCCGGTCCGAACGGGGCGGTGCGGCCCTCGGGCGTGTCTCCTGACTCGGCGTGGATGCCGGCGTCGTTCGGGTGGTGGTCCGGCAAGGCGCCGGTCCGAGCGCAGACTGGGCGTCGTCGAAGGATCGGCAACGATGTCGGGGTGCCGCTCGGGCGGCGTCGGCGCCGCGCATCCGAGTCAGGAGACACGCCCTAGGCTGATCGGTCGTGACGGAGCCTGAGCAGGAGCGGCGCGCGCCCTACGACCCCATGCCGCACGGGCCCGAGGAGGTCGGCGTCGGCCCCTGGGAGGGCCCCTGGCCCACGGGGCCCGGGAGCGAGGTGTACGACGCCGAGCTGCTGGCGCACGGCGATCGTCGCAACGTCGTGGACCGCTACCGCTACTGGAGCCTGGAGGCCATCCGCGCCGACCTCGACCTGCGGCGTCACGACTTCCACGTGGCCATCGAGAACTGGCAGCACGACTTCAACATCGGCACGATCGTGCGCTCGGCCAACGCCTTCCTCGCCGCCCAGGTGCACATCGTGGGCCACCGGCGCTGGAACCGGCGCGGGGCGATGGTCACCGACCGCTACCAGCACGTGCACCACCACCCCACGGTCGAGGACCTCCTCGCCCACCTCGCGGCGCAGGAGGTCGTGTTGTGGGGGGTGGACAACCTGCCCGGCTCGCTGGCCCTGGAGACCGCCCGGCTGCCGCGGCGCGTGTGCCTGCTCTTCGGGCAGGAGGGGCCCGGCCTCTCGCCGGAGGCCCGCGCGGCATGCGACGCCACCTTCTCGATCGCGCAGTTCGGCTCGACGCGCTCGATCAACGCCTCGGCCGCCGCCGCGATCGCGATGCACACCTGGGTGGTGCAGCACGCCGACCTCGCCGCCGACCTCACCTGGCGCGGCTGACCCGGCCGGCCCGGCTGACCCGGTCGGCCCGGCGACCCACCCCGCGGACGACGACAGGCGCCGACCCCGGGGGGTGGGCGCCTGTCGAGGAGGGTGCGGGAGGGGCTGGGGTCAGTGACCCTGGCTCGCCACTGCGGCCGCGGCGGCGGCGGCCGCCTCCGGGTCGAGGTAGCGACCACCCGGCTGCACCGGGCGCAGGTCGTCGTCGAGCTCGTAGACCAGCGGCATGCCGGTGGGGATGTTGAGCGCGGCGATGTCGTCGTCGCTGATGCCGTCGAGGTGCTTCACCAGGCCCCGCAGGCTGTTGCCGTGGGCGGCGACCAGCACGGTGCGTCCGGCCCGCAGGTCGGTGACGATGTCGCTCTTCCAGTAGGGCAGCATCCGCGCGATGACGTCCTTGAGGCACTCGGTGCGGGGCAGCTCGGCGCCGAGGTCGGCGTACTGCGGCAGGCCCACCTGGGAGTGCGGGTCGTCGTCGGCCAGCGGCGGCGGCGGGGTGTCGAACGAGCGGCGCCAGAGCATGAACTGGTCCTCGCCGAACTCGTCCTTGACCTGCTTCTTGTCCTTGCCCTGCAGGGCGCCGTAGTGGCGCTCGTTGAGGCGCCAGGAGCGGCGCACCGGGATCCAGTGGCGGTCGGCGGCGTCGAGGGCCAGCGCGGCGGTGGTGATCGCCCGGCGCTGCAGCGAGGTGTGCACGACGTCGGGCAGCAGCCCGGCGTCCTTGAGTTGCACGCCGCCGCTGATGGCCTCGGCCCGACCGGCGTCGGTGAGGTCGACGTCGACCCAGCCGGTGAACAGGTTCTTGGCGTTCCACTCGCTCTGCCCGTGGCGGAGCAGGATCAGGGTGTGCGTCACGACGCTCACTCGCCTTCTTCGCCGCCGTGCGCCGGGCCCTCGAGGTTGTCGATGTCGCAGTCGTAGGGGGTCGCGCCCTCGGCCGGGGCGGGCAGCTCGACGCCGAGCTTCTCGGGGCTGTAGGCGAAGCACGGCGGCACGACCGGAACCTCGAAGGAGGTGACCTGGTCGCCGCTGAAGCCGAGGGTGACGGTGACGAAGTCGCCGATGTTGAAGTCGCCGGTCACCGGCACGCCGCCGGTGCGGTAGAGGCTCAGCACGCCGCGCCGGGCGATCTCCTCGGGCTGCGGGATCGCGGGGAAGGTGAGGTCGCCGCTGCCGCCGCCGGCCAGGGACTCCAGGAACTCGGACTCGTCCGAGTTGCCGTTGACGAGGGTGGCGGTGAACAGACCGCGGTCGGGCTCGCCCGCGATGACGACGGCGCCGAGGATGTCGACGACGCCGGTGCGGTCGTTGGTGCCGTTGCTCAGCGTGTTCACCTTGCCGGTCGCGGGCTGGAAGCCGCGCGTGGCGTCGAGTCGGTCGCCGAAGCCGCCACAGGCGGTGAGCAGCGGGGCGGCCAGCAGCAGGGTGCCGGTGGCGAGCGCGGTCGAGCGGCGCAGGTGGGACATCGTCAGGCCTTCGCGGGTGAGGTGGTCAGACGGGTGGAGGCGCTCCCGGAGGTCCCCGGGCACGCGCTTCCGCGCCCCCAGCGTAATGGCCTCAGAGCCGGGGGCCGACGGAGGACCCCAGGATCAAGACGGCGCCGAGCACGACGGCGAGGTAGGCGACCGTCACGCCGAGCAGCCGGCTCGTGCCCAGCCGGCGCCCCAGTGCGAGCGGGAGGTAGGTCCAGCCGTCGAGGTCGTCGGGCACCAGGCCCCATAGCGCCCGCAGCACGTGGGCGCCGATCCCGAGCAGCGCGGCGAGTCCGGTGAACCACCACGCGGGCGGATCGCCGACGGCCTGTCCGCCCCAGCCGCCGTAGGTGAGGTAGGCGGGGTAGCAGGCGAACTGCAGCGCCCACGGCAGCCAGGAGAACCGGCCCCGGCGCAGCACGAGGTGGGCGGCGAACCCGACGAGCAGCGCCGCGCCGTAACAGGCCGCGGCCCGCAGCCCGGTCGACACCGCGAGCGGCACCAGCAGCAGCACCGCCAGCGCCATGGCGTACCAGACCTGGCCGCGCTCGAGGCGTCCGTCGGCCACCGGCTTGCCGCGGGCCTCGTGCCGGGCGTCGCGCTCGGCGTCGACCAGGTCGTTGTGCCAGCCGAGCAGCAGCTGGCCCACCAGCACCGTCAGCGCGACGGTGCCGACCTCGCGCGGGGGCCGGTCCAGCGCCGCGGCCGCCAGCGCCATCGCGACGGCGGTGACCACCGCCTGGCGGGGGTGGGCGGCCTGCACGAGCAGCACCGGGGTGCTGGCGGCCAGCCGGCCGCGCAGGCCCACCGGGTCGGGCACGGTCGGGGGCGTGGTGGTGGCGGTCGCCGTGGTGGCGGTGGCCGTGGTCCCCGCCCCGGTCGCCTCCGCGCCTTTGCCAGCAGACGTACCGGGTGCGGTGGAGGTGGACGGACCTGCCGTGGGCGGGGCTGCGTCGGTCCGGGTGGGCGCGGTGGGCGCGGACGGAGCGGATGTCGTCACCGGGGTCGGCGACGTCGTCGCCCCCTGCCCGGCACGCCCTCCCCGGCGGCGCCAGCGCTGCTGGATGGCCATGCCGGAAGTATCGTCCAGAACCGCCCGCGGCGTGGCGTTGTGGCATGGGACACATGGCTCCACCACAACATTGCCCACCTGTCAAGCCCGCTAAACCCCGGCTGACCTGCGGAAACGTCTTCTGAGGATCGGCTAAGTCGTGCTAGGATGGGGGCCTAGGAAGGGGTTCATCACATATGACTTTCACCGTCGGCGAAACGGTCGTCTACCCCAATCACGGGGCCGCAGTCATCGAGGACATCGAGATGCGGAAGATCAAGGGGGAGGATCGGCAGTACCTCGTTCTGAGGATCGTCGCTCAGCAGGATCTCGTGGTGCGCGTCCCGGCGTGCAACCTCGATCTGGTCGGCGTCCGCGATGTCGTGGACAAGGAGGGCCTCGACCGCGTGTTCGACGTCCTGCGCGCCGAGCACGTCGAGGAGCCCACCAACTGGTCGCGCCGCTACAAGGCCAACCTGGAGAAGCTGCACAGCGGCGACGTCATGAAGGTGGCCGAGGTCGTGCGCGACCTGTGGCGCCGTGAGCGCGACCGCGGCCTGTCGGCCGGGGAGAAGCGCATGCTCGCCAAGGCCCGTCAGATCCTGGTGTCCGAGCTCGCGCTCGCCGAGCACACCAACGAGGACAAGGCCGAGATCCTGCTCGACGAGGTGCTCGCCTCCTGAGGCCAGCCCTCCAGCTCACCTCCACCGACCAGGGGGTCGGTCCCACCCGGGACCGGCCCCCTGGTCGCGTTCGGGCGCGGGGCGCCTACGGTGGTCGGTGATGGACGACGTCGACGAGCCCCCGTTCGCCTGGGGCCTGGTGCAGACCGAGGAGCGCGGAGCGCTGCCGTTCGCGCTCGTGCACGGCGAGGCCCTGGCCGCCGCCGCCGCGTGGGCGCTCGGGGCCGCGGAGGTCGCGCTCGTGGACGCCACCGTCGGCTGGGCGGGCCTGGCCGACGCCGGTGACCCGGTGGTGCTGCACGACAGCCGGTGTCCGCTGCTGCCGCCCGCGTCGATCGCCGCCTGCCTGCGCCCCGCGGTCGACGAGGACGTCGTCGTGCTCGGGGTGCGACCGGTCACCGACACGATCAAGCAGGTCGAGGTGGCGCGCGCCGGCGACGGTGCACCCGAGGCCGTGCTGCTCGGAGCCACCCTCGACCGCGAGGCGCTGCGCGCCGTCGCCGCGCCGCTCGTGCTGACCCCGGCCGCCGTCGGGCGCGTGGCCGCGTGGTGCGCCGAGCAGGGGTGCGAGGACGCCCCCGCCGAGTCGGCGCTGGTCACGCTCGGCCTCGACGACCCGGGCGTGCTCGCCCACCGACTGCGTGCCGAGGGTCTCGACGTCCGTCAGGTGGAGGTGCCACCGCAGGGCCGTCGCGTGCAGGACCGCGACGACCTCGCCGTGCTGGAGGCGCTCGCCGGCCGCTGACCCCCGCCTCGGTTCAGCCGACGGCACCGTCGGCGGGCGGCAGGAGCCGCTCGGCCAGGGCGAGGTCCTCGGGGAAGGTCACCTTGAGGTTGCGGGCCGAGCCGGCCACGGCGTGCAGCGCGACGTGGGGCGCGAACCGCTCGAGCGTCGCGGCGGTGTCGGTGCCCTCGACGCCGGCGGCGGCCGCCGCCTCGAAGGCGGCGAGGAGGTCGGGGGCGCGGAAGGCCTGCGGGGTCTGCACCGCGAGTCCGGCGGTGGGGCCGTCCGGGCCCAGCAGGCCGGCCGTCGGCACCCCGGGCACGGCACCGCCATGGCGGCGGGCCGCCTCGGCCACCGCGGTGAACAGCGCGGGCGCGGCGAGCGGGCGGGCGCCGTCGTGCACGGCCACCACGTCGAGGCGTCCGGCCGCGACGTCCTCGGCGAGCACCCGCAGTGCGGCGGCCTCCGAGGCGTGGCGGGTGGCGCCGCCCTCGACCAGGTGCACCTCGGGGCCGCCGGAGGGCAGATGAGGCGCCAGCGCCGCGGCGACGTCGTGGCGCTCCCCGGGGCGCACCACGACGACGAGCCGGGCCAGCCCCGGCACGGCGGCCGCGGCGCGCACCGACCACGCCAGCACGGGGCGTCCGCGCAGCGGGAGGAGGACCTTGTTGCGGTCGGCGCCCACGCGGGTGCCGCTGCCGGCGGCGAGGACGACGACGGCCAGCGACATGCCCGCATCCTCCCAGGTGCGCCCGGGGTCCCTCCGGCCGCGTTGATTTACACGCCTGTCACACGGCGAAACGCGGCTGTGGCCGGACCGGCCTAACGTCGAGGGCTATGGCGCCGCCCCGTTCCCCCGCCACCCGCGAGGAGTGGCACGAGGTGTGTCGCATCGCGGACCTGCAGGTGGGCCGGGGTGCGGTGGCGCTGGTGCACGGGCAGGCCGTGGCCCTGTTCCGCACCGCCGACGGCGAGGTCTACGCCCTCGGCAACCACGACCCGTTCGCCAAGGCCTCGATGATCGCGCGCGGCATCGTCGGCACCCGCGGCGGCGTGCCGTTCGTGGCCTCCCCGACCCATCGGCACGCCTTCGACCTGCGCAGCGGCGTGTGCCTGGACGACACCCACGTCTCGGTGCCGGCCTACGAGGTGCGGGTCGAGGAGGGCGTGGTCCTGGTGGGTCACCGCAAGGCCACCGCGGCCTGACGGGCCCGGCCCACGGAGAGTCAGGACGGCCCGGGCGCTCAGTCCGGTGCGGACGCGACGACGAGCGCGGTCGCGATCGCCGCGGCTCCCTCGCCCCGGCCGGTGAGCCCCAGGCCGTCGGTGGTGGTGGCTGAGACCGCCACCGGAGCCCCGATCGCGGCCGAGAGCACCTCCTGGGCCTCGGCGCGCCGCGGTCCGAGCTTGGGCCGGTTGGCGATCACCTGCACCGCGGCGCTCCCGATCACGAACCCGGCCTCCCGCACCCGCCGGGCGGTCTCGGTGAGCAGCGTGACGCCGCTGGCGCCCGCCCACTGCGGCTCGGCGGTGCCGAAGTGCGAGCCGAGGTCGCCCAGGCCGGCGGCGGAGAAGAGCGCGTCGCACAGCGCGTGGGCGGCGACGTCGGCGTCGGAGTGTCCCTCCAGGCCCATCGGCTCCTCCGGCCACGCCAGTCCGGCCAGGTGCAGCGGCACCCCGGGGACGAAGCGGTGCACGTCGGTCCCGATGCCGGTGCGGGGCAAGGAGGCGGCCACGGCCGTCATCATGCCGTAATGGCACCGCCCTGGCGGGGATGGCGGGGTGGGAGAGAATGGCGGCATGACCGATCAGGTGAGCCTGGAGAAGAGCTCCGCCGCGACGCCCGCCGCGGGTGGCCGTGCGACCTGGGCCCTGGCAGGCATCGTCGTGGGCCTGGCCGGCCTCGCCACGAGCTACCTCACCGTGCGGCTCTTCGACCTCGAGCCGCAGCCCGTCGTCGCGGTGCTCGACCGCGTGCGCGACCTCGCCCCCGGCGACGTCGCCAACTGGGCGCGCGAGAACCTCGGCAAGGCCAGCAAGCCGATCACGACCGTCGCCACCCTGGCGATCCTGTTCGCCGTCTTCGGGGCGATCGGCCGGCTCGGCCGCCGCCACAGCGGGTTCGCCGTGCTCGGCTTCGCCGCCCTCGCCGTGATCGGCGGCGCCTCCGTGCTCGGTGAGAACGGCACCAAGACCACCGACCTGCTGCCGGTCGTCGTCGGCTTCGTCACCTGGGGCCTGGCCTTCGGGGCGGTCGCCACGCGGCTGGAGCGCTTCGACGAGATCGCCGCCACCGACCCGCTGGACCCGGCCTACGACACCTCCCGGCGCGGGTTCCTGATGGCCGTCGGCGTGGTGGCCGGCCTCGCGGGGCTGTCGGGGGTGATCGGCCGGTTCGCCGTGGGCGGGCGGGTGCCGCGGCTGAACCAGGAGCGGCGGCTGCTGCGCCTGAGCGCCACCACCCCGGTGGTGCCCGAGGGCGCCCGCTTCGACGTCGTCGGCGCGCAGCCGTGGATGACGCGGGTCGACGACTTCTACCTCATCGACACCTCCTTCTCGCGGCCGGTGATCCTCGCCGAGGAGTGGAGCCTGCGCATCCACGGCATGGTCGAGAAGGAGCTGACCATCACCTACGCCGACCTGCTCGAGCGTGAGCTCACCGAGCAGTGGGTGACGCTGAACTGCGTGTCCAACGAGGTGGGCGGCGACCTGATCGGCAACGCCTGGTGGAGCGGGGTGCTGCTTGCGCCGCTGCTCGCCGAGGCCGGGGTCAGCCCCGAGGCCGACGCGGTGCTGCAGACCTCCTCCGACGGGTGGAACTGCGGCACGCCGCTGGCCGCCCTCACCGATCCCGAGCGCGGTGCGATGCTCGCGGTCGCGATGAACGGCGAGCCGTTGACCCGCGAGCACGGCTACCCCGTGCGCACCCTCGTGCCCGGCCTGTACGGCTACGTCTCGGCCACCAAGTGGGTCGTCGACTTCGAGGTCACCCGGTTCTCCGACTTCTCCGCCTACTGGACCGACCGCGGCTGGAGCGAGCTCGGTCCGGTGAAGATGGCCTCGCGCATCGAGGTGCCGGCCAACGGCGCCGACCTGCCGGCCGGAACGGTCGTGGTCGCGGGGCACGCCTGGCACCAGCACACCGGCATCCGGGGCGTCGAGATCGCCGTCGACGGCGGTGCCTGGCAGCCCGCCGAGCTCGCCGAGTCGCCGACCATCGACTCCTGGGTGCAGTGGAAGGTGCTGCTCGAGCTGCCCGCCGGTGAGCACGCCGTGAAGGTGCGCGCCATCGACCTCGCCGGCGAGGTGCAGACGGGCGCGGTCGCCGGCGTCCTGCCCGACGGCTCCACCGGCTGGCACCAGATCGGCTTCCGGGTCGGGTGAGCGTCGCGTCGGGGGAGCCCGCCGACTTCGCCGACCTGCCCGGCCGGGCGCTCGTCGTGGGCGGGCGCGGCGGCATCGGGTCCGCGTGCGCCGCGCTGCTGGCCGCGCGCGGTGCCCGGGTCGCGATCACCGGCCGCACCCTGGCCGACGGTGACGGGGGCTCCGGGGCCGAGGGCTCCTACCGGCTGGACCCGGCGTCCCCCGACGCCGCCGCGGTGCTCGACCGCATCGCCGCCGAGGGCGGGGGGCTGCACACCGTCGTCCACGCCGCCGGTCCGCACGTCCCGATGACCCACCTGTCCCGGGTCGACCCCGCCGCCATGGCCGCCCAGCTGGCCGCCGACGCCGCGGCGTTCTTCGCCGTCGCCCATGCCGCGCTGCCCCACCTGCGCGCCTGCGGCGGTGCGCTGATCGCCGTCACCACCGCCGCCACCACCCGCTTCCCGGTGCGCGACGGCCTCTCCAGCGCCCCGAAGGCCGCCGTCGAGGCGATGGTGCGCGGGCTCGCCGCCGAGGAGGGCCGGTTCGGGGTGCGCGTCAACGCCGTCGGGCCCGGCATGCTCACCGACGGCATGGCCGCGCGCCTGATCGCCTCCGGCGAGCTCGACGATGACGCCCTCGCCGTCACCCGCCGCAACATCCCCCTGCGGCGCTTCGGCCGCGCCCACGACGTCGCCGAGGCCGTGGCCTTCCTCGCCTCCCCCCGCGCCGGCTTCATCACCGGCCAGAAGCTCGACGTCGACGGCGGCTACGGCGTCTGAGGGGTGCTGGTGCAAGCGACGGTTTGCTCGGTCAGCCGAGCAAACCGTCGGTTGTCGGGCTCTCCAGGGGCCTGAAGCGACAGTTTGCTCGGCCAACCGAGGAAACCGTCGGACCCGGCCGCAGGCCTACCAGGCGCCGCGGGCGCCGGTGGGGAGGGGCTGGTCGGCGCGGTGGAGGACGTAGACCAGGCCGCCGGAGGTGGGCAGCCAGACGTTCTCGAACTGGGCGCGGTCGTAGGTGCGGCGCACGCCGGCGCGGGTGCGCGAGGCGGGGTCGTTGACGACGACGTCGCCGGTCGCGGTGAACCCGGCGATCACGAGCAGGTGGCCGCGGGTGGAGGTGAGCGGGGAGCCGTCGAGCCCACCGGGGCCGAAGGCGATCGAGGCGACCAACGGGATGCCGGCGGCCAGGAAGCGTTCGGCGTCGCGCAGCGAGCGCAGCCGGGTCACGAACCCGCGGCCGGCGAGGTTGGCGCCGTAGGCGGTGGAGAAGGCCCAGTTGCCGCAGCCGTCGTAGTCGTGGTCGTAGGTCATCCGGGCGGCGTGGTCCACCCAGGGGTCGACGTGGCCGGGCCTCACCCACGCGTAGGCCGCGCGGGAGGGCAGCCGCCCGAGGTGGCCCAGCACCATCGAGACCGACGTCGGGGAGCACCAGGCCTCCCCGCCGCCGTCCCACTGCGGGTAGTCGCCCTCGTGCACCATCTGGCTGTACCGCGGCACGTCGAGCACGACCCCGCCCGCGGCCGCGGCGACGCCGGGCGCGGAGGTGGGCGGGGTGCCGGCGGGCAGGGCGCTCGCCACGGCGTGCAGCGAGGTGACCGTCGGGGCGTCGGTGCCGCCGGCGCGGCGGGCGAGGGTGATCCGCAGCTGGTAGGCGCTCACGGGCGACGACGCCGACCAGGTGTCGACGTCGACGCGGCCCAAGTCGTCGTCCTGGCCGGCGTAGCTGCGGCGCCGGTGCACGGCGTCACCGGCGGCCCAGCGCGCCATGAGGTCCCACGAGGAGGTGCGGCCGGTCGCGTCGCGGCCGCGCACGCGGACCTCGAGGAACGAGCCGCCGGGGGTGCGGGCGTTCCACGACGGGATGAGCTGGGTGAGCCCGAAGCCGGGGGAGACCCAGGGCGACTCCCAGGAGCCGAGCTCGTAGCGCACGCCGCCCACCGTGCGGGCGGCGGCGGGCGCGGTGAGGGCGAGCCGGCCGCGTACGACGCCGGTGCCGGCGGCCGTGCCGCGGGCCCAGTCGGCGGGGTCGTCGAAGCGCGCCAGCGCGATGCGACGGGCGGGGGCGGCGGCCCCGCCCGGGGCGGCGCCGGCGAGCAGGCCGGCGCCGGCGCCGAGGCTCGCGCCGCCGAGCAGCAGCGCACGTCGGGTCGGCCGACCGTGGGGGAAGGTCACCGCCTCACGGTACGTCACCTGCGTCCCACGCGCCCCAGAAGTCGCAGCAGCGCGGGGTCCGTCCCGCGGCGACCCGCGCGGCGTCACACCGTCGTCGGTTGGGGCGAACCCCGCGCGCGTCACTACCCTGCAGGGGTGAGCCTGCGCCTGTACGACACCGCGACCCGGGAGACCCGGGACTTCGTGCCCCTGGTCGAGGGCCGGGTGGGCGTGTACGTGTGCGGCCTCACCGTGCAGAGCGAGCCCCACGTGGGCCACGTCCGCTCGGCGGTGAACTTCGACGTCCTGCGCCGCTGGCTCACCGCGCGCGGCTACGCCGTGACGTTCATCCGCAACGTCACCGACATCGACGACAAGATCCTCGCCAAGGCCGCCGACCAGGGCCGGCCGTGGTTCGAGCTGGCCTCGGCGATGCAGCGCGAGCTGCACCGCGCGCTGGCCGGGATCAACGTCCTGCCGCCCACCTACGAGCCCGCCGCCACCGCCCACGTGCCCGAGATCCTCGAGCTCATCGAGACCCTCATCGGGCGCGGGCACGCCTACCCGGCGGCCGACGGCTCGGGCGACGTCTACTTCGACGTGAACTCCTTCGCCGACTACGGCGCGCTCACCCGGCAGCGGGTGGCCGACATGGAGCCGGCCGAGGACGCCGACCCGCGCGGCAAGCGCGACCCGCGCGACTTCGCGCTGTGGAAGGGTCACAAGCCCGACCGCGAGCCCGCCACCGCCTCCTGGCCCAGCCCGTACGGCCGCGGACGTCCCGGCTGGCACATCGAGTGCTCGGCGATGGCCGGCAAGTACCTCGGCACCGCCTTCGACATCCACGGCGGCGGCTACGACCTGCGCTTCCCCCACCACGAGAACGAGCAGGCGCAGTCGCGCGCGGCCGGCCAGGACTTCGCCTCCTACTGGCTGCACAACGCCTGGATCACCACCGCCGGGGAGAAGATGAGCAAGTCCCTCGGCAACTCGCTGCTGGTGCCCGAGGTGCTGCAGCGCGTGCGCGGCGTCGAGCTGCGCTTCTACCTCGTGGCGGCCCACTACCGCAGCCACGTCGAGTTCTCCTTCGAGGCCCTCGACGAGGCGGCGGCCGGGTTCCGCCGCATCGAGGGCTTCCTCGACCGCGCGGGCCGCCCCGCGGCCGACGGCGCCTACGTCGACGGCCTCGCCGAGGCCCTCGACGACGACCTCGGCACGCCCGCCGCCGTCGCCGCCCTCTACGACGCCGTGCGCGAGGGCAACCGGCTCCTCGCCGCCGGCGACCCGACCTCGCTCGCCGCGGCCACGGATCTGGCCGCCCGTGTGGCGGCCTCGCTCGACGTGCTGGGGCTGACCCCCGGCGACTTCCCCGACGCCGGCGCGGTCGACGACCGCGCGAGGGCGGCGGTCGAGGCGCTCGCCGGCGCCCTGCTGCAGGAGCGGGCCCAGGCCCGCGCCGACCGCGACTTCGCCCGCGCCGACGCCGTCCGCGATCGCCTCAAGGCGGCCGGCATCGAGGTCGAGGACACCCCCGACGGACCGAAGTGGAGCCTCGTCTGATGCCCGGTAACTCCCAGCGCCGAGGTTCGGTGCGCAAGACCAACAAGAAGCCCGCCGCCGGGTCGGGCGGGCGCGTGCGCCGCGGCCTCGAGGGCAAGGGCCCCACGCCCAAGGCGCACGAGCGGCCCAACCACAAGGCGTACAAGGCCGCCCAGAAGGCCGACGCGGCCGCGCGCCGCGCCCCGCGACGGCGTCCCAAGGGCACCGAGGCCGAGTGGGTGGCCGGGCGCAACAGCGTCGTGGAGGCCCTGCGCGCCCACATCCCGATCACCGGGCTCTACGTCGCCGAGGGCGCCGAGCGCGACGGCCGGCTCCGCGAGGCGTTCCGCCTGGCCAGCGAGCGCGGCGTGAGCCTGATGGAGGTCACCCGCGGCGAGTTGGACCGGCTCACCTCCGGGGCGGTGCACCAGGGCCTCGCGGCCCGCATCCCCCCCTACGAGTACGCCCACCCCGACGACCTCGTCGACGCCGCCCACGAGCAGCGCGAGAAGCCGCTCATCGTGGTGCTCGACTCCATCACCGACCCCCGCAACCTGGGGGCGGTGGTGCGCAGCGCCGCGGGCTTCGGCGCCCACGGCGTCGTGATCCCCGAGCGGCGCGCGGCCGGCATCACGGCCTCGGCCTGGAAGACCAGCGCGGGTGCGGCCGCCCGCCTGCCCGTCGCCCAGACCGTCAATCTGACCCGGGCCATCCGGGCCTACCAGGACGCCGGCTGCATGGTCGTGGGTCTGGCCGCCGAGGGCGACCTCACCCTCCCGCAGCTGGTGGAGGACCGCGACCTCGTGACGGGTCCGCTGGTGGTCGTGGTGGGCTCGGAGGGCGACGGTCTCTCGCGCCTGGTGGGGGAGGCCTGCGACCACCTGGTCTCGATCCCCATGGCCAACCACCTGGAGTCGCTCAACGCCGGAGTGGCGGCGTCGGTGTTCCTCTACGCCGTCTCGCAGGCCCGCACCTGATCCTGGGGGCGCCGTCGTCCGTCGTCACCAGCGGAATGCACCGTTTTCGAGACGACACCGGTGCATTCCGCTGGTGACAACGGCCAACGGTGACCCCGGAACGTCGGGTGGTCCAGACCACCTGGAACCCCAAGACGGCTCTTGTCGTCACTAAGACATCTCTTGTCGTGATGTCCACCCCCGGAGGGGTCGAAACGGCGGTCAACGGCGTTGACTTCGCCCGCTTGCCGGTGACCGGCGTCACCTTTAGAGTCGTGACTCGTTAAGAACTAGTACGTGTTCTAGTTTTGCGCCGTCGTCCTCCGGAGGCACCGTGGCATCCCAGATCCGACCCCGTCGCACCGCCAGCGTGATCGCTGTGGCCACCCTGGCCCTGGCGCTCGCCGCCTGCGGCTCCCGGCTCGACCCGGAGGCCGTGCGGGCCGCGAACGGAAGCACGCAGGTCACCGCGGTCGACTCCTCGGGCAACCCGGTGACCACCGGTCCGGTCACCGACGGTGGCACCGACCCGGCCGCGCCGGTCGACCCCGGCACGCCGGCGGACCCGGGCGCGCCGACGGATCCGGGTGCTCCGGCGGACCCGGGTGAGACGACCGGCACCGACACCGGTGGCGACGACGGCGGGCCCACCGCGCCGCCGGTCGACCCCGACGAGGCCGGCTCGTGCGACGGGTTCAAGAACGGCCCCGGCATCACCGACGACACCATCACCATCGGCAACTCCTCCGACATCTCCGGCCCGGTGCCGGGTCTGTTCGAGACCGCCCAGGACGGCATCAAGGCGTTCGTGGCCTACTTCAACGCCTCGGTGCCCGACGGCATCTGCGGCCGCAAGCTGAGCCTGAAGACCTACGACTCCGCCACCGACGCCAGCGCCGACCAGCGCAACTACGCCGCGGCCTGCAACGAGGTCTTCGCGATGATCGGCTCGCAGTCGGCCTTCGACCTCGGCGGCGCCAAGACCGCGCAGGACTGCGGACTGCCCGACATCCGGGCCGGTGCGGTGACCTTCGAGCGCAACGCCTGCACGACCTGCTTCTCCACGGTGGCCAACAACACCAACACCTTCGAGAACGCGGTGCCCGACTTCATCAAGCGCAAGTACGGCTCCGACGCCGCCGCCAACGTCGCTTACCTCTACACCAACGCCGGTGCGGCCGCGCAGAACGCGCTGGCCCAGAAGGCGGCCATGGAGAAGCGCGGACTGAAGTTCACCTACGTCCAGGGCATCGACGTCAGCGAGTTCAACTACGCCCCCTACGTGCAGGCGATGAAGGACCGGGGCGTGCAGACGGTCTTCTTCACCACCAGCTACCAGTACTCGGTGAAGATGCGTCAGGCGATGCAGCAGCAGAACTTCACCCCGAAGCTCTACATCCGCGACCCCACGGACTACAACCCCGACTTCGTGGCCACCGGCGGCAGCGCCGTGGAGGGCACGGTCGTCTACATGAACTTCGTGCCCTTCGAGGAGGCGAACAAGAACGCCGAGACCGGGCTCTACACCTCCTGGCTGCAGCAGGCCAAGCCCGGCGCCGACCCGCTGTTCTTCGGCGTCTTCGCCTGGTCGGCCGGCCGCCTGTTCGTCGACCTCGCCAACAAGCTCGGCGGCAAGTTGAGCCGCGAGACGCTGATCGCCGAGCTGCGCAAGGTCAAGGACTGGACCGCCAACGACCTGCACTCCCCCCAGCCGGTGGGCAGCAAGCAGACCGGCGAGTGCTGGCGCTTCGTGCAGCTGCAGGGCGGCAAGTGGGTGCCGATCGACGGCACGAAGTACTCCTGCACCGGCGTCAGCTCGGTGAGGTAGGCAGCCGTGGACAAGTTCATCGCCTACACGCTGCCGGGCCTGTTCACCGGCGCGGCCTACGCGATCGCGGCCAGCGGGCTGGTGCTGACCTACACCACCACCCGGGTGTTCAACATCGCCCACGGGGCCATGGGCATGGTGATGTCCTTCCTGTTCTGGGACTTCTCCGTGCGGCAGGGCCTGCCGGTGTGGCTGTCCCTGATCCTGGTGCTGTTCGTCGTGGCGCCCCTGATCGGCGTCTTCGTCCAGCGGGTCGTGTGCCGCAACCTCGGCGACGCGCCGGTGTCGGTCTCGCTGGTCGTCACGGTGGCGATGTTCGTGGGACTGATCGGCACCGCCACCGCCATCTGGCCCTCCGAACCCCGCTCGGTGCAGCCGTTCTTCACCGGGGTCTCGCTCACCGTGGGCGACACGATCGTGACCGGCCACCAGATCACGACGGTGCTCGCCTCGGTCGCCGTCGCCGGCGGCCTGTACGTCCTGCTCAACCGCACCCGCATCGGCACGGCCATGCGCGCCAGCGTCGACAACCCCGAGCTGCTCCAGCTCTTCGGCGGCAAGCCCGAGACCGTCGCCGCCCTCGCCTGGGCCGTGGGCACCTCGCTGGCCGCGCTCGCCGGCATCCTGCTGGTCTCCGTGGTCGGCCTGGACTACTACCAGCTGACGCTGCTGGTCATCAACGCCTTCGCCGCCGCTCTCGTGGGACGGCTCAAGAGCCTGCCGCTCACGTTCGCGGGTGCGATGGCGCTCGGACTCGCCGACGCCTACGCACTGGGGTACATCCCGCCCGAGAGCGCCTTCTCCGACCTGCGGCCCATCGTGCCGCCGCTGTTCCTCTTCGCTGCGCTCGTGCTGCTGCCGCAGGCACCGCTGCGCATCGGTCAGGTCAAGGGCATCGTCGCCGCCCCGGTGCCGACGCCCTCGCGGATCGCGGTGTCCGGGATCGTCCTCGTCGTCGCCGTCTTCGTGCTCACCGGCACGCTCAGCGAGCCGAACCTGCTGCTCGCCGGCACCGCCGCCACCTTCGCGATCGTGATGCTCTCGCTGGTGCTGCTCACCGGTTACGGCGGGCACGTGTCGCTGTCCCAGCTCAGCTTCGCCGGCATCGGCGCGCTGGCCTACGCCAAGCTCGACGACCCCTCGTTGCTGGGGCTGGCGGTCTCGGCGCTGATCGCGGCCGCCGTCGGCGCGCTCGTGGCACTGCCGGTGCTGCGCCTGACCGGCCTCTACCTGGCGCTCTCGACGCTCGCGTTCGGCGTCATCATGGACAAGGTCGTGTTCCAGGACGAGCGGGCCTTCGGCTTCGGTGGCGCGCTGGAGGCCCGGCGGCTCTCGATCGCGGGCGTCGACATCGCCTCCACCCGCAGCTACGTGATGCTGATGGTGGTCTTCTTCGTGCTCGTCGGGGCCGCGGTGCTGATGATGCGGCGCGGCGCGATCGGCCGGCTGCTCATCGCCATGCGCGACAGCCCCGCCGCCTGCGGCACCCTGGGACTGGACCTGCGGTGGTTCCGCGTCGGGCTGTTCGCCGCCTCGGCCGGTGTCGCCGGCCTCGCCGGTGCGCTGTTCGCCGGGCTCCGCCAGACGATCGGCGCTTCCGACTTCAGTTACTTCCAGGGCCTGCTGCTCCTGCTGCTCGCCGTCGTGGCCGGCATGACCTCGGTGACCGGCGCTGCGCTGGGCGGCCTCGGGCTGATGCTGCTGCCGGTGCTGCAGGCCAAGGAGGCCTTCGGGGTGCCGCTGGGCGGCATCATGTTCATCATCGTCGGTGTGGGTGCGGTGCTCGCGGCCCGCGACCCCAACGGTCTGGCCAACCAGGCCTTCAAGCTGGGGCGGTTCCTCGAGCGGCGCGTCCTGGGTCAGGTGCGGGCCAACCTGCCCGACCTCGGGCCCGGCCGGGCCGCGGCCTGGGACGAGGGTGCCGACGGGGCCGACGGGCTGGCCGACGAGCAGGCCGACGACCTGGTCGACACCATGATCGGCGGCCTCGGCGGGGTGCCCGCCGACGCCCCCACCGACCTGCGGAAGGCGGCCGGCGCCCATGTCACTCCTTGAGGTCGAGGACGTCGTCGTGCAGTTCGGCGGCGTGACGGCGGTCAACCACGCCACGTTCACCGCCGAGGCGGGCACCATCACGGGCCTCATCGGACCCAACGGCGCCGGCAAGACGACGTGCTTCAACGTCATCTCGGGGCTCCAGCGGCCGACCCAGGGCCGGGTCCTGTTCGACGGCCGCAACGTCACGCGGGCGCCGGTGAACAAGCGCGCCAAGCGCGGCATGGGGCGCACCTTCCAGCGGCTCGAGGCGTTCGGCTCGCTCACGGTGCGCGACAACGTGCGGGTCGCGCTCGACATCCACCGCGGCGTGAAGGGCGTGTTCCGACCGGGCGCGGCCGACATCGACGCCCTGCTCGACCGGGTCGGCATCCTCTCCTACGCCGCGGAGCGGGCCGACTCGATCCCGACCGGCACCGCGCGGCTCCTCGAGCTGGCCCGCTGCCTGGCCGGTGCCCCGAAGCTGCTGCTCCTCGACGAGCCCTCCTCGGGCCTGGACGAGACCGAGACCGACGCGTTCGGCGACCTGCTCAAGGACCTCGCCGCCGAGGGCCGCGGCATCCTCATGGTCGAGCACGACATGGACCTCGTGATGAGCGTGTGCGACACCATCCGGGTGCTCGACTTCGGCGAGGTCATCGCCGTCGGCGACCCCGCCGAGATCCGCCGCGACCCGCGGGTGCAGCAGGCCTACCTCGGCTACTCCGCCGAGCCGGCCCCCACCGTCGAGTCCGCCGGGGACGCCGGTGAGGCCGGGTACGTCGGTCGTCGGGTGGCCGATCCGGGCGTTTCCGGGGCGCACGGCGTCTCCGGCGAGGACACTGCGGTGATGCCGGTCGTCTCCGGCGGCGTGGGAGAAGGGAAGCCCTCATGAGCGTGCCGATCCTGGAGGTCTGCGACCTCCACGCGGCCTACGGTCGGATCGAGGTGCTGCGCGGGGTGGACCTGACGGTGCCCAAGGGCGCGGTGATGGCCCTGCTCGGCCCCAACGGGGCCGGGAAGTCCACGCTGGTCAAGGTCATCAGCGGCCAGAAGAAGGCGACCTCGGGGGAGATCCACCTCGGGGGCGTGCACGTGCGCGGCGCCAGCACCGAGGAGCTCGCCCGGGTCGGCCTCACCACCGTGCCCGAAGGCCGCTCGGTCTTCCCGAACCTCACGGTGGAGGAGAACCTGACGCTCATGTCCTACGCCGGCGTGCCCGCGCAGGCCGTGCTCGAGACCGCCTACGCCTACTTCCCCCGCCTGGCTGAGCGACGTCGTCAGCTGGCCGGCACGATGTCGGGCGGGGAGCAGCAGATGCTCGCCATGTCGCGGGCCCTGGCCTCCGACCCCGCCCTGCTGATCCTCGACGAGCTGTCGATGGGCCTGGCGCCCCTGATCGTGGAGGAGCTCTACGACACCGTGCAGCAGATCGCGGAGTCGGGTGTCTCGATCCTGTGCATCGAGCAGTTCGCACGCACCGCGCTGCGGGTCTCCGACTACGCCGCCGTCATGTCGGGAGGCCGGGTCGTCGCCACCGGTGAGCCCGCCGAAGTCCTGGCGACCATGGACGACGTCATCCTCGGAGGAGCCGCATGAGCGCGCCGCACGCCCCCCAGCCCACCCCGCGGCCGCCGCGGGTGATGCCGCGCGCGGGGCGCCCCGCCGCCTGCGAGCACGCCCCCCGCGCCCCGCGCACCCGCCGCCAGCACCTGGGCCGGCTGGGCCTGGCCGCGGTGGCCACGACCGTCATCGCCGCGATGCTCCCGTGGGGCACCGCCGCGGCCGCGGACGACGACGCACCCCCGTCGGGCTTCGTCGGCTACACCGCCCAGGCCAAGGGCACGCCGGTGAAGATCGAGGTCTACGAGCCCACGATCCCGCTGCCGGCGACGCCGCAGCTGGAGCTCTCGCTGGGCTACGCCTTCTCCTACAGCGAGAACGACACCTCCAAGTCCACCGCCTCCGCGCTGTGGCCGGGCGACCCGGTCGGCCAGGGGTTCAAGACGATCATCGAGGGCCTGGGCTTCCCGCCCGAGATCGCCGGGCCGCTGGCCGAGAACGGCTACCCCGTGCAGGTCAACGCCAACTTCCCGGCCGGGCCGGAGGAGGACGTCGACGAGCAGTTCCCCTCCATGGTCCAGCGCGCCTCCGCTGCCGACGACGACGCCCGTGCGAAGTCCGGGTACTCCCTGGACGGCGACATCGCCGACAACCCCGCCGGCGCCGGTGACGGCGACGGTTCGGATGAGGGCGGCTCCGGCGGCCTCCCCGGGCTGCCGGGGCTCCCGGGCCTGCCGACCTCGGGCCAGGGGGGTCAGGGCGGCCTGCTCGGTGTCGTCGGCGACGTCATCGACGGCCTCGGTTCCGGTCTGCTCGGCGGCGGCACGGGCGACGTGCGCGCGGCCGCCCCGCTGGTGCCGGCCCCGCTCTCGGCGCTCATCGACGTGTCCGGCTTCAGCACCGTCAGCGACTCCACCTCCGACGGCGACACCGCCACCGCCCGCTCGCGCACCAGCCTCGGCGACGTCTCGCTGCTCGGCGGTCTGGTGACCCTCGACGGCGTGCGCACGGTCGCCACGGTCACGAGCACCGGCGACAAGGCCGAGGCCACCGGCACCGCGGTGTACGGCCAACTCACTGTCGCGGGCCAGAAGTTCAACTTCGGGCCGAACGGCTACGAGGCGGCCGGCCAGTCCGGGGCCATCCCCGGCCTGCCCGACGACGCCGGTGCGGCGCTGAAGCAGCTCGGCATCACGATCAGCGTGCCGAAGGGCGAGTTCGCCGACGACGCCGCCGAGGCCTCCGCCACGGTGCCCGGGCTGATCATCGACCTCGACCTCACGGTGCTCAAGAGCCAGCTGCAGCCGCTCACCGACGTGCTCAACCAGGTCGTCAACGCCCTCCCGGCCGAGACCGGCCAGCTCAAGAGCCTGCTCGGGGCGCTGGTGAACCTCTCCCCGCGCCTGGTGCTGACCCTGGGCTCCTCGACCACCCAGGTCACGACCTCCAAGGCCGTCCCCGTGCCGCCGATCCCGACGCCGGAGCCCACCGACGAGCCGACCGAGGAGACCACCGAGGACAACGGCGGCACCGACACCGGCGCGGTCCCGCCGTCCACCACCCCGCCGCCCTCCGACCTGCCGCCCACCGACGCCCCCGGTGCGGTGCCGCCCACGACCGACCAGATCGCCCCGGTCGCGGCCGGTCTGCCCGAGCTGTACTCGCTGCCCGGGATGATGCTGCTCGGCGGCATCGCGGGCGCGGTGCTGCTCGGTGTCTACCTGCGTCGTCTCGGCGCGGCCGCGCTGGGTGCCGGCGCCGCCTGCTCCCACGGCCTCGCCTCGGGCCTTCCCGACCTGCGAAAGGTGAACTGACATGACCACTGCCACCCCCGAGCGCGCCTCCGGCGCACGGATGGGCTCCGGCGCCCCGCTGCCCCGCGCCGGTGCGCCGGCCGGTCCCGGCAACGGCGTCGCACCCGTGCGCGGCGTCAACACCACCCTGCTCCAGGTCATCCTGTTCTGGGCCGGGGCGATCCTGATGCCGCTGGGCATCGTGGTGATCCTGCTGGGCTACTACGGCGTCGCGAACTCGGTCTACGACTACGAGCGCGAGGCCTACCAGCTCTCCGGCGGGTTCCTGGGCCTCGGGCTGACCTTCCTCGGCGGGTTCCTGTACTTCGGCGCGTGGCTGGCCAAGATCGCGGCCGACAACAACGCCGCCTCCCAGCGGCTGGCCGACACCCTGCTGGTGCTGGCCGACGTCACCTCCCGTGCCGCCGGCCCGGCCGACGCCGTCGACACCGGGGCGCTGCCGGTCACCGCCGGCGAGGGCAGCACCGTGCACCGTCGCGACTGCGCCCTGATCGCGCACCGCGAGGACCTGCAGCCGCTGGGCGCGCGGTCCGGGGGCGACCTGGTGCCGTGCCGGGTCTGCCGCCCGACGTACTGACACCCCCCGTGCGCGCCGCGCGCACCGGACGCACCGACCACGACCTCCCGGGCTCAGCCCGGGGGGTCGTCGTCGTCCGGGAGGCCGCCGAGGGCGGTGATCGCCTCGTCGGGGCGCGCGGGCAGGAAGCGGGCGACGTAGTCGCGGGCGGTCTCGAACAGGTCGACCTCGTGCCCGGCGCGCTCGGAGAGGTACCAGCGGTGCACCAGCACCTCGTGGAACACCTCGGCGGGCTCCAGTTTGCCGCGCGCCTCGGGCGGCACCAGCGCCTGCAAGGGCTCCCACACCTGGTCCAACCAGCGGCTGGCCACCACGTGGCGGTCCTCGCGGCCCAGGTCCAGGGCCGTGGTGAAGGCGGCGATGTCGTTGAGCAGCCGCCGCGCCTGGGCGTCCTGCACGTCCAGGCCGGTGAGCCCGCGCAGCTCCCGGCGGTGGTGTCCGGCCTCGACCACCCGCGGACGGATCTCGAGGTGGTCGCCGTCGAGGTCGGTCACCAGGTCCAGCTCCTCGACGTCGAAGCCGAGGTCGTTGAGGCGCTCGATGCGCTGCTCGATGCGCCACAGCTCGTCGGTGTCGACCGTCTGGGCCCCGGTGAGCTCGGTCCACAGGGCGTCGTAGCGCTCGCCGAGCATCGTGACGACGACGTCGGGGTCGGGGGCCTCCTGGTGCGGCACCGAGGCGGCGACGTCGAGCAGCTCGGCGTAGATGTTCTCCGCCGCCACGCTCAGCTCGTGGGCGCGCAGGGCGTCGGACACCGAGTCGCGCAGCTCGCCGGTCTCGGCGTCGACGAGGTAGGCCGCGAAGCCGCCGGCGTCGCGGCGGAACAGCACGTTGGACAGCGACACGTCGCCCCAGTAGAAGCCGGCCAGGTGCAGCCGCACGAGCAGCACCACGATCGCGTCCACCAGCGCCGGCACGGAGTCGGCCGCCATCCCCTGGGCGACCAGGTGGCGGTAGGGCAGCGAGAACGCCAGGTGGCGGGTCACGAGCACCGCCGGCAGCGGGGCGCCGGCGTCGTCGACGCGGCCGCTCACGACCCCCACCGGCACGACGGTGGGCAGGTCGAGGCGCTGCAGGTCGCGCAGCAGGTGGTACTCGCGGAAGGCGATCGGCTCCTGGGTCTCCTTCACGGCGTAGGTGGCGCCGTCCAGGCGCACGATGCGCACGACATGGCGCGAGAGCCCCCGCGGGAGCGGCACGACGTGGTCCTGCCAGTCGGCCAGCGGGACGGCCCAGGGCAGGGTCAGCAGGGCCGGGGAGGGGCGTCCGGCCAGCACGCGCAGGCCGGGACGCGGCACCGGGCGGGGCGGCGGGGACGACGTCGTCACGACGGGTCAGTCTGTCGCCCACCGGTCGCGGCGTCGAGACCGCGCAGAACTAGAACACGTTCTCGTTTCAGGTGGTAGGTTCCGCGCCATGAGTGAAGCTCCCCGCGTCGTCGTCCTCACCGGTGCCGCCTCCGGCATCGGCTACGCCACCGCCGAGATGTTCCGCGACCTCGGGGACGTGGTCTTCGGTCTCGACATCGCCGACACCGTGCCCGCGGGCGTCACCTACGTGCACTGCGACGTCGCCGACCGCGCCAGCGTGGACGCCGCCATCGCCACCTGCGCGGCCGCGCACGACCGCATCGACGTGCTCGCCAACATCGCCGGGGTGGTCCAGTTCGGGCACTTCGAGCAGATCACCGACGCCGAGTGGGACCGCGTGCACGCCATCGACCTCAAGGGTCCCTTCATGCTCATCCAGGCGGCCCTGCCCTACCTGAAGGCCAGTCGCGGCAACGTCGTGAACGTGTCGTCGGTGGCCGGCAACAAGCCGCAGCCGTACGCCACCGCCTACGCCGCGGCCAAGGGCGGGCTCACCCAGCTGACCAAGGCGCTGGCGCTCGAGCTGAGCCCCACCGGGGTGCGGGTCAACGCCATCTGCCCCGGCACCGTCGACACCCCGATCGTGTCCCACGTGGCCACGATCTTCCCCGACGACCTCGACCCCCGCGTGGCCGACCGGCTGATGATGATGCTGCCCGGCGCGGCCATCGCCCCCGCCGAGATCGGCTCCGCCGTGGTCTACCTCGCCTCCCCGCAGGCCCGGATGATCACCGGGGCGGTGCTCGCCTTCGACGGCGGCATGAGCTGAGCGGGCGGCTCCACTAGGCTGGGCCCGGTTCGCCGGTGTAGCTCAGTTGGTAGAGCGCCTCTCTTGTAAAGAGGATGTCGCGGGTTCGACTCCTGTCACCGGCTCTGTTGATAACGTTATCGGCAGATTGGCGTCAGCGTTAATGTTAACGCCATGCGATCGGCGGTCGACAACCCCTTCATGCCGGGAGCCGACACGGTGCCTCGGGTGTGGGCCGGTCGTCTCTCCCAGGTGAGGGACTGGCAGGACGTCGTCCGCCCGCGTCGGCTCGCGGGGCTCCCCGAGCGCGGCCGCACGATCCTGGGTGAGGCGGGCCTGGGCAAGTCGACACTCGTGCGTCGTATCGCGGCGCACGCTCGGGCGCAGGGGGACTGGGTGACCCCGCAGCTGCGCCTGCCGATCGGCGGTGATCCGCTGCGGCGACTGGCGGGAGCGCTCGTGGGCCTCGCCGACCAGGCGGGACTCGCGACGGCGCGGGAGCACCGGATCGGCGACGTGGTGGCGCGAGTGCGGGCGATCTCCGCGGCCGGTGTCTCGGTGACCATGGACCCGCGTGAGGCACCCGAGCCCTACGCGGTGCTCACCGAGCTGCTCGTGGCCATCGGGGAACGGGCGCTCGAGGCGGACGTGTGCGTGCTGATCCATCTCGACGAGGTCCAGAACATCACCGACGCTGCCGAGCTGTCCCAGGTGCTGATCTGCCTGGGTGACGCGCTCGCCCACGAGGTCGAGGTGGTGGCCCCGGGCGGGGTGAGGTTGCAGCGGGTGCTCCCGATCGCGGTGTACCTGACGGGCCTCCCCGAGTTCGCCGAGATGACCGCGGCGTCGAAAGGAGCCACGTTCGCGCGTCGATTCGCGACCTCGACCCTCGCGCCGATCGAGGCGGCCGACCTGCGCCTCGCCCTGCATCAGTTCGTCACCCCGGGCTGGGAGATCCCTGATGCGGCAGGGAGTACCGTCCGCGTCCGCATGGAGCCGGAGGCTGCGGAGGCGGTGGTGCGGCTGTGCTGTGGGGAGCCCTTCCTGTTCCAGCTGGCGGGGGAGCGGGCCTGGTACGCCGGATCGGGCGATGTCATCACCCGGGCCGAGGTGGAGGACGGATGGCGGGCGGTGCGCGCCGAGGCCCTGGCCCATGTCGAGCGGATCCTCGATCGCCTGCCTCCCCGTGAACGCCAGGTCCTCGAGACCATGGCGGGGCTGCCGCCCGAGGGTCGGACCGCGGTCGGGATCGCGACTGCCATGGGGCTGAGGAGCGCATCGCAGATCGGGCCCTTCGCCCAGCGCCTCGACACGGTGCGGGGCATCATCGAGCGTGGGAGCCCCTACCGGTTCCGGCACCGTGCGATCGAGGCCTACCTCACCAGCGGCTGGCCCGCGCCCTGAACGCCGGCCGGTGGGGCAGGGGACGGCGTCAGGGCAGGACGGTCGTGCTCACCGAGTCCACCGGCACGGCCACGACCTGCTGAGGCTGGGACGCCGTCGTGCTGTAGGACAGCGGCGTGCTGCACCGCAGATCGAGCTCCCCCTCCGGCTCGAGGGTCACCAGCGCCGAGCCGCTCACCCCGATCGGACCGCCCTGGGGGTCCGTGCCGATCTGCTCGGCGAGGTAGCGGGTGCCGGAGGGGGTGTCGGCGACGAGGAAGCACCGGCCGCGCGTCGTGCCCAGCGTCGTGACCGGGAAGTAGTGGGAGTACGACACCAGGTAGCTGCCAGGTGCGATCGGGACCGTGGTCGTCGTGGCGGTGACGTCGGTGAGGCTGCGCGTGAACACCCGGGCCGTGGTCCGCAGCGCGGCGGCGTCCAGGCCGTCGAGCAGGTCGGCGTTGAGCCTGCGCACCTTGGTCGAGGAGTTCACCTTCAGTGGCGGCCTGGCCGCCGCCCCCTTCAGCGAGAGCGGCGTACCCGGAGCCGTGAGCGTCGTCGTGGCGGGGGCCTTGTTGGCGCGCCCGAGCAGCAACGGCTTCCCGGTGGCGGCGTAGGACACCGCGTCCACGCCGGCCACGAGCGCGACCGCGGCGCCGACGACGGCGAGCGCGCCCCGCAGGCGCGAGGGGCGGGACGGGCGGTGGTGGTGGCGGCAGCAGGGCGACTCGGGCGACTGGCTCGACTGGGGCGACTGGGGCGACTGGGGCATGGTGCGCCTCCGGGGGAGTCGACCCACCGGATGCGGGCCGGGTGCGCCGCAGGCTATCCCGGATCGACGCCCGCGATCAGAGCCGTCGGGCGCTGAACCGGGGCGTGCTGGAGGCGAGGTCGTCCTGGGCGGCGACCAGCTGGATCTCGCGGGTTCCGGCGGCCAGAGTGCGCTCCAGCACCGCGAAGACCGCCGAGCCGGTGAGCTCCAGGGCGGTGCGCACGCTGCCGCTGGTGCGCAGGTGGGCCAGGAACAGCGCGGCCGTCACGTCGCCGCAGCCGTTGGGGGTGATCGGCAGCAGCGGGGTCGTGATCGCCCAGGCCTCGTCGGGGCCGACCGCGACGACGTCGAGGGTGTCGGGCGCGGAGGCGTCGTGGCGCACCGAGGTGACCAGCACGTGCTGCGGCCCCCGCGCCTGCAGCGCGGCGGCGGCGTCGAGCACCTCGGGCAGGGTCGTGGTGGTGCGGTCGGTGAGGAAGTCGAGCTCGAAGTGGTTGGGGGTCACGATGTCGGCGCGCGGCACGACCTCCTCGCGCAGGTACTCCGGGATGCCGGGGCGCACGAACACCCCGCGGCCGACGTCGCCGATCACCGGGTCGCAGCAGTAGACGGCCGCGGGGTTGGCCGCCTTCACCTGCGCGACGGCGTCGAGGATGACCGCGCCCACCGCCGGGTCGCCCTGGTAGCCCGAGAGCACGGCGTCGGCCTCGCCCAGCACGCCGCGCTCGGCGATGCCGGTGATGACCTCGGCGACATCGGAGGCCGCGAGCAGCGGGCCGCGCCAGGCGCCGTAGCCGGTGTGGTTGGAGAAGTGCACGGTGAGGACCGGCCAGACCTCGTGGCCCAGGCGCTGCAGCGGGAAGACGGCGGCGGAGTTGCCGACGTGGCCGTAGGCGACCGAGGACTGGATCGACAGGATCTTCACGAAACCCATTCTCTCCTGAGCGAAGGGTTCACGGGAAAAGTAGAACGCGTTACAGTTCCGGGGGACTGTGGGCGAGGCCACAGCCGAGGAACGAAGGTGGTCATGGCGAAGAAGGCGCACTCCAACGAGGCCGACTACGTAGTGGTGGGCTCCGGCAGCTCCGGCGGTGTGATCGCCGGCCGGCTCGCACAGAGCGGGGCGAGCGTGATCGTGCTCGAGGCCGGCAAGAGCGACGAGCAGTTCCTGGTGAAGAAGCCCGGCATGATCGGGCCGATGCACGCGGTGCCGCAGATCAAGCGCACCGTCGACTGGGGCTACTACTCGGTGCCGCAGAAGCACATCCTCGACCGCAAGATGCCCGTGCCGCGCGGCAAGGTGATGGGCGGCTCCAGCTCCATCAACGGCATGGTCTACGTGCGCGGCAACCGCGCCAACTTCGACTCCTGGGCCGCCGAGGGCAACACCGGCTGGGACGCCGACAGCGTCAACGCCTCCTACAAGCGCCTCGAGGACTACGAGGGCGGCGAGGACGCCTACCGCGGCGTCGGCGGCCCGATCCGCGTCACGATCAACAAGACGCCGCAGGAGGGCTCGCTGCAGTTCCTCGACGCCGTCGCCGACGTCACCGGATGCCCGAAGCTCGAGGACTACAACGGCGCCTCCCAGGAGGGCGTGGGCCGGATGCAGCAGAACGCCGCCGAGGGCCTGCGCTACTCCTCCACCCGCGGCTACGTGCACCACCTGGCCCCCGCCACCCTCGAGGTGCAGACCGAGGTGCTCGCCACCCGCGTCGTCATCGAGCACGGCCGTGCGGTGGGGGTGGAGGTGCGCGACAAGAAGGGCGGCACCCGCGTCGTGCGGGCCGGCAAGGAGGTCATCCTCTCCGCCGGTTTCGTGGGCTCGGCCCAGCTGCTCATGCTCTCCGGCATCGGGCACGCCCAGCACCTCAAGGACCACGGCATCGAGGTGGTGGCCGACCTCCCGGTGGGCGACAACCTGCACGACCACCTCTTCCACGCCCTGACCTTCCACACCACGGCCTCGAAGCTGAAGGGCACCGCGCCCTTCTTCGGCCGCGGGATCGCGAAGGAGATCGTGCGGCCCGGCTCGACGTTCCTGGCCAACTCGGTGTTCGAGGTGCTCGCCTTCCTGCAGACCTCGCAGGCCCAGCACGGCGTGCCCGACCTCCAGCTGCACCTGCTGCCGTGGGCCTACCCCGCCGGCAACCAGGACGAGCCGGTGATGCACGAGGTGGACAAGGTGCCCTCGCTCACCGTGCTCACCACCCTGATCTACCCCAAGAGCCGCGGCACGCTGCGCCTGGCCTCGGCCGACCCGACCGCCGCCCCGCTCATCGACCCCCAGTACCTGGCCGACTCGGCCGACCTCGACCTGCTGGTGGAGGGCACCGGGCTGGTGCGCGACATCTTCGCCAGCTCCGCCTTCAACGGCTCGGTCAAGAAGGAGGCGCACCCCGGTCCGGCCGTCACCGGCGAGGAGCTGCGCCACACGATCCAGAACCGGGCGACGTCGGTGTACCACGGCGTCGGCACGTGCCGGATGGGCGTGGACGAGCTCGCGGTCGTGACCCCGGAGCTGAAGGTGCGCGGCGTCGAGGGCCTGCGCGTCTGCGACGCCTCGATCATGCCGTCGATCACCGGCGGCAACACCAACGCCCCGTCGTACATGATCGGCGAGCGCGGTGCCGCGCTCGTGCTCGGAAAGGCCTGAGCCGATGACCGCCACCGACCCCACCCCGCTCGCGCCGGCCGCCCCGGTGCGACCCGCCACCCTGACCTCCGACTTCCTCCAGCGCCTCGTGGCGCGGGTGCCCGGCTCGGGCGGCGCCACCTGGTCGCTCACCGAGGTCTACACCGGGGAGACCCTGGTCGAGCTGCCGCAGTCGACGCCGGCCGACATCGAGGCCGCCTTCGCCGCAGCGCGGGAGGCCCAGGTCGCGTGGGCGGCCCGGTCGGTGGCCGAGCGCCTGGAGGTGTTCAAGCGCGCCCACACGATGTTCGTGGACAACGCCCATCTCACCGCCGACCTGATCCAGGCCGAGAGCGGCAAGAACCGGCGGATGGCGATCGAGGAGACCTGCGATCCGCCGATGGTGATGAGCTACTACCTCAAGCGGGCCAAGCAGGTGCTCGCGCCCGTCAAGCGCGGCGGCCCGGTGCCGTTCCTGTCCACCAGCACCGAGATCCGCGTGCCCAAGGGCGTCGTCGGGATCATCGCGCCCTGGAACTTCCCCTTCGCCACCGGCATCTCCGATGCCATCCCCGCCCTCATCGCGGGCAACGCGGTGGTGGTCAAGCCCGACAACAAGACGGCGCTGAGCCCGCTGTGGGGCATCGAGATGCTCGAGCGGGCCGGACTGCCGAAGGGGCTGTTCCAGGTGGTGTGCGGCGAGGGCCCCGACGTCGGGCCGACGCTGATCGACAACGCCGACTACATCATGTTCACCGGCTCCACCGCGACGGGCCGCGTGATCGGCGAGCGCGCCGGCCGCAACCTGATCAGCTGCTGCCTCGAGCTCGGCGGCAAGAACCCGATGATCGTGCTGCCCGACGCCGACCTCGACGAGACCGTCAAGGGTGCCGTCTGGGCGGCCTTCGCCAACACCGGCCAGATCTGCATGCACATCGAGCGCATGTACATCCACGACTCGATCTACGACGACTTCAAGCGCCGCTTCGTCGCCGCCGCCGAGTCCTTGCAGATCGGGGCGTCCTACGACTTCGGTCCCGACCTCGGCTCGCTGGTCTCGGTGGACCACCGCGACCGCGTCGCCAGCCACGTCGAGGACGCCGTCGCGAAGGGGGCGACGGTGCTCACCGGCGGCAACAAGCGGCCCGACATCGGCCCGGCGTTCTTCGAGCCCACGATCCTGGAGGGCGTCACGAACGACATGCTCGCCGGCTCGCTGGAGACCTTCGGTCCCGTGGTCGCGCTGCACCGCTACGCCACCATCGACGAGGCCGTCGCCCTGGCCAACGACACCGAGTACGGCCTCAACGCCTCGGTGTGGGGCACCGACCTGGAGCAGGCCGAGCGGGTGGCGCACCGGATCCACTCCGGCAACGTCAACATCAACGACGCCCTCGCCACCGCCTACGCCTCCAAGGGCACGCCCTCGGGCGGGGTCAAGCAGTCCGGCGTCGGCGCCCGTCACGGCGACCAGGGCCTGTCGAAGTACACCGACGTGAAGAACATGGCGGTGCTCAAGAAGCAGGTCATGGGCGCCCGCGAGGGCCAGTCCTACGACGACTACGTCAAGCAGATGCTCAGCTCGCTCAAGCTGATGCGCAAGCTGCGCGTGCGCTGACACCCCGGCCGCGGCCGCCCGACAAGCCGCGGCCGCCCGAGGTGCAATTCGTCAGGTACCTGACGTTCCTTCAACGGGCCGGCGCCCACGGGCCGGAGCCGATGCCGAAGGCCGGCGGGTGCGTCAGCGGCCGGGTGGGACGTCGGTGTCGCGGGCGAGGGCGGCCCAGTCCACCGGCGCGGCGCCCTGCTCGGCGAGCAGGGCGTTCACCCGGCTGAAGGGCCGGGAGCCGAAGAAGCCGCGCGAGGCCGAGAGCGGCGAGGGGTGGGGGGAGGTGACAGCGGGGATCGGGCCGAGCAGCGGCTGCAGCTGCTGCGCCGGGCGGCCCCACAGGATCGCCGCCACGGGCTGCCCGGCCCCGGCGCGCGCGGCGAGCGCCGCGATGGCGCACTCGGTGACCTCCTCCCAGCCCTGCTTCTGGTGCGACGCCGGGGTGCCGGGGCGCACGGTCAGCACCCGGTTGAGCAGCATCACGCCCTGGTCGGCCCACGCCGAGAGGTCGCCGTGCCGGGGCGGCACGACGTCGAGGTCGGCGCGCAGCTCGGTGTAGATGTTCACCAGGCTGCGCGGCAGCGGCCACACGTCGCGCTCGACGGCGAAGCTGAGCCCGATCGGATGTCCTGGGGTGGGGTAGGGGTCCTGGCCGACCACGAGCACCCGCACCTGCGCGAGCGGGGCACGGAAGGCCCGGAAGACCGCGTCGCCCGCCGGCAGATACCCGCGCCCGGCGGCGATCTCGGCCCGCAGGAACCGGCCGAGGGCCGCCACGGTGTCGTCCACCGGCGCCAGGGCCTGCGCCCAGTCCGGACTCATCAGGCCCTTCTCCACCAGCCCCGCCAGCGCGCTCACCCTGGTGATTCAACCCGATCGGGGCGTAGCGTGGCCGGCATGGGTCTCCCCGCGCTGCCGCCCCTCGCCGTCGTCACGCCCACCCGCACCGCCTGGCACCGCGTGATGCGGGAGGTGCTGGAGGCCGAGCAGTCGGCCGCGCTCGGCACGATCCGCCTCGGTGCCGACGTCGACGGCGTCCACACCCGCTGGTTCCCCGGACCCGACGGCGAACAGCGGCTGCGCCTGCACGGCGCCTCGCTGGTGCGCGAGACCGCCGACGGTGCCACGGTGACGGCCCTTCCCGACGTCGACGACGACGCGGCCGCCGCCCTCCTGGCCTGGTACCTGCTGGGCGCCGAGGTGCTGGCGGCGCTGCCGGTGACCGCCCCCGACACCCGGGAGGAGACCGTGCTCTGGCCCGAGCACGCCGACCTCGCCACCACCGTGCAGACCCCGCACGGCGGGTTGAACCTCGGCTTCTCCCCGGGCGACGAGTTCAGCGAGGAGCCCTACGTCTACGCCGGGCCCTGGGAGCAGCGCTCCGGCGCGTTCTGGAACGCCCCCTTCGGGGCGATCCGCACCTACGGCGAGATCGCAGCCGCCGCCGACCCGGCCGCGGCGGCGTCGGAGTTCCTCGCCACGGCCCGCGCCGCCCACGCCACCGACCCCCTCGCCGGCTGAGCCCGGCCCCGGCGCCCGGGGGTGTCGCGTCGTACCAACCGTTCCGGCTGTTCCCGCCCCCGATTCTCAGCGTAGACGGTAGGGACGACGACCTCAGCGGAAGCGGGCGGTGCGAGGCAGGTAGGGGGTGCGGCCGCGCTCGCCGACCTCGACGGCCAGGACGGCCATGTGGGAGGCGTCGCCCAGGATCGCCGACTGGTTGGCCACCAGGATCTCGGTGCCGCGGAAGGTCGCGCTGCACGGGGTGTCGAACGGGATCGGGGAGCCGTTCTCGCCGGTGCCGGGGAGCTCGGGCAGCCGCCGCAACTCCTGCCCGGTGGGGGACAGCACGACGATCTGGTTGGTGAGGCCGGCGTTGGCGATGTAGATCCGGCCCGAGCGTCCCACCCCGAACCCGTCGGGCAGGTCCGTGGGGGCCGAGCGCCACAGCGTGCGGAGCCGGCCCGGCCGGTCGCCGTCCAGCGTGAGGCGGTAGAGCGCGCCGTTGGTGGGCAGGTCGGAGCCGTCGGACACGGTCTGCTGGGTGATCAGCAGATCGCGCTCGCGGGCGCGGTAGACCAGCCCGGTGGTGCCGAAGCCGGCCACGCCCTCCAGGGCGGGGGAGCGGTACCAGGCGCTCACGGCCCCGCCCCGGCCGACCCGCCACAGCACGCCTTGGGCGTAGTCGCTGACCAGCAGCCCGAACGGCGTCCAGGTGGCGTAGTTCGGCACCGCGCCCGGGGGCAGGGTGGCCACGGTGCGGAACCGGCCGGTGCGCAGGTCCAGGGTCATGACGGCGCGACGCGAGGTCTCGAGCAGCACGAGGTCGCCGTCCGCGGTCTGGTTGGCCGCCTGCACGCCCGGGTCGGCGGCCAGTCGCTGGCCCGGCACGGTCCAGGACCGCAGCAGGGTGCCGCGCCCGGAGTACTCGATCACCCGCGAGGCCTGGCCGTCGCCGGACTTGTAGGTGCCGACGTAGATCCGGCCGTTGGTGTGGGCGTGCACGTAGGCCGGGTGACCCGGCGACGGCACCGCCGCCACGACGCGGGTGCTGCCGGTCTGGCGGGCGATGTCGACGGCGGTGGGCGCCGGTCCGGACACCCCGACCCCGAGTGCGGCCGCCACGACGCCGGCCAACAGCATCCTCATCGCAGCGCCTCGCGCACCTCGAGGGCGGCCCGCTCGCCGGAGCGCACCGCGCCGTCCATGTAGCCGCTCCAGAACGTGGAGGTCTCGGTGCCGGCCCAGTGCACGCGGCCGAACGGACGCCGGATCGCGGGGCCGAGGGTGGTGAACGTGCCGGGGCTGTGGAACGCCGTCGGCCCGCCGCCGCTCCAGCGCTCCTTGGTCCAGTCGTGCTCGGTGTACTCCACCGGGCGCAGCGCCTGCGGGCCGAACATCTGCGCGAAGCCCTCCAGCACCGCCCGCTTGCGCACGGCGCGGGGCGCGGTGCCGTAGCGGCGCCAGGTGTCGCCGCCCACGAAGGCCAGCAGCACGCCGATCGAGCCGTCGGCGGGGGAGTTGTCGAAGACCGCGCGGGTGGCGCCGCTGTCGCTGATGCCGAAGCCGTTGAGGCCGTCGCGGCGCCAGAACGGGGTGTCGTAGACGGCGTCGCACTTCATCAGCCGGCCCATCTCGACGTTGGCCAGCAGGCGACGCCGCGACGACGGCAGCCGTGGGAACCAGGCGAGGTCCAGGACCATCGGCGGCGGGGCGGCCACGATCGCCCGCCGCGCCCGGACCACGCCGCGCGCGGTGTGCACGACCACCCGGTCGTCGCGCTGCTCGATGCGGCGCACCGCGGCGTCGAGGGCGACGACGTCGCCCAGGCGGCGCGCGAGCCGGATCGGCACCAGCTGCGAGCCGCCGATGAACCGCCGCTCCTGCGCGCCGCCGGCGGTGTCGGAGTTGCGGGCGAAGGTCCCGGTGGTGCGCTCGTTGCCGGAGGCCGCGACGTACCAGAGCACGAAGAGGAAGTTCAGCTCGCGCGGGTCGGCCCCGAAGCCGGGCTGGGTCCAGCACTCGATGAGGTTGGCGACGCCGCGGGGGTTGAGCAGGGAGTTGGCGGCGATGAAGTCGGCCAGCGTCATGGCGTCCCACTCCCGGGCCCGGGGGTGCGACCAGGGGGCGTCGACGGCGATCTCGGCGGCGTAGGTGTCGATGAGCTGCAGCAGCAGGCCGGCGTCGGCGAGGATCGTGGGGTCCGGCGGCACGGTGCCGGTGAACTCCAGCCGGCCCAGGGTCTGGGAGAGGTAGACGCTGCGCCCGGAGTTGTACTCCTTGAACGTCGGCACCCCCATCTCGCGCGCGAGCCGGGCGATGTGGTCCTGGGTGGGGCCGATGAACGCGCCCCCGGCCTCGATGGTGACCCCGCCGGTGCGCAGCTCGTGGTTGAGCACCCGCCCGCCCACCCGGTCGCGCGCCTCGACGACCAGCACCGAGCGGCCCGACCGCGCCACCTCGCGCGCGGCGACCAGGCCGGCGATCCCCGCACCCACCACGACGACGTCGACCTCGCGCGGCAGCCGCCCCTGCAGGCCCTGCGGCCCGTCGGGGAGCGGGTCCGGCTGGGGGCTGGCGGACGCGGGGCAGGTGGTGCCGAGGGCGAGGGTGGCCGCGCCGAGTCCCGCGGCACCCGCCGCGAGCAGGTGACGGCGTGGCAGGTCGACGGCCGGGATCAGGGGAGCAGTCACGGAGGCCTCCGGGAGGTGCGGGGCGGTCGGTGTCACGACGGCGTGACGGGGGACCTGAGGGGCTTAATCTGAATCTGTGTCAGTTTCGGTTTCGTACCCTACACTCCCGGCGTGAGCACGTCACGGGTCGCGGCCCCCGCGGATCCCAGCCCCGAGCGCCCCGCCGAGCGCCCCGTCGACCGGACCCCCGAGCGGGCTCCGCGCCGCGCCCCCGTGCAGGCGCGCAGCCGGCGCAAGGTCGAGGCCCTGCTCGACGCCGCCGAGTCGGCGGTCCTCGACCACGGGGTGGAGGCCCTCACCACCCGCGAGATCGCGCAGCGCGCCGGGGTGCCGGTCGCCACGCTCTACCAGTACTTCGCCGACAAGGAGGACCTGCTGCTGGCCCTCGTCGAGCGCCACACCGCCGAGATGGACGAGCAGGTGGCCCACGACGTCGGCGCCGTCACCGAGGCCGGCCGCCTCACGATCGCGAGCCTGGTCGACGCCGTGCTCGACGCCTTCACCGCCGTGTACCGCCGCCGGCCCGCGTTCGTCGAGATCTACCTGCGCGGGCGCACCAACCTGGCCGTGCACGCCTCGGGTCGCGCCCACAACCGCGAGGTCGCCGCCACGCTGCGGGCGCTGGCGGTCGCCGAGGGGCTCACCGGCCCCGACCTGCCCGAGCAGGCGGCGGTGCTGGCGGTCGAGATCGGCGACCGGATGTTCCAGCTCGCCTACGAGCACGACCTCGCCGGCGACCCCGCGATCATCGCCCAGGGCCGGCTGATGCTCACCTCCTACCTCGAGCGGTTCGCCCGATGACCCCGGTCGGGGCGTCGGACCCCGCCGCGGCGGTCGCCGACGCCGCGCGCCGACTCGCTGCGCAGGGGCTGCTCGTCGGCACCGCCGGCAACGTCAGCGTGCGCGACGGCGAACGCTGTTGGATCACCGTCAGCGGTGCCGTGCTCGCCGAGACCACGCCCGACGACGTCGTCGCCGTGCCGCTCGCGGGCGGGGAGGGGGTGCGGGCCAGCTCCGAGCTCGAGCTGCACCGGCTCGTCTACGCCGCCCGACCCGAGGTGGGCGCGGTCGTGCACACCCACGCGCCCTACAGCACCGCGGTGGCCTGCGTGCTGCCCGAGCTGCCGGTGATCCACTACCAGCAGCTGCTGCTGGGCGGGGCCGTGCGGGTGGCGCCCTACGCCACGTTCGGCAGCCCCGCGCTGGCCGAGGGGGTGGCTGAGGCGCTCACCGGCCGGCAGGCCGCGCTGCTGGCCAACCACGGCTCGGTCGCGGTCGGGCCCGACCGCGCCGCCGCCACCGAGCACGCCGTGCTGCTGGAGTGGCTCGCCGCCCTGCACCACCGCGCCAGCGTCCTCGGCACCCCCCGGGTGCTGAGCGAGGCCGAGCAGACCGACGTCGTCCTGGCCGCCCTCGCGCGCCGCTACGGAGAGAAGAGCACCTCATGACCGTTCCCGCTCCCACGCCCTGGCGCCTGGCCGCCGTGGGGGTCCACGTGCTCGACACCCACGTCATCGGCGTCACCGGCATCCCCGAGGGCTCCGACGGCGCCCTGGTGGACACCATCCGGCTCTCGCCCGCCGGCACGGCGGGTGGCACCGCGATGATCGCGGCCCGGCTCGGGGCGCAGGTCCGCAGCCTGGGCGCGGTCGGCACCGACGCCGCCGGCGACACCCTGCTCGCGCTGCTGGTCCGCGAGGGCGTCGACGTCGCCGGGATCGTGCGGCTGCCCGAGCAGCCCACCTCGGCCTCGGTGCTGCCGGTGCGCCCCAATGGCGACCGGCCGGCCTGGCACTGCGTGGGGGCCAACGGCGCCTTCACCCTCGACCACGTGGCCGACGTCGACTGGACCGGGTTCGACGCCGTGCACCTCGGCGGCCCCGAGTTCCTCGGCGGTCCGGCGGCCGGTGAGCTGCTCGCCGCGGCTCGCGCGGCCGGCGCCGTGACCTCGATCGACGTGCTGGCCCCCGGCGACCCCGACCTGCTCGCCTGGATCGCCGACGCCTTGCCCCACTGCGACTACCTGCTGCCCAACGACGAGCAGGTGCGCGGGTTCACCGGCGAGGACGACCTCGCCGCCGGCGCCCGGGCGCTGGTGGCCGCGGGTGCGGGCTGCGTGGCCGTCACGGCCGGCGCGCGAGGTGCGTTGGTCGTCACCAGCGCCGACCCCGCCGATCCCGACGGCTGCGTGGCGGTGCCGGCCCTGCCGATCCCGGCCGAGGAGCTGGTCGACACGACCGGCTGTGGCGACGCGTTCTCCGCCGGTTTCCTGCGCGGGATCGGCCTGGGCCTCGGCCCCGTCGACGCCGCCCGCCTCGGGTGCGCCACCGCCGCCCAGGTGGCCCGGGGCTTGGGCACCGACGCCGGCACCTACGACCTCGACCTGGTGCGGAGCACCGCCGGCCTCTGACGGCCCGCCGCGTCCCCGAGGTCTCCCGTTGTCACCAGCGAAAAGCACCGGTCAACGGCGTTGACCCGTGCTTTTCGCTGGTGACAACGGGAGACGGTGAGCCTCAGCGGCCGTCGGTGGGGCCGGGCGGGGGGCTCGCGGCCGCGCGGCGGTGCCGCTCGGCGAGCGCGATGCCGTTGGCCACCGCGGCGGTGAGGAGCAGCAGCACGCCGAGGACGAGCAGCCCGGCGGCCAGCAGGAGCAGGGCGTCCGCGTCGGCGTCGTCCTCAGCCGCGAGCCGCGTGCCGTAGCCGGCCAGGATCAGCACGGTGCCCAGGATCGCGTGGCCGCCGCCCGGGCTGTACTCGTCCGCTCCGATCGCCATGCCGAGCACCCTGCTGGAGCGCGACGGCCCGAGCAAGCGGCGCGCCGAGGGGGTCGGGTGCTACTTGGCCAGGGCGCGGGAGGACTTCGAGCCGTGACGGCGGGCGCCGGTGCCGATGGCCGGGGTCCCGGCGGACGGGGCGGGCTCCGCGGCCTGGGCGGTGGCCGCCTCGGCCCGGTCGCTGGACCACTGGTCGATCCACTCGTCGAGCACCACCCAGGTGGTGCCGCGCGCGGCGCGGCCGGTGAGCATGCCGAGGTGGCCGCCGGGCACGACCTCGAAACGCACGTCGGGGGAGCCGGTGAGCAGCGGCACGAGCGCGCGGACGGCCGGCACCGGGGCGATGCCGTCGTTGGCGCCGCCGAAGACCAGCACCGGCACCCCGATGTCGGCGAGCGCGAGCTCGCGGCCGCCCACCTCGAAGGTGCCGTTCACCATCGCGTTGCCCTTGACGAAGCGGTGGTAGAGCTGGCCGAAGGTGCGGCCGGGGTAGGCGATCATGTTGGCGGTGAACCGGTCGACCGCCTCGAGCTGGGCGAGGAAGTCGGCGTCGTCGAAGTGGGCGACCTTGGCGACCGGCTTGGTGACCAGCTTCTGGAACGAGGAGAGCTGGAAGGCCCACTTCACCAGCGGCTTCGGGGCGCCGCCGAGCATGCGGTAGCCGCCGGTGATCGGGCCCCGGCCGTCGATCCAGTTCAGCAGGGGGCGCAGCGGCGCCACCAGCGGCACCAGGCTGACGTCGACGGGGGAGCCCACGATGGTGAGCGAGGCGATCGGCAGGTCGGCGTCGGAGGCCGCGGTGAGCAGGCTGAAGATGCCGCCCAGGGACCAGCCGACGACGTGCACCTGACGGCCGCCGGCGTGGGCGGAGGTCTCGCGGATCGCGGTGGGCACGACCTCCTCGATCCAGTGCTCCATGCCGAGGTTGCGGTCCTTGAACGAGACCTCGCCGTACTCGAGCAGGTAGGTGGGCCGCCCCTCGGTGACCAGGTGCTCGACCAGCGAGCAGCCGCGCCGCAGGTCGTAGCAGATCGCGGGTGCGGCGAGCGGGGTCACGAGCAGCACGGGGTCGCCGCTCTCCTGGGCCGTGGCCGAGGGGCGGTAGTGGTAGACCTCGCGCAGCGTGCCCTCGTCGATCAGGGTGCGCGGCATCGGCCGCAGGTCGGCGAGGCCGCCGTAGAGCACCTTGTGCGCCAGGTTGCCAGCGGCCGCCACGACCTGGTCGGGCTTCGGGATGAGGTCCACGCAGGTCAGTATCGCCGAGATGAGGTGATCCTCACAGGGCCGCCGTCACATGGTCGGTGACGCCCGCATCACACCTGTGCGGGGGAAGGCCGGTCAGGTCGGCGTCAGGTCGGCGGCGGGACCGGCCCGTGCACGGCCGCGGCCGCGCCGGTGGTCCACGCCCAGTACCGGTCGCCGAAGGACCAGTGCCACCACTCGGTGGGGTAGTTCACCAGCCCGACGCCGTGCAGCGCCCGCACCAGCTCGCGGCGCAGCAGCAACGCCTCCCCGACGACGTCGGGGTGGTCGGTGTAGCAGCGCCCCCCCGACTGCTCCGGGGTCGCGTCGATGGGGCAGCCGAGGTCGAGCTCGACGCCCTCGGGGGTGGTCAGGAGCACGTCGGCGGCCGCGCCCGCCGTGTGCGGCGCCAGCTCGGGCGGGGAGATGTAGCGGCTGGCGAGCACGCGCAGCACGGCGGCGTCCAGCTCGGGGTGGGCCGCGGCGAGGGTGGCGCGATAGCGGTCGAACGCCGCGCGCTGCCGCTCCGGGCGGCGGTAGCCCTCGTTGAGCACCAGGCGCAGGTCGCCCGGCAGGGCCGCGGCGGCGTCGGCGAGGCGCTCCAGCACGGTGCGCCGCAGCCAGCGCCCCGCGCCGGTGCCGTCGTCCTCGCGGCCGTCGAAGGGGAGCACGCCGGCGGAGTCCACCAGCGCGGTGGCGTCCTCGTGCACGGGCACGGCGACGACGCGCGCGTCGGTGAGCAGCACGACGGGCGGGGTCGCGCCGGGGCCGGCGCCAGGGCCGGCGTCGGAGCCGGGGCCGGTCACGAGCGGCGGGCCGGGCGCACCGACTTGTCGTGCGGGTTCGACACCTCGCCCAGCACCGAGAGGAAGGAGTCGGCCCACGCCTTGACGTCGTGCTGGCGGATGGTGCGGCGCATCGCCCGCATCCGGCGTCCGAGCTCCTTGCCGTCGGCGTTGTAGGCCTCCAGCAGTGCGGCCTTCATGCCGTTGATGTCGTAGGGGTTGACCAGCCACGCCTGGCGCAGCTCATCGGCGGCGCCGGCGAACTCCGAGAGCACCAGCGCGCCGTCCTCACCCACTCGGCAGGCGACGTACTCCTTGGCCACCAGGTTCATGCCGTCGCGGTAGGGGGTCACGACCATGACGTCGGCGGCGCGGTAGAGCGCCGCCATCTCCTCGCGCGGGTAGGACGCGTGCAGGTAGGAGATCGCGGGACGGCCGATGCGGCCCAGGTCGCCGTTGATGCGACCCACGAGCCGGTCGATGTCGTCGCGCAGCAGCCGGTACTGCTCCACCTGCTCGCGGCTGGGCACCGCCACCTGCACGAACACGGCGTCCTCGACGTCGATGTGGCCCTCCTCCACCAGCTCGGCGAACGCGCGGAGCCGGGCGTAGATGCCCTTGGTGTAGTCGAGCCGGTCGATGCCGAGGAAGATCCGGCGCGGCTCGCCCAGCGCACGGCGGATCTCGAGCGACCGCGCGACGACGCCGGCGTCGGTGGCCAACGCCTCGAAGCCCGCGGCGTCGATGGAGATCGGGAAGGGCTCGGCCCGCACCGTGCGGCCGTCGGGGAGGTAGACCAGGTCGCGATGGGTCTTGTGGCCGACGCGCTGGCGCACCAGGCGCACGAAGTTGGCCGCGCCGCCGGGCAGCTGGAAGCCGACCAGGTCGGCGCCGAGCAGGCCCTCGAGCAGCTGGCGGCGCCAGGGCAGCTGCTGGAACAGCTCCGGCGGCGGGAAGGGGATGTGGAGGTAGAAGCCGATGCGCAGGTCGGGCCGCAGGGCGCGCAGCAGCTGCGGCACCAGCTGCAGCTGGTAGTCGTGCACCCACACGGTGGCGCCCTCGGCGGCGAGCTCGGCGGCCCGCTCGGCGAAGCGGTTGTTGACCGCGACGTAGGAGTCCCACCACTCGCGGTGGAACTCCGGCTTGGCCACGAGGTCGTGGTAGATCGGCCACAGGGTGCCGTTGGAGAAGCCCTCGTAGAACTCGGTGATCTCGGCCCGGGTGAGCCCCACGGGCGCGAGCCGCATGCCGTCGACCTCGAAGGGTTCGGTGCTCAGCGCCGGCGCCTCGTCGCTGGCGCCGCCGGGCCAGCCGATCCAGACCCCGCTGCCGGCGCGCATCACCGGCTCGATGGCGCTCACGAGCCCGCCCGGCGACCGGCGCCACCCCACCTGCCCGTCGGGACCGGTGACGCGGTCCACCGGCAGACGGTTGGCGACGATCACGAGATCCGCGGACACACCGGCACCCTAGTCGCACCCGCGGCACCGGCGCCGCGGGTGCGGACGGCGCGGCGGGGTGAGGCTCCCCGGGCGGGGCGCCGTCCCACCCGTCCCCGACCGGAGTGGCGAATGACAGCCGTGTGATTCCCCGTCTACCATGGCCCGCATGGACGCCCAGCCGCAGCACGACGCTTCGCCGAGCCCGGCCGGCCCCACGACGTCGCTGAGCCAGCGCGACGTCGAGATCCTGGCCTTCGAGCGCCAGTGGTGGAAGTACGCCGGCGCCAAGGAGTCGGCCGTGCGCGAGAAGTTCGACATGTCCAGCACCCGCTACTACCAGGTGCTCAACGCCCTCATCGACCGCCCCGAGGCCCTCGAGGCCGACCCGCTGCTGGTGCGCCGGCTGCGGCGCCTGCGGTCCCAGCGCCAGCGCCAGCGCTCGGCGCGACGGCTCGGCTTCGAGATCTGAGCCGGTCGCGATGAGCGAGCGCAGCCGCCCCGAGCGCGGCCTGATGCCGCAGGTGGCCCCGTCCGGACTGGTGCTGCTCAGCGCCGTCGCGGTGCTGATGGCGGGCCTGGCCTTCGTGCTCACCCGGGGCGAGGACCCCGCCCCGCGCGACATCGCCGCCCCGGCCCGTGCCGAGCAGACCACCGGCGCCGAGGCCGACGCCACCCCCGCGCCCACACCGAGCGCGACGCCCGAGCCCACGCGCGAACCCAAGCCCGACGTCGACCGCTCCCAGGTGTTCGTCGAGGTCTACAACAACACCGCGATCTCCGGCCTGGCCGGCGAGGTCGGCACCACCGTCGGCGCCGCCGGGTGGCAGGTCGTCGGCACCGACAACTGGTACGGCACGATCCCGGCCACCACCGTGTACTACCCCGACCGGCTCAAGCGCGAGGCCCGGCAGCTGGCCCGCGACCTCGGCGTCGACCGCATCCAGCCGGCCGTCGCGCCGATGAAGTTCGACCGCCTCACGCTCATCCTCACGGGCGAGATCTAGGTCGCAGTCGGCCTGCGGACCCTCCGCGGGTGGGTCCGGGCGTGGTTGACTCGGTGGTCGTGGACGCTCCCGCCGCCGCTCGCTACGACGCCTTCGTGCGCGCCGCCGCGCGCTGCGCGGTCGCCGTCGACTTCGACGGCACGATCGCCCCGATCGTCGACGACCCGGCCGCGGCCCACATCCACCCCGACGCCGTCGAGGCGTTCCTGGCCCTGGCCCCGCACGTCGCCGCGCTCGCGGTGATCACCGGGCGCCCGGCCCGGCAGGCCCTCGACCTGGGCGGTCTGGAGCAGCTGGCCCACCGGGCGGCTGCCGTCGGCACCCCGCTGCTCGTCTTCGGCCAGTACGGCAACGAGCGGTGGAGCTCCTCCCAGCCGCGCATCGTCAGCCCGCGTCCGCCCGCGGGGCTGGCCAGCTTCGAGCGCGAGCTGCCCCGCCTGCTGCGCACCCACGACGCCGCCGGGGCGCACCTGGAGGACAAGGGCCTCGCGGTGGCGATCCACACCCGCCGCCTGCCCGACGCCGCCGCCGCGTTCGAGCGGCTGCGCGGCCCGGTGCAGGAGCTCGCCGACCGCTACGGCCTGGTCGTCGAGCCGGGCCGGCAGGTGCTGGAGGTGCGGTCCCCGGGGATGGACAAGGGGGTCGCGGTGCGCACCCTGATGGCCGACCTCGACCTCGACGGTCTGCTCTACGCCGGCGACGACCTCGGCGACCTCGAGGCCTTCCACGCCGTGCGCGCCCTCGCCGACACCGGCGCCCCCACGCTGCTCGTGTTCTCCGCCTCGGGGGAGGAGAGCGCGCTGCGCGACCTCGCCGACCTCAGCGTCCCCGGCCCCACCGGCGTCGTCGCGCTGCTCCGACGCCTCGCCGACGACGCCCAGGCCGCCCAGGCCGCCGCCCCGGCCTGAGACGGGGCCCGGGCCGGCAGGCCCTCGGGTCGCCCCGCCGGATGGTGAGACGGCGTTCCGCATCGCGGACCTCGATGCGGCACGGGCGGGGCGGCGCCCGTACAGTGAGGAACAGCTCATCCAGAGGGACTGAGGGAACGGCCCTGCGAAGTCCCGGCAACCGCCACGCGCCTCCGCCTCCCGGCACATCCGGGGACGGTACGTGGAAACGGTGCCAATTCCGCTCGGTGCGACCGTCGCGCCGGGGAAGATGAGAAGGAGGAGAGTCATGAGCGCCGTCACCGTCGAGCAGTCCGACGCCACCCGCGAGCCCGGTGGGTCCGGCCCCCGCGAGGGAGCCTTCGGCAACGCCACCCACCTGCAGTGCCGCGAGTGCGGCACCGCCGTGGCCCTGGGCCCCTTCTACGCCTGTCCGGAGTGTTTCGGCCCCCTCGAGGTCGCCTACGCCTACCCGACGCTCACCCGTGAGGAGATCGAGGCCGGCCCGGCCAACATCTGGCGCTACAAGGCGCTGCTGCCCGTGCCCACCGACATCGAGTCCAGCCCCAACACCGAGCCCGGCTTCACCCGGCTGCTCGAGGCCCGCAACCTCGCCGCCGAGCTGGGCCTCACCAAGCTGTGGGTCAAGGACGACTCCACCAACCCCACCAACTCCTTCAAGGACCGCGTCGTGGCCTGCGCCCTGAGCGCGGCGCGCGAGCTGGACGCCAAGGTCTTCGCCTGCCCCAGCACGGGCAACCTCGCCAACGCCGTGGCCGCCGCCGGTGCCCGCGCCGGCATCAAGACCGTGGTGTTCATCCCGAGCAACCTCGAGCAGCCCAAGCAGGTGAGCTCCGCGATCTTCACCGAGAACCTCGTGGCCGTCGACGGCAACTACGACGACGTCAACAAGCTGGCCTCCGAGATCGCGGGCGAGGAGGACGGCTGGGCGTTCGTGAACGTCAACGTCCGGCCCTACTACGCCGAGGGCTCCAAGACCCTGGGCTACGAGATCGCCGAGCAGCTCGGCTGGCGGCTGCCGGACCAGGTCGTGATCCCGGTCGCGTCGGGCTCCCAGCTCACCAAGGTGCACAAGGCGTTCGGCGAGCTGATCAAGCTCGGCCTGGTCGAGGACAAGCCCTACCGGATCTACGGCGCGCAGGCCACGGGCTGCTCGCCGGTCTCGGTGGCCTACAAGGCCGGCGTCGACGCGATCCGCCCCGTCAAGCCCGACACCATCGCCAAGAGCCTGGCCATCGGCAACCCCGCCGACGGCATCTACGTGCTCGACATCTGCCGCGAGACCGGCGGTGCGGTGGAGGACGTCACCGACGAGGAGGTGCGCGACGGCATCGTGCTGCTCGCCCGCACCGAGGGGATCTTCACCGAGACCGCCGGCGGCACCACCGTGGCGGTGCTCAAGAAGCTCGTCGAGACCGGCCAGCTCGACACCTCCCTGGAGACCGTCGTCATCAACACCGGTCACGGCCTGAAGACCCTCGACGCCGTGTCCGGCGTCGTCGGTGCGGCCGCCACGATCCCGCCGACCTACGCGGCCTTCAAGGCCTCGGGCATCGCCTGAGCCTGCCCCGCGACCCGGCTGTCCCACCCGCCGCCCCATCCCTGCACGAACGAGGAACCCCTGTGAGCGTCTCCGTCCGCATCCCGACCATCCTGCGCACCTACACCGGCGGGGAGTCCGAGGTCAGCGCCACCGGCGCCACCCTGGGCGACGTGCTGGCCGACCTCGACGCCACCTACCCCGGCATCCAGGCGCGGATCCTGGACGAGGACGGCAAGCTGCGCCGGTTCGTGAACGTCTACGTCGACAACGACGACGTCCGCTTCCTCGACAACCTCGCCACCCCCACCCCGGCCGGCACCCAGATCTCGGTCATCCCCGCCGTCGCCGGCGGCTGCTGAGCCCCCGGTCGGTCGCCGGTCGGTCGCCGGTCGCCTCCGGGACGCCGGCCTGACGCCGGCCGGTCACCCCGGCCTGCTTCAAACGGGGGCGTGAGCAGACGCAGAGCGGATCACGCCCCGCGGGCGCTGGTGTCGGTCGTGACGCTGGGCGCGGCGGCGGGGCTGCTGGGCGTCGCCGCCCGGGCGGCGCTGCACCGGCAGGCGGCCCAGGCGCGCGGCGCGATCGGCAAGCCGTGGGGTGAGACCCCGACGACGCCGGACGCCAACCGCGTCTGGCGACGCCGCTACGGCGGGACGGCGCTGGACCTGCTCGTGATCGGCGACTCCGTGGCCGCCGGGCTGGGCGCCGAGCACCGCAAGGACACCCTGGGCGGGCGACTCGCCAAGGGGCTCGGCAAGGCGCTGCGTCGTCCGGTGCGGCTGACGATGGCGGCGGTCGTGGGCGCGGAGACGAGCATGGTGGCCGCCCAGCTCGACGGCCTCCCGGCCGACTACCGGCCCGACGTCGCGGTGCTCGTGGTGGGCGGCAACGACGTGATCCACCGGGTGGCCGTGGAGGAGTCGGTGGCCCACCTCCGCGAGGTCCTGGAGCGGCTGCGCGAGGCCGGGGTGCCCACCGTGGTGGGCACCTGTCCCGACCTCGGCGCCATCCGGCCGGTTCCCCAGCCGCTGCGCGCCCTCGGGGCCCGGGTCTCGCGGCAGCTGGCGGCCGCGCAGACCCGCACCGCCGTGGACTGCGGGGCCCACGCGGTGTCGCTGGCACGCGTGGTGGGGCCCTTCTTCCTCACCGATCCCGAGGGGATGTTCAGCCTCGACCGGTTCCATCCCAGCGCCCAGGGCTACCGGCGCACCGCTGCCGCGCTCGTGCCCTCGGTCCTGGTCGCGCTGGGCGAGCAGCAGGCGGTGCCGCCCGGCCACCACCGGCCCCTGACACCCGGGCGGGCATCGACCGTGCCGCGCGCGGAGCGCGGGGAGGGCGGCGTCGTCCGCTAGGGTCGGGACCCGTGAGTTCTCCCGCGAGCCTGGCCACCGGCCCCGCCGTCGACCTGTACCTGACCACCATGGCGAAGATGCTGACCCGGTACGGGTTCGAGGGTCGCAACGTCACGGTGAAGTTCCCCGGCCGCTCCTACGAGGGCTACCTCTGGAACCTGCTGCGCATCGCCACGCGCGACCGCGACGTGCGCATCGTCGAGAGCGGTGAGTTCGACGCCGAGCGCCGCGCGAACGGGCGCGACTGGCCGGCCGACGCCGAGACGATGGTGGGGCTCAAGCGGCTCGCCAACGTCCGGCAGTGCCTGGAGTCGGTGATCGCCGACGGCGTGCCCGGCGACTTCATCGAGACCGGTGCGTGGCGCGGCGGCACCTGCATCTACGCCCGCGCGGTGCTGGCGGCGCACGGCGTCACCGACCGCACGGTCTGGGTGGCCGACTCCTTCCAGGGCCTGCCCGCCCCCGACGGCCGGTTCGAGGCCGACGCCGGCGACCAGCACCACACCAAGATCGACCTGGCCATCTCGGTGGAGCAGGTGCAGGAGAACTTCGCGCGCTACGAGCTGCTCGACGACCAGGTGAAGTTCCTCAAGGGCTGGTTCTCCGACACCCTGCCCACCGCCCCGGTCGAGCAGATCGCGGTGCTGCGCCTGGACGGCGACATGTACGCCTCCACCGTCGACGCCCTCGAGCCGCTCTACGACAAGGTGCCCGTGGGCGGCTACATCATCGTCGACGACTACGGGGCCGTGAAGGGCTGCGCACAGGCCATCCACGACTTCCGCGAGGCCCGCGGGATCACCGACGAGATCCACGAGATCGACTGGGCCGGGGTCTACTGGAGGAAGTCGTGACCGAGGCCGTCACCCCCTCCGCTGCCGGGGCCCCCGAGCCGGGGCAGAGCTTCCGCGACTTCGCCGCCCTGCGCGCCGCGGACTTCGAGGAGAGCCCGCAGCTGAAGATCAAGCGGCTGGAGAAGCTGCTGGTCGACGAGCGCCGGTTCTCGGTGAAGGTCACCCGGCAGCTGCACCGCAGCATGGCCAAGGACCTGCGCGAGGCCCAGCAGCGCGCCAAGGACGCCGAGGCCCGCGCGGCCGCCGCCACCAAGGCCGCCGCCCAGGCCGAGCGCCGCCTCGCCGGCGCCCGCGAGCGCGCCCGCGCCGCGGAGGCCGAGGTCGCCGCGCTGCGGGCCAGCACGACCTGGCGGGCGGGCCGCGTGCTCACCGCCCTCCCCGGCCGGCTCAAGCGCCGGGGCTGACCCGGCACCAGCACTCATCAGGAGGAACCGTGAGCGGCATCTCGGGCGCCGACCACTCCCGCACCACCGGACCGCTGCTCCTGCTCGCCACCTGCGCGGCCTGGCCCGACGGCGAGCCCGGGGGCGAGCTGCTCGCCCCGGCCTTCGCAGCCCACGGCATCGCCGCCCGGTGGGCGGTGTGGGACGACCCGTCGGTCGACTGGGAGTCCGCCGACCTCGTGGCCGTGCGCTCCACCTGGGACATCCAGCACCGGATGCCCGACTTCCTGGCCTGGGCGCGTCGACTCGGTCCGCGGTTGCTGCAGGGGGAGCGGGTGTTCCGGTGGAACACCGACAAGCGCTACCTGCTCGACCTCGCCGCGCAGGGGCGGGTGCCGGTGATCCCCACCGAGGCCCCCGAGGACGCCGTCGCCCTGCGCGCGGCCATCACCCGCGTGGGCAGCGCGGTCGTCAAGCCCCGCCTCGGCGCGGGCGGCGACGGCCTCGTGGTCGTGCACGACGGCGAGGGCCCGCTGCCCGCCGAGCTGCTCACCGACCTCAACCACTGGTTGGTCCAGCCGCTGGTGCCCTCGGTCTTCGACACCGGCGAGCGGTCGGTGTTCGTGCTCGGCGGCCACCCCGGCGCCCAGGTGGCGAAGGTGGCCCCGCCCCACGACGTGCGGGTGCACGAGCACCGCGGCGGCACGACCCGCGTCGTGTCGGCCGACCCCGAGCTGGCGCTGCTGGCCGTCGACGCCGTGGCGGCCACCACCGAGCTGCTCGGCGCCGGCCTGCCCTACGCCCGGGTCGACCTGCTGCACCACGAGGGACGCTGGTGCGTGAGCGAGATCGAGCTCACCGAGCCGGGCCTGTACCTCGACCACCTGCCGGGCAACGCGACCCGGTTCGCCGACGTCGTCGCCGAGCACCTCGCGGCCGTCGGCGGCTGAGCGGCGCCCCCGCACGGGGGACCGCCCTCGGGAGGCGTTTGCACTCTCCAGGGGCGAGTGCTAAACATTGAGTGGCACTCTCCTCGCGAGAGTGCCAACCGGATCGGTGCCAGCTGAGGCCCGGGCGCCGGGCGAGAAGGGATCGCCCGTTCGCGCGGGTCGGCCGTCGCGGGCAGCCCACCGCCCCGGACCCACCCGAACTCTTACGCGTAAGGAATCGCAGGAGTCATGCCGAAGCTGATTGCTTTCAACGAGGAGGCCCGGCGCGGTCTCGAGCGCGGGATGAACACCCTCGCCGACGCCGTCAAGGTCACCCTCGGTCCCAAGGGCCGCAACGTCGTGCTGGAGAAGAAGTGGGGTGCGCCCACCATCACCAACGACGGTGTGAGCATCGCCAAGGAGATCGAGCTCGAGGACCCCTACGAGAAGATCGGCGCCGAGCTGGTCAAGGAGGTCGCGAAGAAGACCGACGACGTCGCGGGTGACGGCACCACCACCGCGACCGTCCTCGCCCAGGCCATGGTCCGCGAGGGCCTGCGCAACGTCGCCGCCGGCGCCAACCCGATGGGCCTCAAGCGGGGCATCGAGGCCGCCGTCGCCGCCGTCTCCGAGCAGCTGCTCGCGATGGCCAAGGACGTCGAGACCAAGGAGCAGATCGCCTCCACCGCCTCGATCTCCGCCGCCGACACCACCGTGGGCGAGCTCATCGCCGAGGCGATGGACAAGGCCGGCACCGAGGGCGTCATCACCGTCGAGGAGTCCAACACCTTCGGCCTCGACCTCGAGCTCACCGAGGGCATGCGGTTCGACAAGGGCTACATCTCGGCCTACTTCGTCACCGACCCCGAGCGCATGGAGACGGTCCTGGAGGACCCCTACCTGCTCATCGCCAACTCCAAGGTCAGCAACGTCAAGGACCTGCTGCCCGTGCTGGAGAAGGTCATGCAGTCCGGCAAGCCGCTGCTGATCATCGCCGAGGACGTCGACGGCGAGGCGCTGTCCACCCTGGTCGTGAACAAGATCCGCGGCACCTTCAAGTCCGCCGCCGTCAAGGCCCCGGGCTTCGGTGACCGCCGCAAGGCCATGCTGCAGGACATCGCGATCCTCACCGGCGGCCAGGTGATCTCCGAGGAGGTCGGCCTGAAGCTGGAGAACGCCGGCATCGAGCTGCTCGGCCAGGCCCGCAAGGTCGTCATCACCAAGGACGAGACCACCATCGTCGAGGGTGCGGGCGACGAGGAGCAGATCAAGGGCCGGGTCAACCAGATCCGTGCCGAGATCGAGAAGAGCGACTCCGACTACGACCGCGAGAAGCTGCAGGAGCGCCTCGCCAAGCTGGCCGGCGGCGTGGCCGTCATCAAGGTCGGCGCGGCCACCGAGGTCGAGCTCAAGGAGCGCAAGCACCGCATCGAGGACGCCGTCCGCAACGCCAAGGCCGCGGTCGAGGAGGGCATCGTCGCCGGCGGTGGCGTGGCGCTGGTCCAGGCCTCCGACGCCGCGTTCGCCAAGCTCGAGCTCGAGGGCGACGAGGCCACCGGTGCCGCGATCGTGAAGCTGGCCACCGAGGCCCCGCTCAAGCAGATCGCGGTCAACGCCGGCCTCGAGGGCGGCGTCGTGGCGGAGAAGGTGCGCGGCCTGCAGGCCGGTCACGGTCTCAACGCCGCCACCGGCGAGTACGTCGACATGATCGCCGCCGGTATCATCGACCCCGCCAAGGTCACCCGCTCGGCGCTGCAGAACGCCGCGTCGATCGCCGCGCTGTTCCTCACCACCGAGGCCGTCGTGGCCGACAAGCCGGAGAAGGCCGCCGCTGGTGGCGACCCGACCGGTGGCATGGGCGGCATGGACTTCTGAGTCCCGCCCCGCACGTCTGATCCATCCGCAGGCCCCGCTCCGACCCCGGTCGGAGCGGGGCCTGTCGGCGTTCCCGGGTCCGACGTCCTCCCGCCCGTCCTGCGGCGTCCTCGCGGCCCGGTGTGGCCCGGTGTGGCACCGTGGGGCCGTGCGCGAGGCGGAGGGGGACTTCGAGGCGCGCCTGGGCGGCGTGATCGAGCCCGTCCGCCGCTTCCTGCGTCGTCGCTGCGATCCCGACACCGTCGACGACGTGCTGGCCGACACCCTGCTCGTGCTGTGGCGGCGTCGCGACGAGCTGCCGGCCACGACCGACGCGGACCTGCTGCCCTACGCCTACGGCGTCGCGCGCGGCTGCCTGGCCAACGCCCGACGCTCCCAGGAGCGGCGGGAGCGGTTGCGGGGGCGGCTGCTCGGTCTGCGGGCGAGCGACGCCGCCCCCGGGGCGGTGGTCGGGCCCGGCGACCCCGGCGACCCCGCCGATCACGTGGCGGCCGTGCTCGGCCTGCTGCCCCCGGCCCAGGCGGAGGTGCTGCGGCTGTGGGCCTGGGAGGAGCTGGGGGCCGGGGAGATCGCCACGGTCCTGGGCATCACCCCCAACGCCGCCTCGCTGCGACTCCAGCGCGCCCGCGCCGGATTCCGCGAGCACTGGCGACAGATCCGCACCGAGACCGGACACGAACCCGGTGGAAGGAGGCAGCCGTGACCGCTGAGGAACCGCTCGACCCGCTCGACCCGTCGGGACCCGCCGAGGCCGAGCACCCGCAGGACCGGGACCTGGCCGCGCTGCTGCGCGCCCACGACCCCGCGGCCGACCTCCCTCCGCTCACCCCCGCCCATCGCGCCCGGCTCCGGGCGACCGTCCAGGAGGTCGACATGACCCGCTCCCGCCGTACCCCGCTCCTCGCCGCCGCGGCGGCCGTCGCCGTGATCGCCGTCGGTGGGGGCCTCGTGCTCGCCGGCGGCTCCGACGACACGGCCCCCGACCGCACCGCCGCCGAGAGCGCCACCACCTCGGGCGACGACGCCGGGGCGGCGGCCGTCGCCCCCACCGTCACCGACCTCACCGACGCCGGCGGCGTCAGCGCCAAGTGCCTGCCGCCGGAGTCGAACCCGCAGGTGGTGGCCGCCCAGGAGGTCGTGGTCGACGCCGTGGCCACCGAGGTGTCCGACGACACCGTCACCCTCACCCCGAGCCGCTGGTTCGCCGGTGCGCCCACCGACCTCGTGGTCATCGCCGCCCCGCCGGCGGCCGGCCGGATGAGCGAGATGAGCGTGGAGTTCGTGCCCGGCGAGCGGTACCTCGTCTCCGCCACGGGCGGTGCCGTCACGGCCTGCGGGTTCACCGCGCCCTGGAGCGCCGACCTCGAGGCGGTCTACGAGGCGGCGTTCTCCTGAGCACGCCCCCGACCACGCCCGTGAGCACGGGCCCGGGCGCGGCCCACGGGCTGCTGCTCGCCGCCGGTGCCGGCACCCGGATGGGCCGGCCCAAGGCGCTGGTGCACGATCCCGACGGCACCTCGTGGCTGCGTCGCGGGCTCGCCCTGCTGCACGAGGCCGGGTGCCGCGAGGTCACCGTCGTGCTGGGCGCCCGGGCCGAGGAGGCCCGGGCGCTGGTGCCGCCCGGTGCCGCCGTCGTCGTCGCCGAGGACTGGCACGACGGCCTGGCGGCCTCGCTGCGGGCGGGGCTGCGGGCCCTCGCCGCGCGGGAGTCGGGGGCCGGCGCCGGGGCCGACACCGCTGTCGTCACCCTGGTGGACCTGCCCGACCTCACCCCGGAGGTGGTGCGCCGGGTGCGGGCGGCCGCGCCGGGACCGGACGACCTCGCGCGGGCCGTCTTCAAGGGCCGTCCCGGGCACCCCGTCGTGCTGGGCCGCGCGCACTGGGCGCCGGTCGTGGCCGCGAGCACCGGCGACACCGGGGCCAAGCACTACCTCGCCGCCCACGGGTGCGTGGCGGTGGAGTGCGGCGACCTCGCGAGCGGCCACGACGTGGACCGTCCCGACGGGCTCGGGGGACGGTCGCCCAACCGGTGACCAACGCCACACCTCCTACGCTGGGTCGGGTGTGGACCCCCGAGCAGCCCCAGGACCTGGCCGACCGGCTCGCGACCACCGGCTACCTCTGCGACGACGACCTCGCCACCGTCGCCTACCTCGCCTTCGCCATGCAGCGCCCGATCCTGCTCGAGGGCGAGCCGGGCACCGGCAAGACCGCGCTCGCGGAGGCGCTGGCCCAGGTGCTCGACGCGCCGCTGATCCGGCTGCAGTGCTACGAGGGGATCGACGCCAGCCAGGCGCTCTACGACTGGGACTTCCCGCGCCAGGTGCTGCACCTGCGCACCCTCGAGGCCGCGGGCGGGCTGTCCGGCGGGGCGGGCGGCGTCGACCTGGTCCAGGCCGAGCAGGGGCTCTACGACGAGCGCTTCCTGCTGGCCCGGCCGGTGCTGGCCGCGCTGCGGCACGGCGGCGCGACCCCGGCGGTGCTGCTCGTGGACGAGATCGACCGCGCCGACGACGAGTTCGAGGCCTTCCTGCTCGAGGTGCTGTCCACCTTCCAGGTCACCATCCCCGAGCTCGGCACCGTGCGTGCCGACGTGCCGCCGGTGGTCGTGCTGACCTCCAACCGCACCCGCGAGCTGCACGACGCCCTCAAGCGGCGCTGCCTCTACCACTGGATCGACCACCCGAGCCTGGCCCGCGAGGTCGCGATCGTGCGCTCGCGCGCCCCGCAGGTGAGCGCGCGGCTGGCCGAGCAGGTCGTCGGCGTCGTGCAGCAGCTGCGCCACGAGGGCGGGCTGGAGAAGCCGCCGGGGGTCGCCGAGACGCTGGACTGGGCCAGCGCGCTGGTGCACCTGGGGGCCGCCGACCTCGACCTCGAGACCGCCGCCCGCACCCTCGGCGCGCTGGTGAAGTACCGCGAGGACGCCGAGAAGGTGCGTCACGCCCTGGACCGGATGCTGCGCACGTGAGCGCTCCGGCAGGTCCGGACCCGGACCCCGTCCTCGCCGCGCTCCGGCCGCCGGAGGAGGTGCTGCTCGGGTTCACCCGCGCGCTGCGGGCCGCCGGGGTGCCGGTCACCGCCGACCGGGCCCACACCTTCCTCGACGCCGTGGCCCGGCTCGACCTCGGCGACCGCGCGCTGGTGCGCATCGCCGGCCGCGCCGCGCTGTGCGCCGGCCCCGAGGACCTGCTCCGCTTCGAGCAGGTCTTCGCCGAGTACTTCGACCCCCGGGGGGAGCTGCCGCGTCCGCGGCCGGCGCCGCCCAGCCCCAGCCGGGCGCTGGAGTCGCTGAGCGAGGACGACGCCGGCAGCGGTGCGCAGGGCCGCGACGACGACGTCGTCCGGGCGCGGGCGAGCGAGGTGGAGGTGCTGCGCCACCGCGACGTCGCGGGGATGACGGCCGCGGAGAAGGCCCGGCTCGAGTCCCTCTTCGCCGGCCTGCGGCCCCGGGTGCCGCTGCGCCGCACCTGGCGCCACGAGCCGTGGCGGCGCGGCGACCTCGACGCCCGGCGCACCCTGCGCGGCTCGCTGCGCCGGTTCGGCGAGCCGGCCCGCCTCGAGCACCGGCACCGCACCACCCGGCCGCGGCGCGTCGTGCTGCTGCTCGACGTCTCGGGCTCGATGACGCCCTACGCCGACGTCCTGCTGCGCCTGGCCCACGTGCTCACCCAGGCCGCCGTGCGCCAGGGCGGGACGGTCGAGACGTTCTCGGTCGGCACCCGGCTCACCCACCTCACCCGAGCCCTGCGCACCCGCGACGCCGAGCGTGCCCTGGTGGCGGCCGGCGAGGCCGTGCCCGACTGGTCCGGCGGCACCCGGCTGGGGGAGACCCTGGCGGCGTTCCACGACCGGTGGGGCCGGCGCGGTCTGGGCCGCGGGGCGGTGATCGTGGTGTTCAGCGACGGGTGGGAGCGTGGCGACGCCGCGCTGCTGGGGGAGCAGGTGCGACGCCTGCGCTCGGTGGCCCACCGACTGGTCTGGGTGAACCCCCACCGGGGCAAGGACGGCTACGAACCAGTGCAGGGCGGCATCGTGGCGGTGCTGCCGTACGTGGACGATTTCGTCGCCGGGCACACCCTGGCGACCTACGAGGAGCTGATCGAGGTGATCTCACGTGCGTGAGGTGCTGGGTGAACTGCGCACCTGGTGGGAGAAGGGCGAGACGGTCGGGGTGGGCACCGTGGTGGCCACCTTCCGCTCCGCGCCCCGACCGCCGGGGGCCTCGATGCTGGTCGGGCCCGACGGCGCCGCCGTCGGCTCGGTGTCCGGCGGGTGCGTCGAGGGCGCGGTCTACGAGCTGGCGCAGAGCGTGGTGGCCGACGGCGTGCCGGTGCTGCAGCGCTACGGCGTCTCCGACGACGACGCCTTCGCCGTGGGCCTGACCTGCGGCGGCATCCTCGACGTGTTCGTCGAGACGGTCTCCCGGGAGACCTTCCCCGAGTTCGGTGCCGTCGCCGACGACATCGACGCCGGCCGGGCGGTGGCGCTGGCCACCGTGATCGAGCACCCCGACGCCTCCGTGCTCGGCTCGCGGCTGGTGATCCGTCCCGACCAGGACGCCGACGCGCCCGCCGGGTGGAGCGACCGGATGGTCGACGCCGTCACCGACGACGCCGTCGGCCTGCTCGGCACCGGCACCAGCGCCACCCTGACCTACGGCACCGACGGCGAGCGGCGCGGCGAGGGCATGCGGGTCTTCGTGTGGGCCTTCGCCCCCAAGCCGCGGCTGCTGGTCTTCGGCGCCATCGACTTCGCCGCGGCCGTGGCGCGCGTGGGTGGCTTCCTCGGCTACGACGTGACCGTGTGCGACGCCCGGCCGGTGTTCGCCACCGCGTCCCGGTTCCCCGACGCCGACCGCGTCGTCGTCGACTGGCCCCACCGCTACCTGCAGGCCGAGCTCGACGCCGGGGCCCTGGACCAGCGCACCGTCATCACGGTGCTCACCCACGACCCCAAGTTCGACGTCCCGCTGCTGGAGGTCGCCCTCCGGCTGCCGGAGGTGGCCTACGTCGGCGCCATGGGCAGCCGGCGCACCCACGACGACCGCCTGGCCCGGCTGCGCGAGAAGGGGCTCACCGACGCCGAGCTCGCCCGGCTGCACAGCCCGATCGGCCTCGACCTCGGTGCCCGCACCCCGGAGGAGACCGCCGTCTCCATCGCCGCCGAGATCATCGCCGGCCGCTGGGGCGGCAGCGGCCAGCCGCTCGCCGACCGCACCGGCCGCATCCACGGCTGAGGGCGGGGCCCGGCCGCGGCCGAGCCGGGCTGGGGCGGGTGCTGCTCGGGAGTCGCCCGAACGAGGGAGTGATGCGCGTCACCCTGCGCGCTACGGTGGAGCGCATGAGCGACCTGCTCCAGCGCCGCCAGGACTGCCTGCACGCCTGGACCACCTTCGTCGAGCACGGCGACCTCGCCGCCGACCGGGTGCGCCCCGAGATCCTCGCCAGCTGGAGCCGCTCGGAACAGGCGGTGGGCACCGACGTCACCGAGGCGCCGCTGGCCGACGAGGGCGAGACCACCAGCATGTGGCGCGACTCCCCGCTGCAGGTGGCGGTGGAGCGGGTGGAGGAGGAGCTGCGGCGCACCGCCGAGGACGGCGACCTCGTGCTGGCCGTCACCGACGCCGAGACCCGCATCCTGTGGACCTACGGCGGCCGCGTGATGCGTCGCAAGGCCGAGACCGTGAACTTCGTGGCCGGTGCCCGCTGGGACGACACCTCGGTGGGCACCAACGCCCTCGACCTCGCCAGCCGGCTCGGGCAGCCCTCGATGGTGTTCAGCGCCGAGCACTACGCCCCGATCGTGCACAACTGGGTCTGCTGGGCCGCGCCCCTGCACGACCCGGTCACCGGTCGCCGGCTCGGCGTCATCGACCTCTCCACCACCTGGGACCGCACCCACCCCATCGGGCTCGCGACCGCCCGGGTGATGGCGCGGCTCATCGAGACCGCCCTGCCGCACAGCCGCCACCAGCCCACCGCCGGCCCGCTGGTCGAGGACCTCACCGCCGACCCCGGCCTCGTCCTCAGCCTGCTCGGCACCGCCGAGATCCGGCTCGACGGCGCCCGCCTGCTGCTCAACCGGCGCCAGACCGAGATCCTCGCCCTGCTGGCCCTGCACCCCGGCGGACTCTCGCTGGAGCAGCTGCACGCCCTGGTGTACGGCGACCAGGCCGTCACCTTCTCCACGCTCAAGGCCGAGGTCTCCCACCTGCGCGCCGCCCTCGGCGGCCAGCTCGCCTCGCGTCCCTACCGGCTCACGATGCCGGTCGAGACCGACGTCGAGCACGTGCTCACCCTGCTGCGCCGCGGACACGTCGCCGCCGCCGTCGAGGCCTACGGCGGCGACCTGCTGCCCGGCACGAACTCCCCGGCGCTCGCCGAGCTCGGCGAGGTCGTGGCGGTCGCGGTGCGCGAGGCGCTGCTCGCCGACCCCGACCCCGACGCCGTGCTGGCCTACGCCGAGCGCGCCCCCTACGACGTCGAGGTGCTCGAGCGGGCCCTCGCCGCGCTGGAGGGCAGCACCCACCCGGCCCGCCCCCTGCTGCTCGGTCGCCTCGCCGCCGCCACCCGCTGACCCGCCACCCCCTGACCCGCACCCCCTGAGCTGGCCCGTCGGCGCCGCCGACAATTCGTCAGGTACCTGACGTTCTCTCGCACCTGCCGGAGGCTCCCCGGCGCCTGGTTCGACGCCGTGGGAGATCGGCGGGGGACTGCTGCGCGGCCGGGGCCGCGGGAGCGGAGGGCGCTCCAACCATCGGCCAACCGGGCCGGCCGTACTGTGAGCCACACCACACGCCTGACACCCGGGGCGGTATCGCCGCCGGGCCGTGTGGGGGATCAGCTCATCGACGATGAAGGAGCGCTCATGGTTCGGATCAGTCTCACGGTCGACGGGGCGAAGGTCTCCGACGACGTGGAGGCACGCACGCTGCTCGTGCAGTACCTGCGCGAGAAGCTCGGCAAGACCGGCACGGTCATCGGTTGCGACACCTCCAACTGCGGGGCGTGCACCGTGCACCTGAACGGCACCAGCGTGAAGTCCTGCAACGTCCTGGCGGTGCAGGCCGACGGCGCGGAGGTCACCACCATCGAGGGCCTGGCCAGCAACGGCCAGCTGCACCCGGTGCAGGAGGCGTTCCGGGAGTGCCACGGCCTGCAGTGCGGCTTCTGCACGCCGGGGATGATCATGCAGAGCGCCGACCTGCTCAAGGAGAACCCGAACCCCTCGGAGGAGGAGATCCGGCTCGGGCTCGAGGGCAACCTGTGCCGCTGCACGGGCTACCACAACATCGTCAAGGCCGTGCAGCACGCGGCCGCCGCGGGTGGTGCCCAGTGACCGCGCTGGAGGACCGCCCCGACGTCGCCCAGGAGATCGGGCGCGACCGGCGGCGCAAGGAGGACGCGCGGCTGATCACCGGCCGCACCCGCTGGACCGACAACCTCACCGTCCCCGGGATGCTGCACCTGGCGATGGTGCGCAGCCCGTTCGCCCACGCCCGTATCACCAGCATCGACACCTCGGCCGCGGCCGAGGCCACCAACGTCGTCGCGGTCATCACCGCCGCCGACCTCGGCGAGAGCCAGGGCGCGTGCATCAACGCCTGGCCGATCACCCCCGACCAGGTGGCCCCGGTGCACCTGCCGATGGCCGTCGACCGGGTGGCGTTCGCCGGCGAGATCGTCGCGTGCGTGGTGGCCCGCAGCGCCGCGGAGGCCCGCGACGCCGCCGAGCTCGTCGACGTCGAGTACGAGGAGCTGCCGGCCGTGGTCGGCCTCAAGGAGGCCATCAAGGACGAGGTGCTGGCCCACCCCGAGCTCGGCACCAACAAGTCGGCGCTGTGGGTCTTCGACTCCGCCGCCGCCGGCACCGGCGGCGACGTCGAGGAGGCCATCGCCACCGCCCGCGAGAGCGGCGTGGTGATCGAGCGCGAGTACCGCCAGCAGCGGCTGATCCCCGCGTTCATGGAGCCCCGCTCGGTGGTCGTCGACCCCACGGGGGAGCAGATCACCATCTGGTCGGCCACCCAGATCCCGCACATCCTGCGCTTCGCGCTGGCCGCCACCACCGGCGTGCCGGAGTCGAAGATCCGCGTGATCGCCCCCGACGTCGGCGGCGGCTTCGGCGGCAAGCTGCAGCAGACGCCGGAGGAGATGATCGCCTTCGCGGTGGCCCGCCACCTCGACAAGCCGGTCAAGTACACCGAGACCCGCAGCGAGAGCCTGGTCAGCGCCCACCACGGCCGCGACCAGATCCAGAAGCTCACCCTCGCCGCCACCAAGGACGGTCAGGTCACCGGCCTCAAGGTCGAGCTGCTCGCCGACCTCGGCGCCTACGTCGCGATCGTCGGCGGTGGCGTGCCGGTGCTCGGGGCGTTCATGTTCAACGCCATCTACAAGTTCCCGGCCTACCACTTCGCCTGCCAGACGGTGCTCACCAACACCACCTGGACCGACGCCTACCGCGGCGCGGGCCGCCCCGAGGCGACCTTCGCCATCGAGCGGCTGATGTCGGAGCTGGCCGAGGAGCTCGGCGTCGACCCGCTGGAGATCCGGGAGCGCAACTGGATCAAGCACGACGAGTTCCCCTTCACCACCGTCGCCGGTCTGGAGTACGACACCGGCAACTACGAGCTCGCCACCGCCAAGGCCAAGGAGATGTTCGGCTACGACGAGCTGCGCGCGGAGCAGCAGCGCCGCCGCGAGGCCGGCGACACCGTCCAGCTCGGCATCGGCATCTCGACGTTCACCGAGATGTGCGGCCTCGCGCCGAGCCGGGTGCTCGGCTCGCTCGACTACGGCGCCGGCGGGTGGGAGCACGCCAGCGTGCGGATGCTCGCCACCGGCAAGGTCGAGGTCGTCACCGGTGCCAGCGCCCACGGTCAGGGCCACGAGACGGCGTTCAGCCAGATCGTGGCCGACCGGCTCGGCGTCCCGTTCGAGGACGTCGAGGTGCTCCACGGCGACACCCAGATCGCCCACAAGGGCCTGGACACCTACGGCTCCCGCTCGCTCGTCGTCGGCGGTGAGGCGCTGGTGAAGGCCACCGACAAGGTCATCGAGAAGGCCCGGCCCGTCGCGGCCCACCTGCTCGAGGCCAGCGTCGAGGACCTCGAGTTCAGCGCGGGCCGGTTCAGCGTCAAGGGCACCGACGCCGGCATCTCCGTCCAGGAGCTCGCCACCGCGGTGTTCGCCGCCCACAACCTGCCCGACGGCATGGAGCCCTCGCTCGACGCCGACGCCACCTACGACCCCATCAACTTCAACTACCCGCACGGCACCCACCTGTGCGCGATGGAGGTCGACACCGAGACCGGCGCGGTCTCGATGCGCAAGTACGTGTGCGTCGACGACATCGGCAACGTCATCAACCCGCTCATCGTGTCCGGCCAGGTGCACGGCGGTCTGGTACAGGGCATCGCCCAGGCGCTGTGGGAGGAGGCGGTCTACGACGACGCCGGCACGCTGGTGTCGGGCACGTTCACCGACTACCTCCTGCCCACCGCCGCCGACACGATCTCCTTCGAGATCGACCACACCACCACCCCGTCGATCACCAACACCCTCGGCACCAAGGGCGTCGGCGAGGCCGGCACGATCGCCTCCACCCCGGCGGTGGTCAACGCGATCGTCGACGCCGTGCGCCACCTCGGCGTCGACGACATCACGATGCCCTGCACCCCGCAGCGGGTGTGGCGCGCCATCCAGGAAGGAGGCCGGGCATGATCCCCGCCGCGTTCGACTACCTCGCCCCCACCACGGTCGAGGAGGCCGTGGCCGCGCTGGCCCGGCACGGCGACGACGCCAAGATCCTGGCCGGCGGCCAGAGCCTCCTGCCGGTCCTGCGGATGCGCCTCAACGCCCCCGAGGTCGTCATCGACCTCGGGCGCATCGAGTCGCTGCGGGGGGTGCGCGACGACGGCGACGCCATCGTGGTCGGCGCCATGACCCCCCACTCGGTGGTGGGCAAGGACCCGCTCGTGGCCGAGCACGCCGCGCTGGTGAGCCGGGCCGTGGTGCACCTCGCCGACGCGCAGGTGCGCCACCGCGGCACCTTCGGCGGCGCGCTCGCCCACGCCGACCCGGCCGGCGACCTCGGTGCGCCTGCGCTCGCACTCGGCGCCCAGTTCGTGATCGCCGGGCCGAGCGGCACCCGCACCGTGGCGGCCGACGACTTCTTCGTCGACCTCTTCGAGACCGCCGTCGGGGAGGACGAGATCCTCACCGAGGTGCGGCTGCCCAAGCACACCGGCTGGGGTGCGCACTACGAGAAGTTCGTGCGCGTCGCCCACCAGTGGCCGATCGTGGCCATCGCGGCCACGGTGCGCACCGAGGGCGGCGTCATCGCCGAGGCCCGGGTGGGCCTGACCAACATGGGTTCCACCCCGCTGCGCGCCCGCGCGGTCGAGGCGGCGCTCGCGGGTCAGCCGGCCACCGACGAGGCGGTGCGCGCGGCCGCGGCCGCCGCGGCGGAGGGCACCAACCCGCCCACCGACCTCAACGGCGACGCCGACTACCGGCGCCACCTCGCCACGGTGCTCACCCGGCGGGCCGTGCTCGCCGCGGCGGGGGCGTGAGCGCGTGGACCTGACCCACCGCTTCACCGTGCCCACCGGGGTCGAGGAGACCTGGGAGGCCTTCGGGGACATCGCGGCGCTGGCCGAGTGCTTCCCCGGAGCCCAGGTCACCGAGGCCGACGGCGACTCCTTCGCTGGGTCGGTGAAGGTCAAGCTCGGTCCGATCGCGCTGGTCTACGCCGGCTCCGGCACCTTCGTGGAGAAGGACGACGCGGCCCACCGCTTCGTCGTCGACGCCAAGGGCAAGGACAAGCGCGGCAACGGCACGGCCGGGGCCACGGTGCGCCTCTCGATGAGCGAGGGCGCCGGCGGCGCCACCGACGTCGAGGTGCTCACCGACCTCGCGATCACCGGCAAGCCGGCCCAGTTCGGGCGCGGGGTGATGCAGGACGTCTCCGACAAGCTGCTCGGGCAGTTCGTCGCGTGCCTGGAGCAGCGGCTCTCGGCCCCGGAGGCTCCCGCGGCCGAGTCGGAGCCGACGCCGGTGGCGGCGGCGGCCGCGCACGCGGTGGCGGCCGGCACGGCGTCGGCCCCGCCGGCGGCGCCCCGACCGGTGGCCGCCACCCCGCCCCCGGCGGGCGGTGACGACAGCCTCGACCTCGGGGCCGCCGTGCTGCCGGTGCTGCTCAAGGGCTACTGGAAGCAGGGCCTGGGCGCCCTGGTCGTGGTGGTCCTGCTGCTGCGGTGGCTGGGCTCGCGAGGCGACTGAGCGACCCTCGCACCACCGACGATCGGGCCGGCCCTTCTCGGGGCCGGCCCGATCCGTCGTCAGGCCGATCGCTTCGGCCGACCGCTCGGACCGACCGCTCAGGCCCGCCGGATCCGGATCGGTCCGCGGGCGGTGGAGGGGTCGACGACGCGGCCCTTCTGGGTGATCTCCACCTCGCCCGCCGCGACGAGGCGGCGGGCGGCGCGGCGGGCGGGCTCCATCAGCGCGCGCCACCGGTCCTCGTCCTCCCCGCCCACGAGCCGGGCGGCCTCGGAGGGGCAGATGGTGTGGGAGCGGGCGCGCCCGGCGAGCAGGTCGCGGATGGCCTGCTCCAGGCGCTCGTCGGTGGGGTCGACGCCGTGGCGCCGGCAGGACTGGGAGCAGTACTTGACCTGGTCCCAGTCGCGCTTCCACTTCGCGCGCCACTCGATCCGTCGCCCGCAGGCGACGCAGACCTTGTCCGGGGGCTGGCTCACGTCCTCGATCCTCCTCCCCGCCCGCCCCACCCGAAAGGCAGGGCGACACCGGGCGCGCCCGCCCCGGGTTCCCACCGCCGGTGGGGCCGTGCCCCTAGTGTCGTGCGACGTGAAGAAGGTCCTGCTCACGCTCCTCGCCCTCCTCGCGCTGGCCGCCGCGCTGTGCTGGCCCGTGCTGCTGTGGCAGGGCGACGCCGGGGAGGCGGCGAGCAGTGCGGCCGGTGACGGCCCCGTCGACCCCACCACGATCACCGACTACGACGCCACCTTCGACGTGCAGCGCGACGGCGACCTCGCCGTCACCGAGCGGCTGGCGGTGGAGTTCCCGACCTACACCCCGCGCCACGGCATCTTCCGGTTCTGGGACCTCGCCGACGTCGCCGACCCCCACGTGCTGCGCTCGATCGACGACGTCGAGGTGACCCTGGACGGCGGTCCCGTGCCGGTGGAGCTCAGCACCACCGAGCAGGGCCGCTTCACGGTCGCCAAGATCGGCGACCCCGACGTGTTCGTGAGCCCGGGGGTGCACACCTACGTCCTCACCTACGAGGTGCCGGGTGCGGTGACCCCCGACGCCGGCGGTGACTCCTCGACCTTCTACTGGGACCTCGTGCCGGCCGGCTGGCAGCAGGACATCACTCGCACCCGCCTCACGGTGAACCTGCCCGCGCCCGCACAGGACGTGCAGTGCGGCATCGGTCTGGGGGCCGTGCTCGAGCCGTGCGACGTCGCCGGTGCCGGCACCACCACCCTCACCGTCACGACCGGCCGGCTGGCCAACCACACCCCCGTCACGCTGCGCACCCGACTCGACCTCGCGGTGCCCGCACCCGAGACGCTGCCGTGGACGACCCGCTGGAACGCCGTGCTGGGACGCAGCGTGCCGCTGCTGGTCGGCGTCGTCGGGGCCGCGCTGGTGGCGCTGCTGCTCGGGGTGCTGGCCGCCCGCCGGGCGCGCGAGCGCGCCCCGGGCTTCCCGCTGCTCTACACCCCGCCCGCGGGGCTGGGCCCCGCCCAGGCGGCCTACCTGCTCACCGAGAGCACCCAGCGGCGCCACTACCTCGCCTCCCTCATGCACGCCGCCGAGCGCGGCGCGGTGAGGCTGGACCGCGACGCGTCGGGATGGCGCATCACCGACGCGCGGGGCCCGGAGGGCTGGGCCGGTCTCGACCCCGTGACGGCCGACGTCGCGCACCTGCTCGCCGGGCCCGGCACCACCTTCGTGCTCGACCGCGACTCGGTGTCGGTGGGGGAGCGGATGAAGACCGAGATCGCCGCCTCCCACGCCCGCACCAAGGCCTGGGCCCGGGTGTCGGGCAACCTCGCCGACATCCCCGGCGGCCGGGCGCTGGCGCTGCTCACCCTCGTCGCGGGCCTGGGCGCGGCCGCGCTGGCCATCAGCAACCCGTTCGACATGACGGCGCTGGCGCTCGTGCCCGGCGGCTTCCTCCTCGGCGGCCTGGGCCTGCTCGCCACGGGCGCCTCCACCCGGCGCACCGATCCGCAGGGCCGTGCCCTGTGGTCGCAGATCGGTGGCTTCCACCGCGTCCTGTCCACGCCGTCGGCCAAGGAGCGCTTCGACTTCTCCGGGCGCGAGGAGCTGTTCACCGCCTACCTGCCGTGGGCCGTGGCCTTCGACTGCGCCGACGCGTGGGTGGCCAAGTTCGAGACCGAGACCGGTCGCAGCGCCCCGATGCCGGGCTACTTCGGCGCCGGCGGCTCGGTGGGCTCCGCGGTGCGCGACGCCACCGCCGACTTCTCCTCCTCCCTCGACAGCGCCATCTCGGCCTACGACGCCACGCAGTCGAAGTCCTCCGGTGGTCGGGGCGGCTTCAGCGGCGGTGGTGGCGGTGGTGGCGGCGGTGGTGGGTCCTGGTGACCCCCTCCGCCCGTCCCCGACCGCTCGGCCCGTCCCACAACCCGTTCCAGCCCCGTCACCGCCAGGAGTCCCCATGCTGATCGCCCTGATCGTGATCGCCGTCCTCGTCGTGCTGATCGGCGTCGGCGTCGTCGGCTTCAACAAGCTGCGCACCTCCGACGTCGGCGCGCAGGAGGCGCTCGGCGGCATCGACGTGCAGCTGACCCGCCGCAACGACCTCATCCCCAACCTCGTCGAGACCGTCAAGGGCTACGCCGCCCACGAGAAGGGCGTCCTCGAGGAGGTCACCCGCGCCCGCGCCCAGGTGCAGCAGGCCGCCGCCGGGTCCGACGTCGCCGCCACGGCCGCCGCCGACGCCGCCCTGCAGGGCTCGCTGGTGCGCCTCAACGCCGTGGCCGAGGCCTACCCCGACCTCAAGGCCGACCAGAACTTCCTCGAGCTCCAGCGCCAGCTGACCGAGACCGAGAACCAGATCGCCTTCGCCCGCCAGTACTACAACGACGCCGCGGCCACGCTCAACAAGCTCGTCGCGACGCTGCCCTGGCTGCTGTTCGTGGGCATCGCGGGGGTCTCGAAGCGCCCGTTCTACGACGCCCCGGAGGGGCACGCGACCCCGCCGACCGTCAGCTTCTGAGCGGGTCGGTGACCGTCGCGGTGGCCCCGCCGAGCTGATCGATCGCGGCCGGCCCTCCGGCGTCCTCGGCGTCGTCGGCCGCAGCGCCGGGCAGGGTGGTGCGGTTGGTGCCGGCGGGCAGGCGTGGCTCGACCAGCCCGACCGCCAGCACGGCGATCAGCAGCGCGCCGACCACCAGCACGCCGATGTAGACCGCCCCCAGGTCGTGGTCGATCAGGAAGCCCGCGGTCGCCGGGGCGACGACGCCGGGCAGGCTGAAGGCCGCCGAGCTCACGGCGTTGTAGCGCCCCCGCAGGTGGTCCGGGGCCAGGTCGTTGACCAGCGCCGGGATCGTGGGCTGGAGCATCGTCTCGCCGAGGGCGAACACCGAGGCGCACCCGGCCACGAACAGGGTGGCCGCCACCGTGCCCGGCACGAGCGCGGCGGCGCCGAGCAGCAGCCACGAGCCCGACCACACCACGGCCATCACCGCGATCACCCGGGTACGGCGCAGGCCGTCGATGCGGCGCAGCACGAGCAGCTGCAGCACCACGATCACCAGGGTGTTGGCGGCGAAGGCGAACCCGAGCCCGCGGGTGGACACCTCGCCCAGCGCGCGGGCGAAGGCCGGCATGCCGGTGTTGAGCTGGGAGTAGCCGACGAAGGACCCCACCATGGTGAGCACCATCAGCGGTGCGACGGCCGGGGCCCGCAGCACGGCCAGGTAGCCCTGCGCCGACGCCGCCCGGCCGGCGTCGTCGTGGTGGCGCGGCAGCGGCCGGCCGATGTGGCGCAGCGGGATCAGCAGCACGAGCAGCACCGGCACGTAGCTGAGGGCGTCGGCGAGGTAGATCGCCTGGAAGGTGCGCACGTCGTCGACGTCCACCACGAAGCCGCCGACGATGCCGCCGATCCCGATGCCGAGGTTGAGCAGCATGAAGTTCACACCGAAGTAGCGGGTGCGCAGCTGCGGGGGCACCAGACCGGCGATCAGGCTCTGGAAGGACGGGAAGGACGCCCCGAACGCGGCGCCCTGCAGGGCCACGGCCACGGCGGCCAGCGCCAGGGTGTCGGCGTAGGCCAGCACGACGTTGCTGACCACCAGTGTGGCGGCCACGCTCATCGTGACCCGCCGCGGCCCGACGACGTCGATCAGCCAGCCGGCCGGCGCGGTGACGAGCACCCCGGCCAGCGGTGAGAGCGCGAGCAGCAGCCCGACGTCGCTGAGCGCGAAGCCGCGCACCTCGTGGAGGTAGACCACCGCGAACGGCAGCACCAGGCCGGTCCCGATGAACTCGACGGCCACGATCGACAGCAGCAGCCGACCCTCTCGCGGCAGCTGCGACCAGAAGCTCCGTTGCTCCCCACCCATCCCTCGACCCTCACACACCCGGGCCCAGGCGGGCCACCCGGTATCGGGCGGCCCCGGCGGGAGCGTCGTACCAACCGTCCCTGCTGTTCTTCGCGCCGGAAACAGCAGGAACGGTTGGTACGACGACCACCCGCGGGGACCCCGCGGGAGTCAGGCGAGGTCGCTGAGGGCGGCGAACTCGGTGTCGGTGAGGGTGAGGTCGGCGGCGGCGACGTTCTGCTCCAGGTGCGCCACCGAGGAGGTGCCGGGGATGGGCAGCATCACCGGCGAGCGCTGCAGCAGCCAGGCCAGCGCCAGCTGCGACGGCGTCGCCCCGCCGTGGTCGCGCGAGGCCTGGCCCAGCGGCCCGTCGTCGGCGGAGAGCGCCCCGGTGGCGAGGGGGAACCACGGGATGAACCCGATGCCCTCGGCCTCGCAGACCTCCAGCAGCGGTTCGGCGTCGCGCCGGGCCAGGTTGTACAGGTTCTGCACGCTCACGATCGTGGCGACCTCCTGGGCGGCGCGCAGCTGGTCGACGTCGACCTCGGAGAGCCCGATGTGGCGGATCTTGCCCTCCTCCTGCAGCGCCTTCAGCTCGCCCACCTGGTCGGCCAGGGGCACGGCGGGGTCGATGCGGTGCAGCTGGAACAGGTCGATGCGCTCGACCCCGAGCCGGCGCAGCGACAGCTCGCACTGCTGGCGCAGGTAGGCCGGCACGCCGACGGGGGTCCACGTCCCGGGGCCCTGCCGGGTCAGGCCGGCCTTGGTGGCGATGACGACGTCGTCGGCGTAGGGGTGCAGGGCCTCGCGCAGCAGCTCCTCGGCCACGACCGGGCCGTAGGAGTCGGCGGTGTCGAAGAAGGTCGTGCCGAGCTCGACCGAGCGCCGCAGCACCCGGATCGCCTCGTCGTGGTCGCGGGGCGGGCCCCACACGCCCGGCCCGGTGAGCTGCATGGTGCCGTAGCCGAGTCGGACGACGGGCAGGTCGCCGCCCAGGAGGAAGGTGCCGGAGGCGCTCGCGTTCATGGTCCCGACGCTAGCGCCGTCCGCCCCCGGGTCCGGCCACCCGCGTGGGGGGCCGCGTGGGGATCAGAAGACGTTGAGCGGGCGGAACTGCACCGAGAGGCGGGGGCCGGCGTGGGCGACCTTGGGCACCGCGTGCTCCCAGGTGCGCTGGCAGCTGCCGCCCATCACGAGCAGGTCGCCGTGGCCCATCTCGAAGGACAGGCCCTCGCCGCCGCCGCGCGGACGCAGCGCGAGGCGGCGCGGGTCGCCGAGGCTCACGATGGCCACCATCGTGTCGTGGGTGGCGCCACGGCCCACGGTGTCGCCGTGCCAGGCCACCGAGTCGCGGCCGTCGCGGTAGTAGCAGCATCCGGCGGTGCGGAACGGCTCGCCCAGCTCGGGCAGGTAGTGCATCGACAGCGCCTCCCGGGCCGCGACCAGGCCCTCGTGGGGGAGGGGGTCGCCCACCATGTAGGTGTGCTGCAACCGCGGCACGTCGACCATCCGGTCGTACATCCGGCGCCGCTCGGTGCGCCACGGCACCTCGCGCACCAGGGTGGCGAAGACGTCGTCGGGCTCGCCCAGCCAGCCGCGTGCGACGTCCACCCAGGCGCCGTGCGCCAGGGGGTGCCGCACGATCCCGGCGACGTCGAGGGGTGCCGGGGCGACACCGCTCCCGGCATCGGCGAAGAGCGTCGACTGGAAGTCCATGGCGTCCACCGTAGCCGGTGGATCGAACGGATGTTCGAGGAAACGCCGGAGAGGGTCAGTGCGTGACGGGCAGGGCGAGGAGTGCGGTGGTGAGCGCCTCGACGGTCTCGTCGGCGAGCGCCTCCACCCGGCCGCGCATGAGCGGCGGCACGAGCAGGTTCAACGGCTGACCGAAGTCGAAGGTGGCCCGGTAGGTGATCCGGGTGCCGGGCACGCCGTCGTCGGTCTCGGCGGGGGCGAAGGAGAGGTCGTCGGTGGCGGTGGCGCGACCGTTGCGGCCACGGAAGACCACGTGGGAGGGCCGGTCGAAGGTGATGCAGGTGTAGCGCACCGTCACCTTCCGGCCGAGGAACCGCGAGACGTTGGTGTAGGTGGTGCCCAGGCCGCCGTCGCCGGAGGTGCGCACCGTGGAGACCGTGCCGGGGTCCCACGACTCGGTGGCGGTGAAGTCGGCGAGGTAGTCGAACACCACCTCGGGGGCGACGGGGACGACGAAGCTGCGCTCGACCTGCATGCCCTCAATCTAGGCAGCCACCGGTCGGCCCCGCGCCACCCCGGCGTGGACCACCGCCCGAGGGATCGGTCACACGCCCCGGGTCCGATCCCCGCGTGGGATCCCAGGGTCGGATCCCAGGGTCCGATCCCAGGGTCATCCCCGTGGCGCGCGTCACCGGTCGTCGGGGAGGCTGTGGCCATGACCAGCTCCCCTGCCGCCCCGGGACGCGACGCCGCCCTCGCCGCCCGCGTCGTCGGACTCTCCAAGACCTACGGCCGCGGCGAGGCCGTGGTGCGGGCCCTCGACGACGTCACCCTCGACCTGCTCGCCGGCGAGTTCACCGCCGTGATGGGCCCCTCGGGCTCGGGCAAGTCGACCCTGATGCACGTCCTGGCCGCCCTGGACCGCCCCGACGCCGGGGAGGTGCTGCTCGGCGAGACCTCCCTGGCCGGTCTCGACGACAAGGCGCTGACCCGGATCCGGCGCGACCGGATCGGGTTCGTCTTCCAGTCCTTCAACCTCGTCACGACCCTGAGTGCGGAGGAGAACATCCTGCTGCCGCTCTCGATCGCCGGCCGCCGACCCGACCGCGCGTGGTTCGACCTCGTCGTCGACACCGTGGGCCTGCGGTCGCGGCTGGGCCACAAGCCCAGCGAGCTCTCCGGGGGCCAGCAGCAGCGGGTGGCCGTGGCGCGCGCCCTGGTGAGCCGGCCCCAGATCGTGTTCGCCGACGAGCCCACCGGCAACCTCGACTCCCGGTCGGGCGCCGAAGTGCTCGCGCTGCTGCGCCAGGCCGTCGACGAGCACGGCCAGACGGTCGTGATGGTCACCCACGACCCCGTGGCCGCGGCCGCCACCGACCGCGTCGTCTTCCTCGCCGACGGCCGGGTCGTGGAGGAGCTGCGCCACCCCGACCGCGACACCGTGCTGGCCACCATGGCCCGCGTCGCCGGGCCCGACCCGGTGGCCCCGGGCGCGCCGCGCGAGGGCGACGCCCCGTGATCCGCGCCGCGCTGGCCAGTCTGCGGGCCCGCAAGGTGCGGCTGTTCATGAGCACCTTCGCGATCGTGCTCGGCGTCGCGTTCGTCGTCGGCACCCTGATCTTCTCCAGCACCCTGAACCGCAGCTTCACCGCGCTGTTCGCCTCCACCGTGGGCGACGTCGTCGTGGCACCCGAGGGCGCCGACGACGCCGCCGGCTTCACCGACGTCACCGTGCCGGCCTCCCTGGTCGACACCCTCGCGGCGGCCCCCGGCGTGGCGCGGGTCGACGGCAACGTCTCGGTGCAGGGCCTCTACGTCATCGGGGAGGACGGCAAGGTCGTCAGCACCGCCGGCCCGCCGGGGCTGGGCGGCAACTACACCGACGCCCCGGCCGCCGGCGGCGACGGCCTGACCCTCGTGGCGGGCCGCGCCCCGAGCGGGCCCGACGAGGTCGTGATGGACTCCTCTGCCGCGCGCAAGGGCGGCTACGAGGTGGGCGACGACGTCGTGCTGCTGCTGCCCCGCGGCACCGAGAGCCGGGTCACCCGCACCCTCGTGGGCCTGCTCGGCTTCCCCGACGGCGGGTCGCTCAACGGCGCCACGTTCGTCGCCTTCGACACCCCCACCGCCCAGCAGCTGTTCACCGACGGCGAGGACGCCTTCAACGACCTCTGGGTCACCGCGGAGGACGGGGTCTCGCAGGAGCAGCTGCGCGACGCCGTGGCTCCGCTGCTGCCCGCGGGCGTGGAGGCCGTCACCGGCGACACCGCCGCCGACCGGCAGGCCGACCAGCTGCTCGACGCGATCGGCTTCCTCACCACGTTCCTGCTCGTGTTCGCCGGGATCGCCCTGGTGGTGGGCTCCTTCCTCATCGTCAACACCTTCTCGATGCTCGTGGCCCAGCGCAGCCGCGAGCTCGCGCTGCTGCGCGCCCTGGGCGCCTCGCGGCGCCAGGTGCTCACCTCGGTGCAGCTGGAGGCGTTCGTGGTCGGCGCGCTCGGCGCCACCCTCGGCCTCGGGCTCGGCTACCTGCTGGCCCTCGGGCTGCGGGCGCTGTTCGCCACCTTCGGCCTCGATCTCTCCGGCCAGTCGCTGGTGTTCCCGGTGAACGCCGTCGTGGCCGCCTACGCCGTGGGCGTGCTGGTCACGATGGTGGCGGCCGCGGGTCCGGCGCTGCGCAGCACCCGCATCGCGCCGGTGCAGGCGCTGCGCGACGACGTCGCCCTGCCCGAGTCGGCGCTGCGCACCCGGGTGCTGGTCGGTGCGGTGCTGGGGGCGCTGGGCCTGGTGCTCCTCGTCGTCGGCCTCGGCGACGTCGTGGAGGTCGACACCCCCGTCTGGTACGTCGGCGGCGGGGTGCTCGCGGTGCTGCTGGGCGTGGCCGCCGCCGCCCCCGTGCTCGCAGCGCCGGTGCTCGCGACGGCCACGGCGCTGTACCGCCGGGTGTTCGGCACGGTGGGCCGGCTCGCGGGGGAGAACACCCGCCGCAACCCGCGCCGCACCGCCGCCACCGCCTCCGCCCTGATGATCGGCCTCACCCTGGCCTGCACGATGGCGATCGTCGGGGCGTCGGCCAAGGCCTCGGTCGATGCGTCGGTGGAGGAGAACTTCGTGGGCGACTTCGTGATCAACAACGTCTTCGGCACCGGGTTCAGCCCCGCGATCGCCGACCGCGTCGCCGACCTCGACGGCGTGGCCTCCGTGGCCCGCCAGCGCTACCAGTTCGTGCGCACCGCCGACGACGACGCGCAGGGCATCGCGGGCATCGCCCCCGACGACGTCGCCGACTTCGGGCTGCGGATCCTGCAGGGTGCCGACGACCTGCGCCCCGGCACGCTGCTGGTCTCGCAGGGCTACGCCGAGGACCGGGGCCTCGCGGTGGGCGACGACGTCGTGCTGGACGTGCCCACCGGCGAGCTCGACCTGCGCGTCGTCGGGATCTACGAGGAGAACCCGCTGGTGTTCTTCCCGCTGGTCGCCACGATCGCCGACCTCGACGCCGGCGGCTATGCGCCCTCGGACAACCTCGTGGTCGTCTTCGCCTCACCCGGTGCCGACCGCACGACGCTGCAGGCCGGGCTCGAGGACGTCGTGGCCCAGCTGCCCATCGTCACCGTCAAGGACCAGGCGGCGTTCGCGGCCGAGCAGCGCGAGCCGATCGACCAGTTCGTGCTCATCATCTACGCCCTGCTCGGGCTGGCCCTGGTGATCGCCGTGCTCGGCATCGTCAACACCCTGGCGCTCTCGGTGGTCGAGCGCACCCGCGAGATCGGGATGCTGCGCGCCCTGGGGCTCAGCCGGGCGCAGCTGCGTCGGATGATCGCGCTGGAGTCGGTCGCGATCTCGGTGCTGGGGGCGCTGCTCGGCCTCGTGCTGGGCACCGGCTTCGGCCTGGCACTGATGCGCGCGGTGCGCGACGAGGGGCTGGAGGTGATCGCGGTCCCGGGAGGGCAGTTCGCGATCTTCCTCGTGCTCGCGGTGCTGGTCGGCGTCCTGGCCGCCGCCCTGCCCGCCCGACGGGCCGGCCGGCTGGACGTGTTGGGGGCGATCGCCAGCGAGTGAGCGGGCGTGGAGGAACGCGTGCAGGCGTGACGGGGCGCGGACGGTCCGGATTGGGTGAATCGGCGGACGGTGCCGCCCGCGCTCCCTACCCTGGAGGGGTGGAGGACGTGATCGCGACCGGGCGTTCGCTCAAGCACGTCCAGATCCGTGAGTACGTGCGCAGCCTGGTCTCCGGGGGAGCGCCCGGCTCGCCGGCCCCGTCCGAGCGCGAGCTCGTGCAGCGCTTCGGGGTGGCGCGGATGACCGTGCGCCAGGCCCTCGACGCGCTGGTGTCCGAGGGCCTGCTCGAGCGCATCCCGGGCCGCGGCACCTTCGTGTCCCGCCCGCGCCTGGCCCCCTCGCGCATCACCAGCTTCACCGAGGAGATGACCCGGCGCGGGATGCTCGCCGAGTCCCAGACCCTGCTGGCCCGGCGCGAGCAGGCCGGTCCCGGCGTCGCGCGCGCGCTCAACCTCACCGAGGGCGACGCCGTCATCCACTGGCGCCGGCTGCGCCGCGGCGACGGCACGCCGGTGTGCCTGGAGGACGCCTACCTCAACGAGGTGATGCTGCCGGGCTTCCTGCAGCAGGGCATGCCCACCAGCCTCTACGACGCCCTGGCCGCCCGGTCGCTGCGTCCGACCTGGGCCGAGGACTCCGTGGCCGCCGACCGCGTCACGCCGGAGGAGGCCGCGCTGCTCGAGGTCGGCCTCGACGCCGTCGTGCTGCGCCACTCGCGGCGCGCGCTGGCCGGCGAGGCGGTGGTGGAGGTCTCGCGCAGCGTGTACCGCGCCGACCGCTTCACGCTGTGGGTGCAGCTCGGCGACCCCGTCTGAGCCCCGTGTGAGCCCCGGCCATGCCCTGTCCGGGCCCCGATTTGGTGCCCGCCCGCCGCGCACCTAGTCTTGGCCACTGAAACCAGAGACCGCCGGTCGTCGAGGCTCCCGAGCCGAGACCGAAGGCGCCGCTCACGCGGACGACCAGCGCAGGTGACAGAGCATCGCGGATCCCGATCCGTCCACGCCCTGCGGCCTGCGCCCAGGGCGTTTCGCATGTCCGGCACCGGGACGGGCGCGGCGGTCTCCTACGTCCGGAAGGAGACCCATGGCGCGGGCAGACAAGCAGGCCGCCGTCGCGGAGATCACTGAGTCCTTCAGTGACGCCGTCGGCGCCGTGCTGACCGAGTACCGCGGTCTCACCGTGAAGGAGCTGCAGACCCTGCGCCGCTCCCTCGGAGAGAACGCCAGCTACGCCGTGGTCAAGAACACGCTGGCCAAGATCGCCGCCAAGGAGGCGGGGATCGAGGGCTTCGACGATCTTCTGACCGGTCCGACCGCGATCGCCTTCATCTCGGGCGACGTCGTCGAGGCCGCGAAGGGTCTGCGTGACTTTGCCAAGGCCCACCCCACCCTGGTCATCAAGGGTGGCGTTCTGGACGGCCAGATCCTCGACGCGGCGGAGATCGGCAAGCTCGCCGACCTCGAGTCGCGTGAGGTCCTGCTCGGCAAGCTGGCGGGCGCGATGCTCGCTTCGCTCAGCCAGGCCGTCTACCTCCTCAACGCGCCGCTGGCCCAGGCCGCCCGTCTCGCGGGTGCGCTGCAGGCCAAGGCCGAGGAGGACCCCTCGATCCTCGCAGGTGGTGCCGGTGCTCCGGCCGCCGCCGAGGAGGCGCCCGCCGAGGCCGCTGCCGAGGAGGTGACCCCCGCCGACGAGCCCGCCGCCAGCGACGAGCCCGCCGAGGAGGCCGCCGCCGACGCCGCGCCCGAGGCCGAGGCCACCGACGCCTGATCCAGGCGCCACACCACCTGAAACCCCGGTCCGTCCCGGACCGACACACGAAAGGATCGCCCTCATGGCGAAGCTCAGCACCGACGAGCTCCTCGACGCGTTCAAGGAGATGACCCTCATCGAGCTCTCGGAGTTCGTGAAGCAGTTCGAGGAGACCTTCGGCGTCACCGCCGCCGCTCCCGTGGCCGTCGCCGCCGCCCCCGCTGCCGGCGGTGCCGCCGGTGGCGCCGAGGAGGCCGCTGCCCAGGACGAGTTCGACGTCATCCTCGAGTCCGCTGGTGACAAGAAGATCAACGTCATCAAGGAGGTGCGCGCCCTCACCTCGCTCGGCCTGAAGGAGGCCAAGGAGCTGGTCGAGGCCGCTCCCAAGGCCATCCTCGAGAAGGTCAACAAGGAGGCCGCGGACAAGGCCAAGGAGGCCCTCGAGGGCGCCGGCGCCACCGTCACCCTCAAGTGACCCCTCGCAGGCCGCGCCCGTCGCGGCCTGCACCCGATCGAGGCGGTCGTCCCCACGGTGGGGGCGACCGCCTCGTCGCGTTCGCGGGGTGTCTCCCGGGGCGCGACGCCGCCCCGCGCGGCCGCCGACACCACCCCGGTGGCCTCCTGGTCGCCCTGCGTCGAACAGGGCGCTGCACCGGGGGCCGCTTCGGGAGAGGAGATCCCCCGAACGGGGGAGAGCGGGCGCGGGCGCATCCGCTGGTCACGGGTCGGTATCGCCATCCGTCGTCCGCGTGACGCCGGGCACAAAGTTGCGTAACCTCACCGCGTCAGGACCGTTGTTACTGACCAGTGGGGTGTGCGCGCCGACGGGCGCGGTCCACAGCCCGAGCGGTGCGAGAAGGGGAAAGCCACATGGGTGTCGAGATCGCGATCGAGGGCCTCACCAAGTCGTTCGGGAAGTCGCTCATCTGGAGCGATGTGAGCCTGACGGTTCCGGCGGGTGAGATCTGCGTGATGCTGGGCCCCTCGGGTACCGGTAAGTCGGTGCTGTTGAAGACGATCATCGGTCTGCTCAAGCCCGACCGGGGGTCGGTGGTGATCGAGGGTGTCGACATCGCCTCCTGCTCGGAGAAGGACCTGTACGAGATCCGCAAGCTGTTCGGGGTGTTGTTCCAGGACGGTGCGATGTTCGGGTCGATGAACCTGTACGACAACGTGGCGTTCCCTCTGCGTGAGCACACCAAGAAGTCCGAGTCGCAGATCCGCGACATCGTGATGGAGAAGATGGACCTGGTGGGTCTGCTGGGTGCGGAGGACAAGCTGCCCGGTGAGATCTCGGGTGGGATGCGCAAGCGCGCCGGCCTCGCCCGCGCGCTCGTCCTGGACCCTGAGATCGTGCTGTTCGACGAGCCGGACTCGGGTCTGGACCCGGTGCGCACGGCGTTCCTGAACCAGCTGATCGTGGACCTGAACGCGCAGATCGATGCGACGTTCCTGATCGTGACCCATGACATCAACACGGCGCGGACGGTGCCGGACAACATCGGGTTGCTCTACCACAAGCACCTGGCGATGTTCGGTCCGCGGGAGATGCTGCTGTCCAGTGAGGAGCCGGTGGTGCGTCAGTTCCTGAACGCGCAGCGGATCGGTCCGATCGGCATGAGCGAGGAGAAGGACGCCGACGAGCTGGCGGCCGAGAGCGGGCAGGAGCTGCCGCCGTTGCCGCCGATCCCGTTGCAGCTGGAGCCCTCGAACGGGATCCCGCGTCGGTCGCAGCGTGAGCCGGGGGCGTGGTGCCGGGAGAACGGCATCACCCCGCCCCCGGGATCCTTCGCCTCGGCCAACGCCGGGCTCACCCCGGGGACCTGACCGCGCCGATGTCCTCCCTCACCACCCGCGCCCTGGCTCCCATCGGGGCCGCGGGCACCTTGTTCGCCTTCGGACTGGACGTCGCCCGCGGGCTGTTCCGGCGTCCCTTCCAGCTGCGCGAGTTCATCCAGCAGGCCTGGTTCATCGCCTCGGTGACGATCGTCCCGACCGCGCTGGTCGCCATCCCCTTCGGTGCGGTCATCGCGCTGCAGGTCGGTGGCCTGATCAAGCAGTTCGGCGCGCAGTCCTTCACCGGGTCCGCCTCCGTGCTCGCCGTGGTCCAACAGGCCGCACCGATCGCCACGGCGCTGCTGATCGCCGGCGCCGGCGGGTCCGCGATCGCGGCCGACCTCGGCGCCCGCAAGATCCGCGAGGAGCTCGACGCGATGATGGTGCTGGGCATCGACCCGATCCAGCGCCTCGTCGTGCCCCGCGTGCTGGCCTGCATGCTCGTCGCGGTGTTCCTCAACGGCATGGTGAGCGTCGTCGGCGTGGCCGGTGGCTACGTCTTCAACGTCGTCCTCCAGGGCGGCACCCCCGGTGCCTACATCGCCTCCTTCACGGCGCTGGCACAACTCCCCGATCTCTACATCGGCCTGCTCAAGGCGCTGGTGTTCGGTCTGATCGCCGCGATCGTGGCCTCCTACAAGGGCATGAACGCGGGCGGCGGCCCGAAGGGCGTGGGCGATGCGGTGAACGAGTCGGTGGTCATCACCTTCCTGCTGCTGTTCGTCGTCAACTTCACGCTCAGCACCATCTACCTCGAGCTCGTCCCCCCGAAGGTGTGATGCGTCGATGAGCATGCTCAAGTCGGCCGCCCAGCGGCCGTTGGACTCCTTGGACAACCTCGGGAGCCAGCTCGCCTTCTACCTGCGTGCGCTCATCGCGACGCCGCGCTCGGTGCTGCGCTACCCGAAGGAGGTGCTGCGCATCCTCGCCGAGGTCACCCTCGGCTCCGGGTCGCTCGCCGTCATCGGCGGCACCGTCGGCGTCATCGTCGGCATGACCTTCTTCACCGGCGCCCAGGTGGGCCTGTCGGGCTACGCCGCGCTGAACCAGCTCGGCACCGCACCGCTGGCGGGCTTCGTCTCGGCCTACTTCAACACCCGTGAGATCGCCCCGCTGGTGGCCGGTATCGCGCTGGCCGCCACGGTCGGCTGCGGCTTCACCGCCCAGCTCGGCGCCATGCGGATCTCCGAGGAGGTCGACGCCCTCGAGGTGATGGCCATCCCCTCGATGCCCTACCTGGTCACCACCCGCATCGTCGGCGGCCTGATCGCGATCATCCCGCTCTACGTGGTGGGCCTGCTGTCCTCCTACGTCGCCAGCCAGCTGATCATCACCAAGTACTACGGTCAGTCACCCGGCACGTACAACCACTACTTCTTCACCTTCCTGCCCCCCGGCGACGTGCTGTGGTCCTTCGGCAAGGTGCTGGTCTTCGCGGTCGTGGTGATCCTGATCCACTGCTACTACGGCTTCACCGCCTCCGGTGGTCCGGCCGGCGTCGGCGTGGCCGTGGGTCGCGCGGTGCGCACGAGCATCGTGGCCGTGAACGTGATCGACCTCTTCCTCTCGATGGCCATCTGGGGAGCAACGACAACCGTGAGACTGGCGGGGTGAGCGCGACGTGCTGAACCGGATCCTCGGAGCCACCAAGACACTGGGTGTGGCCTTCCTCGTCCTGCTGCTGCTGGCGGTCTACCTGACCTATGCGATCTTCACCAAGAAGTTCACCGACTACGACCGGGTGACCCTGCAGACCAGCTCCATCGGTCTGCAGCTGCCCAAGCGCGCCGACGTCAAGATCCGCGGTGTGATCGTGGGCGAGGTCCTGGACTTCACCCCCAACGCCGACGGCGTCGCCCTCGAGCTCGGGATGTACCCCGACAAGATCGGGGAGGTGCCGGCCAACGTCACCGGGTCGATCGTGCCCAAGACGCTGTTCGGCGAGAAGTACGTCGACCTCGTCATCCCGGGCGACCCGGAGGGCACCCTGCAGGCCGGTGCGGTCATCGAGCGCACCGAGCTCCCGGTCGAGGTCGAGAAGGTCCTCTCCGACCTGCTGCCGCTGCTGCGCGCGGTGCAGCCGGAGAAGCTCAACATGACCCTGAGCGCCATCGCCACCGCCCTCGACGGCCGCGGCGAGCAGCTCGGCGAGACGATCGAGACCCTCGACTCCTACCTCAAGCGCTTCAACCCCCAGCTGCCGCAGCTGGTGGAGGACCTGCGCAAGACCGCCGAGGTGTCCGACACCTACTCCGACATCCTGCCCGAGGTCGCCTCCATCCTCGACGACACCGTGATCACCACCGGCACCCTCGAGGACCGCTCCTCCCAGGTCACCCGGCTCTACGACGACGTCGCGAGCCTGGCCGACACCGCCCGGATCTTCCTCACCGACAACGAGGAGGCGCTGGTGCGGGCGGGTGAGCTCTCCACCGCACAGCTGCGGGTGTTCTCCCGCTACTCCACGATCTTCCCCTGCCTGACCGAGGGCCTGGTGAAGGTCGGCAAGCTGCAGGCCGAGGCGTTCCGCGACTTCAAGCTGCACATCGTGCTCGAGACCCTGCCGCGCCAGCCGCGGGCCTACACTCCGGCCGACAAGCCGCGGATCGGTGAGAACCGCGGCCCGTCGTGCGTGAACCTGCCCAACCCGCCGTGGAGCCAGGCCAACCCGGTCAAGCGCCAGCCGAACTTCGACGACGGCGTCGACAGCCCCACCGGCAAGGGCACCGAGCGGGTCGCCCCGCAGTTCGGCGCCAGCGTGCCCTCGGGCGCCGGCTACGCCAACAGCCCCGAGGAGTTCGACCTGTACCGGAGTCTGATCGCCCCGACCCTCGGCATCACCCCCGAGCAGGTGGGCGACCTCGGTCCGCTCCTGCTCGGCCCGATGGCGCGCGGCGCGGAGGTGACCCTGCGATGAAGCTGCTCGACAAGAAGACCTCCGGCGACCTCGTCCGGCTGCTGATCTTCATCCTCGTGACCTCGATGGCCACCGGGGTGCTGGTGATCCTCATCGGCAACCTCAACTTCGCCTCGACCCGCTCCTACAAGGCCGTGTTCACCGACGCCACCGGCGTCTTCCCGGGCGACGACGTGCGCATCGCGGGCGTGAAGGTGGGCTCGGTGCAGGACATCGAGATCGTCGACGCCGAGGCCGACAGCGCGGTGAAGCAGGCGATGATCACCTTCTCCGTCCAGGAGGGCACCACGCTGGACCGCGCCAGCCAGGTCGCGATCCGCTACCGCAACCTCGTGGGCCAGCGCTACCTCTCGGTCACCCAGGGGATCGGCGACACCGACGTCCTGCCGGCCGACGCGACGATCCCGGTGAGCCAGACCCAGCCGGCGCTCGACCTCACCGTGCTCTTCGACGGCTTCAAGCCGCTGTTCGAGGCGCTGAGCCCCGACGACCTCAACAAGCTGTCCTTCGAGGTCGTCCAGGTCTTCCAGGGCGAGGGCGGCACGCTGGAGAGCCTGCTCTCCTCCACCGCCTCGGTCACCTCGACCCTTGCCGACCGCGACGCCGTGATCGGTCAGCTGCTGGACAACCTCAACGTCGTGCTGGAGCGCATCGGCGACCGCGACGAGGAGCTGTCGGCGCTGATCATCAGCTTCAAGAACCTGGTGTCCGGTCTCAAGGACGACCGCGAGGCGATCCTGGACTCCTTCGACCAGATCACCGACCTCTCGGTGCAGACCGCCGACCTGGTGAAGAACATCCGCGCGCCGTTCGTGCGCGACATCGCCCAGCTGCGCCGCCTGGCGCGCAACCTCGACCAGGGCAAGGCCGAGATCGACCGCGCGCTGCAGGTGCTGCCCATCAAGCTCGAGAAGGTCGGCCGCACGGCGATCTACGGCTCGTGGTTCAACTTCTACCTGTGCGACTTCAAGGGCACCATCCAGCTCCCGGGCCGCCGCGTGGACATCGCGCCGCCCGCGGGCTTCATCGGTGGCGAGCGATGCGACCTGGCGAGGAGTTGAGATGGCGATGAAGCCCTTCCGCGAGCGCAACCCGATCATCATCGGGGCGGCGAGCATCCTCACCCTGGTGCTCCTGATCGCCGTGGCCCTGCAGGCCGGCAAGCTGCCGATCATCGGCGGCGGCGACGTCTACTACGCCGAGTTCAGCGAGGCCGGCGGCCTCAAGACGGGCGACGAGGTCCGGGTCGCCGGCGTGCGGGTCGGCAAGGTCGAGACGATCGAGCTGGTCGACGGCGTCGTGCGGGTCGGGTTCCGCATGGAGAACGACGAGGACCTCGGCGCGCAGACCGGTGCCGCCATCCGGATCAAGACCCTGCTCGGGGCGATGTTCGTGGCGCTGCAGCCCGCCGGCGACGGCGAGCTCGAGCCCGACGACGTCATCCCCGTGGAGCGCACCTCCTCGCCGTTCGACGTCGTCGACGCCTTCGAGGGCCTCGCCGACACGATCGGTGAGTCCTCGGCCACCGGCATCGACACCGACCAGCTGGCCCGGTCGCTCACCACGCTGGCCGACCTGTCGCGCAACACGCCCGAGGAGTTCCGGGGCGCCCTGGACGGGGTCTCCCGGCTCTCGCGCAACCTCGCGGCGCGCGACGACCAGATCAACTCCCTGCTCGTCAACCTCAAGCGGGTCACCTCGGTGCTCGACGACCGCGACACCGACCTGATCTCGCTGATGAAGGACGCCGACGTGCTCTTCGAGGCGCTGCTGCAGCGCCGCGAGCAGGTGCACCAGCTGCTGGTCGCGACCTCGGAGATCTCCACCGAGCTCACGGCGTTCGCCCGCGACTCCCGCGAGGACCTCAAGCCGGCCCTGGCCGACCTCAAGAGCGTCCTGGACGTCCTGAACAAGAACGAGAACAACCTCGACCGGTCGCTGCGCCTGATGGCGCCGTTCTACCGGGTGTTCACCAACACCCTCGGCACGGGCCCGTGGTTCGACACCTACATCTCGAACCTGCCGCCGATCCCGAGCCTCACCGGAGGAGCTGGCTGATGGCCACCGCATCGACGAACGCGCTCACCGGCACGCTGCGCCGCGTGGCGGCGCCCCTGCTGATCGTCGCCCTGGTGATCGGGGCGGCCGTGGTCCTGCTCGGCGGGGGCGACGGCGGCCAGAAGAAGCTCACGGCCTACTTCCCGCGCACCGTCTCGCTCTACGAGGGCAGCGACGTGCGGGTGCTGGGAGTGCGCATCGGCACCGTCGACTCCGTCGTGCCCGAGGGCGACAAGGTCCGGGTCGAGATGACCTACGACGCCGACGTGAAGATCCCCAGCCGCGCCTCCGCGGTGATCATCGCGCCCTCGATCGTCGGCGACCGCTACATCCAGCTGACCCCGGCCTACAAGTCGGGGGAGGAGCTGGAGGACAACGCCAGCCTCGACATGGCCCGCACCGAGGTGCCGCTCGAGCTCGACGACATCTACGCCAGCCTCGACCGCCTCACCGTCGCGCTCGGCCCGACCGGAGCGAACCGCACCGGCGCGCTCACCGACCTGCTGCAGGTCACGGCGGCCAACTTCAGCGGTCAGGGCGAGAAGTTCAACCAGACCGTGCGTGACTTCGCGACGTTGAGCCAGACCCTCGACGACAACAAGGACGAGCTGTTCGGCGCCACCGCCGAGCTGCAGCAGTTCATCACCACCCTGGCCGACAACGACGACACCGTGCAGCAGTTCAACGACTCCCTCGGCCGCGTCTCCGGGCTGCTCGCCGACGAGCGCGACGACCTCGCCACCGCCCTGCGCAACCTCGGTGTCGCGCTGGACGAGGTGGGCGGCTTCGTCGCCGAGAACCGCGACCTGCTGGGCAAGAACATCACCGGCCTCAACCGCGTCGTGCAGGTGCTCGTGCGCCAGCGCGACAACCTCGCCGAGGTGCTGAGGACCGCCCCCGTCGCGCTGAACAACCTCGCGCTGACCTACAACCCCGACACCGGCACCCTCGACACCAACGCCAACATCGGCAACCTCGAGAAGGAGATCGCGAACAACCCGACGCTCCTGCTGTGCTCGCTGCTCGCGGCGAACGACCCCAACGGCCGGCTGTGCGACCTCGTCGACAGCCTCGGCCTGCCGCGCACCAGCCCGTTCGGGCCCGGCACCGGCACCTCCGTCACCGCGGAGTCCGATCCCAGCCTCGGCGGCATCCTCGGGAGGAGCAAGTGATGCGCGCACGGATCCCCGGTCGCGGCGTGCGGGCCGGCCTGGCCCTGCTCGTCGGCACCCTGGCGTTCAGCGGCTGCGGCGTCGACGTCTACCAGCTTCCCCTGCCGGGCGGCACCGACGTCGGCGACGACCCGATCAACGTCACCGTCTACTTCAACGACGTGCTGGACCTGGTGCCCAAGAGCTCGGTCAAGGTCGACGACCTCAGCGTCGGCCAGGTCACCGACGTCGAGCTGGACGGCTACACCGCCAAGGTCGAGCTGACCCTGCGCGACGACGTCGACCTGCCGGCCAACGCCGTCGCCACCATCCGGCAGACCAGCCTGCTCGGCGAGAAGTTCGTGTCGCTGTCCGCCCCGGAGACCGGCGCGTCCTCCGAGCGCCTGACCGACGACGCCGTGATCCCGATCGAGCGCACCGGGCGCAACCCGGAGGTCGAGGAGGTGTTCAGCGCGCTGAGCCTGGTGCTCAACGGCGGTGGCATCGCCAAGGTCAAGACGATCGCCCAGGAGCTCAACAAGGCGCTCGGCGGCCGCGAGGAGGCCGCGAAGTCGGCCCTCAACCAGCTGGCCGTGTTCACCGGTCAGCTCGACCGCAACAAGGCCGACATCGTCAACGCGATCGAGGCCCTCAACCGGCTCGCCGTCACCGCTCGCGGACAGATCGGCAGCATCGAGAACGCCCTCGACGAGCTGCCCAGCGCGCTGGACTCCCTCGACGCCCAGCGCGGCGACCTGGTGAAGATGCTGCAGGCGCTGGAGAAGCTCGGCGGCATCGGCACCCGGGTGATCGAGCGCTCCAAGGAGTCGACGATCGAGACGATCCGTCAGCTCGAGCCGGTGCTCACCCAGCTCGCCGACTCCGGCCAGAACCTCGTGGACTCCTTCAACGTCGCGCTCACCTACCCCTTCGTGGACGAGGTGGTCGGCCGCGACCCGGTGGTCGCCGACCGGCTCCAGATGGGCGACTACACCAACCTCTCGGTGCAGCTCGACATCGACCTCACCGACCCGCCGGACCTGCCCGGGATCCCGTGCGACCCGCTCTCGGCGATCCCCGCCGACAGCCCGTTGGGCAGCATCGACGTCACCGGACTGTGCGAGGACGCCCAGGACGCGATCGCCGCGTGCGTGAACAACCCCTCCTTCCGCACCTGCCAGGCGCTGCCGGCCGGCATCATCGGCTCGGTCTGCGACAACATCAGCCCGCGCCTGCCGCTGCTGTGCGGCCGGCTCGGTGCCTCCGGCGGCCAGGGCGGCACCGGGGGGCTCGGCGGCGTCGTCGGCGGCCTGACCGGGGGACTGACGGGCGGCCTCGGCGGCCTGCTGAACCGGCCCGCGACCGGCGCGGCCGCCACCGGCACGTCGACCACCCGCAGCTACACCGTGGGTGAGCTCATGGACCTCTACGACCCGGCCCTCGTGGGCCTGATGATCCCCGGGATGGTGCTGCGATGATCACCCGTCGGACCAAGATCCAGCTGCTGGTCTTCGTCGTCATCACCCTGCTCGGCGTCACCTACGTCGGCGCGCGCTACGCGCGGCTCGACAAGCTCTTCCTCGACACCGACTACCGGGTGGTGGCCCACTTCAGCGAGTCCGGCGGCGTGTTCACCGGCGCCGAGGTCACCTACCGCGGCGTCGCGGTCGGCCAGGTCTCGGACATGGTCCTCACCGCCGACGGCGTGGACGTCGTGCTGGCGATCGAGAACAGCCACGACGACATCCCGGCCGACACCCTCGCGGTGGTCGGCAACCGCTCGGCGGTCGGTGAGCAGTTCGTCGAGCTGCAGCCCCAGGTCGCCGACGGCCCGGTGCTGGAGGAGGGGTCGCAGATCCCGGTCGAGAACACCCGGACCCCGCTGCCCACCACCACGCTGCTCACGAACCTGTCGAACACCGTCAGCTCGGTGGACAAGGACGCCCTCGCGACCACCGTCGACGAGCTGGGCAAGGCCTTCGCCGGGACCGGCGACGACCTGCAGACGATCCTCGACACCACGAGCAGCTTCGTCGAGACCGCCTCGGACAACCTCGACATCACCACCAAGCTGATCCAGGACGGCAACGTCGTGCTCGACGGCCAGATCGCCAGCGAGTCCTCGCTGCGCACCTTCGCCGACCAGCTCTCGCTGTTCAGCGACACCCTGGCCGGCGCGAACGGCGACCTCGAGAACGTCATCGACAACGGGTCCTTCGCCGCCAACCAGCTGCGCGGCTTCCTCGAGGACAACAAGGTCGACCTCAGCGCCCTGCTGAACAACCTGGTCACCACCGGTGAGGTCGTCACGAAGTACCTGCCCGGCATCCAGCAGGTCTTCGTGATCTACCCCTACGTGGTCGAGGGCGGCTTCAGCGTGGTCTCCAAGGACCCGGTGACGGGTCTCTACGACGCGCACTTCGGCATGATCATCACGAACAAGGCCGTGTGCTACGAGGGCTACAAGGGCACCGACCGGCGGCCGCCGTCGGACGGCAGCAACCGGCCGATGAACCTCGACGCGCGCTGCACGGAGCCCGCCGCGGTCACCAACGCCCGCGGTGCCCAGAACATCCCGCGGGTCGGCCCGGACTACGGCGAGCAGGTCGTGGCCAGCTACGACCCCGAGACCGGCGACCTCGCCTGGGGTGACGACCAGCAGCCGGCCGGCTTGGACGCTCCCGATAGCGTGGCCCCCCGGTCGTTCGGGAAGGATGCATGGACGTGGCTGTACCTCGAGCCGTTGACGGCGGGGAAGTAGCGGCACCGGGCGGTCCTGCGTCCCCGGCCCCGCGCGGGCCGGTGGTGGTCACGGCGGTCGCGGCCGTCGTGGCCCTGGCCTGCCTGGTGGTGCTGGGCGTGCTCGTGGCGACGGCGTCGGGCGGTCCCGTCGACCGGGTCGCCTCGCTGGTCGGGGTCTCCCCGGACGCCGACGGCACCGCCGACGACCCCGCCCTGCGGGAGACCGTGATGCGCCAGGCCGACCAGTTCGTGCTGCGCATCAACACCTACGGCCCCGAGGACCTCGGCGAGGACGGCACCCTGACCGCCTACGCCGACCGGGTCCGCGAGGTGATCACCCCCAAGTTCGCCGTCGACTTCGAGAACCAGGGCCTGCCCCTGGCGGAGCAGAGCGTGGCGCAGGCCGGCGCCGGACGCACGGTGAAGATCTTCGCCACCGGCACCCAGAGCCTCGACGCCGATACCGCGACCGTGCTCGTGGCCGGAGCCCTCACCGCCTCGGTGCCCGACTCCCGCCAGGAGGGCCGGGTGGAGTTCGACCCGACGCCGTTCCGCTGGCAGGTCGACCTCGTGCGCACCGACGGCAGCTGGCTGGTCGACGGCTTCGTGCCCGTCACCGGCGTGCCCGAGAGCACCGGCGGCGCGACCCCGCAGCCCACCCCCCAGCCGACGCCGCAGCCGACGCCGCAGTCGACGCAGCAGCCCACCGGCCAGCCGAGCGGCCCGGCCTCCCCGCGCCCGAGCGGCCAGGCCACCGGAGGCGCCCGATGAACGGCCCGAGCTGGTACGACGTCCTCGGGGTCGCGCCGAGCGCCACCACCGCCGAGATCGAGGCCGCCTGGCAGGCCGAGACGGCCGGTCGCACTCCCGCGGACCGGCGCTTCCGGCTCGCCACGCAGGCCGCCGAGGTCCTGCTCGACGCCGAGGCCCGCGCCGCCTACGACGCGACCCTGACCCCCGCCGAGCCCGCCGAGCCCGCCGAGCCCGCCGGACCCGAGGCGTCGGCCGACGTGCCGCTCGCCGCCGGGCCCGGGCCGGCCGCGGACACGGCCTCCGGCGACCCGGCCCCGACCGAGGCGATCCGGCTGGACAAGCCCGCCCCGCCCACCGATGAGCCGGCGGCGGAGCCGACCGGGGACGCGGCCCCGGCCGCCCCGCGTCGTGCCGTGATCGCCGCCGCCGTGGCGGTGGTGCTGCTCGCCTTCACCGTCGTCGCGGTGGTCCTGCGTCCCGACACCGCCGAGACCGATTCGACCCTGCCCGACGCCGCCGAGGTCACCGCGGCACGGGCGGCCGCCGAGGCCGCCGTCGTGCCGGTGCTGTCCTACGACTACCGCGACCTCGACGCCTCGCGGGCCGCGGCCGTCTCCTACCTCACCCCGGCCTACGCCGAGGAGTACACGCGCAACTTCGACGCCTACATCACCGAGTTGGCACCGCAGAGCAGGACGATCGTGACCACCCGCCTGGTGGCCTCCTCGATCGTGCGCACCGGCCCGGACCGCGTCGACGTGCTGGTGTTCGTGAACCGGCCCACCCAGAACTCCACCCGCACGGTGGAGTACAAGGACTTCGTGACCCTGCAGATGGTGCGCAGCGGCGACCGCTGGCTGGTCGGCTGCCTGGTCACCCAGGACGGCGGGGCCTGCACCGACTGACGCCGGCCCGGGTCCGGCCCCGGGTCCGACGCGGGTCCGACGCGGGTCCGACGGCGGTCCGACGGCCCCGGGACGGGACGCGGTGTGGCGCGGGCCGCACCGCGGGGGCACCCCTCGGTGCTTGACCCTGTCGCCCGCGAGGGTCATGATTCCGACACGTCCAGCGAACACCAGCGCCGCGGGGTTGATGCGCGCGCCCGCGTCGGGTAACGTGGCGCTTTGCGTTTGCCCTCAAATACTCTTCGGCCTGCCCGGTGGCCGAAGCCGGGGTGGGTAGACGCTCTCCACCGCGTTTGAAGTCGAAGGACGTCTCTTGGCCGCGCGCAGCTCCGCCAGTTCCGCCACCAACCGCCGCATCTCGTTCGCGAAGATCTCCGAGCCCCTCGAGGTTCCCCAGCTCCTCTCCCTCCAGACCGACAGCTTCGACTGGCTGATCGGCAACGAGGCGTGGAAGGCCGAGGTCGCGGCGCGTCAGACCGCCGGCGAGGATGTCTCGCCGAAGTCCGGTCTGCAGGAGATCTTCGAGGAGATCTCCCCGATCGAGGACTTCTCCGAGACGATGTCGCTCTCGTTCGAGAACCCGGTCTTCTACGACCCCAAGTACTCGATCGAGGAGTGCAAGGAGAAGGACTTCACCTACTCCGCGCCCCTCTACGTCTCCGCCGAGTTCACCAACAACGACACCGGTGAGATCAAGGGCCAGACGGTCTTCATGGGCGACTTCCCGCTCATGACCCCCAAGGGCACCTTCGTCATCAACGGCACCGAGCGCGTCGTGGTCAGCCAGCTGGTCCGCAGCCCCGGCGTCTACTTCGAGCGCAGCCTGGACAAGGTGTCCGACAAGGACGTCTTCACCGCTCGCATCATCCCCAGCCGCGGCGCCTGGCTCGAGTTCGAGATCGACAAGCGCGACATGGTCGGCGTGCGCCTGGACCGCAAGCGCAAGCAGAACATCACGGTGCTGCTCAAGGCCCTCCAGGCCGTGGCCGAGGAGCTCGGCGAGGAGTACGACTACGAGGCGGTCATGGCCGACCTCCGCTCCTTCGAGTCCATCCAGCTCACCGAGGAGAAGGACCACACCCAGGGTCCCGACGACGCGCTGCTCGACATCTACCGCAAGCTGCGTCCCGGCGAGCCGCCCACGCGCGAGGCCGCCCTCACCCTGTTGAAGAACTACTACTTCAACCCCAAGCGCTACGACCTCGCCAAGGTCGGTCGCTACAAGATCAACAAGAAGCTCGGCGCGGAGCAGGCCTTCGACCAGCAGACCCTCACGATCGCCGACATCGTCGCCGCGATCCGCTACATCGTGGCGCTGCACGACGACCGGGCCAGCATCGAGACCCCCCACGGTGAGCTCGAGGTCGCGGCCGACGACATCGACCACTTCGGCAACCGGCGCATGCGCACGGTGGGCGAGCTGATCCAGAACCAGCTGCGCACCGGCCTGGCGCGCATGGAGCGCGTGGTCCGCGAGCGGATGACCACCCAGGACGTCGAGGCCATCACCCCGCAGTCGCTGATCAACATCCGCCCCGTCGTCGCGGCGCTGAAGGAGTTCTTCGGCACCTCGCAGCTGAGCCAGTTCATGGACCAGACCAACCCGATCGCGGGCCTGACGCACAAGCGTCGTCTCAACGCCCTCGGCCCCGGCGGTCTGTCCCGCGACCGCGCCGGCATGGAGGTCCGCGACGTCCACCCGTCGCACTACGGCCGCATGTGCCCCATCGAGACCCCCGAGGGCCCGAACATCGGTCTGATCGGCTCGCTGGCCTCCTTCGGCCGGATCAACCCGTTCGGCTTCATCGAGACCCCGTACCGCAAGGTCGAGGCCGGCCGGGTCACCGACCAGATCGACTACCTCACCGCCGACGACGAGGACCGCTACGTCATCGCGCAGGCCAACGCGACCCTCGACGAGGCCGGCCGCTTCGTCGACGACCGCGTGCTGGTGCGCCAGCGCCACGGCGAGGTCTCCGAGGTCGCGGCCGCCGAGGTCGACTACATCGACGTCTCGCCGCGCCAGATGGTGTCGGTCGCGACCGCACTGATCCCGTTCCTCGAGCACGACGACGCCAACCGCGCGCTCATGGGCGCCAACATGCAGCGTCAGGCCGTGCCGCTGATCAAGTCCGACGCCCCGCTGGTCGGCACCGGCATCGAGTACCGCGCCGCCGTCGACGCCGGCGACGTCGTGGTGGCCGAGCACGCCGGTGTGGTCAAGGAGGTCTCCGCCGACCTCGTCGAGACCATGAACGACGACGGCACCTACACCACCTACAAGCTGGCCAAGTTCCGCCGCTCCAACCAGGGCACCTGCATCAACCAGCGCCCGCTGGTGGTCGAGGGCGACCGCGTCGAGGTCGGCAGCCCGATCGCCGACGGTCCGTGCACCGACCAGGCCGAGATGGCGCTGGGCACGAACCTGCTCGTCGCGTTCATGCCGTGGCAGGGCCACAACTACGAGGACGCGATCATCCTCAGCCAGCGCCTGGTGCAGGAGGACATCCTCACCTCGATCCACATCGAGGAGCACGAGGTCGACGCCCGCGACACCAAGCTGGGTCCGGAGGAGATCACCCGCGACATCCCCAACGTCTCCGAGGAGATGCTGGCCGACCTCGACGAGCGCGGCATCATCCGCATCGGCGCCGAGGTCACCACGGGCGACATCCTGGTCGGCAAGGTCACGCCCAAGGGCGAGACCGAGCTGACCCCCGAGGAGCGGCTGCTGCGCGCGATCTTCGGTGAGAAGGCGCGCGAGGTCCGCGACACCTCGATGAAGGTGCCCCACGGTGAGTCCGGCACCGTCATCGGCGTGCGGGTCTTCGACCGCGAGGACGGCGACGAGCTGCCCCCGGGCGTGAACCAGCTGGTCCGCGTCTACGTGGCGCAGAAGCGCAAGATCTCGGTGGGCGACAAGCTCGCCGGCCGCCACGGCAACAAGGGCGTCATCGCCAAGATCCTGCCGATCGAGGACATGCCGTTCATGGACGACGGCACCCCGGTCGACGTGATCCTCAACCCGCTCGGTGTCCCGCGACGCATGAACATCGGCCAGATCCTCGAGCTGCACCTGGGCTGGCTGGCCAAGCAGGGCTGGGACCTCAACCTCTCCGGTGCGCCCGACGACGCGGACTGGAAGCAGCGGCTGATCAAGATCCACGCCGACACCGCCGAGCCCAACACCCCGGTCGCGACCCCGGTGTTCGACGGTGCCCGCGAGGACGAGATCACCGGTCTGCTCGGGGCCACGATCCCCAACCGCGACGGCGTGCGGATGATCGACGAGACCGGCAAGGCGCGGCTCTTCGACGGCCGCTCCGGCGAGCCGTTCCCGGACCCGGTCTCGGTGGGCTACATGTACATCCTCAAGCTGCACCACCTGGTCGACGACAAGATCCACGCGCGCTCGACCGGCCCGTACTCGATGATCACGCAGCAGCCGCTGGGCGGTAAGGCCCAGTTCGGTGGCCAGCGGTTCGGCGAGATGGAGGTGTGGGCGATGGAGGCCTACGGCGCGGCCTACGCGCTGCAGGAGCTGCTCACCATCAAGTCCGACGACGTCCCCGGTCGTGTCAAGGTCTACGAGGCCATCGTCAAGGGCGAGAACATCCCCGACTCGGGCATCCCCGAGTCGTTCAAGGTGCTCGTCAAGGAGATGCAGTCGCTCTGCCTCAACGTCGAGGTGCTCTCGCAGGACGGCACCACGATCGAGATGCGCGACGCGGAGGAGGACGTCTTCCGCGCCGCCGAGGAGCTCGGCATCGATCTCTCCCGCCGCGAGCCCAGCTCGGTCGAAGAGGTCTGACCCGCCCACGATCCCGGCCGCGCCGCGGTGCACACCGCGCCGGCCGGGGTCCCGGGGGCATCGACCTCCGCCATCTCTTATCTGCTTTGAGTAACTACGAAGGGTTGCAGCCACCGTGCTCGACGTGAACTTCTTCGACCAGCTTCAGATCGGCCTGGCCACCGCGGAGGACATCCGCACCTGGAGCCACGGCGAGGTCAAGAAGCCGGAGACCATCAACTACCGCACGCTCAAGCCCGAGCGTGACGGCCTCTTCTGCGAGAAGATCTTCGGTCCCACCCGGGACTGGGAGTGCTACTGCGGCAAGTACAAGCGCGTGCG
>NZ_CAXQZB010000053.1:0-49089 GCF_964228225.1 Nocardioides sp.
CCCTCGCTAGCCCGGCGCTGCACTTGTCGCGTGTTGCGACGTGGATCAGCGGGCCAGGAGGCGGGCGGCCTCGGCGGCCCAGTAGGTGAGGATCACGTCGGCACCGGCCCGACGGATGGCGAGCAGGGTCTCCATCAGCGCGGCCTCACGGTCGATCCAGCCGTTGGCGGCGGCGGCCTCGACCATCGCGTACTCGCCCGAGATGTTGTAGGCCGCCACGGGCACCGGCACGGCGTCGCGCACCTGGCGCAGCACGTCGAGGTAGGCCAGGGCGGGCTTGACCATCACCAGGTCCGCCCCCTCGGCGACGTCGAGCAGGGCCTCGCGCACACCCTCGCGGGCGTTGGCGGGATCCTGCTGGTAGGTGCGGCGATCGCCCTGCAGCGAGGAGTCGACCGCCTCGCGGAACGGTCCGTAGAACGCCGAGGCGTACTTCGCGGCGTAGGCGAGCACGGCGACGTCGTGGTGGCCGGCGGCGTCGAGGGCGTCGCGGATGACCCGCACCTGGCCGTCCATCATGCCGCTGGGACCGACGAGCCGGACCCCGGCGCGGGCCTGGGCCAGGGCCATCTCGGCGTAGATGGCCAGGGTGGCGTCGTTGTCGACCTCGCCGGCGTCGGTGAGCACGCCGCAGTGGCCGTGGTCGGTGAACTCGTCCAGGCACAGGTCGGCCATCACCGGCAGCGCGTCGCCGACCTCGGCGACGACGTCGGCGATCGCGACGTTGAGGATCCCCTCGGGGTCCACGGCACCGGAGCCGACCGCGTCCTTGCTGGCCGGCACCCCGAAGATCATCAGCCCGCCCAGACCCAGCTCCGCGGCCTCCACGGCGGCCGCGCGCAGCGAGTCGCGAGTGTGCTGCACGACGCCCGGCATCGAGGAGATCGGTCGGGGGGTGGTGAGCCCCTCGGCGACGAAGACCGGCAGCACCAGCTGCCGGGCCTCGAAGGACGTCTCCGAGACCAGCCGACGCAGGGCCGGGGTGGCGCGCAGCCGGCGGGGCCGGATGCGCGGACCCGCCCCGACCGGCCCCGGTCCGGTCATCGCGACGAGGCCCGCCGACGGCTGCTGGGCTTGCGGTCCGACGGCTTGGTCACGGGCTCACCGGCCTCGACCAGCGCGGACCGGCGCGCGGCACCGAAGTCGGCCAGGGCGTCGACGAGCACCTCGACGTCGGGCTTGGGGGCCATGACGTCGACCCGCAGGCCGTGCTCCTCGGCGGTCTTGGCGGTGGCCGGACCGATCACCGCGATCACGGTGGAGGGGTGCGGCTTGCCGGCGATGCCGACCAGGTTGCGCACGGTGGAGGAGGAGGTGAACACGACGGCGTCGAACTTGCCGGTCTTGATCGCGTCCCGCACCGGCGCCGGCGGCGGGGCGGCCCGCACGGTGCGGTAGGCGGTGACGTCGTCGCACTCCCAGCCCAGCTCGATGAGGCCGGCCACCAGGGTCTCGGTGGCGATGTCGGCGCGCGGCAGGAACACCCGGTTGATGGGGTCGAGCAGCTCGTCGTACTCCGGCCAGTCGGCCAGCAGACCGGCGGCGGACTGCTCCCCGCTCGGCACGAGGTCGGCGCGCAGGCCCCAGTCGGCGATCGCAGCGGCGGTCTTCTCGCCCACCGCGGCGATCTTGAGCCCGGAGAAGGCGCGGGCGTCCAGGCCGTACTCCTCGAACTTCTCCCGCACCGCCTTGACGGCGTTGACCGAGGTGAAGGCGATCCACTCGTAGCGACCCTCGACCAAGCCGCGCACGGCCTTGTCCATCTGCTGGGGGTTGCGCGGGGGCTCGACCGAGATCGTGGGCACCTCCACCGGCACGGCGCCGTGGCCGCGCAGGCCCAGCGACAGCGACGCCGCCTGGTCCTTGGTGCGCGGCACGAGCACCTTCCAGCCGAACAGCGGCTTGGTCTCGAACCACGACAGCGTGGTGCGCAGGTCGACGACGTGGCCGATGACGGTGATCGCCGGCGGCGACATCCGTGCGGCCCGGGCGTCGGCGACGATGTGCTCCAGGGTGGAGGCCACGCTCTGCTGCTCGGTGCTGGTGCCCACGCGGGTCATCGCGACGGGGGTGTCGGCGGGCCGACCGGCCGCCATCAGCGCGGCGGCGATGTCGCCGATCTGCCCGACCGCCGAGAGCAGCACCAGGGTGTCGTCACCGGCGTGGCGCGCCCAGTCGATGCGCGAGGCGGCGGCGTCGCCGCAGGTGATCACGGTGATCTCGCGGTGGTCCTTGGTGGTGAGCGGGATCCCGGCGTAGGCCGGCACCGCGGCCACCGAGGAGACGCCCGGCACGATCTCGAAGCCGATCCCGCCCTTGGCGCAGGCCTGGGCCTCCTCGGGCCCGGAGGCGTAGAGGAAGGGGTCGCCGGTGAGCAGGCGCACGACGTGGAGTCCGCGCTTGGCCTGCTTGACCACGACCTTGGCCCGGGCGGCGTGGGTGAGCGGCTGGCCGTCCTCACCGAAGCCGCCGTCGACCAGCTCGGGGCCGGCCTCGCCGGGCACCAGCGCCCGCACGAGCTCGGTGTGCTCGGGCGACTCGGTGATCACCACGTCGGCGCGGCGCAGCAGCTCCACGGCCCGCACGGTGAGCAGGTCGGGGTCGCCGGGGCCGCTGCCCACGAACGAGACCCACGCCCTGGCCACCCGCTCGGCGGCGGTCAGGCTGGCGTCGGCGGTCGTTGCACGCGTCATCGGTTCTGCACCCTATTCCTCGGTTTCCAACTGTCCTGCGCCGTCGGCGAGCATCTCGCCCGCCAGACGGATGCCGACGCCGGCGGCGTCGGCGGGGGCGCCGGAGGCGGACATCCGCACCGACAGCGCCCCGTCACGGGAGAGCGCGATCGCGCGCACCCACAGCTCATCGCCGTCCTCGCCCTCCACGACCTCGGCGAGCGCCCCGATCGGTGCGGAGCAGCCCCCCTCGAGGGTGGCGAGCACGGCTCGTTCCGCCTCCACCGCGGCGCGGGTGGCGGGGTCGTCCAGCACGGCCAGGGCCGTGGCGAGGTCGTCGTCGGCGCGGCACTCGATCGCCAGGGCGCCCTGCCCGGGGGCGGGCAGCACCTGCAGCGGGTCGAGCACCTCGGTGGCCTCCTCGGCGCGACCCAGTCGGGCCAGGCCCGCCCGCGCCAGGACGACGGCGTCGAGCTCGCCGTCGCGCACCTTCGCGATGCGGGTGTCGACGTTGCCGCGCACCGGCACCAGCTCCAGGCCCAGGCCGAGCGCGTGCAGCTGCGACACCCGGCGCGGGGAGCCGGTGCCCACGCGCGAGCCGACGGGCAGCTCGCCGAGGGTCAGGCCGTCGCGGGCGACCACGACGTCGCGCGGGTCCTCGCGCGGCGGGATCGCGGCCACGACCAGGCCCGGGGCGGGGGCGGTGGGCAGGTCCTTGAGGGAGTGCACGGCGATGTCGACCCGACCGTCGTGCAGCGCCTCGCGCAGGGCCCCGACGAACACGCCGGTGGCCGAGCCGACCAGCGAGGTGCCGGCGGCCTGGGAGCGGTCGCCGTCGGTGGTGATCTCGACCAGCTCGACCTCGCGGCCCAGCCGGGCCCGCACGGCGTCGGCGACGTGGCCGGACTGGGTGGTGGCCAGGGCGCTGGCGCGGGTGCCGATGCGCAGGGGGCGCTCGCTCACGAGACCCCTCCCCCGGTGGCGCCGCCGGGGCGGGTGACGGCGGAGACGGCGTCGGGATCGAGCGCGAAGAGCTCGGCGAGCGCACGCTCGTAGGAGATCGCCCCCTGCTCGTTGGCGAGCTCCTTGACCCGGACCGTGGGCTCGTGGAGCAGCTTGTCGGCCACCCGGCGCACGGCCTGGCGGATCTCGGCGCGCGCGGCGTCGTCGAGATCGGGCAGCCGGCCCTCGAGGCGGGCGAGCTCGGCGTCGACCACGGAGGTCGCCATCGAGCGCCGCGCGACGACGGTGGGGGCGACGCTGGCCGAGCGGCGGGCGGCCAGGAAGGCGGTGACCTCCTCGGCGACGATCCCCCGCACCAGCTCGATCTCGGCGCCGGCCTCGGACTCCCCGATCGTGCCGGCGAGGTCGGCCAGCCCCACGAGGGTGACGCCGGGCAGCTCGCCGACGCCGGGCTCGACGTCGTGCGGCAGGGCGACGTCGACGATCGCGAGCGGTCCGGTGGCCTGCGCACGGGCGCGGGCGACGAGGTCGGCGGAGACCAGCGCGCCGGTGGCGCCGCTGCAGGTGAGCAGGATGTCGGCGCCGGCGATCGCGGCCTCGAGGTCGGTCATCGGCAGCACCCGGCCGCCGTACTCGGCCGCCAGCCGCTGCGCGCGCTCGGGCGAGCGGTTGACGATCACGATCTCGCCCGCCCCCATGCGGCTCACGGTGGCCACGGCCAGACCGGCCATCGCGCCGGCGCCGACGACGGTGACGCGCGCGCCGGACACCGCGCCGAGCGCCTCGGTGGAGCGCTCCAGGCCGGCGCTGACCAGGCTCGGGGCGACGCGGTCGATGTCGGTCTCGGCGCGGGCCCGCTTGCCCACGCGCAGCGCCTGCTGGAACAGGGTGTTCAGCGCCGGGCCGACCGACCCGACCTCCTGCCCGAGCCGCAGGGCGTCGCGGGTCTGGCCCAGGATCTGGCCCTCGCCGATCGCCATGGAGTCCAGGCCCGCCACGACCTTGAACAGGTGGGCGACGGCGCCGTCGTCGTAGTGGACGTAGAGGTGGGGCAGCAGGGCGTCGGTGGCGCCGCCGGTGCGCTCGAGCAGCAGCCGCGAGAGGGCCTCGACGCTGCCGTGGAAGCGGTCGACCTCGGCGTAGATCTCCACGCGGTTGCACGTGGCGATGACCGCCGCCTCGCTGACGTGCACCCCGGCGAGGGTGTCGTGCACGAGCTTGTGCACGCCGTCGCGGTCGAGGGAGGCCCGCTCGAGCAGCGCCACGGGGGCCGTGTTGTGGGACAGCCCCACCACCAGCACGCTCATCCTGCGTTCGCCTTCCGCTGCTCGTGGTAGGCGAGGATCTGCAGCTCGATCGACAGGTCGACCTTGCGCACGTCGACGCCGTCGGGCACCGAGATGACCCCCGGTGCGAAGTTCAGGATCGAGGTGATCCCGCAGGCGACCATGCGGTCGGCCACATCCTGGGCAGCGCCCGCGGGCGTGGCGATCACGCCGATGGCGACGTCGTCGGTGGCCACGATCTGCTCGAGCTCGTCGAAGGCGCGCACCTCGATGCCGGCGACGGTCTCGCCGGTCCGGCTGGGGTCGGCGTCGAGCAGGGCGACGACGCGGAACCCGCGGCTGCGGAAGCCGGAGTAGTTGGCCAGGGCGTGCCCGAGGTTGCCGATCCCGACGATGACGACCGACCAGTCGTGGGTGACGCCGATCTCGCGGGCGATCTGGTAGCGCAGGTAGTCGACGTCGTAGCCGACCCCGCGGGTGCCGTAGGAGCCGAGGTAGGAGAGGTCCTTGCGCAGCTTGGCGCTGTTGACACCGGCCGCGGTGGCGAGGTCCTCGCTGGAGCAGGTGCGGATGCCGGCGTCGACCAGGCCCGTGAGCGCGCGCAGGTAGACCGGCAGACGGGCGACGGTGGCCTCGGGGATCTCGCGGCTCGGCTCCGCGTCCCGGTTCGAGGACCGGGCTGACGTCCGGCTCCCGGTCCGGCTCGACATCCGTGCGCTCACAGGTCTTCTCTCCAGCCGGCGACTCAGACGGACCGCAGTGAGGATCCCGGCCAGGCCGACCCCTTCACTCTAGGAGTTTGTGAACGTGGGAACAAAACGGCAGCGACGCCGCGTGTACCACACCGTGGCGGGGGCTGCGCGAGGCGGGTCCTGCTCACCCCGCCGGGCGGGATCTCGCGGCCGGGCGGCCCCGGGCGATGCCGTTCGGGGCCGTTCGGGGCCGTTCGGGGCGGGACGCGGCGGCGTCAGCGCCCCAGCGCGGCGCGCAGGCGGTCGGGGTCGACCCGCCAGAAGTCGTGCTGGCGGCCGTCGACGAACGTGACCGGCACCTCGTCGGTGAAGCGCTCGCGCAGCTCGGGGTCGGCGTCGATGTCGACCACCTCGAAGGTCTCGCCCGTCGCAGCGCACACCGCCGCCACCACCTCGAGCGCGACCTCGCACAGGTGGCAGCCGGTGCGGGAGTAGACGCGGACGCGCGGCGACGCAGACGGACTCACCGGACCAGCCTAGTGACCGGCCTCGTGACCGGGCTCGTGACCGGCGGGCGCCGCGGGCCACGACGCCGACCTCCGCACCCCCACGGCACTACTGTGGCGCCATGCCGTCCCCGGACAAGCCGCGTCGTGCCCCCGACCTCCAGCGCCGCTCGGTGCTGGCCGGGGAGGCCGCGGCCGCGGCGGCGGAGGTCGAGACCGCGCTGACCGGGCCCGCCGACCCGGCGGTCGCGGCGTTCTTCGACGTCGACAACACCGTCATGCAGGGCGCCTCGATCTTCCACCTCGCCCGCGGGCTGCACCGCCGCGACTTCTTCACCACCAAGGACCTGCTCACGGCGATGTGGATGCAGGCCTACTTCCGCATCGCGGGCGTGGAGGATCCCGACCACATCGCCGAGACCCGCAACTCCGCCCTGGGCTTCATCGCCGGACACACCGTCACCGAGCTCGAGGAGCTCGGCGAGGAGATCTTCGACGAGGCGATGGCGCACCGGATCTGGCCCGGCACCCGGGCGCTCGCCCAGCTGCACCTCGACCAGGGGCACCGGGTCTGGCTCGTGACCGCGGCCCCCATCGAGATCGCCCGGATCATCGCGCGACGCCTCGGGCTCACCGGCGCGATGGGCACCGTGAGCGAGGTCGAGGACGGCGTCTACACCGGGCGGCTGGTGGGCGACCTGCTGCACGGGCCGGCCAAGGCCGAGGCGATCCGGGCGCTCGCGGCGCGCGAGGGCCTCGACCTGGCGCGGTGCTCGGCCTACTCCGACTCCGTCAACGACCTCCCGATGCTGGGCCTGGTCGGCGACCCGTGCGCGATCAACCCCGACGCCCGGCTGCGCGCGCACGCCCGCGCCCAGGGCTGGCGGATCCGCGACTACCGCACCGGGCGCAAGGCGGCCCGCGCCGGGCTGGTGGCCAGCACCCTGGCCGGTGCGGCCGGGGGCGCGGTGGCCGCCGCGCTGGCGGTGCGGGGCCGACGTCGTCCCTGACCGGTCCGGGGCGGCCGGACGCGCACACCGGAGACCGACTTCGTCGTTTCCTTCCCGGTACCCCCGGGGGAACCGTAGGATGCCGCCAGGGCCCGCCGGGCCCAGGGGAGGCGCGGTCGGATGACGCGGCACGAGCAGGGGCCCTTCGGCTCCGAGCACCCGACGGGCTGGGACGCCCTGCGGGTCGCGGTCGCGCGCGCCCTGACGGCTCTGGCGCCCACGACGCCGGTGGTCGCGGGCGGCGGGATGCTCGCCATGACCGCGATGCCCGACCACTGGAGCCACCGGCTCGAGACCGCCGGCGCCGGGACCGGCGACCGCGGCGGCCCGGACTACGGCGACGCCGGCCTCGCGACCTCCTCGGAGGAGTGCGAGGAGGAGCGCACCCGCCTGATCGCCCTCGTGGAGCTGGCCCGCGGCGGCGACGCCGACGCCTTCGGCGCCCTCTACGACCACTACCAGGGCTCGGTCTACCGGTTCCTCTTCTACCGCACCCGCTCGGTGCAGCTGGCCGAGGACCTCACCTCGGAGACGTTCTTCCGCGCGCTGCGCAACATGACCAGCTTCCGTTGGCAGGGCCGCGACTTCGGCGCCTGGCTGATGACGATCGCGCGCAACCTCGCCGCCGACCACTTCAAGGCCGGCCGCACCCGCCTCGAGCTCACCACCGAGGACATGGGCGCCCACGACGACGCCACCGACGGCCCCGAGACCGTGGTGCTGGCCGGGCTCACCAACGAGCTGCTGCTCGAGGCGCTCACCAAGCTCCCCGACGAGCAGCGCGACTGCCTCGTGATGCGGTTCCTGCAGGGGATGTCGATCGCCGAGACCGCCGCCGTGCTCGGCCGCAGCGACGGCGCGGTGAAGCAGCTGCAGCTGCGCGGGGTGCGCAACCTCGCCAAGCTGATGCCCGAGGGGATGCGCGACTGATGGCCGCCCTGACGACGCCCCCGACCCCGTCCCGCACGGCTGCCGGGCCCGCGCTGCGAGACCGGTCGCACACCACCGTAACCTGCACCCCCTCCTCCTCGTTGTCCCGTTCGACCCCCCGACACCACGGACGAGGACGGATCGGATGAAGCCCGCCATGACGGCGCGACGCCGCGCTGAGGAGTTCCACCGCCTGGTCGAGCACGGCTCGACCGACGGTCTCCGGGCGAGCCGCGACGCCGACCTCCTCGTCACCGTCGGGGCCCTGCGCCGGGCGGCCGAGCCGCACGAGGCGCGACCGGAGTTCGTCCGCGACCTGCGCGCCCGCCTGATGGCGGCCGCCGCCGAGACCCTGCCCGCCGCGGCAGCGCCGGCACCCGCCGTGGCGCGCGTGCCCGACCGGCGCCGCGAGCGTCGTCTGGCCGTGGCCGTGGGCGGGTTCGCCCTGGTCAGCGCGGCCTCCTCGATGGCGGTCGCGGCCCAGTCCGCGCTGCCCGGCGACGCGCTCTACCCGCTCAAGCGGGCGATCGAGAACATCGAGACCGGCCTGCGCTCCGACGACGTCCGCGGCACGCTGCTGCTCGAGAACGCCGGCGACCGGCTCGCCGAGGTCTCGGCGCTGGCCCGCGAGGGCGGCGACGGCGCCGACATCGCCCGCACGCTCGACGACTTCACCGCGCAGTTCGACCAGGCCTCGGACCTGCTGCTCGACGACTTCGCGGCCGACGGCCGCGCGGACTCGATCCAGCAGTTGCGCGACTTCGCCGCCGACAGCGTCGCCGAGCTCGAGCGGCTGCAGTCGCTGGTGCCCGCCGAGGCCCGGCCGGCGCTGATCACCGCGGCCACGACCGTCTCCGAGATCGATGCCACCGCGGCCTCGGTGTGCCCGGCGTGCAGCAGCCTGCCGATCATCACGTCCCCGGCCTTCACCAGCCTCCAGGGCGCCACCGACGCCCTCGACGGCGCCAGCGTGCCCCCGGCGAGCGCCCCCGAGCCCAGCGTGGGTCCGACCGCGCCGCACCTCGCGGGCACCCCCGACGCGATCCCGCCCGCGGACGTCGTGCCGCCGGTCGACAACGACCCGCAGACGCCGTCGCTGGACCTCCCCGACCCGCCGCAGGCCCCGAACGACGACACGCCCTCCACGGTCCGCGACGGCGTCAAGGGCCTGGTCGACTCCGTCACCGACCCGGTGGAGGAGATCATCGAGGGGGTCACCGAGTCGATCGAGGACCTGCGCGACCGCGGCGGCCGCGGACTCGGCGACACCGGCCTGATCGACTGACCCCGCCGCGACGTCCGGCGCCCGCCGGCGTCGGTGGGCCTCAGCGGAAGACGGACTCGCGCTGCATGAGCAGCCGGTACAGCGTCTGCTGGATGCTCTCGCGCACCTGGTCGGTGACGTCGAAGACCAGCATCGGGTCGTCGGCCGCCCCGTCCTCGTACTCGTCGGTGCGCACCGGCTCACCGAACTCCAGCAGCCACTTCGAGGGCAGCGGGACCAGGCCGAGCGGACCCAGCCACGGGAACAGCGGCGTGATGGGGATGTAGGGCACCCCGAGCAGGCGGGCGAGCGCCGGGATGTTGCCGACCAGCGGATAGATCTCCTCCGCGCCGACGACCGAGAGCGGGATGATCGGCACCCCGGTGCGCAGGGCCGCCGACACGAAGCCGCCGCGACCGAAGCGCTGCAGCTTGTACCGCTCGGCGTAGGGCTTGCCGATGCCCTTGAACCCCTCGGGCCACACGCCCACGAGCTCGCCGTCGCGCAGCATCCTCTCGGCGTCCTCCTGGCAGGCCAGGGTGGCGCCGCCGCGACGGGCCAGCGACGAGACGACCGGCATCTTGAAGACCAGGTCGGCCCCCAGCGCGCGCAGGTGGCGGCCGGTGGTGTCGTGGATCATCACCATCGTCATCAGGCCGTCGACCGGGATGGTGCCGGAGTGGTTGGAGACCACGAGCGCCCCGCCGGTGGTGGGGATGTTCTCGACCCCGCGCACCTCGATGCGGAACCACGTCCGGGCGATGGGCCGCAGCGTGGCCAGCAGGAGCTTCTGGGTGAGCTCGGGGTCGAAGCCGTACTCGTCGACGACGTACTCGCCGGTGAGGCGGCGGCGCAGGAAGGCCAGGAAGTGGGCCAGCCGCGGCTCCCACTGCTCGCCGAAGACCTCCATCGCGCCCTGCTGGAACGCCGCGAGCCAGTCCTGCACCGGGATGCCCGCCAGCGGGTGGCGCTCCTCGGTGCGGGCGGGCGGCGGCTCGGCCGGGGCCGCGAGGGCGGCCGCCGGGGAGTCGGCGGGCGGCTCGACCGGGGGCGACGACGCCGCGACGCCGGCGTCCTCGCTCGGGGTCGGGGGGACCGTCGTCGGCGCCTCGGCGGCGGCGTCCGGAGCCGGGGCGGCCTCGGTGTCGGGGCGCGCGGAGGGGCGCTTGGCGCCCGGGGCGAGCGAGCGCGAGGCCGAGGACGGCTTGCGGCCCGACCCGCGACCGGGACGGCCGCGGGTGCCGATGGGGATGATCTCGGCGTCACCCACGCGAGCCACCTCCCCGTGCGGGACGGCGCCGGCCGTGGCCGACGGGCAGGGCGGTGACCGAGCGCAGCGGCGGCTCCTCGACGGCGGCGACCGGGGTCCGCGGCGCCTCGAGGGTGGCGGTGGTGGGCAGCCGCTCGGCGACCTGGCCGACCAGGCGCTCGGCCCGGCCGCCGGTGGGCGGCAGGCCGGAGGCGAAGTCGGCGAAGGCCTCGGCGGTGGTGAAGCGCGGCTCGAAGCCGAGCACCTCGCGCATCAGGGTGGTGTCGACGCCGCGGCCGTAGGTGAGGAAGGCCTGCTGCTCGGGGGAGAAGTCGGCCATCCGCGCCGAGCGCAGCAGCGACCCCAGCGCGCCGACCCCGACGCCGGGCATCGGCACGGCGGGGCGCTGCAGGCGCCGCAGCGCCTGGGAGAGCATCAGGACGCCGTCGCCGGCGAGGTTGAAGGTGCCGGCCGTGCGGGTGGTGACGGCGTGCTCGAGCACCCGCACGAGGTCGTCCTCGTGCAGGAACTGCAGCCGCGCGTCGAAGCCGAGCACGGTCGGGATGACCGGGAGCCGGAAGTAGGACGTGATCGGGCTGACGACGTGGGGGCCGATGACGTTGGCGCAGCGCAGCAGCGCGACGTCGCAGTCGGGGCGCCGACGCGCGAAGCCGCGGACGTAGCCCTCGACCTCCGCGACGTCCTTGGCGTAGCCGGCCCGCGGGGCGCGCCGGGGCTCCATGTCCTCGGTGAACATCGCGGGGTCGCGGTTGCTCGCGCCGTAGACGGTGGTCGTGGACTTGACCACCAGGCGCGTGACCTTCGGGGACTTCTGGCAGGCCGCGAGGAGCTGCATCGTCCCGATGACGTTGAGCTCCTTCATCGTGTTGCGCCCGCCCGCACTGCCCGGCGTCGCGATCACGCTCATGTGGACGACGGTGTCGACGTCCTCCTTGGCGATGACCTTGGCGATGACCGGGTTGCGGATGTCGGCGCGCACGAACGACATGTCGCCGACGTCGCCCCGCGGGGGGACGACGTCGACGCCGATGACGCGTCGCACGTCCGGGAGGTCGGCGAGAGCACGCGCGCACCGTCGGCCGAGGTCACGAGAGACCCCGGTGACGAGCACGACGCGGTCGCCGGCCATGACCGGGCGTTACTTGCCGAGCTTGCGGCGCTGCACCCGCGTCTTCTTCAGCAGCTTGCGGTGCTTCTTCTTCGCCATGCGCTTACGGCGCTTCTTGATGACAGAACCCACGAGTCCATCCAACTTCTGTGTACGACGGGACACCGGGAGGTCCCGGCGACCAGCAGAGCCTATCCGCCCGACCCGAGCGGCGCGGAATCGACCTCCGGCGCTGGACGGCGGCGCGCGGGTCAGCCGGCGTCGTAGAAGGACTTGCGCAGGTAGTCGTCGACGGCGTCCTCGGTGACCCGGAACGAGCGGCCGACGCGAACCGCGGGCAGCTCGCCCCCGTGCACGAGGCGGTAGACGGTCATCTTGGAGACCCGCATCACGGCGGCGACCTCGGCGATGGTCAGGAACTTGGGGTCGGAGAGTCCTCCGGGGGAGCTCGTCACGGGTACACCAGCTTTCTCTGCGCCCGCCACCGGCTTCCCCACCGGTGAAGGTCGGGCGCGACGTGGCGAGAATAGGGGCAATTGTGACGGGTGGGGAAGACGTTGCAGAGTGAAACTTCTGGGTCGCGGCGTGTCCTGCTCCCGATCATGCCGGGTGCGTGGTAGCGATCGCGCCCTCCGTGGGGGTCGGGACGCGTCGCCGCCACCGCCCCGGCGTGCGCCAGACTGGACGACGATGGACGCCGCGCCCCGCACCGCCGAGCCCCCGGTCCGCCGCGATCGCGGCCCGCGCGGACGCCGTCCCCCCGCGGTGGTCACGCGCCTGACGGCCCGCTGGGGGGCGCTGCCGTGGTGGGGGCGCACGGTGCTGCTCTTCCTCGCCGTGCGGGCCGTCTCGGCACTGCTGCTCGCGCGGGCCGCCCAGGACCAGGCGTGGTTCCCCGGCGTGACCGCACCGGCCCCCGACGACATCGACCTGCGGCTCTCGTGGGACGCGCAGTGGTACCAGCGCATCGCCACCGACGGGTATCCGGACACGCTGCCGCTGGACGCCGAGGGTCGGGTCGCGCAGAACCCCTGGGCCTTCTCCCCCGTGTTCCCCCTGCTGGCCCGCGCGGTCGCCGCGCTCACGGGCACCTCCTTCGCCACGGTGGCACCCTGGCTGGCCCTGGCCGCGGCCACGGCGGCGGCCGTGGTGCTCGTGCGACTCCTGCTCGACACCCTGCCCGCCCCCACCGCCGAGCCCGTCGCGCTGGCCGCGATCACGGTCTGGGCGGCGTGGCCGGCCTCGCCGTCGCTGCAGATGGCCTACACCGAGGGTCCCGGCATGCTCGTGCTCGCCGGCGTGCTGCTCCTGCTCGTGCGGGAGCGGTGGTGGGCCGCCGGCCTGCTCGCCGTGCTGCTCGGCCTGACCCGACCGATGGCCCTGCCCGTGACCGCGGTGGTCCTGGTGGCGGTGGGGTGGCGCTGGCGCGAGCGCGGCCGTCGCCCGATCCGGCGGCGCGAGGGCCTGGCCCTGCTCGGCGTGGTGGGGCTCAGCGGGCTCGCCGGCGTCCTGTGGCCCCTGGTGGCGTGGTGGGGCACGGGACGACGCGAGGCCTACGCCGACACCATGGCGGCCTGGCGCACCGGCGGGGAGGTGCAGCCCCTGGAGCCGTGGCTGCGCACCCTGCGCTGGGCGGTCGAGTACCCCAGCAGCATCACCGTCGTGCCGACGATCGCGCTGGCGGTGGCCCTGACGCTCTCCCTGGTGCTGCTGGTGCCGGGCGCGGCGCCGGCCGTGGACGTGCGGCTGCGGGTGTGGTGCGCGGCCTACACCGGGTACCTCCTGCTCGTCGTGGACGGCACCACCAGCACCGTGCGCTACCTGACCCCGCTCGTGCCGCTGGCCGTGCTGCTCCTCGGCGCCGCCCGGGGGCTGCCGGCCTGGCGACGTCGTCACACCCTGCTGACGGCGGGCTGGGTGGTCGCGGGCGTGGTCGGCCAGGCGGCGTGGATCTGGTGGATCGTCGTGCTGGCACCCCCGGACTTCTACCCGCCATGACGGCGGCCGGCCCCGCCCCCTCCGAGGAGGGGTGCGGGCTGCCTAGGGTGGGGGCATGAGCGAGGACCACGCCGCCGACCTGGAGCAACTGGCCACCGCCTTCTGGCGCTACCACCTCGAGACCGAGCCCACCGAGGGCCACCTGCTCGGCGACTACACCTACGCCGGGTTCTTCGAGGACGCCACCCGGGCGGCCGAGGACCGGCGCATCGAGGCGCTGAGGACCTTCGCCTCCGACGCCTGGGCGATCGAGCCCGGCGACCTCGACGACCAGCAACGACTGACCCGTCTGGTGCTGGAGGCCACGGCCACCGCCGAGGCCGACCGGCTGCAGACCCGGCTGCTGGACATCGACGTCGACCCGGTGTTCGGGCCGCAGGTGGGCATCCCGGTCGTGCTCGGGATGTGCGGCCTGCCGACGCCTGCCGTCGCGGAGGCGATGGTGGAGAAGCTGCACGGCATCGGCCGCTACTTCGGCGAGCTCGCCGACCGGCTCGACGAGGGGCGCGCCGCCGGCCGCACCCCGATGCGCTTCGCCGTCGACGCGGCGCTGGCCCAGCTCGACGCCGCCCTCGCCGCGCCGCTGGACGCCGACCCCGTGCTCACCGCCGTGCCGAGCCCGCCCGAGGGCGTGGCCGCCGACTGGTGGGAGCGGGTGGCGGGCGCCGTCGCCGACGCCGTGCGGCCGGGGATGGCGCGCTACCGCGAGGCGATCGCACGCGCGGCCGCCGACCCCGACGGCGCCCGTCCCGACGACCGCGCCGGGCTGTGCTGGGTGCCCGACGGCGAACGGGCCTACGCCGCCCTGCTGCGCTACTCCACCACCACCACCACGCTCTCGGCGCAGCAGATCCACGACATCGGGCTGCAGCAGGTGGACCAGCTGGCCGAGGAGTACCGGGCCCTGGGTCCGGAGGTCGTCGGCAGCAGCGACCTCGCCACGATCTTCGAGGCCCTGCGCACCGATCCCGCGCTGCACTTCACCCGCGCCGAGGACCTCGTCAGCGCCTCCGAGGTCGCGCTCGCCCGCGCCTGGGAGGCCCTGCCGGCGTGGTTCGAGACCCTGCCGCAGGCCCCGTGCGCCGTCGGCTCCACGACCACCGGCGCCAAGGCCTACTACTTCCCGCCGGCCGCCGACGGCTCGCGCGGCGGCACGTTCTTCGTCAACGTCGACGACCCGACGTCGTGGGGCACCTTCGAGCTGGAGTCGATGGCCTTCCACGAGGGGGTGCCCGGCCACCACCTGCAGCTGGCGATCGCCGGCGAGCTCGACGGGGTGCCGGAGTTCCGCAAGCACCTGCACCACCAGGCCTACGCCGAGGGCTGGGGCCTCTACACCGAGCGGCTGGCCGACGAGATGGGGCTGTACTCCGGGCCCGTGGACCGGATGGGCATGCTCGCCGCCGACTCGATGCGCGCGTGCCGGCTCGTCGTCGACACCGGGATGCACGCCCTGGGCTGGAGCCGGCAGCAGGCCGTGGACTACATGCTCGCGAACACCCCGCTCACCCTCGGCATGGTGCAGCCGGAGATCGACCGCTACCTCGGCAACCCCGGCCAGGCCACCAGCTACATGGTGGGCCGGTTGGAGCTGCTGCGGATGCGCGCCGAGGCGCAGGCCCGCCAGGGCGACGCCTTCGACGTGAGGGCCTTCCACACCGCCGTGCTCGACTCCGGATCGATGCCGCTCGGGGTGCTCGACGAGGTCGTGCAGCGACGCCTCCCCACCCCCCACTGAGGTGCGTGTCGCGGGGCAGTTTGCTCGGTCAGCCGAGCACACGTCACGACACGCCGCGCGCGCCTCGGCGTGTCGAGCAGTCTGCTCGGTCAGCCGAGCACACTGCCCGCTCCCGGCTCAGCCGGCGGGGGGCTCGAACCGGTAGCCGACGCCGCGGACGGTGACGAACGGCTCGGTGCCGCCGAGGGCGGCGCGCACCTTGCGGCGCATGTTGCCGACGTGCACGTCGACGACGTGGAGGTCGCCCACGCGGTCGCCCCAGACGATCTCGCGCAGCTGGGCGCGGGTGACCACCCGGCGCGGCTCGGCCACCAGCACGGCCACGAGGTCGTACTCGGTGCGGGTGAGCGCCACCGGCACGCCGTGGGCGCGCACCTCGCGGGCGACGTCGTCGACGACGAGGTCGCCGTGCACGGCCTCGGGGGCCGGGGCGACCCGCGGGCGGCGTCGCACCGCGGCGATGCGGGCCACGAGCTCGGGGGCGGAGTAGGGCTTGGTGACGTAGTCGTCGGCGCCGACGCGCAGGCCCACGACCTTGTCGACCTCGTCGTCGCAGCCGGTGACCATGATCGCGTAGGCGTCGGTGAAGGTGCGCAGCTCGCGGCACACGTCGAAGCCGTCCATGCCGGGCAGCAGGACGTCGATGAGCACGAGGTCGGGGCGCTGCTGGCGGGCGGCGGCGAGGCCGCTCTCGCCGTCCTCGGCCTCGAGCACCTCGAACCCCTCGCGCTCGAGCAGGATCCGGGCACTGCGGCGGAACTCGGGGGCGTCCTCGATCACGAGGGCCCGGGGGGCGCGGGCGGCCCCCACCGTGCCGCCGACCCCGGCGGGGGCGGCGTCGGGGCCCGCGCCGATCGGGTGCAGGGGGCTGGACTCGGTCATCATCGGATCACCCCACGACCTCGAAGCGCATCCCGGCCGCCCGCAGCCGGGCCAGCAGGGCGGGGCCCATCGCCTGGGCGGTGGTGACACAGCCGGCGGTGGGCGGGTTGTCGTCGAAGGCCAGGCTCAGCGCGGCCTCCGCGATCATCTTGGCGGTCTCGGTGTAACCCGGGTCGCCGCCGGACACGCGGGTGTGCAGCGTGCGGCCGCCGGACTCGGCGACGAAGTCGACGGTGAACCACGACGCCGCCCGGCGCTTCTCGCTCGGCCCCTCGCCCTGGGGCACCCGCTTGAGCAGCTGGGCGCGCAGCGGTGGGACCTGGGAGGCCAGCGCGAGACCGGTGACGCCGAGGGCGCCGCCGGCGGCGTAGCGCAGGGTCTTGGTGCCGGCGAAGTGGGCGTAGCGGAAGTCGGGGCCGTAGACCGGCAGCGCGGCCGCGCTGCGCACGACGATCTGGGGGTCGATGGTGGGCAGCGGGAGCAGCCAGTAGCCCAGCGTGCGGTCGCGGGTCGGCCTGCCGTTCTCGGGCTTGACGCGGCGCCCCTCGGGGCGGCCCTCGGCGGCGCGGCGCTGCTTGGCGGTGGCAGCCATCTGCTTGGCGCGGGAGAAGGCCCCCATCGCGGAGTGGAAGGTGCCCCCGGAGAAAGTGGCGTTGGAGCGCACGACGCCGCGCAGCCGCACGGGGCCGGTGGGAGCGAGCTCGGTGACGGTGAAGAAGGCGCCGAGGTCGTGCGGCACGGAGTCGAAGCCGCAGGCGTGCACCAGGCGTGCCCCGCTGGCCACGGCGGTGGCGTGGTGGGCCAGGTAGGTACGGTCGACGAACTCGGGCTCGCCGGTGATGTCGACGTAGTCGGTGCCGGTCTCCGCGCACGCCTGGGCCACCGGGCCGCCGAGCACGAGGTAGGGGCCGACCGTGGTGGCCACGACCTTCGCGCGGACGACGACGTCGCGCAGGGCGGCGACGTCGCCGGCGTCGACGACCACCAGCTCGAGGTCGGCGCAGGCCGGGAAGCGGGCGGCGAGCCGGTCGCGCACGGCGGCCAGCTTGGCCTCGTTGCGGCCCGCCAGCGCCCAGCGCAGGCCGGCGGGGCCGTGCTCGGCGAGGTACTCGGCCACCAGGCCGCCGGTGAACCCGGTGGCGCCCAGCAGGAGGAGGTCGAGATCACGCGGCGCTGCGGACGAGGACATGCGGTCAAGGCTAGGGCCTTCGAGCGCGCGGCGTGCGCAGCATCGACGATGCGGAACGCCCCGATGTCGGATGGCGGGCCGCGGGGCGGCGGATCGCCCGTCCGAGGATCTTCCTCGGCACGCCACCGAGATTCGATCCAGGAAGCAGGATGCAATTCGGGCTGACATCCGTGGACGTCCGGGGGAACCTGGGGGCCGCCCACCCCGTCGTTCCGGGGAACCCGCCCCCGACGAGAGGCAGCGCTCGTGGCACCGCCCCCGCCCCCACCCGACAGCCCACCCGACCGGCCCGAGACCGGCGAGGAGGAGTTCCGCCTCTTCGTCGAGCAGGCCTGGCCCGGCCTGGTCCGCTCCGCGGTGTTCCTCGGCGCCCGCCCGGCCGAGGCCGAGGACCTGGCCCAGACGACCCTGGCCCGCTGCTACGCCGCGTGGGAGCGCGTCGCGGCGGCCCGCGACCGCCAGGCCTACGTCTACCGGATGCTGGTGAACTGCCTGCGCGACTCGCGGCGTCGTCACTGGTGGGGCGAGCACCCCACCGACCGGCTGCCCGAGACCGCCCCCGCCTCCGACGGCGCCGAGGACCGGGCCCGCGTCGACGCCGTGCACCGGGCGCTCGCCGGCCTGAACCGCAGCCAGCGCGAGGCGGTGGTGCTGCGCTACTTCGCCGGCCTCAGCGAGGCCGAGGCCGCCGCCGCCCTCGGCGTGGCGCCCGGCACCGTGAAGAGCCGGCTCTCCCGCGGCCTGGCGCAGCTGGCCGCCTCCGACCACCTGCGCGACCTGGCCCCCGGGCGCACGGCCGCCGCCGCCGACCCCGCGGCTCCCGCCCACCCCGCCCACGCCGACGACTCCGCACCGCACGGGAACCGAGGACGACGATGACCGAGCTCGAGCAGCACTGGGACGACCTGCCGGTCGGCCCCGCCCCCACCGACGCCATCCGGGCCCGCGGCCGCGCGCTGGCCGGCACGACCGCCGACCCCACCGACCTGCTCGCCCGCCGCCGCACCGCGGCCCCGCTGCGCCGCGCCGGCGTGCTGGGGCTCGTGGCGGCGTCGTTCGTGGCGGGGCTGATGGTCGCCCGCCCCGGGGACGACGCCTCCGGCGGCGGTCCGGGCGCCGCGGCACCCGCGCCCGGCCCCGGCGCGCTCACCCCGGTGGCCTTCACCGGCGCCCTGCGCGCCCCGGCGTCGTGCGAGGCACTGCGCGAGTCCTACGTCGAGCGCGCCCTGCCGCTGGTGGGCCCCGGCGGCTGGCGGACGCGCGAGTACCCCCAGTACGGGTACGACCTGCGCGACGGCCTCGTCCTGGACCGTTTCACCTCCGAGCTCGCCAGCCTGGACACGGGCACCCGGGCGGCGATGGACGCCCCGAAGACCAGCACCGCGGTGAGCGAGCCCACCGGCACCAACGTGCAGGAGGCGGGCGTCGACGAGCCCGATGCGGTGAAGACCGACGGCAGGCTGCTGCTGCGGCTGCGCGAGGACGTGCTCACCGTCGACGACGTCAGCGGCGACCGGGTGGTGCGGCGCGCGACGCTCGACCTCGGGCCGATGCCGGGCGGGGAGATCCTGCTCAGCGGCAGCACGGTCACGGCCTTCGCGAGTGCCTCCGACGCCCAGCGCACCCGCGTGCTCACCATCGACGTGGCCCGCCCCTCGGCACCCCGGATCGTGCGCACCTCCGTGTACGACGCCGGCCTGCAGGCCGCCCGCCTGCACGACGGCGTCGTGCGCCTGGTGCTCGACTCCGGGCTGCCCGATCTCGACTTCCGCCGCGGCTCGAGCACCGAGGACGCCCGGCAGGTCGTGCGGGACACCACGGTCACGGACTGGCTGCCCACCGTGACGATCGACGGCGGTGAGCCGGAGCCGGCGGTCGACTGCCGCGACGTCGCCCTCCCCCGCGCCGACCTCACCCTCGGCACCACCACGGTGGTGGGCTTCGAGGCCGCCGACGACCCGCGCTCGGGCGGGTCGTTCGGCGTGGCCGGGCGCACGCCGCTCAGCTACGCCTCCCCCGACCACCTCTACCTCGCCGCCTCCCCCACCGGCTGGTCCGACCCCTGCTTCGCGTGCGACGTCGTGTACTCCCCCGGCGGTTCCGACCCCGGCACCACCTACCTCTACGGCTTCGACCTGGAGGGCACCGGGGCCCGCTACCTCGGCGCCGGCTCGGTGGAGGGCACGCTGCGCGACCGGTGGTCGATGGACGAGTCCGACGGCGTGCTCCGCCTCGCGCTCGGCCCCTCGGTCGAGACCCGCGACGAGAACGCGATCGTGACCCTCGCACCGCAGGGACGCGCGCTCGTCGAGACCAGCCGCCTCGGCGGCCTCGGCACGGGCGAGGAGATCCGGTCGGTGCGCTGGTTCGACGGGCTCGCGCTGCTCGTCACCTACCGCCAGATCGACCCGCTCTACGCCGTCGACCTCACCGGCAAGCGGCCCACCCTGCTGGGCACGCTCAAGATCCCGGGCTTCTCCTCCTACCTCCACCCGCTCGGCGAGCAGCGCGTGGTGGGCCTGGGCGAGGGACCCCAGACCACCGACGACGGCCGGCGGGTCTGGGGCGGGCAGGCCGGGCTGTTCGACGTCACCAACCTCACCGACCCGCGGCGCATCGACGTGGTGTCCTACGGCCGCGGCTCGACCACCCGGGCCGGACAGGATCCGCGCCAGGTGACCTGGCTGCCGCAGCGGCGCCAGCTGCTCACCGTGGTGGAGCGCGGCCGCACCGGCTACGTCTCGATCCTGTCCCTGGGCCAGGGGGAGATGGCCGACACGATGGTGGCCGCCGAGATCGGGCCCGACGTCGCCGACGTGCGCACCGTGCCGCTGCCTGACGGGCGGGTGGTGCTGGTGACCGGCGACGACGCGGAGTTCCTGGACCTGCCCGACCCCGTGGAGCAGTAGGCGTCCACGGCCGGTGGTCGCACGACCGTCCCCTCCCCGCGGGCCTGCCCGCGGGGAGGGGACGCTGCGTAGATTGGTCGGCATGTGCCGCAACATCCGCCCCCTGCACAACTTCGAGCCGCCGGCCACCGACGACGAGGTGGCGGCCGCGGCGCTGCAGTACGTGCGCAAGATCGCCGGCACCACCGCCCCCTCCCGCGCCAACGCGGAGGCCTTCGACGCCGCGGTCGCCGAGATCACCGCGGCCACCCGACGTCTGGTCGACTCCCTGGTCACCGCCGCCCCGGCCCGCGACCGCGAGGTGGAGGCCGCCAAGGCCCGCGCCCGCGCGCAGGTGCGCTACGGCCGCTGATCGGCACCCCGCGAGACCCCGAGCCCGGAACCTGAGCCCGCATGCCGAGCCGACCCGCACCGCACGCCGCCGTCACGACGCCGTCGCTGCGCCTGCCCGACACCGCACCCCGCCCGCCCGACCCGCCCGACGGCGCCGCCTGGCGCGAGGCGCTGGACCTGCTCGCCGCGCGGCCCCTGGTACTGCTCACCGGCGCGGGGGTGTCCACCGACTCCGGCATCCCAGACTACCGCGGCCCGCAGGCCCCGGTGCGCGCGCCGATGACCTTCCAGGAGTTCGTGTCCGGACCCGGGGCCCAGCGCCGCTACTGGGCTCGCTCCCACCTCGGGTGGGGCCGGATGGGCCACGCGGTGCCGAACGACGGCCACCGCGCCGCCGCGCGACTGGGTGCCGACCTGCTCGTCACCCAGAACGTCGACGGCCTGCACGAGGCCGCCGGCGCCCCGCGCGTCGTGGCGCTGCACGGCCGGATCGCCGACGTCGTGTGCCTGGACTGCCGCACCCGCTCCTCCCGCGCGCTGCTGCAGGAGCGGATGACCGCCCTCAACCCCGACTTCCTCGCCGGCGGCGAGGCCCTGGAGACCCGCCCCGACGGCGACGTCGACCTCGACGACGACGCCGTCGTGGCGCGCTTCGTCGTGCCGGACTGCGAGGTCTGCGGCGGGGTGCTCAAGCCCGACGTCGTGTTCTTCGGCGAGAACGTGCCGCGCCCCCGGGTGGCGCGGTGCACCGAGGCGGTGGACCGCCTCCCCGACCGCGACGGCGCCCTGCTGGTGGCCGGCTCGAGCCTGACGGTGATGAGCGGGCTGCGGTTCGTGCGGCGCGCCGCCAAGGCCGGCACCCCGGTCGTGATCCTCAACCGCGGCGTCACCCGGGGCGACCCCCTGGCCACGGTGCGGCTCGAGGCCGGCACCAGCGAGTTCCTCACCGCCCTCGCCGACGCCCGCGCCGCGCGGGGCTGAGGTCTCCCGTCGTCACCAGCGAAAAGCACCGGTTCCGACGCGGATCCGGTGCATTTCGCTGGTGACGACGGGAAACGGCGCCCCTCAGAGGCGCGTGACGAAGATGTGCTCGGCGGAGTCGTGCTCGATCTCCGCGGTCTCCCCGCCCGAGCCCACGAGCACGCCGTGACCGGTGGCGACGACGGTGATCGACTTGTCGGGCAGCGCGCCGGCGCGACGCATGGCGCTCATCAGCGCCTCGTCCTTCTGCATCTCCTCCGAGATGCGGCGCACGAGCACCCGCGACTCGGCCTCGCCGGCGGCCGCGGAGAGGGACACCACGCCCTCCATGAAGTCCTGCGAGGCCGCAGGCTGGCCGAGCTCGTCCAGGCCGGGGATCGGGTTGCCGTAGGGCGACTCGGTCGGGTGGCCGAGCAGCTCGATGAGCCGGCGCTCGACGGTCTCGGAGATCACGTGCTCCCAGCGGCAGGCCTCCTCGTGCACCAGCTCCCAGTCCAGGCCGATGACGTCGGTGAGCAGTCGCTCGGCGAGCCGGTGCTTGCGCATCACGCGGGTGGCGAGGCGGCGTCCCTCCTCGGTGAGCTCGAGGTGCCGGTCGCCCTCGACGGTGAGCAGGCCGTCGCGCTCCATGCGGGCCACGGTCTGGGAGACCGTCGGGCCGCTCTGGTGCAGGCGCTCGGCGATGCGGGCCCGCAGCGGCACGATGCCCTCCTCGACCAGCTCGTAGATGGTCCGCAGATACATCTCGGTGGTGTCGATGAGGTCGCTCACGCGCCCATTGTGGCGCATCGGGCGTGAGGCCCCACAAGTCACGGACGTCACCGTCGCGCCCGCCTCCCGGGTGGTGCGGGCGGCCCCCCCACCTGACAGCCTCGGCGGAATGACCTCGGTGATGTGGTTCCGCCGCGACCTGCGCCTGCACGACAACCCCGCGCTGCGCCACGCCGTCGACGACGGCGCCGTGCTGCCGCTGTTCGTGGTCGACCCCGCCCTGTGGGGCCCCGCCGGGCCGAGCCGGCGCGCCTACCTCGTGGCCAGCCTGCGGTCCCTGCGCGACGACGTGCCGGTGCAGGTGCGCCACGGCGACCCGCGCGAGGTGGTGGTCGCGGCGGCCCGCGCGGTGGGCGCCACCCGCGTGCACGTCGCCGCCGACTACGGCCCCTACGGCGCGCGCCGCGACGAGGAGGTCGAGAAGGCGCTGGCCGACGCCGGCATCGAGCTGGTGCGCACCGGCTCGCCCTACGCCGTCGCCCCGGGGCGGGTGCGCACCGGCAGCGGCGGGCCGTACCAGGTGTTCACGCCGTTCTCGCGGGCCTGGCGCGAGCACGGCTGGCGCGGGCCGGTGGCGGCCCCGGACAGGACCGGCGGCGTGGACTGGCTCGCCCTCGACGACGCCGAGGAGCTGCCCGACGCCCCGCTGCCCGACGGGCTCGCGCTGCCCCCGGCCGGCGAGGCGGCCGCCCGGGCCCGCTGGGAGGAGTTCCTCGAGCGGGTGGCCGACTACGACGAGCAGCGCGACCGTCCCGGCGTCGACGGCACCAGCCGCCTGAGCCACCACCTGAAGTACGGCGAGCTGCACCCCCGCACGCTGCTGGCCGATCTCGAGCCGCTGATCCAGCGTGGCTCCGAGGGAGCGCAGACGTTCCGCCAGGAGATCGCGTGGCGAGAGTTCTACGCCGACGTGCTGCACCGCCGTCCCGACACCGCGCGGGACTACTACAAGGCCGAGTTCGCGCACATGGAGTACGACGACCCGGGGCCCGGCTTCGAGGCCTGGTGCGAGGGCCGCACCGGCTTCCCCGTCGTCGACGCCGGCATGCGCCAGCTGCGCGCCACCGGCTGGATGCACAACCGGGTGCGGATGATCGCGGCGAGCTTCCTGGTCAAGGACCTCCACGTGGAGTGGCAGCACGGCGCCCGGCACTTCATGCGCTGGCTCGTGGACGGCGACCTCGCCTCCAACCAGCACGGCTGGCAGTGGACCGCCGGCTGCGGCACCGACGCCGCGCCGTACTTCCGGGTCTTCAACCCCACCGCCCAGGGCACCCGCTTCGACCCCGCCGGCGAGTACGTGCGCCGGTGGGTGCCCGAGCTCGCCGCGGCCCGCAAGCCCCACGAGCCGACGGCGGCCGAACGCCGGGCCGGCGGCTATCCCGCGCCGATCGTCGACCACGCCGCCGAGCGCACCGAGGCCCTCGACCGCTACCACCGCCTGCGCGAGCAGCGCGCCGGCTGATCGCGCCGGGGCGCCTCCTCGACGGGCACGGCGCACGGTCGTCGAGGAGCGGGCGCCCACCCCTGACCGATAGGTTCGGGGGGTGCCGACCGCCGCTGCTCCGATGCCGCACCTCACCGTGCCCGCCGCCCGCTGCGGGCCGCCGCGCTCGGGCAACGGCGGATGGACGGCGGGCGCCCTCGCCGCACGGCTGCTCGACGGCCCCGACGACCCCGGTGGCCCCGACGTCGCGCCGGTCACCGTGCGCCTGCACCGACCGCCGCCGCTGGACCGCCCCCTGCCCGTCACCCCCCTCGCCGACGACCCTGGCGCGCTCGTGCTGCTCGACGACGACGCCGACGCGCCGGTGGCCACCGCGCGGGCCGGGGCCCTCGCTGCCGCACCGCCCGCCCCGGTCGACGTCGCCGCCGCGGCGCTCGCCGAGCAGCGCTACGCCGGGCTGGCGCACCACCCGTTCCCCGGCTGCTTCGCCTGCGGCCCGGCCCGGCAGGACGGCGAGGGACTGCGGATCTTCCCGGGCCCGGTGGCCGAGGGGCGGGTCGCCGCCACCTGGGTGCCCCACCCGGCCCTGGCCGAGGACGACCTCACCCTGCCGACGGCCGTCACCTGGGCCGCGCTCGACTGTCCCGGTGGCTGGAGCAGCGACCTCGAGGACCGGCCGATGGTCCTGGGCGAGATGACCGCCGTCGTGCTCCGCGCTCCCCGCGCGGGCGTGCGCCACGTCGTCGTCGGCGAGCACCGGCGCACCGAGGGCCGCCGCACCTGGACCGCCGCCTCGCTGTGGGACGGCGAGGACCTCGTCGGGCACGCCGAGCACGTCTGGGTCGCGATCGACCCCGCCGCCTTCGCCTGACCCCACCGCTTCCGGCCCACCCACACCCCCGGCAGGCCGGCCCCACCCGACCCGCATCACAGGAGGACCCCCGTGAGTTCCACCCCCACCGCCGCGCCCACCTGGTGGCGCGACGCCGTCGTCTACCAGGTCTACGTGCGCTCCTTCGCCGACGCCGACGGCGACGGGGTGGGCGACCTACCCGGCATCACCTCGCGGCTGCCGCACCTGGCGGCGCTGGGTGTCGACGCCGTGTGGCTGACGCCGTTCTACCGCTCCCCCCAGCACGACCACGGCTACGACGTGGCCGACTACTGCGACGTCGATCCGCTGTTCGGCTCCCTCGCCGACGCCGACGCGCTGGTGGCCCGTGCCCACGAGCTGGGGCTGAAGCTGATCGTGGACGTCGTGCCCAACCACACCTCCAGCGACCACGCCTGGTTCCAGGAGGCGCTCGCCGCCGGCCCCGGCAGCCCCGAGCGGGCGCGCTACCTCTTCCGGGAGGGCCGCGGCGCGGACGGCTCCGAGCCCCCCAACAACTGGGACTCGGTGTTCGGCGGCCCGGCCTGGACGCGGGTCGAGGACGGGCAGTGGTACCTCCACCTCTTCGACTCCACCCAGCCCGACCTGGACTGGCGCAACCCCGAGGTCGGCGACCTGTTCGAGGGCGTGCTGCGGTTCTGGCTCGATCGCGGCGTGGACGGCTTCCGCATCGACGTCGCGCACGGGCTGTTCAAGGAGGCCTCGCTGCGCGACCAGGTCAAGCCGGACCCCGACGCCGGTGACCCCGACGCCCCGGCGTCGATGGTCGAGCGGGTCGCGGTGGACGAGCCGATGTGGGACCAGCCGGAGGTGCACGCGGTGTACCAGCGCTGGCACCGCGTGCTGGCCGACTACCCCGGCGACCGGATGGCGGTGGCCGAGGCCTGGACCCGCACCCCGGAGTCGATGGCCCGCTACGTGCGTCCCGACGAGCTGAGCCAGGCCTTCAACTTCGCCTGGCTGCTCGCCCCGTGGTCGGCCACGGCGTTCGCCGACGTCGTCACCGGCACCCTGGCCGCCCTCGCCCCGGTGGGCGCGAGCCCGACCTGGGTGCTGAGCAACCACGACGTCGTGCGCCACCCCAGCCGCTACGGCGGCGGCGCGAGCGGGCTCGCCCGCGCCCGGGCGGCGACGCTCGCGATGCTGTTCCTGCCCGGCTCGGCCTACCTCTACCAGGGCGAGGAGCTGGGCCTGGAGCAGGTCGACGTCGCCCCGGAGTTCCGGCAGGACCCGTCATGGTTCCGCACCGGCGAGCCGGGCCGCGACGGCTGCCGGGTGCCGATGCCGTGGTCGGGGCAGGCTCCGCCGTTCGGGTTCGGACCGGGCTCCCCCCGCGAGGACGGCCAGCCGTGGCTGCCCCAGCCCGCGGAGTGGGCCGCGCTCACCGCCGCCGCCCAGGAGGACGACGCCGCCTCCACCCTCGCGCTGTACCGCGCGGCGCTGGCGGCCCGGCGTCGCCTCGGCGCCGAGGTCGGCGAGGTGCGCGAGGTGGACGTCGCCGTGGACGGTGACGTGCTGACCCTGCGTCGCGGCGCCTGGACCTGCGTCGTGAACTGCGGCGACGCTGCGGTGGCGGTTCCCGCCGGGGAGGCGGTGGTCGTCAGCTCCGGGGCCGCCGTCAGCGAGGGTCTGCTCGCCCCCGACGCCGCCGCCTGGTGGCGCCGCGACTGAGACGCTCCGGGGTCCGGCGCCGTCGACCGATCAGTCGGGGGCGCCGGACCCGCGGTTGAGCGTGCCGTTGTAGCGGGTCAGGTCGGCCACGAAGCCGGCGAGATCGGCCGCGGTCCACTCCACGAGCTGCTCGTCCAGCCACCGGCGGCGGTGGGCGGCGACGTCCTCCATGCGCACCACGGCGTCCTCGGTGACGGCGAGCAGGCTGGCCCGGGCGTCCTGCGGGTCGGGCGTCTTGGTGATCAGGCCGAGCTCGAGGAGATGGGTGACCTGCCGGCTGATCGCGCCCTTGTCGATGTCGTAGAGCTCGGCGAGCGCGGACGCGCGCAGGGGGCCCTGCTCCTTGAGGGTGACGAGCATCAGGTAGGACGCCGACTGCAGGTCGGGGTGGACCGCGCCGGCCCGCACGGCGATCACGCGGCGCACCCGGCGGATCAGCACGCCGATCTGGTGCTCCAGCGCGACCAGCGAGTCGGCCCGGTCCGGGGTCATCAGCGCTCCGCCGACGCGGGCACACCGACGGCGTCGGCCGCGGCGGCCTCCGGCGGGACCCGCTCGCCCCGGGCGGCGTCGCCGAGCGTGGTGCGCAGCGGGGTCTCCCGGATGAACAGCACGGCCACGAGGGCAAGGATGGCAAAGGGCACCGCGAGGAGGAACACGTGCCCGGTGGCCGAGCCGAAGGCGTGCTCGTACAGGTCGCGCCACGGCGTCGGCAGGGCCGCGAGGTCCGGGATCGAGCCGGTGGCGCCGTCGGAGGCCGGCGGCGGGGTGACGCCCTGGGCCACCAGCTGCGCGCCGCCGGTGGTGACGTCGTCCTTCACCTGGTGGCTGAGCACCGCGCCGAGCACGCTGACGCCGATCGAGCCGCCGAGGGAGCGGAAGAACGCCACGGCCGAGCTGGCCGCGCCGAGGTCGGCCACGGGGGCGGCGTTCTGCACCGCGAGCACCAGGTTCTGCATGGCCGCGCCCAGCCCCAGGCCCACCACGACCATCGAGGCGGCCACGCGCACCAGCGGGGTGTCGGCGTCGATCGTGCCGAGCAGGACGAAGCCCACGACCACCAGCACCAGACCGCCCACGAGCCACCGCTTCCAGCGGCCGGTCGCGGTGATGATGCGACCCGAGACGAGGCTGGAGACGAGCAGGCCGCCGACCATCGCGATCGACATCAGACCGGCGTGGGTGGGGCTCATGCCGCGGGCCAGCTGGAAGTACTGGCTGAGGTAGACCGTCGCGCCGAACATCGCGACACCGACCAGCGCGGCGGCGCCGGTCGCGAGCGCCGTGGTGCGGTCGCGGAACAGCCGCAGCGGGATGATCGGGTCGCTGGCGACCTTGGCCTCCACCAGGATCGCGGCGGCGAGCACAACCACGCCGGCGCCGATGAGCCAGGCGCTGGTGGCGCTGATCCACGCGAACTCCGAGCCGGCCAGCGACACCCAGATGAGCAGCAGGCTCACCCCGCCCACCAGCAGAGTGGCACCGAGGTAGTCGATGCGGGTCTCGCGGCGCACGACGGGGATCCGCAGGGTGCGCTGCAGCACCACGAACGCGGCGAGCGCGAAGGGCAGGCCGATGAAGAAGCAGCCGCGCCAGCCCAGCGGGCTGTCCACGACGACGCCGCCCAGCAGCGGGCCGCTCACCGTCGCGGTGGCGAACACCGCGCCGATGTAGCCGGAGTACCGGCCCCGCTCACGCGGGGGCACCATCGCCGCGATCACGACCTGGACGAGCGCCGTCAGGCCTCCGACGCCGAGGCCCTGCACCACGCGGCCCCCGATCAGCACCCCCATCGAGGGCGCGAGGGCGGCGATCAGCGAGCCCACGGTGTAGATCACCAGGGCCGACTGCACCAGCAGCTTCTTGTCCCACAGGTCGGCGAGCTTGCCCCACAGCGGGGTGCTGGCGGTCATCGCGAGCAGCGTCGCCACCACGACCCAGGTGTAGCCGGACTGGGTGCCCTGCAGGTCGGTGACGATGCGGGGCAGGGCGTTGCTCACCACGGTGCTCGACAGCATCGCCACGAACATCGCGAGCAGCAGGCCGCTGAGGGCCTCCAGGATCTGGCGGTGCGTCATCACGGGCGGCTGCCCGTGGTCAGCGTGCTCCCCGAGGTGCTCGTGCGGCGGTGGCGTCTCCCCGCCGGCCCGGTGCGCGGGGGTGTGACGGGAGCGGACGTGCTGCGGGCGATGGGACGTGGTGGACATACCCCTCCTAACAGTTGACTTCATCAACTATATTCCGGATCGGGAGGGAGGAAAACGCAGACGACCCGCAGTCGTGGCGCCGACCCCGGTGACCGGGGATCGGGTGCCGCACCGGAGGGACGCTCCGGATCGACTGCGGGTCGGGTGACTGCTGAGGATTCGCCAGCAGCGCAACCGGGGTTCAGGACCCCGGCCAGGGTGCTGGGCTGCTAGCGGGCAGCCACCTCACGTGTCCCAGAAATCATTGTTTCGGACCACCTCCTTCCTCGTGTACGAGCAAGATTAGGTCGCTCCTCGCGCTCCCACAACGCCTTTCTCGCGCGTGCCCACCACGCCGGTCCCGGGCTCCGCCCTAGGCTCCGACCATGTCCGAGCAGACCGCCCCGCGCCCCGCCGTCGACGTCGTCCGCCACGGTCCGGTGGCGGTCATCACCCTGGACCGACCGGAGGTGCGCAACGCCGTCGACGACGCCACCGCCGCCCTGCTCGACGACGCCGTCGCGGCCGCCGACACCGACCCCGACGTCGCCGTCATCGTGCTCACCGGGGCGGGTGGGGTGTTCTGCGCCGGCGCGGACCTGCAGGCCCTCGCCGCCGGCGACACCCGCGACCTCTCCCCGGGCGCGCGTGGCCCGATGGGCCCCACCCGGCGCACCACGGTGACGCCGGTGATCGCCGCGATCGAGGGCCCGGCGGTGGCCGGCGGGCTGGAGCTCGCGCTGTGGGCGGACCTGCGGGTCGCCGCCCGGGACGCGACGTTCGGCGTCTACTGCCGCCGCTTCGGGGTGCCGCTCATCGACCTCGGCACGGTGCGCCTGCCCCGCCTCATCGGCCACAGCCGCGCGATGGACCTCATCCTCACCGGCCGCGGCATCGACGGCGTCGAGGCCGAGCGGATCGGGCTGGTCAACCGGGTCGTCGAGCCCGGCGCGGCGCTGGACGCCGCCCTCGAGCTCGCCACCTCCCTCGCCGCCCTCCCCCAGAACTGCCTGCGCCACGACCGCCTCTCGGCGATCGAGCAGTGGGACCTGCCCCTGGACGCCGCCCTGCGCGGCGAGCTCGCCCACGGCTACGCCGTCCTGGCCTCCGGCGAGACCCTCGCCGGCGCCACCGCGTTCACCGCCGGCGCCGGCCGCCACGGCACCCCCCGTTGATCCGGGGGCTGCTGTCGTGCGTTGCAACCCCGGGGACCCCCGCGGGTCAGGGGGCGAGGCGGGAGGTGGTCCAGCCGGCGCCGGTGCGGCGGTAGAGGAGCCGGTCGTGGAGGCGGGAGGGGCGGCCCTGCCAGAACTCCACCGACTCCGCGCGCACGACGTAGCCGCCCCAGAAGTCGGGCAGCGGCACGTCGGCGCCCTCGAACCGGGCGGCGGCGTCGTCGTAGGAGGCCTGCAGCGCGGCGCGGTCGGGGACGACCGAGGACTGGCGCGAGGCCCACGCACCCAGCTGCGAGCCGCGGGGGCGCACGGCGAAGTAGGCCGCCGCCTCCTCGCGCGGCAGCGGGGTGGCGACGCCCTCGATGCGCACCTGGCGCTCCAGCGGGTGCCAGGGGAACAGCAGCGAGCAGCGCGGGTTCGCGGCCAGGTCGCCGCCCTTGCGGGAGTCGTGGTTGGTGAAGAACCGCCACCCGTCCTCGCCGAAGCCCTTGAGCAGCACGATCCGGGCCGACGGCACACCGCCGGCGTCGGCGGTGGCGAGCACCATGGCGTTCGGTTCGTACAGCCCGGCGGCCGCGGCGTCGTCGAACCAGCGGGAGAACAGGGCGAGGGGGTCGGCGGTGAGGTCGGACTCCTCCAGGCCCCCGCGCGTGTAGTTCTCGCGCCACCCGCTGAGGTCCACTCCCGACTGCCCGCTCACCTCCACAGGGTAGGACGCCGCAGCGTGCCCGAGCGGGTGGTGCAGAATCAGCCGGTGGGCCACCCATGCCCGCCCACCACCGCATGCGAAGGAGCACCGGCTCATGACCGAGGTACACCACGGCCTGGAAGGCGTCGTCGCGTTCGAGACCGAGATCGCCGAGCCCGACAAGGAAGGCTCCGCGCTGCGCTATCGCGGTGTCGACATCGAGGACATCGTCGGCCGCGTCCCGTTCGAGAACGTCTGGGGTCTGCTGATCGACGGGTCCTACACCCCCGGCCTGGCCCCGGCCGAGCCGTACAACCTGCCGGTGCACACCGGCGACGTCCGCGTCGACGTCCAGGCCGCGGTCGCGATGCTCGCGCCGGCCTTCGGCTTCGGCCAGACCTACGACATCAGCGACGAGCAGGCCCGCGAGGACCTCGGCCGCGTCGCCGTCATGGTGCTCTCCTACGCCGCCCAGTCCGCGCGCGGCCTGCACAAGCCGGTCGTGCCGCAGCGCATCGTCGACAGCGGCGCCACCCTGGCCGAGAAGTTCCTGCTGCGCTGGAAGGGCGAGGCCGACCCCAAGCACGTCAAGGCCATCGACGCCTACTGGAGCAGCGCCGCCGAGCACGGCATGAACGCCTCCACCTTCACCGCCCGCGTGATCACCTCCACCGGCGCCGACGTCGCCGCGGCGTTCTCGGGCGCGATCGGTGCCATGAGCGGCCCGCTGCACGGCGGCGCCCCCTCGCGCGTGCTCGGCATGATCGAGGACGTCGAGCGCACCGGCGACGCCGAGGCCTACGTCAAGGGCCTGCTCGACTCCGGCGAGCGCCTGATGGGCTTCGGCCACCGCGTGTACCGCGCCGAGGACCCCCGCGCCCGCGTGCGGCGTCGCACCGCGCGCGCGCTCGGCGCCGCCCGCGACGCGGTCGCCGAGGCCCTGGAGAAGGCCGCCCTGGCCGAGCTCCGCGCCCGCCGCCCCGACCGCGTGCTCGAGACCAACGTGGAGTTCTGGGCCGCCATCGTGCTCGACTTCGCCGAGGTGCCGGCGAACATGTTCACCTCGATGTTCACCTGCGCCCGCACGGGCGGCTGGTCGGCGCACATCCTGGAGCAGAAGCGCACCGGTCGCCTGATCCGCCCCTCGGCCATCTACACCGGCCCGTCCTCGCGTCCGGCCGACGCCGTCGAGGGCTGGAACCCCGACTGGGCCGCCAGCTGACGCTCTCCCCTCGTTCCTCGGTCTCCGGCCGGTCCCGCTCGCGGGGCCGGCCGGAGCCGTTCCCGGACCTTCCCGCGCGCAGGGTCAGAGCCGGCCGCGGAACCAGGAGGTGTCCCCGCGCGCGCCGGCGCGGGTGAGGGAGAGGTGCACGTGGTCGCGGTGGCGCAGCGTGGCCGAGCAGGTGCGACGACGGTGGCAGGAGCCGCTGAGGTACGGCTCGGGCGCGTAGCCGCGCCACGCGGAGTAGATCCGGTCGTCCCAGATGACGTACATGACCCCCATCCGCCGCGCGGTCGCGGCGGGCTCACCGCGGGCGTCGGTGTCGAAGAGGTCGTCGAGCAGCCGCTGCGCGGAGCGACGACCGGCGCGGGTCCGCGCGTCGGCCGCCCAGTCGATCGCCCGGCCCTCCTGGTGCTCGGAGGTCACCGGCGTCACGAGCTCCCCGTGCTCGGAGCGGGCGGGGTCGCACCGTCGTCCCAGGGACACCACCGCCGAGCCGTAGCGGCGCACCAGGAACCGGGCCAGCACCAGGGTGCCGGGCCGCGGGTGGGGTGAGCACCGGGTGGCCGGTTGGTAGGCGGGGAAGTCCTCCAGGACGGGAGCGGCGTCCGCTCGCGGGGGTGGGAGCATCAGCACGCCGACCAGGAGCACCAGGACCAGGGGCACGGCCCGGCCCTCCCGCGACGACCACCCGCTCCGAGACACCCCACCGACGCTAGGCGCTGCACGACGACGCCGTCCGGCGGACGCCGCGAGCCTGCCCGATCGTCGGGCGGCATGGCCCGACTGAGGGGTGGGTGCCGCCCCTGGAACCGGTCAGCCCAGCCGCTTGCCGAAGCAGCGGCTCAGCGGGGAGTCGCGGTAGTGGCCGAACCCGGGCACGGGCACGTAGCCGCTGGAGGTGTAGAGCGCGATCGCCTCGGGCTGGGCGGTGCCGGTCTCGAGCACGATCACCGACGCGCCGGCGGCCGCGGCCGTGGCCTCCAGGTGCGCCAGGACCCGGCGGGCAACGCCGAGGCCGCGGGCGCCCGGCGCGACGTACATCCGCTTGACCTCGACACACGCCCCGGGCGCCTCGGCCACACCGAGCACCGCCAGCCGCCGCTCGCGCCACGCGCCGGTGCCGACCGGCTCGGCGCCGCGGTAGGCCACGACGAACAGTCCGCGCGGCGGGTCGAACTCCCCGGGGTCCACCGGGCTGGCGTCGTGGCTGCCGTAGCGGCGGACGTACTCCTGCTGCACCTCGGCGATCAGCCGGGCGGCGTCGGGGTGGGTGTAGCCGACGGCCTCGATCCGCAGCCCGGTCGTGTCGGGGCGCGGCTCGCCCGGGATCGTCACCATCGCACCCTCCTGATGAAATCCGCTGGCCCCCCACTGAGAGAATGGCCCAGCCGACCCTACGACACCCGCGAGAGGTGCTCCCCGCGTGAACCGGATCCAGATCCCCGCCGACCTGCTGCCGCGCGACGGGCGGTTCGGCGCCGGGCCCTCCAAGCTCGCCCCGGGCGCCCTCGACGCGCTCGCCGCCACCGGCACCGCGCTCATGGGCACCTCCCACCGCCAGGCGCCGGTGCGCGAGCTGGTGGCGCGGGTGCGCGCGGGTCTGCGCGAGTTCTTCGACCTGCCCGAGGGCTACGAGGTCGTGCTCGGCAACGGCGGCGCGACGGCGTTCTGGGACGTCGCCACCTACGGCCTGATCGAGCACCGCAGCCAGCACCTGGTCTACGGCGAGTTCACCTCCAAGTTCGCCACCGCCGCCACCGCCGCCCCCTGGCTGGCCGACCCCGAGGTGCTCCGCACCGCGCCGGGCGGGCTGGCGCTCCCGGTCGGACGCCCCGGCCTGGACACCTACGCCTGGGCGCACAACGAGACCTCCACCGGCGTCATGGCCCCGGTGCGCCGCCCGGACGGTGCCGACGACGACGCCCTGGTGCTGATCGACGCCACTTCCGCGGCCGCCGGCCTGCCCGTGGACGTCGCCGAGTGCGACGTGTACTACTTCGCCCCGCAGAAGGGCTTCGCCTCCGACGGCGGCCTCTGGTTCGCCCTGATGTCGCCGGCCGCGATCGAGCGGGCGCGGCGGATCGGGGCGAGCGGGCGGCACGTCCCGGCGTTCTTCGACCTCGTCACCGCGATCGACAACTCGCTCAAGGACCAGACCTACAACACCCCGGCGCTGGCGACCTTCTTCCTGATGGAGCAGCAGCTGGCCTGGATGAACGCCCACGGCCGCCTCCCGGGCATGGTGGCGCGCACGACCGCCTCCGCCACCGCGCTCTACGACTGGGCCGAGGCCGCGCCGCTGGCCACGCCCTACGTCACCGACCCCGCCCACCGCTCCCTGGTGATCGGCACCATCAACCTCGACCCCGGCATCGACGCCGACGTGGTGGCCGCGACCCTGCGCGCCCACGGCGTCGTGGACACCGAGCCCTACCGCAAGCTGGGGCAGAACCAGCTGCGGATCGGCATGTACCCGGCGGTGGACCCCGAGGACGTGCTGGCGCTGACCCGCTGCCTCGACCACGTGATCGGCGAGCTGGCCCAGGGCTGAACCCAGGGCTGAACCGGTCTCACCGCCCGCGCCGACGCCGCACGAGGGCGATCGTCGCGGCCCCGGCCACCAGCAGCGCGGCGCCACCGGCGACCAGGCCCGTCCCGCGGCCGGCGTCGGAGCCGCGCCCGGGGCCGGCCGGCGCCGCGTCGCCGGGGGCGGCCGACGGGTCGGGGGCGGCGGGCGGCTGCATCGCCGTCCGGAGGCGGGCGGGCAGCACGACCTCGAGCACCGGCGCCCGCACGCCCTCGCTGGAGAGCAGCAGCGTGCCCCCGGGGGTGGTGGCCACCGCCTCGCCCTGGTCCTGGGCGGGCAGGCGCAGTCCGCCCACCCCCTCGAGGTCGGGCCAGGAGTACACCACCGCCCGGCCGTAGCCGCGCACCACCAGGAACCGGCCGTCGTCGGTGAACGCGGCGTCGGTGGCGATCGGCAGGGCGGTGCCGATCTCGCGCACGCGGTTGGGGCGATCGGCCCGCAGCCGCGCCGGGGCGAGCAGCACCCGGCCGCCGAAGAAGCCCTTGGTCACCAGCACGAGGCGTCCGGTGGCGGGGTCGGTGGCCAGGCTCTCGACGTCGGCCGGTCCGCCGGGCAGCGTCAGCGGGTACCGCGTCGGGCTCGCCGTGCGGTCGCCGCGCCCCACCGGCACCCGCCACACCGCGACGTCGTCGCGCACCGCGAGGTTGTCGCCGACGTCGCCCACCCACACCTCGCGCGGGTGGTCGGGGCCGCCGGGGGCGAGCGCCTCGACGTCGCGCGGCTCGAGGTCGTAGGTGGTGGTGCCCACGGTGTCGCCCGTGCGGGGATCCACCACGAAGACCCGACCGGAGTCGCCGGAGTCGTTGGTGGTGACGAGCAGCCCGTCCGGGCCGGGGAGGCGCACCAGGCCGCTGGACTCGGTGATGTCGGGATCGGTGAAGGTCGTGACCTCCCGCGCGGCGGGGCGCGCCACGCCCTGCACGGCCCCGACGCCGCCGACGGCGAACGGCGTCACCAGGGCCAGGACGCCCAGGACCGTACCCGCCCGCGCCATCGGGCTCACGGGCCGGTCGGGCCGGTCGGACCGGCGGGGGCCCCGGGCAGGTGGTGGCCCGCCGCCGCGAGCAGGTCGCCGAGGCGGGGGCGCACGCCCCAGGCCGTCACCAGTGCGGCGTACTCGGCGGCCGCGGCGGCACCGGCCTCACCGGTCCCGCCGGCGCGCCGGGTGGCGCGCAACATCGTGTTGCGCGGGGTGTGGGCGCTGGCGACGAACTCCACGACGTCCACGCGGTAGCCCACCTGCGCCAGCGCTCCGGCGCGCAGGGCGTCGGTGAGGGTGTCGGCCACGCGCTCGCGCAGGATGCCGTGGCGGGTGAGCAGGCCGTGCCCGGGCGGCGGGGTGGCGGTGCGCAGCTGGGCGGCGACGTCGTGGTGGCAGCAGGGGGCGGCCAGCACCACCGGCGCCTCCCAGGCCACGGCGCGGGCCAGGGCGTCGTCGGTGGCGGTGTCGCAGGCGTGCAGGGCCAGCACGATCTCCGGAGCGGGGCTGACCTCGGCGTCGGCGATGCCGCCGCGCACGAACCCCACCGAGGCGCCGAGGTCCTCCCCCAGCGCGCCGGCCAGCCGGGCGGCGACCTCGGCGTGGTGCTCGCCGGCCTGGTCCTTGACGTCGACGCCGACGGTGCTCACGGCCAGCCCGCGGCGCACGAGCAGCCGGTGGGCGGCGAAGGTGAGGTAGGCGTTGCCGCAGCCGAGGTCGACCATCCGCCACGGCGCCGCGGCGGATGGGCGCCGCAGCCGACCCTGCTCGACCGCCTCGCTCACCGTGGCGTCGAGGAGCCGGCAGAACTCCTCCACCTGGCGCACCTTGGCCTGCCGCGACGGCTTGATGCGCCCCTGGGCGTCGGCCAGGCCCAGGGCCCGCCACAGCGGGTCGTCGAGCGGGACCAGCCGCTGCTTGGCCTGGTCGTGCCCGCGGTCGGGCGCCGGCTCCGGACCCGTCGGCCGGGCCTTCCGGTGCACCAGCAGCTCGCCGCGCTTGGTCACCCGCGCCTGCACGGTGGCCCGGGTCGTCTCGACGTGCCAGTGCCCGAAGGGCAGGGCCAGCAGCTCGGCCACCCGGGCGGCCGCGGGCGGACCGGCGGCGTGGTTGGCGGTGTGCGCCTGGGTCGCGTCGTAGGCGACGACCTGCAGGTGAGGACCGGACTTGAGGTCCACCGGCCGCAGCTCCACGCGCCGCCAGGGCGGCGCGCCGTCGCGGCGTCGTCCCGAGGCCACCGCCCGCACGAGCGCGTCGACGTCGCCGAGCAGCGCCGCCAGCTCGGCCCACGCGGCCCCGTCGGGCACACCGGGGGCGGCGGAGGCACCCGCGACGGCGCCGTCGCTCATCGCAGGGCGGAGAGGACGACGATGACCAGCAGCGCGACGAGCGCGACCGGGATGACCAGTCGACGGTGACGCGGGTTCATCCCCTCAGCGTAGTGAGGCGCCCTCGGGCGGGAGCACCCCGGTCAGGCCGTCGGGCTCACCAGTGCTCGAGGGAGTCGCGGAACACCGCGGCGAGGTCCTCCTCGGTCACGGTCTTGGGGGCCGTGGCGAGCAGCCGCTGCTGCTGCACCGCACCCGAGACGAGGTCGTCGACGTCGCTCTCGCCGTAGCCGACCTCGCCCAGGCCGTTGGGGATGCCGATGTCGCGCATGAGGGCGGTGAGCACGCGCGGCAGCACGTCGGGGCCGTCGCCGGTGGCGTTCGGATCGAGCAGGCGGGCGGCGGTGAGGTGGCGCTCCGGGGCGGCGTCGAAGGTGAACCGGAACGCCTCCGGCGCGGTGAGCGAGACCGCCATGCCGTGGGGCACGATCGCCTCGTCCTGGGGGTAGCCGTCGGGACGGTAGTCGCGCACCCGCCCCGCGATCGGGTAGGCGTTGGCGTGGGGGATGTGCACCCCGGCGTTGCCGAACCCGAGGCCGGCGAAGGTCGCCGCGAGCGCCATCTGCTCGCGCGCCTCGACGTCGTCACCGTGCTGCACGGCGCGGCGGAAGGCGGTGGACAGCAGCGACAGCGAGCGCTCGGACCACAGGTCGGCGATCGGGTTGGACCCGCAGTAGGGCACCCGCTGCTCGGGCTGCTTGGCGTCGAAGTCGCCGTACCAGCGGGCGGTGTAGCTCTCCAGGGCGTGGCACAGGATGTCCATGCCGGCCGCCGCGGTGACCGACGCCGGCTGGGTGAGGGTCAGGGTGGGGTCGACGACCGCCAGGGTCGGGCGCAGGGCGGGGTGGCTGATGCCCGTCTTCACCTTCAGCGCGAGCACGTCGAGCACGCAGATGGTGGTGCTCTCGCTGCCGGTGCCGGTGGTGGTGGGCACCGCGACCAGGGGCAGCAGCGGGTGGACCGGCGCCTGGGCGCGGCCCACCGGTGCGTTGAGGTAGTCCATGAGCTCGCCGGGGTTGGTGGTGAGCAGGTTGACCGCCTTGGCGGTGTCGATCGCCGAGCCGCCGCCGACGGCGACGACGGCGTCCAGCGCCCCGAGGTCGCGGGCGAAGGAGATCGCCTCCTCCATCGAGGCGTCGGTGGGCTCGACCCGGGCGCGGTCGAAGACGACGACCTCGACGCCGCGCGCGCGGATGCTCTCGGCGATCCGCTCGGGGATGCCGGTGGCGGCCACGCCGGCGTCGGTGATCAGCAGGACGCGCCGCGCGCCGCGCGCCGCGAGGTCGTGGCCGATCTCGGTGGAGGCACCGGGGCCGAACTTCAGGGCGGGGGCGGCATAGGTGAACACGGTCTCGCGCACGGCTCCCAACCTAGGGCATCGGTCACGCCCCCGGACGGCCCGGACGTGACCCGACCCACAGCGGCCCACCGCATCAGGGCCGGATCGGGCCCCCTTGCGTGTTCCTTGAGCGACATTTCGGTGAAGGTGGGCTCCCGCGGCACGGATACGGGGCAGGTGACTGCGTGATGCTGGAGCCCTCGGGATTTCGGAACCACGCTGCGCAGGCCCCTGCGCAGCCCCAGCGCTGCACCAAGGAGCGACCCATGACGGTCCACGTGACCTCCCCCCGACGAGCCGGCAAGTCGTCGGGCGCAGCCATCGGCGGCGCCCTGCTCACGCTCGGGATGTTCGTGGTGCTGTTCCTGTCCTTCCTCATCGCCCCGCTGCTGCTGCTCGCCGCCGCCTACCTCGCCTACCTCGCGATGCGCCCGCGGGCGAACCGCGGCGGCGCGCCGGCCGCCGCGCCCGGCACCCCCGCCGCCTCCGGCAGCGCCCACGGCTTCGGGTCGGGTGCACGATGACCACCACGCTCACCACCACGCTGCCGCGCCTCACCGACGCCGTCGCGCCGGGCCACCCCGACGCCGACCTGCGCCTGGCCATCCCCGAGGGCATCTGCCGCACCTTCCGCGTCATCGCCTACGGCCGCCACGAGGGCGCCGTGCTGGTGGCCGCGGTGGAGGACAAGGACCAGATCACCGAGCACGTCGTCGCCGAGCGCCTGGGCGCCCCGGTGCTGCTGGTGCGCCACACCGCCAGCGAGATCGTGGCCGCGATCGACGCCGCCTACCCCAGCGCCGACACCGAGATCGAGACCGCCGAGGCCCGCCGCGCCCGCACCCAGATGACCCAGCTGCTCACCCGCAGCGGGCTGGTCGACGGCGAGCAGCTGCAGCGCGCCATGCTCGAGTACGCCCGCACCGGCGACCCCATCGGCGACATCCTGGTCTCCCACGGCTCCATCACCGAGGACGTGCTGGTGGCCGCGCTGTCGGAGATCCACCAGCTCCAGCGCGTGGGCCTCACCGACTTCGAGCCCGAGCTGACCGTCGCCCGCCGGCTCCCCGAGCCGCTGGCCCGCACCCGGCAGATCCTGCCGGTGGCCGAGACCGACGGCCGCGTGCTGCTCGCCGTGGCCCGGCCCCTGGACGCCGAGGACACCGCCGCGGTCGAGGCCGCGCTCGGGGCGCCCTTCACCCCGCTGCTGGCCAACCGCACCGACCTGGACCAGCTGATCCAGAAGGTCCACAGCCACCACTACGCCGAGGTCTCCACCCAGTTCCTCATGGAGAACCTGCCCGACGCCTCGGCGCACGTCGTCGTCTCGGCGGCCCAGCGGGTCTTCTTCATCATGCTGGCGGTCATCACCGTGGGCTGCGCGGTGATCTGGCCCCGGCCCACCGCCATCGCGCTCGTGACGGTGTGCAGCGTGTTCTACCTCGCGGTCTCGGTGTACAAGTTCCGGCTCACGCTGCGGGCGCTCGGCACCCACCTGGAGACCGACGTCACCGACGAGGAGATCGCCGCGCTCGACGAGCGGTTCCTGCCGATCTACACGATCCTCGTGCCGCTGTACAAGGAGGCCGGCATCGTGCCGCGCCTGGTGCGCGACATCAACGCCCTGGACTATCCCCGCACCCGGCTCGACGTGAAGCTGCTGTGCGAGGAGGACGACCTCGAGACGATCGAGAAGATCCGCTCCCTCGAGCTGCCCCCGCACTTCCACCTCGTGGTCGTGCCCGACAGCCAGCCCAAGACCAAGCCCAAGGCCTGCAACTACGGCCTGCAGCTCTCGACCGGTCAGTTCTGCGTCATCTTCGACGCCGAGGACCGGCCCGACCCCGACCAGCTGAAGAAGGCCCTGATCGCCTTCCACCACGTGCCCGAGAACGTCGTGTGCATGCAGGGCAAGCTCAACCACTTCAACCAGGACCAGAACCTGCTCACCGCCTGGTTCGCCAACGAGTACTCGATGCACTTCGAGCTCGTCCTGCCGGCCATGGGCGCCTCGTCGTCCCCGATCCCGCTGGGCGGCACCTCCAACCACTTCAAGACCGACGTGCTGCGCGAGCTCGGTGCCTGGGACCCCTTCAACGTCACCGAGGACGCCGACCTCGGCATCCGGCTGCACCGCGAGGGCTACCGCACCGCGATGATCGACTCCACCACGCTGGAGGAGGCCAACTCCAACGTCGGCAACTGGATCCGGCAGCGCTCGCGCTGGAACAAGGGGTACTACCAGACCTGGCTGGTGCACATGCGCCACCCGGTGCGGCTCTACCGCCAGACCGGGTTCAAGGGCTTCTTCGCCTTCAACCTCACGATGGGCTCGGCCGCGATCCTGCTGCTCAACCCGATCTTCTGGGCCCTCACCACGCTCTACGTGCTCACCCAGTGGTCGTTCATCGAGTCGATGTTCCCGAGCATCGTCTTCTACGCCTCGAGCCTGCTGCTGTTCGTGGGCAACTTCGTCTTCATCTACCTCAACATCGCCGGCAGCCTGCAGCGCGGCGAGTTCGGCCTCACCCGCACCGCGATGCTCTCGCCCCTGTACTGGGGCCTGATGAGCTGGGCGGCCTGGAAGGGCTTCATCCAGCTGTTCACCAACCCCTTCTACTGGGAGAAGACCGAGCACGGTCTCGACGAGGACCACTGACGATGACCGACACCACCACCGGCCCGACCGCCGGCCCCACCACCGGGACCGCCGCCGCGCCGGCGCCCGAGACCGCCGCCGCCGCTGCCGAACGCCGCATCGTCACCAACCGCGAGCGGTTGGCCGGCGTGGTGCAGGCGGTCGGACGCCGTCCGGTCGACATCGAGCGCCGCCGCTGGGAGAGCGCGGCCGTGTTCGGGGCCTTCACCGTCTTCTACGCCGTGATCGGCTACGTGCTCGTGGTGCGCCTGCACGTCGTGGGCTTCGAGACCCTCGACCGGCTCAACCGGGCCCTGATGATCTGGCACAACGACCCCGCCAAGCTCTCGGCCGTGGGCTTCGACTACCCGCCGCTGACGGTCGTGCTGCTCGCCCCGTTCGCCGTCGTCAAGGCCGGTGTCACCTCGCTGATCGTGGTCCCGCTGGTCTCGGCGCTGTGCGCCGGACTGACGATGATGTTCCTCAACACGATGCTGCGCCGCGCCCAGGTCGCCACCCCGGTGCGCTTCCTCGTGCTCGCCGGGATCGGCCTGAACCCGCTCGTGGTCATGTACGCCGCCATCGGGGCGCGCAACTTCGTGTGGCTCGTGCTGGTCGTGGCCGCCCTCGGGGCGCTGTTCGCCTGGTACGTCACCGCCGACATCCGGTTCGTGATGATCGCCGGGCTCTCCTTCGCCACGGCCTCGCTCACCGGCTACGGCAGCCTGCTGTACTTCCTGATCAGCACCGTGATGATCGCTGCGATCCTCACCCGTCTCGGCGCCGACGGCACCGAGACCGAGGGCACCTCGGTGGGCTTCGCCTCCCCCACCGTCTACGCCGTGAGCCTGTGGACCGTGCTCAACCTCGTGCTGGTGGGCGACCCGTTCAACTGGATCACCAGCAGCAGCGACGCGCCGGGGTCGGGCACCCTGGACGGCTGGTCGCTGCTCGACATCGCGCGTGCCACCGGCGAGCTGCTGCTCTACGGCGCCCCGATCGCCATCCTCGTGCTCCCGGCGCTGCTCGTGGTCGGCGTCACCCGCCGCAACCCGTTCGCGCTGTGGCTGGGCCTGATGCTGACGGTGAGCGTGCTCGCCCCCGGCGCCGCGGTCCTGCTCGGGGTCACCGACAGCCCGATGGCGATGGCCAACTCCCTCACCATCCTGCTGCTGGCCACCATCGGCGGCCTGTGGCTGGCGCGCTCGGCCGACACCGGTGCCACCGGCGTGGCCGCCGCGCTCGGCATCGCGCTGGTGATCTCGATCCCGTGGACCTACCAGGCCATGGCCACGGTGCCGAACCAGGGCCTGGAGCGGGTCTTCCACGACGCCGTGCGCACCTGGGAGCCCCAGGACGACAACCTCACCCGCTCCGGCGCGGCCGTCGGCATCGACGCCGAGCAGCAGATGGCCGACTACATCACCGAGAACATCACCGCCCGCAACACGATCCTCACCGACAACGCCGCCACCTACGCCGTCATGCTGCTCACCGGTTCGCCCGACCTCTTCGTGGACCGGATCGACGCCTCCGACGGTCCCTGGCGCCAGGTGGCCGACGCCCCCGGCGGGCGGGTGTCCTACCTGCTGCTCTCGATCGACCCGGCCGACGACCTGCTCGCCACGATGTACGCCGACGCCGCGGCGGGCACCGACTCGGTGCTCACCACCGTGTACGCCAACGAGCGCTACCGCCTGGTGACCGTGCCGGCCGACTACACCTACACCCCCGACGCCGCGATCGCCGACAACGCCACCGACGACCCGTCCCTGGAGCAGCCCAGCGTCCCGACCCCGCAGGAGCCCACCGACTGCGGCGGTGTCGACGGCCTCTGCGGCCAGGGCCCGGCGGGGACCACGCCGTGACCCTGCCCCCCACCCCCGGGGAGGAGCCGAGGACCGACGCGGTCGCGGCTCCCCCCGAGCCGCGCGCCGCGGTGCCGACGGCCCCGAGCCTGTCGGACCTCGTGGCCGCCCGGCAGCGGGCCGAGCAGGAGGCCGCACCCGCGGAGGACCCGGCGGCCGCGGACGAGGCCGCCGACTCGGCGGTCACCGTGCTCAGCGACGCCGCCTCGGCCGCCGTCGCCGCGCCCGGCCTGGTCGTGCTGCCCCCTGCGCTCGTGCCGGAGGAGCACCTGCCGCCCGCGCCGCCCGCCGCCCCGAGCCCCACCGACGACACCGCTGAGGACACCGCCGAGGACACCGCCGAGGACGCCGCCGAGGAGCGGAGCGACGGCGAGGCCCCCGACGGTCCCGCGACGCCCGCCGTCGTCGAGCCGACACCGCTACCCCCCACCCGGGTGATCGCCGACATCGCCGACGCCGACACCCTGCGCGACCTCGCCCTCGGTGAGGCCGGGACCGCGACGACGACCCCCGGGGCCCCAGAGGACGACGACGTCCCCGCCGACGGCCCGACCGAGGTCGCGGCGGCGGACGGGGACGGACCCGCGACGTCGACCCCGGTGCCGGCGATCCTCGAGGTGGCCTCGGTGGCCGACCTCGCCCCCGACCCGGCCAACCCGCCGACCGACCAGCCGACCGACCAGCCGACCGACCCGTCGACCGTCGCCGCGACGCCCGCCGCCCCGGTCGACGAGGACGCCGACCCGGCGCCGGTCGACGACGAGGGCCCGGGCTGGGACCCCGCCGAACTCGGCTCCGTCGCGCCCGGCACCACCGACTCGCCCACCGGGTCGCCCACCGAGCCGGCCGCGCCGTCGGGCCCGGTCATCCACGACGTCGCCGACCTGCGCTCCCTGGCCCGCCCGGAGCCGGTCGAGGCGACGAGCACGCCCTCCCCGGCGTCGATCCCGGGTGGGACCGCTGGCGATCCCGGGACGCCAGCGGTCCGCCTCCCCGACACCGCTCCTGCCACCACCGCCGCCGCCCCGGCGGTGCCACCGCTCGACCCGCCCGGTGAGGTGGCGGCGCTGGCGCGCAGCGTCATGGCCCGCATCGCCGCCGCCGAGGAGGCCCACAGCCGCCACCTCGACGCCGTGGCCGCCGAGGCGGCCCGCCGCGCGGAGATGATCACCGCCCAGGCCGAGCTCGACGCCGAGCTGATCCGACTGCAGTCCCGCCGCGAGGCGCACGCCATCCTCACCGCGGCCCGTACCCGCGCCCACCCCGAGGCCGCGACCCCCGGCACCGGCCCCGGCAGCACCGCCGCGGCCGACGCGGGCGCGGCCGACCTCGAGCACACCCTGTCCCGCTTCGCCGATCACCTCGAGCACGTGATCACCCCGACCCGACGGAAGGCATGAGCATGCCGACGCCCACCCACCGACGCCGGCTGGCCCTGGCCAGCGCCGGCCTGATGCTCGGCGCCCTCGCGCTGGCCGGCTGCGGCCAGGACGAGCCCGCCGCCGCCCCCGCGGCCACCGCCCCCCCGAGCGAGGCCACCACGACGCCCGCCACCGAGGGCGACACCGGGACCACCGGGGTGGCCGTGGCCGCCCGCGAGGACGTCTTCAGCGTGCTCTCGCCGTGGAACCAACCGGTCACCGACGCCCCGGTGCACATCGGCTCGGACTACATGCTGCGCGCCGCGCAGCTGCGGTCCGGCGTCGACCGCGACGGGCGGGTGGTGCGCACCCTGATCACCGACCAGTTCTACATCAACACCGAGGCCTGGACGGTGCCCGTCGTCTCCGGCGGCGTCCCGACGGCGCTGGTGTGCCGCCAGGCGCAGTGCGGCGACGGCTCGGGCGAGCTCGTGGTCGCCGTGCCGGCCGACGTCGACCCCGACCCGCGCTACGACGGCTGGATGACCGTCTTCGACACCGAGCGCAACGTCGCCTACGACCTGTGGCGTGCCCGTCGCGAGGAGGACGGCTCGATCTCCTACCAGTACCGCCGCGACTGGGACCTCGACGGCCCCGGCTTCAGCCAGCCCTACCTCGTCTCGGCCCGCAGCTCCGGCCTGCCGCTCTTCGCGGGCCTGATCCGGCCCGGCGAGCTCGAGCGGTGCGAGATCAACCACGCCCTGGCGATCGCGGTGCCCGGCCCGGCGGCCGGCAACTTCGTGCAGCCGGCCTCGGCCACCAACGGCAACGGACTGCCCAAGTCGCTGCCGATGGGGGCGCGGATCCGTCTCAAGGCGGCCTACACCCCCGTCGACCCCGTCGACCGCCGCACCGGCAAGGCGCTGCCCTTCACCGCCGAGCAGTCCCGCCTGGCGGGGTGCCTGCTCACCGCGCTGCGCACCTACGGCGCGATCGTGGTGGACCGCGCCGCGGTGCCGACCCTGTTCTTCCAGCGGCTGCCGCAGGACACCCCGAAGCTGCTCCAGGGCTACGAGCTCCAGCAGCTGGACCTCACCGACTTCGAGGCCCTGGACTTCAGCGCCTCCGACCGTTACGAGTACCCCTCCCAGGACGACGACCTCGGCACGAGCGGACTCGACGCCGACCTCGACGTGAACAGCCTGGACGACACGCCCGTGGAGGCCGCGCCATGACCCGCCACCCCCGCCCCGCCGTCCGCCGACGGCGTCCCGGGCCCGCCGTGCTCGGCCTGGTCCTCGGTCTCGGGGTGCTGGCCGCCTGCGGCGAGGAGTCCACCGCCCCGGCCGCCGCGCCGGCCCCCTCGCCCACCGCCGCCCCGTCGGGGCGTGTCGACCCGCTGGTCACCGAGCCGGTCCGGGTGCCCACCCCCGGCCTGGTCGAGATCGACGGCGAGGACGGACCGCTCACGACGCGCGCCGTGCGGGCCTTCACCCCGACCAGCCAGTACCAGGTCAGCAAGGACCTCAGCGGCGACAACCGCGCCTTCGAGCGGCTCTGCCTGGGCGACGTCGACCTGGTCGACTCCTCCCGGCCGATCACCGCCGAGGAGTACGCGCAGTGCGAGGCGCTCGGCCTGCAGGTCTACCAGTACCAGGTGGCCTCGGACGGCATCGTGGTCGCGATCAAGAACGAGACCGACGTGGGGGGCGACTGCCTGACCACGGAGCAGGCCCGCGAGATCTACGCGGCGGGTAGCGAGGTCACCACCTGGTCACAGCTCGGCGACGGCTACGACGACGTCCCGCTCGACGCGGGCGGCCCGCCGGTCGAGGACAGCGTGTTCCAGTACTTCGACCGCTTCGTGCTCGGCTCCCCCGAGCCCAGCAGCACCAACTTCCGCTCCGACTACGTCGTGGGCCGGGTCGAGAACGACACCCGGCTCTTCGTCGTCGGCAGTGAGGGCGACAAGGTGCTGGTGCGCAACATCGAGGCGCTCACCGAGCGCCGCAACGCCCTGCGCCGCAGCCTGCTCGCGCTGCGGCAGGTCGTCGTCGGCAAGCAGGAGCAGCTCGACGCCGCGCTGAAGCGTCGCCAGAAGGGCTTCGACGACGGCCGCAGCGCCGCCGACCAGGCCGAGGACCAGCGGCTGGTGGACCGCGCCTTCGAGGAGCGTCGGGTGTGGATCATCCGTCGCAACGCCGCGGGCGCCCGCTACGTGCCGGTCAACGAGGCCTATCAGAAGGCGGTGGCGGCCCAGGAGCGGCTCGACGGCACCGTCGGCAACGTGGGGCTGTTCCAGTTCAGCTACTCCCAGGTGTACGAGAACCAGCTGCGGCCCTTCGAGATCGAGATCGGCGACGACGGCGACGGCCAGCGCAACTGCATCTATCCCAGCGCGCCCACGATCCTCTCGGGTGAGTACCCGCTCTCGCGCAACCTGCTGGTGACCACCACCTCGCTGGGCCTCGAGCGCCCCGAGGTGCGGGCCTTCCTGACCTTCTACCTCGAGCGCGCCGAGCGGCTGGCCACCGAGGCCAGCCTGATCGCGCTGCCGCGGGCCGACCTGCAGCGCCAGGTCGACTGGATCACCAACGGCCGCACCCCGCCGCTGGCCGTGGTCGACGGCGAGGTCGTGGTGACCGAGGCCGACGCCGACGCCGAGGAGGTGCCGATGGACCAGCTGCCCACGCCCGGCGCCACCGCCACCCCGCAGGCACCCGCTCGATGAGGTCGCGCGTCGGCGGCACCTCGGGGCGGACGGCCGTGCTGCTCCTGGCCTGCGCGCTCGGGGCCGCCGCGCTGAGCGCGCCCGCGGGTCCCGCGGTCGCCGCGGGCCCGGACCGTCCCGCGCCGGCGCCGCGCGCCGTCGCGGCCCAGGCCGCCGCGCTGCGCACCGCGGGTCCGGCACCGGCCCTGCGGGCCCCCGCGGCCGAGTCGGGCTCGGTCGTGCGCCGGGTGAAGCTGGAGTGGAAGGGCGCTCCGGGGCCGAAGGCGACCACCCGTGAGGTGCCGATCCCGGGCATCGGCACGCTGTCCCTGACCTGCCGGGTCAAGGAGACCCGGGTGACCCTGACCCCTACCGACCCCACGGCCGAGACCCAGCTGTGGATGGCCAAGTACGAGGACAAGTCCTACGGCCGGGCGGTCGCGGTGAAGACAGTACGGATCTACCGCTACCAGCACTGGTACGACCGCAGCGGCTCCGGCACCGGGCGCAGCGGGTCGGAGGGCCTCAACCAGCGCCGCGGCAAGCACGGGGTGGAGAACTTCGGCAAGGGCTACGCCCACGGCGTCATCAGCCAGCGTCCGGCGCGCAACGAGCGCGTCGGCGACGCCGCGCTGCCGCCGATCACCACCTTCAACCTCAACTGGTACTGGAACGGCTTCGACTACCCGGCGCGCTACCGCTACTGCAAGTTCGACGCCGTCTTCGTCACCACCCTCGGGCGGCACGTCGGGGTGGAGTGGCACACCGAGTCCGACGCCGTGGGCCGCGACGACGTCGAGTTCGAGCTGCCCGGCACCGGGCGCCTGCAGGTGCGCTGCGAGACCGGTCGGCTCGGGCGTCGCAGCCTGTCCTTCCTGCCCGACGACGAGGACTCCACCGCCTACATCGAGACGATCGAGGGCGAGGGCCGGGTCGAGGACCACGTCGAGATCCGCGACCAGCGCACCGACCCCGACAACCTGCGGCTCGGCCCGATCGTGCTGCCGCGCAACGGCCTGCTGCGGATCTTCGTCAAGCACGACGGCACGCAGACGCCGTACCTGGTGTCGAGCTACATCAAGACCAACGACTCCAACCCGGCGCAGAACCTCTGCGAGGTCGCCCTCGGCCGGTTCCCGGCCTGATCCGTGGCACGCGTGGGGGGACTCGGGACGGCGGTGCGCCGGCGTGTGCCGGCCTGCCTGCTGGTGGTCGGTGCGACCGCCGCCCTGCTGGCCCCGGTCACCGGACCCGTCGCGACCGCGACCGCCGCCGACCGGCCCCCGGCCGCGGCCCGCGCCGCCGACCCCTACGTCCAGGACCTCACCCTGACCTACCGCGGGGCGGCCGACCGGCCGGTCACGCTGCGCACCGCGACGGTCCCCGGCATCGGTCAGCTCGAGACCGTGTGCCGGGCCAACGCCACGCTGGTGCGGCTGGTGACCGACGAGCGGCGCTACGAGACGCAGATGTGGACCCAGCGCTTCGAGGAGCGCGGGGCCACCTCGGTGCAGGTCAAGAACGCCCGCATCTACCGGTGGGCGCACGCCGAGGACGACGGCACCGGGGGCACGGGGTACGCGGCGCACGAGGGGCTCAACCAGTCCTCACCCCCGGAGACGTTCTCGAAGGGCTACCTCAACGGGATCATCAGCCAGCGCTCCGGCCGACGTCCCGACGTCGCCGCCGCCACGCTGAGCAGCCCCAAGCCGGTGACCGTCTTCGAGCTCACCTGGTACTGGGAGAACCTGCGGGAGCCGGCCCGCTACCGCTACTGCCGGATCCGGGCGCGGTTCACCACCGTGCTGGCCGCCGACCAGCGCATCGACCTCACCTGGCACGGCGACGCCCAGGCGCCCGGCCGCGAGGTGCGCACCACCACCGTGCCCGGCGTCGGCACGCTGACCCTCACCTGCGCCGCCGACCCCACGCAGACCCCCACGCTCACCCTGGCACCGCAGACCCCGGGCGGGGCGTCGCTGTACGTCGAGCGCGTCACCGGCGCGGGCGACCCCCGCTACCAGGTCGTGACCTCCGAGCAGGAGCTGCCGGCCGAGGGGTCCACCAGCTTCGACCCCGTCCCCCTGCCCAACAACGGCACGCTGCGCTTCCGGGTGCTCACCGGCGGCCGCGCGACGTGGTTCATGCTCTCCTCCTACTACGTCCTCAACGACCGCTACGGCCCCGGCCGCAACCTCTGCGAGGTCGCCGCCGGGGCCTACCAGGCGCGCTTCAGCTGACCCCGACAACCCTCCGCGGACGAGGCGGCGGAGCAGCTGCGGGCGTCTCGTGACGCTCGCTGACGCTCGCTCCTCGACGACCGTCACAAGACACCCGCCGGAACCCACGCCCGTCGAGAAGGCGCCCCAGCGCCGTCACAAGACACCCGCCGGAACCCACGCCCGTCGAGACGGCGCCCCAGCGCCGTCACCA
>NZ_CAXQZB010000054.1:0-36332 GCF_964228225.1 Nocardioides sp.
GGCGGCCCGGTCGAGGAGCTCTGCGTACATGGGCGATCCCAGCGCGGTGCAGCCGGCGGCCTGGGCACGGAAGGCGTCCTCGAGGAGCACGCCCACCACGCTAGCCCGCGGGGATCGGGGCGGGCGGATCAGCCCTTGCGCGCGTACTCCTTGAGCATCGCGCGGCCGATGATCATCTTCTGGATGTCGCTGGTGCCCTCACCGATGAGCATGAACGCGGACTCGCGGTAGAGGCGCTCGATCTCGTACTCCTTGGAGTAGCCGTAGCCGCCGTGGATGCGGAAGGAGGCCTCGACGACCTCGTTGCAGTACTCCGCGCCCAGCATCTTGGCCATGCCGGCCTCGACGTCGTTGCGCTCGCCGCGGTCCTTGATGCGGGCGGCCTTGACCATCATGGCGTGGGCGGCCTCGACCTTGGTGGCCATCTCCGCGAGGCGGAACTGGATGGCCTGGTGCTGGGCGATCTGCTGGCCGAAGGTCTCGCGCTGCTGGGCGTAGTCGATGGCGAGCTCGAAGGCGCGGTTGGCGATGCCGCAGGCACGGGCCGCGACGTTCACGCGGCCGACCTCGACGCCGTCCATCATCTGGTAGAAGCCCTTGCCGCCGACGCCGCCGAGGATCTGGTCGGCCGCGATGACGTGGTTGTCGAAGACGGCCTCGGTGGTGTCGATGCCCTTGTAGCCCATCTTGTCGATCTTGCCCGGGATGGTCAGGCCGGGGGCGGTCTCGCCGAAGCCCGACTCCTTCTCCACCAGGAAGGTCGTCATGTTCTTGTAGACCGAGTCGGCACCCTCGTCGGTCTTCACCAGCACGGCCATCAGGTTGGAGCTGCCGCCGTTGGTCAGCCACATCTTCTGACCGGTGATGGAGTACGAGCCGTCGTCGAGCCGGGTGGCCTTGGTGCTGATGGCCGAGACGTCGGAGCCCAGGCCGGGCTCGGACATCGAGAAGGAGCCGCGCACCTCGCCGGTGGCCATGCGGGGCAGGTACTTGCGCTTCTGCTCCTCGGTGCCGTGCTGCATGATCATGTAGGCGACGATGAAGTGGGTGTTGATGACACCGGAGACGCTCATCCAGCCGCGGGCGATCTCCTCCACCACGAGGGCGTAGGTGAGCAGCGACTCGCCGAGGCCGTCGTACTCCTCCGGGATCATCAGACCGAAGACGCCGAGCTCCTTGAGGCCCTCGACGATCTCGGTCGGGTACTCGTCGGCGTGCTCGAGCTCGGTCGCGACCGGGATGATCTTCTCCTCGGTGAAGGTGCGAACGGCCTTGAGGATCTGGATCTGGTCCTCGGTGAGGCCCTCGGTCTGACACAGGCGCGGCATGCTGCTCTCCTTCTCGACGACTTGCTCCAGGAGTCCCCTGGGAACGCAGTCTCATAGACTACTTCCGAGTAATCCACCGTGAGGGTGGCGTTCTCGACATGGACGTGTGATCTGGGCCGCGTCCCGCCCGCCGCCGCGCCCGCGCCGCACGACCGTCGCGGTCGCGAGGTGGTTGGATGGGATCGGCACGTCCGGCCCCGGCGCCGGCCCACCCGGACCGGCGAGGAGGCCGACGATGAGCACCCGACCCGGACGCGTCTTCGCCGCCCGCCTCGTGGGCCTGCCCGTCTTCGACCCCTCCGGCGACCAGGTCGCCAAGGTGCGCGACGTCGTGGTGATCGTGCGCTCCGACACCGAGCGGCCCCGGGTCATCGGCCTGGTCGCGGAGGTGCTCGGACGCCGGCGCATCGTGATCCCGATGACGCGGGTCACCCACATCGACGCCACCCAGATCACCGTCACCGGCCTGCTGGACCTGCGTCGCTACGAGCAGCGCTCCACCGAGACCCTGGTGATGGCCGAGCTGCTCGACCGCGAGGTCACGCTGCGCGACTCCGGGGTGCCCGGGGTGGTGCACGACGTCGGCATGGAGCCCGAGCGCACCCACACCTGGGTCGTGAGCCGGATCGCGGTCACCGAGCCCGGCAAGGGGCTGCGACGCCGCCGCGGCCCGACCCACGTCGTGGAGTGGCGCGACGTCGTCGGGCTGGCCGAGCCGGCCGGCGCCGGTCAGGGGGCGACCCAGCTGATCCACGCGCTCAACGAGATGCGGCCCGCCGACGCCGCCACCCTGCTGCACGAGCTGCCCCCGGAGCGGCGCACGGCCGTCGTGGCGGCGCTGGACGACGAGCGGCTGGCCGACGTGCTGGAGGAGATGCCCGAGAGCGACCAGGTCGAGATCCTCGAGCACCTCGACACCGAGCGCGCCGCCGACGTGCTGGAGGAGATGTCGCCCGACGACGCCGCCGACCTCATCGCCGACCTCCCGCCCGAGACGGCGGAGATCCTGCTCGACCTCATGGAGCCCGAGGAGGCCGAGGACGTGCGACGGCTGCTGTCCTACGGCGAGGACACCGCCGGCGCGATGATGACACCGGCCCCGGTGGTGCTCGGGCCCGACGCCACCGTGGCCGACGCCCTGGCCCACGTGCGCAACCCCGACCTGACCCCGGCGCTGGCGGCGCTGGTGTACGTGTGCCGGCCACCCCTCCAGACCCCGACCGGACGGCTGATCGGCGTCGCCCACATCCAGCGGCTGCTGCGCGAGCCCCCCTCGAGCCTGGTGGCGGGCGCGCTGGACGACTCCCTGGAGTCGCTGCGACCCGACGCCACCCTCGACCAGGTGGCGGCGCACCTCGCGCTCTACAACCTCGTGGCCGCCCCGGTGGTCGACGAGGCGGGGCAGCTGCTCGGCGCGGTGACGGTCGACGACCTGCTCGACCACATGCTCCCGGCCGGCTGGCGCGACCGCGGGCTGGGCGAGTCCGGTGCGGCCGCAGGGCCGCGGGGAGGCCGCCGTGGCTGAGCGCGAGCGTCCCGAGCGCCTCGACACCCCGCGCCCGACCCCCCGTCGGATCGGCCTGGCCCCCGCGCTGCGGCGACCCCGGTTCGACGCCGACGCCTTCGGGGTCTTCGCCGAGCAGTTCGCCCGGTTCATGGGCACCGCGCGGTTCCTGGCCTACATGACCCTGTTCGTCGCGCTGTGGGTGGCGTGGAACGCACTGGTGCCGGGCGAGGCGGCCTTCGACCCCTTCCCCTTCATCTTCCTCACCCTGGCGCTGAGCCTGCAGGCCTCCTACGCCGCACCGCTGATCCTGCTGGCCCAGAACCGCCAGGAGCAGCGCGACAAGGTCGTGGCCGAGCAGGACCGCCGCGCCGCCAGCCGGGCCCACGCCGACATGGAGTTCCTGGCCCGCGAGGTGGCCTCGCTGCGGATGGCGCTGGGCGAGGTCGCGACCCGCGACTTCGTCCGCTCGGAGCTGCGCACGGAGCTGCGGGCACTGCTCGCCGAGCTCGTCGACCAGGCCGACCGGTCTCACCCGGACGCCGAGGGCGGCGAGCCGGGCCGCGGCACCTAGACTGGAGTCATCATGAGCACCCCGACCCTCGAGCAGATCGACGCCGCCCTCGCGACCGTCCAGGACCCCGAGATCAAGCGTCCGATCACCGAGCTCGGCATGGTGGACAGCCGGGAGGTCGACGCCGCGGGCGTCGTGCGCCTCACCGTGCTGCTCACCGTCGCCGGCTGCCCCCTGAAGGACACCATCACCCGCGACGTCAACGCCGCGCTGCGCCGCGTGGACGGTGTCACCGACGTCGACCTCACCCTCGGCGTCATGACGGCCGAGCAGCGCTCCGGCCTGCACGAGCAGCTGCGCGGCGGGCAGGCGCAGCGGGAGATCCCCTTCGCCCAGCCCGGCTCGCTCACCAAGGTCTACGCGATCGCCAGCGGCAAGGGCGGGGTCGGCAAGTCCTCGGTCACGGTCAACCTCGCGCTGGCGATGGCCGCGCAGGGCCTCAAGGTGGGCCTGGTCGACGCCGACATCTACGGCCACTCGGTGCCCGCCATGCTCGGCGTCGCGGACTCCCGGCCCACCCAGGTCGAGGACCTCATCATGCCCGTGCCCGCCCCGGGCGGGGTCTCGGTGATCTCCATCGGCATGCTCAAGCCGCGGCGCGACCAGGTCGTGGCCTGGCGCGGCCCGATGCTCGACCGGGCGCTGGTGCAGATGCTCGCCGACGTCTACTGGGGCGACCTCGACGCCCTCCTGCTCGACCTGCCTCCGGGCACCGGCGACGTCGCCATCTCGCTGGGCCAGCACCTGCCCGGCGCCGAGGTCGTGGTGGTCACCACGCCCCAGGAGGCGGCCGCCGAGGTCGCCGAGCGCGCCGGCACGATGGCCTCGATGATGCACCAGCGCGTGGTGGGCGTCGTCGAGAACATGAGCCACCTGCTGCACATCAACCCCGACGGCAGCCAGGAGCGGCTGGAGATCTTCGGCAGCGGCGGCGGCCAGCGCGTGGCCACCACGCTGAGCCAGCGCTTCGGCTACGACGTGCCGCTGCTGGGCCAGATCCCGCTCGACGTCGCGCTGCGCGAGGGCGGCGACGCCGGCGCCCCCGTGGTGGCCGCGGCCCCCGACTCCCCCGCCGCCCAGGCCCTCACGACCATCGCCCGCACCCTGGCCGGGCGCAGCCGCGGTCTGGCCGGGATGCAGCTCGGGCTCTCCCCCGCCGGCAAGCGGTAACCGCCGTGTTCGGGGTCGGACTGCCGGAGCTGGCGGTCATCATGCTGGTGGCCGTGTTCGTCTTCGGCCCCGATCGACTGCCGGAGGTCGCCAAGCAGGCGGGCCAGATGCTCCGCAAGGCCCGCACCCTCGCCAACGCCGCGCGCGACGAGCTGCGCGAGGAGCTCGGCCCCGAGTACGCCGACCTCGAGCTGCGCGACCTCGACCCCCGCGTGATCGTGCGCAAGCACATCATCGAGGCGATGGAGGACGCCGAGGACGACCAGCCGCTGCTGAAGAAGGGCGAGAAGCCGCTGCTGGCCGGCGAGGTCCCGCCCTACGACGCCGACGCCACCTGACCCCGGGCGCCTCAGCCCGGAACGTCGCGGCGCACGGCTGCGAGCGCCGTCCACGGCAGCAGCACCGGAACCCCGCCCGGCCCGACATCGTGCTCGGGCCCGGCGGTCACGAGTTCGACGAAGTCGGCGCCGACCCGGCGCAGGACGCCCTCGTGGCGCGCTCCGTCGCGGCGGTGCACCACGCACCCACCGCCCTCCTCCTCCCAGGCCCGCAGCACCGAGGCCGGGCCCAGCCGGGCGGTCGCGGGCCGGGCCACGGCCGGCACCGACCGCTCGGAGGCGCCGAGCACCGCGCCCACCGCCGGGGTGAACACGAGCCACTCGACCGTGTCGCGCCCCATCAGCACCCACCCGGAGCCGGCCCGCTCGAGCCGCCCTCCCAGCATCCCGACGCCCACGACGTCGAGGGTCAGCGGCGTCCCGAGCGAGGCCGCGAGACGGCCGGCGAGGTCGACCCGGGCGTACTCCGCCCGCACCCGGTCGGCGAGTTCCTCGGCGCGCTCCTCGTCGAACGCCGCCTCCGCCCGGGCCTCGAGGTCGTCCAGCTCCGCGGCCAACCGCTCCTCCCAACCACTCATCCCCGGACTCCGATCCGGTTGGGGAGAGATGGTTGACGACACGTCCCGATCGGACGTTGACTGAGGCAAACGCACGCAAACGACACGTTCCAGGGGATCTCGTGACCTTGCATCCGCGCACCCGCTCCGTCCTCGTCGGCCTCGCCGCCACCCTCGTCACGGCGGCGACGCTGGCCGCCACGATGCCCGCGGCGCTGCGCGGCCACACCCCCACCGACTTCACCGCCGCGCTGGACCGGGCGGCCCTGCTCGCGCTGGGCGGCACGGCCTGCTGGGGCTGGCTGATCGTCGTGGACGTGGTGCGCAGCGTCTGGCGCGACACCCCGCCCCCGCCGCGGGTGCCCGGCTGGGTGCGGCGTCCCCTGCTGGCCCTGTGCGGCGTCGCCCTCGTCACCGCGGCGACGGCCGTCCCGGCTACCGCGGTCCCGTCCCACGGCGCCGGCGCGGTCGCGGCCGCCGGAGAGGCGATCGCCGCAGCCGTCCGCACCGGCCCGGCCACCGCGTCGGCGGTCCCCGCCGCCGCGGCCGACCCCGTCGATCCGGCGCGCCACCACCGCGTGCACCGCGGCGAGAGCCTGTGGCGCATCGCCGAGCAGCTCGAACCCGGCGCCGAGGACGCCGACCTCGTCGCCCGGGTGGCCGACCTCTACGCCCTCAACCACGACGTGATCGGCTCCGACCCCGATCTCCTCCGTCCCGGACAGCGCCTCGAGCTGCCCTGACACGCCACCGACCCGCCCGACTCGCCCCGCCCGCCCCGATCCGATCCGACCAGGCCCAGCCCGACCCGTCACCGCCAGCTTCTCGGGAGGAAGCATGACCCTCAGCTCCGTCGACGACACCGGCCACACCGACGACCGCGTGATCGCCCTGCACCGCGACACCGCCCCGTCGGTCCAGGGCGCCCTCGCGCTCGAGGTCCTGCCCCGCCTGCTCCCGCCGGCCCCACCGGCCACGGTGCGCCCTGCGCCCGCCCACCGCCGGTCCGGCGACGGCTCGGTGACGGTCCTGCGCGAGCGGGCCGTGCAGGACTGGGCGCGCCGCTACCTCCAGGCGGTCGCGGAGGTGATCGGCGGCGACCGGCCCGTCACCCAGGTGGCGCGCTGGACCCGCCGCGAGGTCTACGCCGACCTCGAGCGTCGTGCGCTGCTCGTGGCCCGCGCGGCCGGGCACACCCCGGGCGTCGGCCGGGTGCAGGCGGTGCGGCCGCGGGTGCGCAGCGTGCACGTGCTGCTGCTCGAGGACCCCACCGGCGTCCCGAGAATCGCCGAGTGCAGCGCGCACGTGCAGTACGGCGCGCGGTCGCGTGCGATCGCGGCCCGCTTCGAGCACCGCCGCACCGCCGCGGGGCCGACCTGGCTGTGCACGGCGCTCGAGTTCGCCTGACCGACCCGACCTGCACGGCGCACCACGCACCGGGGCCCGCCACCGCGGATGCGGTGACGGGCCCCGGGGACGCGACGCGGCGGGATCAGCCCTGGGCGCGCGCCGTCAGGCCGGTGGGCCCGCCGGGGGCGCCGTGGCACTGCTTGAACTTCTTCCCCGACCCGCAGGGGCACTTGGCGTTGCGCGCCACGCCCGCGTAGGGGTCCTCGGGAGCGGCCGCCGCCACGACCTCGGCCTCGCCGTCCTCGTTGGGGGCGGAGTAGGCCAGCGCGGCCGGGGCCTGTGGGGCCAGGCCCTTGGCGAGCACCGTCGGCGCCTTCTTCTCCAGCACCGGAGCCGCCTGCGGCTCCTCCTCGCCTTCGCCGTCGAACTCCAGCACGCCGTCCTGGCCGGGCTCGGTCTCGACCTGGACCTCGAGGTTGAACAGGAAGCCGACGGTCTCCTCCTTGATGCCGTCCATCATGGCGGCGAACATGTCGAAGCCCTCGCGCTGGTACTCCACGAGCGGGTCGCGCTGGCTGTAGGCCCGCAGGTAGATGCCCTCGCGCAGGTAGTCCATCTCGTAGAGGTGCTCACGCCACTTGCGGTCGAGCACCGAGAGCAGCACGCGCCGCTCCAGCTCGCGCATGACCTCCTCGCCGACCTCGTCCTCGCGGCGGTCGTAGGCGGCCTGCGCGTCGCGGGTCAGGGCGGCGATCAACTCGTCGCGGTCGAGGGCGTCGAGCTCGCCCCCGGCGAGCTCGGTGAGGTCCTCCAGCGTCAGGCCGACCGGCCACAGCTGGCGCAGGTCGGTGAGCAGCTGGGGCAGGTCCCACTCCTCGGCGAAGCCCTCGAGCGCGCCGCGCACGGTGCCCTCGACGACGTCGTCGATGAAGCCGCGCACCTGCTCCTGGATGTCCGCGCCCTCCAGCACCTCGCGGCGCTCGGCGTAGATGACCTGGCGCTGGCGGTCCATGACGTCGTCGTACTTGAGGACGTTCTTGCGCGACTCGAAGTTCTGGGACTCGACCTGGCCCTGGGCGTTCGCGATCGCGCTGGTGACCCGCTTGTTCTCGATCGGGACGTCGTCCGGGATCTTGAGCATGGTGAGCACCCGGTCGACCCAGTCGGACTTGAACAGCCGCATGAGCTCGTCCTGCAGCGAGAGGTAGAACCGGGACTCGCCCGGGTCGCCCTGACGCCCGGACCGACCACGCAGCTGGTTGTCGATGCGGCGCGACTCGTGGCGCTCGGTGCCGATGACGTAGAGCCCGCCGAGGTCGCGGACCTCGTCGTGCTCGGCCGCGACCTGGGCCTTGATGCGCTCGAGGGTCTCGGGCCAGGCGGCGTCGTAGGCCTCGGCGGTCTCGCCGAGGGGCTCCAGGCCCTTGCCGCGCAGCTCGGCGTCGGCCAGGAACTCCACCGAGCCGCCGAGCATGATGTCGGTACCGCGACCGGCCATGTTGGTGGCCACGGTGACCGCGCCCTTGTGACCGGCCATCGCGACGATCTTGGCCTCGTCGGCGTGGACCTTGGCGTTGAGCACCGAGTGCGCGATGCCGCGCTCCTTGAGCTTGGTGGAGAGGTACTGCGACTTCTCGACCGAGACGGTGCCGACCAGGATGGGCTGGCCCTTGCGGTGCCGCTCCTCGATGTCCTCGACGACGGCGTCGTACTTGGCCTCCTCGGTGCGGTACACGAGGTCGGCGTGGTCGAGGCGCTGGACCGGCTTGTTGGTGGGGATCGGGACGACGCCGAGCTTGTAGATCTTGTCGAACTCAGCGGCCTCGGTCATGGCCGTACCGGTCATGCCCGAGAGCGTGTCGTAGAGGCGGAAGTAGTTCTGCAGGGTGACGGTGGCGAGGGTCTGGTACTCCTCGCGGACCTGCACCCCCTCCTTGGCCTCGATGGCCTGGTGGAGGCCGTCGTTGTAGCGGCGACCGGCCAGCATGCGGCCGGTGTGCTCGTCGACGATGAGCACCTCGCCCTCGATGACGACGTACTCCTTGTCGTTGCGGAACAGCTCCTTGGCCTTGATGGAGTTGTTCAGGAACGAGATGAGCGGGGTGTTGGCCGACTCGTAGAGGTTCTCGATCCCGAGGTGGTCCTCGACCTTGGTGATGCCGGCCTCGAGCACCGAGATCGTGCGCTTCTTCTCGTCGACCTCGTAGTCGACGTCGCGGGTGAGCTTGCGCGCGATCGCGGCGAACTCGCCGTACCACTTGACCTCGTCCTGGGTCGGACCGCTGATGATCAGCGGGGTGCGCGCCTCGTCGATGAGGATCGAGTCGACCTCGTCGACGACGGCGAAGTTGTGGCCGCGCTGCACGCAGTCCTCGATGGAGGAGGCCATGTTGTCGCGCAGGTAGTCGAAGCCGAGCTCGTTGTTCGTGCCGTAGGTGATGTCGCAGGCGTAGGCCTCGCGACGCTCGGCCGGACGCATCGAGGGCAGGATCACCCCGGTGGTGAGGCCGAGGAAGTGGTGGATGCGGCCCATCCACTCGGCGTGGTACTTGGCGAGGTAGTCGTTGACGGTGACGACGTGCACGCCCTTGCCGGAGATGGCGTTGAGGTAGGACGGGAGGGTCGCGACGAGCGTCTTGCCCTCACCGGTCTTCATCTCGGCGATGTTGCCCAGGTGCAGCGCGGCGCCACCCATGATCTGGACGTCGTAGTGGCGCTGGCCGATGACCCGGCGCGAGGCCTCGCGCACGACGGCGAACGCCGCGGGCATGAGGTCGTCCAGCGACTCCCCCTCGGCGTAGCGGCGCTTGAACTCCGGGGTCATGGCCTGGAGCTCGGCGTCGCTCATCGCCGTGAACTCCTCCTCGATGGCGTTCACCGCCTTCGCGATGGCCTCGAGCTGGCGCAGGGTCTTGCCCTCGCCGATACGGAGGAGCTTGTCGATGATCGCGGGCACGTGCGGTACTCCTGAGGTCGGAAGACGGCCCTGTCCCAGGCCACCGACCATCCTAACGACGCGACCCTGAACTTCCCCATCGGCCACCACACCCCCGAGGGGACGGGGCCGCCGATCAGCGGAGCGCGACCTCGGCCGCGAGGGCCTCGGCCAGATCCCCGCGCCGCTCGACGACGACGTCGCCCAGCCCCAGCCACGCCGCCATCCGCTCGAGCTCGGCGGCCAGGGCGGCGGCGGTCTCGGGCGGGGCGCCGGGTTCGGCGTGGGCGGCGGGCACGAGCAGCCGGCCGCCGGCGCGGTCGGCCTTGAGGTCGACCCGGGCCACGAGGCGGTCGCCGAGCAGGAACGGCAGGACGTAGTAGCCGAAGCGGCGCTGGGCGGCCGGGACGTAGATCTCGATGCGGTAGTGGAAGCCGAACAGGGCCTCGGTGCGGGCCCGGTTCCAGACCAGCGGGTCGAAGGGGCTGAGCAGGGTCGCGGCCGCCACCCGACGCGGCAGCCGCGCGTCGCGGTGCAGGAAGGCGGGGGCCGACCAGCCGGCCACGCTCACCGGGAGCAGCTCGCCGGCCTCGACGAGCTCGGCCACGGCGCGCCGGGTCGGGGCCGTGCCCATGCGGTAGTAGTCGGCCAGGCACGCCACGCTCGCCACCCCGTGGGAGCGCGCAGCGCGGGCGACCAGGGCCCGTGCGGCGTCGGCGGGATCGGGGACGGGCAGGGCGAGCACGTCGGCGGGCAGGACCCGCTCGGGCAGGTCGTAGCGCACCTCGAAGGTGCCGGCGCGGCCCTCGATCGCGAGGTCGCCGATCATGAAGAGGTAGTCCAGGCCCTTGCGCGCCGTGGACCAGTTCCACCCCCAGTGCTCGGTGGAGCGGGGACCGCCCCCCACCGCGGCCTCGAGGTCGCGGGCGGTCACGGGGCCGCGCTCGCGCACCAGCGCGCGCAGCAGGTCGGCGGTGGTGTCGTCCACCGTGGCGGCCCACTTGCCCCGGGTGGAGCGGTAGTGGTCCATCCGGTGCTGCATCAGGGGCCACAGCTCCACCGGCATCAGAGCCTGCACGTGGGCCCAGTACTCCACCAGACGCCGCGGCTGCCGGGGCCGCGCGCGCTGCGCCCGGTGCAGCAGGTCGGTGTCGTAGGGGCCGAGTCGGGAGTAGAGGGGCAGGTAGTGGGCGCGTTGCAGGACGTTGACGGAGTCGATCTGCAGCACCCCGGTGCGCGCCACCGCCCGGTCCAGCGTCCGCAGCGACGGCGTCGCCGGCCGCGGGTCGCAGAACCCTTGCGCGGCCAGCGCGATACGACGCGCCTGGCCCGCGCTCAGCGCCGTGGGGGTCACGGCAGCTCGAGCAGGTTCTCCCGCACCGCGTACATGACCGCCTCCATGCGCGAGTGCAGCTGCAGCTTCTCGAGCATGTTGCGCACGTGGTTCTTCACGGTGTTCTCGGAGATGAACAGCCGCGCGGCGATCTCCTTGTTGCTCAGCCCCTGGGCCACCAGCCGCAGCACGTCGAGCTCGCGCTCGGTGAGGCGCAGCGCGGGGCCGGACTCGCGCTCGGGGCGCGACATCTGCTTGAACTCGTCGATCAGCTTGATCGCCATGGACGGGCTGATGAGGGACTGGCCGTCGGCCACCACGCGGATCGCCTGCGCGACCTCCTCGATCGAGGAGTCCTTGAGGAGGTAGCCGGAGGCGCCGCTCTTGACGGCCTCGTAGAGGTCGGCCTCCTCGTCGGAGACGGTGAGCATGATGATCTTGGCCGTCGGCACGGCCTCCTTGATCGACAGGCAGGCCTCGATCCCGGTCTTCTTCGGCATCCGCACGTCGAGCAGGACGACGTCGGGGGCGGTGGTGGCCGCCAGCTCGGCGCCGGCCGCGCCGTCGCTGGCCTCGCCGACGACCTCCAGGCCGGCCTCGACGGCGAGCAGCATCGTCAGGCCGCGCCGGAAGAGCTCCTGGTCGTCGACCACGAGCACCCGGATGGGTTCGGGCTCGGCGGCGGGGCGTCCCGGAACGTCAGTCACCCCGGCATCATGCCACGCGGCCCACGGCACGGGGCCCGCACCGGTGAGTCCGATGCGGGCCCCGTGGATCCGATGGTGGGTGGGAGAGGAATCAGGCGTCGAGCTTGAGCGAGATGACGCCGTAGTCGTAGCCCTTGCGGCGGTAGACGACCGAGGGACGCTCGGACTCCTTGTCGACGAAGAGGTAGAAGTCGTGGCCGACGAGCTCCATCTCGTACAGCGCCTGGTCCAGGGTCATGGGGGCGGCCGGGTGAGTCTTCTCCCGCACGACCATGGGGCCGTCGCCGGTCATGTCGATGGGGCCGACGGCGTGGTCGACGTACTCCTCGACGACGGGCTCGGCCGCCGGCGCCGCGAGGGCCTGCCCGACCGAGACCGGGGTCCGGCGGCCGTGGTGGACCCGGCGGCGGTCGGAGGCCCGGCGCATCTGGGCGGCCATCTTGTCCAGGGCGAGGTCGAGGGCGGCCATCTGGTGGTCGGCGGCGGCTTCGGCGCGGATCACCGGGCCCTTGGTGTAGGCGGTGAGCTCGACGTGGATCCCGCGGTCGTGCTGACGCGGGTTGGACTCGGTCGACACCTCCACGTGGACCCGCTGGATCCGGTGGTCGTGCTTCTCCAACTTCGCGAGCTTCTCCGCGCAGTGACCGCGGAACGACTCGCTGATGACGCAGTGCCGCCCGGTGACGACGATGTCCATGTCAACCTCCCGTGGGTGGGTTTACTCGAGCACGGCCCTGCTCCCAAGCAGGCGCAGGGCAGGAGTCCGTCCGGCCGACCTGGTCTTCGACCCCACAACCGCCTGCTGAGGTGCTCGCAGCTCATCTGCCCTCTCGGGCGCCACTACTGACCTTCTCCCGCCCGGGGACCGCATCTGGCGGCGGGGCGAGGCAGGACTTACTTCTAAGCCGCACCGTGATCCTCGGTCACGGCGCGGGGAGACCCCCGTGCCGCTCGAGTTACGTGGGCCGTTTCGCCTGCGACTGGCATCGGCTAGCCGGTCGGGGTGATCCCCACCGACGCAACCACGGACCCGGACGGACTCCATGACAAGACGTTAGTGGGTGGCCCGCGGGGGCGGAAGCGTCCCGGCTGAAGAAGTGGTGTGAAACTGCGCGGCGGCCACCACGGCCGCGCCCGCCGGTCGCAGCCCGACGGCGCGCAGGGCGCGGTCGGCCTCGCGCAGGGTGGCCCCCGTCGTGACGACGTCGTCGAGCAGGAGCACGTGGGCGTGGCCGTGACGACGGCGGACCCGGTCCAGGACCGTGGGACGCACGGCGAGCGCCCCCGCGAGGTTGCGGGCGCGGGCCGCGCGGCCCCGGCCGGCCTGGTCGCGCACCCCCGCCCCCGCACCCCGCAACCGCAGCAGCGGCGCGACCTCGATCGAGGCGGTCGGGACGGCGTCGCGCAGCAGGTCGCGGGCCCCCGTCACCAGGAGTCGGAGCGGGTCCTCGCCGCGCCGCAGCGTGGCGGTGGGGCGGGAGGGCACCGGCACCAGCAGCACGGCGTCGCCGCGCCGCGCGACCGCGGGCCAGGGCAGCAGGGGACCCGTCGCCGTGGCGAGGTGCAGCGAGAGCGTGGACCGGACCGCGGCGATCCCGCGCTCCTTGTGCGCGATCAGGGCGGCCCGGAGGGGGTCGGCGTAGGCACCGGCGGCCACCACCGCCAGCGGGGCCGCCGGCGGGACGGCTCTCGGCTGCGGGACCGTGCGCGCACGACACGCCGCGCACCAGGCCCGCCCCGGACGCGCGCAGCCGACGCACCGTCCTCCGAGCAGGAGGTCGGCTCCGGTGTCGGTCCATCCGGCCGGGCCCACCGCCGCAGCGCACCACGTCGAGGACGGCGCGCGTCGACGCGGCCACCGCGCCCGGGGACGCACCCCACCGTTCACCGGCCTGGGGAGGATCAGCCGACGTAGGTCACCGCACTCGGGGCGTCGCCCACGAAGCCGTAGCGGGCGTCGGTCGCGAGGTCGACCAACCCCGTGGCCGTGACCAGGTAGGCCGGCAGGTCCGGGGTCGGCGTCGCGGCCAGGCCGCGCACGCCGTCGGCGAGCACGGTGGCCAGGGTGGTGGTGGCGGCCGGAGCGCCGTCGACCGGCACCGAGCGCACCTCGACGGCGCCGGCACCCGCGGCCACCGCACCGCCGGGCAGCACCGAGGCCACCGCGAGCGTGGTGGGCGAGGTCCACGCCACCGCCCGCACCCGCAGGTCGGGCAGGGCCCGCCCCAGCAGCGGGCGGACGTCGACCAGCCGCCGCACGACACCGCCGGCGTCGACCTCGATCCGGCCGACCAGCACCTGGTCGGCGCGACGGCCCTGCACCACCGCCACCAGCCGGGTGCCGTCGCGCGAGACCAGGAAGGAGGAGACCCGTCGCCCCGAGATGCCCGGCGCACGCACGGTGTGGACGGTGACCGACCCCGCGTCCCCGGTGCCGGTGCCGCCGGCGTCGGTCTCTCCCGGGACGGGGCCGTCCGCGTCGGCACCGCCGGGACCGAGGTCGAGGTAGCGCACCACCGCGCCGGCCGGCGTGCGGTCGATCGTCCACAACCGTCCGAGGACGTCCCAGCCCGGACGGAGCAGGTCGGTGGCTCCGGTCAGCGGACGCCGCAGGGGGCGCTGCGGCGGAGCGGGCGCGGTGGTCCCCGCTCCTGCCAGCCCCGCGGGGGCGGGAGGACCGAGCGGTCCCACCACGAGGCTGCGGCCGCCGTCGCCGACGGCGGCGGCCCGCTGGCCGGGCAGGTCGACGGCGACGGCGGCGAGCTCGCGGGCCCGGGTGCCGAACGGGCCGGCGACGGGCACCAGCTCGTTGCCCTCGCGCCGGGTGAGGACGCCGCCGCGCAGCGCGAACAGGGACGGATCGGCGCCGGACCCGGCCGGGTCGACGGACGCGGCGTCCTCGACCGGGTAGGTGGCCCCGCCGTCGGGGGTCGGCACGAGCACGCCGTCGACGGTCAGCTGGACCGCGGTGACCCGCGGGTCCTGGCGCAGCGTCCAGGCCACCTGCGCGTAGATGTCGGCCGCCGCCGCGGGCTCCGGCGCAGCGCCGGTGAGCGTCACCTGGGCGACACCGTCGGCGGTGACCGGCACCCCCAGACCGGCCGCGGTGCCGGGCGGCAGCGCGGTGCGCATGACCCGGCCGGGCGCCAGCCGGGCACCGATCCCGACCAGCCCGGTGACCAGGCTGGAGGCCAGCTGCTCGCCGCGCGGCACGTACACCGGCTGAGGCACCAGGATGCGACCGCTGGGGTCGTAGAAGTAGAGGTCGGCCCGGCGGAAGCGTTGGACGAACCAGGTCAGCGGCACGATCAGCGCGTCGGGCGGGTTGTCGATGCGCCACTCCCCCGCCACCAGCCGCAGCCGCCACACCAGCTCGGCCGCGTCGGCGCCGAGGGGACCCTGGTACGCCCGATCGCGGTCGAGGCGATCGGCACCGTCGAGGGCGACCGTGACCAGTCCCCCGCGGTCGATCGGGTTGCCGCGTCCCTCGTAGGTGATGGTGGCGCGGTCGGGGGCCCACCCGGACGCCGCCTGGTCGGTGAGGAACTGCGCCGCGACCTCCTCCCGGATCGGGGAGGCGGTCATGGCCCGCAGGAAGCCGTCGACGATCTCGGCCCGGGTGGCCCCCGGCACCGGCGGCGCGGGGGTGATGTCGCTGGCGCGGCCCTCCGCCGCGCGGGCCTCGGCGCCGGTGCTGCGCACCGGCCCCTGCTCGGGCAGCGAGGTGCACGACGTCAGGGCCAGCACCGGCCCCACGACCCAGGCGACGCAGGTGAGCACCGCGACCCGCTGCCGGGGCCGCGGCGTCATCGGGCCGCCCCCGAGCCCGCCGACGCCGGCGACTCCGGTGACCCCGGCGACCCCGGCGATGCGGCGTCACGGGGTTCCAACGGGAGCGGGCTGCGGCGCAGGGTGCCCCCGGTGCGGCGGGGCAGGGTGAGTCGGAACTGGGCGCCGCGGCCGGGGCGTCCCCAGGCCTGCAGCCAGCCGCCGTGCAGGTGGGCGTCCTCCAGCGCGATCGACAGCCCGAGTCCCGTACCGCCGCTGGTGCGGGCGCGCGCCGGGTCGGCCCGCCAGAAACGGTTGAACACCATCGCCGACTCCCCCGCCTCCAGGCCGACGCCGAAGTCGCGCACGGTGATCGCCGAGGCGGCGTCGTCGGCCCCCAGCGTGATCACCACGCCGGGGCCCTCCCGGGTGGGGTCGGCGTGGTCGATGGCGTTGGACACCAGGTTGCGCACGACCCGCTCGATGCGGCGCTCGTCGGCCTCGGCCAGGCACGCCCGACCGCTCGGCCCGTCGTCGGGAGACACCTCGGCCGCCGCGCCGCCGGGGGCGAGGTCCGCAGGCCCCGCCGGGTCCGCGGGTGCCGGGGCCGTGGCGTCGACGATCTCCACGCGCACGCCGCGCTGCTCGGCGAGCACCGCGGTGCCGGCGACCACGCGGCGCACGACGTCGCCGAGGTTGATCTCACTGGTCTCCAGCACCGCCGCACCGGCGTCGAACCGGCTGATCTCGAGCAGGTCGGTGAGCAGGGTCTCGAACCGGTCCAGCTCGTGCTGGAGCAGCTCGGCGGCGCGGGCGGCGCCGGGGTCGAAGTCGGCGCGGGCGTCGTGGAGCACGTCGCTGGCCATGCGCACCGTGGTGAGCGGGGTGCGCAGCTCGTGGGAGACGTCGGAGACGAAGCGACGCTGGACGCGGCTGAGCTCCTCCAGCTGCCGGATCTGGCGCTGCAGGTTGCTGGCCATCTGGTTGAACGACGTGGCCAGGCGCGCGAGGTCGTCCTCGCCGCGCACCCGCAGCCGCTCCTGGAGCCGGCCGGCCGCGAGCCGCTCGGCCACCTGGCGCGCCATCCGCACCGGCGTGACGACCTGGCGGGTCACCAGCCAGGTGAGGCCGGCGACGAGCACGAGCAGCAGCACCGAGGCCGTGAGCAGGGCCCGCTGCACCAGGCCGAGGGTCTCCTGCTCCTCGTCGAGCCCGAAGAGCAGGTACAGCACGTAGGTGCGGCCGTCGGCGGGCAGGCGCACCGAGGAGGCCACCGCCACCCCGGGCCGGGCGCCGTCGGCGTCGACCACCCGGGTGTAGGTCCACGACGGCGCCGCACCCGGCTGCGTCATCGTCTCGATCAGCGCGGCAGGAACGCTGCGGGCGACGTCGAGTCCCGCCGTGGACAGCGAGACCTGCGGCGAGGACGGGACCTCGGTGGCCCCGGGAGCGGGATCGACCGGTCCGGTGAGCACGACGTCGAAGCCGCGGGTCAGACCGCGGGCGATGATCGGGTCGGCCAGGTCGCGCACCTGCTTGTCGACGTCGACGTCGCCCGGGGAGGCGCCGGCCAGCAGCGCCTCGGCGTCGCGGGTCTCCGAGCCGGCCTCGGCCACGACGGCGTCGACGCGGTGGTCGAGCAGGCCGTCGCGGGTCTGGCGCAGCAGGAACCAGCTGACGGCCGAGACCACGAGTGCCGAGAGCACCAGCGTGCTGACCAGCACCCGCAGCTGGGTGCTGCGACGCCAGAAGGTGAGGGCCCGGCGGGGCCCCGACCCGGCGCGGCGCACGGCACCGGTGGGGGGCGCCATCGCGCTCAGCCCTGGCCCGCCTTGTAGCCCACGCCGCGCACGGTGAGCACGATCTCGGGGTGCTCGGGGTCGTGCTCGACCTTGGAGCGCAGCCGCTGCACGTGCACGTTCACCAGGCGGGTGTCGGCGGCGTGGCGGTAGCCCCACACCGTCTCGAGCAGCATCTCGCGGGTGAAGACCTGCCAGGGCTTGCGCGCCAGGCACAGCAGCAGGTCGAACTCCAGCGGCGTGAGGGCGATCGGGGCGCCGTCGCGCTGGACGGCGTGGCCGGCCACGTCGATGGTGAGGTCGCCGATCGTGAGCTGCTCCGGCGCGCTCTCGACTGTCTCGCGCTCGCGGCGGCGCACGCGGGCGCGGATGCGGGCCACGAGCTCCTTGGGCTTGAAGGGCTTGACGACGTAGTCGTCGGCGCCGGACTCCAGCCCCACCACCACGTCGACGGTGTCGCCCTTGGCGGTGAGCATCACGATCGGCACGCCCGACTCGGCCCGGATCTGGCGGCACACGTCGATGCCGTCGCGTCCGGGGAGCATGACGTCGAGCAGGACGACGTCGGGCTGGTAGTCCCGCACGGCCTCCAGGGCCAGGTCGCCCCGGGCGACGGTGCGGGAGTCGAAGCCCTCCTGGCGCAGCACGATCGAGAGCATCTCGGCCAGCGCGGCGTCGTCGTCGACCACGAGCACGCGACCGTGCGTGACCAGGTCGGAGGACGGCAGCGTCATGCCTCCCATGATGCCAGCCGGGGGGCGCGACGGCGCGGGCCGGGCCGGTGCGCTCGCGCGCACCGACCCGGCCCGGTCGGATCGGAGGAGGGACCGCTCAGTAGCGGTAGGCCTCCGGCTTGTACGGCCCGGAGACCTCCATGCCGAGGTAGGAGGCCTGGTCCTCGGTGAGCTCGGTGAGCTTGACGCCCAGGGCGCCGAGGTGCAGACGGGCGACCTCCTCGTCCAGGTGCTTGGGCAGCACGTAGACGCCGACCGGGTAGTCCTCGCCCTTGGTGAAGAGCTCGATCTGGGCCAGCACCTGGTTGGTGAAGGAGTTCGACATCACGAACGAGGGGTGGCCGGTGGCGTTGCCCAGGTTCATCAGGCGGCCCTCGGAGAGGATGATGATCGACTTGCCGGCGCCGACACCCTCGTTGAAGGTCCAGATGTCCACCTGCGGCTTGACGTTCTTGCGGGTGGCCACGCCGGGGGCCTCGAGGCCCGCCATGTCGATCTCGTTGTCGAAGTGGCCGATGTTGGCCACGATCGCGTTGTGCTTCATCCGGCGCATGTGGTCGACCGTGACGACGTTCTTGTTGCCGGTGGCGGTGATGACGATGTCGGCGATGTCGAGGACGTCCTCGAGGGTGGTGACCTGGTAGCCGTCCATCGCGGCCTGCAGCGCGCAGATGGGGTCGATCTCGGTGACCACGACGCGGGCGCCCTGGCCGCGCAGGGACTCCGCGGAGCCCTTGCCGACGTCGCCGTAGCCGCACACGACCGCGACCTTGCCGCCGATCAGGACGTCGGTGGCGCGGTTGATGCCGTCGATGAGGCTGTGGCGGCAGCCGTACTTGTTGTCGAACTTGGACTTGGTGACCGAGTCGTTGACGTTGATGGCCGGGAAGAGCAGCGAGCCCTCGCGCATCATCTCGTAGAGGCGGTGGACACCGGTGGTGGTCTCCTCGGTGACGCCCTGGATGTGCTCGGCGATGTTGGTCCAGCGGTCGGAGCTGGTGGCCAGGCTGTCCTTGAGCACCTGGAAGATGACGGCCTGCTCGCCGCTGGTGGCCGAGGCCGGGTCGGGGGCGATGCCGTTCTTCTCCATGTCCAGACCGAGGTGGACGAGCAGGGTCGCGTCGCCGCCGTCGTCGAGGATCATGTTGGCGAACACGGGGTCGCCGTTCTCGTCGTCGGGCCACTCGAGGATCTGCTGGGTGCACCACCAGTACTCCTCCAGGGTCTCGCCCTTCCAGGCGAACACCGGGACGCCCTGCGGGTCCTCGGGGGTGCCGTTCGGGCCGACGACGACCGCGGCGGCGGCGTGGTCCTGGGTGGAGAAGATGTTGCACGAGGCCCAGCGCACCTCGGCGCCGAGCTCGACGAGGGTCTCGATCAGCACGGCGGTCTGGATGGTCATGTGCAGCGAGCCGGTGATGCGGGCGCCGCGCAGGGGCTTGGTGGCGCCGTAGCGCTCACGCATCGCCATCAGGCCGGGCATCTCGTGCTCGGCGAGCTGGATCTCGGTGCGTCCGAAATCGGCCAGAGAGAGGTCGGCGACCTTGAAGTCCACTAGTGCTCCTGAGGGGATGCGGGATGTGCGGTGTCGGGTGCGGAACACCCGTGATTCGAGGGTAGAACGCCCCCCGGATGGAGTGGGAATCCTCACGCGCACCTCATCCCCAGGGAGACCGGGCAGGCGGTCTCCCCGTCGGTGCCCTCAGTGCGCGGTGCGGTGGCGCCGGGCGTGCACGGCGTGCATCACGGCCACCACGACGGCGCCGACGACGACGCCGACCACCGCCGCACCGGCGGTGGCGGTGAGCCACGCCAGCACACCGCTGGCCGCCCCGAGGTCCTCCGTGGCGTGGTGCACCTCCTCCTCGAGGTGGTGCAGCAGCTCGTAGGGCCCGTGCCAGCCGAGCTCGTCGAGCTGCACCAGCAGGATGTGGCCGCCCACCCACAGCATCGCCGCGACCCCGACGGCGGAGATCGCCGCCAGCAGCCGCGGCATGCCGGCCACCAGGCCGCGCCCGACCCGCCGGGCCAGGGCCGAGGGGCGCTGGGCGAGCGCGAGGCCGGCGTCGTCCATCTTCACGATCAGGGCCACCACGCCGTAGACCAGCACGGTGATGAGCAGCGCGACCGCGAGCAGGATCAGCAGCCGGGAGACGAAGGGCTCGGTGGAGACCTCGTCCAGGGCGATCACCATGATCTCGGCGGAGAGGATGAAGTCGGTGCGGATGGCGCCGGAGACGACGGTGCGCTCGGCGGCGGCGGGATCGACCGGCTCGACCGTGTCGGTGGTCGCCTCCTCGTGGTGGCCGGCGAACCGCTCCCACAGCTTCTCGGCCCCCTCGAAGGCGAGGTAGGCACCGCCCACGATCAGGATCACCGGCAGCGCCCAGTCGGCGAACTCCGAGAGCAGCAGGGCGGCGGGGAGGATGAAGAGCACCTTGTTGCGCAGCGAGCCGACCGCGATGCGCCGGATGATCGGCAGCTCGCGCTCGGCGGCGACGCCGGCGACGTACTGGGGCGTGACCGCGGTGTCGTCGACCACCACACCGGCGGCCTTCATGCTGGCCCGGCCCGCGGCGGCGCCGACGTCGTCGACCGAGGCGGCCGCCAGCTTGGCCAGGGCGGCGACGTCGTCGAGGAGACCGAACAGACCAGCGCTCATGGCGGCACGCTACCGCGTCACCGGCCCGGTCCGGACGGGCTCGGCGACCGCCGGACCCGGGGGGTCGGGCTCGACCAGGTGCAGCCGGACGGCGTCCCACGTGGCGCGGCGCGCGGGCTCGAACGGGTCGAGCACGGGGTCGAGCGCCCGCGAGACCCGCGGCGCCGCCAGCGCCAGCGCCAGTCCGGTGCCGCTGACCACCACGACCACCGCGCCGAGCACGGGGTGCCGGGCGGCGAAGTCACCGAAGCCGGCCGCGTCGGCGGCACGCAGCACGAAGCCGTGCAGCAGGAAGACCGACATCGTGCCGGTGCCGCAGGCCGTGAACCAACCGTCGCGCCGGGGCACCCAGGCCAGGAACACCGCCGTCGCCGCGCACGCCACCGCGAGCACCGCGCTGCGCACCACGATGCCTTCCAGCGGGCCGGCGTCCATCACGGCGTAGGGACGGAAGTACAGCCACCCGATCCCGCCGTGACGCTCCAGCACCGGCGCGGCCTGCCACACCAGCACCGCCACCGCGGGCGCGGCCAGCCGGACGGCGGGACGGCGCAGGACCTCGAGGTGCTCGCGGGTGAGCAGCAGGCCGACCACGAAGAACGGCAGCATCCCGACCACGCGCGAGAGCGCCAGCCCCTCGACGTCCCACAGCCCGCCGAGCAGGCTCACCGCCACCGACCCGCCGAGCGCCACGCGCGCCGGCAGCGCCAGCAGCACGGGGGTGAGCAGGCGCCAGGCGAGCAGCGCGCACAGGTACCACAGCGGCCAGATCGGCACCCAGAACGGATCGGGGTACGCGTAGCCCTCGACGTGGAGCGCGAACGCGGCGTAGGCCGCCTCGAACAGCACGTAGGGCACCGCGATGGTGCGCAGCAGCGCCCACAGCCGAGGCGCCGACCAGTCGGCGGAGCGGGAGAAGTAGCCGCTGATCAGGATCATCGCCGGCATGTGCCAGGCGTAGAGCGCGTCCTCGACGCGGGTCGTGAACGCGGTGGCGGGCAGCTGCCCCCACGCGTGCCCCACGACGACGAGCACCAGGATCGTCATCTTGGCGTTGTCGAACCAGGGGTCCCGAGAAGCCGAGCGTGCTGCGGACGGTGCTGCCGACGGTGCGGACATGGGGTTCGACGCTAGGAAGCCCGCCTGAGAGGCCCCTGAACTCCTGCTGAGCGACGGCGTGGTCCCCGCGGGGGACGTGACCAGCACCACGCTCCCCGCCGGTGTCCGTCGTACCAACCCCGGGGGCCGCCGGGGTGGTCAGTCGGCGACGAGACCCAGCCGCAGGTACTCGGCGGTGTAGGTGCCGGCGAGCAGGAGCGAGGCGTAGCGGGCGACCTCCGAGCCGGTCTCGGCGGTGACGGTCTCGACCCGCACCCCGCGCTCGGCGGCGGTGGCCTGCAGGCGCCCGCGCTGCTCGCGCACCACGGGGTCCTGCGCGCCGTCGTCGAGGACGACGAGCACCGGGGTGCGGTCGCCGTCGGCGCCCGAGAACGGGTCGGCGAAGAGGTCGCGGGGGCGGGCGGCGGCCAGCACCGGCAGGACCTGCTCGACGTCGCCGGCCAGCGCGCTGCGCCCGATCGCACGGCGCACCGACTCGGCCACGCGGCGCGCGGCGCGCGCGGCGAGCACCGAGCCGCCCCACACGACGGGGTTGGCGTCGGCGAGCGCGATGGCCAGCATCTTGGCGGGGTTGACCGCGAGGTCGCGGTGGGGCGAGGAGGCCAGGGCGACGCCGTCGAGGGCGGTGGCGACCTGCTCGGCGTCGGCCTCCGGGCCGAGGCCGACCCGGTGGAGGTAGTCGAGCATCACGACGGCGGTGGCCAGCTGGTCGCCGCCCAGCACCGGCAGGACGGCGGTGTCGCGGCCGGCGGCGTGCTCGGCCACCAGCGACGACGGCGGGCAGGCCACCACCACCTGGCAGCCGCGGCGCACGGCCTCGGCCACGGCCGAGGCGGTGCCGGCGTCGGAGCCGCCGGGGGCCAGCACGACGACGAGGTCCAAGGACCCGGCCCAACCGGGCAGGGCCGGTCCCGGCCAGGCCACGAATGGCACGGGGCACCAGGGTTCGAGCACCGCGCGCAGCAGCCGGGAGTCGGGGCCGGCGGCCACGACGGCGCGCGGCCGGGTGCCGTCGGCGACGGCCGCGGCGAGCAGGGTGGCCTCGGCGGCCTCCGCCGCTTCCCGGCGCACCCGGGCGCCGGACTCGGCCAGGGTGCGCAGGCGGAGGTCGACGGTGGCCAGCGCGGCCTCGTCGTCGAGGCGGGATTCGTCGAACCAGGACATCGGGCCGGTCCTCGCCGCGTCAGCGGGTGCTGCGGGCCTGGTCGACCAGCAGGACAGGGATCTGGTCGCGGATCGGGTAGGCCAGACCGCAGTCGGCGCAGACCAGCTCCTCGGCTCCCTCGGCGGCGACGACGGACAGGGCCCCGTGACAGTCGGGGCACACGATGATCTCGAGCAGGGCGGGGTCGACGGCCATGTCAGCCATCCTTGCGGATCAGGGCCAGCGCCTCGTCACGGGCCGCCGCCATGGCGGTCTCGTCGCGGCCCTCGACGTTGAGGCGCAGCAGCGGCTCGGTGTTGGAGGCGCGGACGTTGAACTGCCAGTCGGCGTGGCTGACGGTGAGCCCGTCGAGGTGGTCCAGCGTGACGCCGTCGCGGCTGCCGAAGGTGGCCTCGAGAACGGCCAGCACCGCGGCCTGGTCGGCCACCGTGGAGTTGATCTCGCCCGAGAGCGGATAGCGCTCGTACTGCGCCAGCAGCGCCGAGAGCGGCACGTCGGTGCCGGCGAGTGCGGCGAGGGCGTGCAGCGCGGCGAGCATGCCGGAGTCGGCGCGCCAGAAGTCGCGGAAGTAGAAGTGGCCGCTGTGCTCGCCGCCGAAGACGGCGTCGGTCTCGGCCATCGTCGCCTTGATGTAGGAGTGGCCGACGCGGGTGCGCACCGGGGTGCCGCCCTTCTCGCGCACGATCTCGGGCACGGCCCGGCTGGTGATCAGGTTGTGGATGATCGTGGAGCCGGGGTGGCGGGCGAGCTCGCGGTCGGCGATGAGCGCGGTGAGGGTCGAGGGCGAGACCGCCCGGCCCCGCTCGTCGACCAGGAAGCAGCGGTCGGCGTCGCCGTCGAAGGCCAGACCGATGTCGGCGCCCTCGGCGAGCACCGCGGCCTTGAGGTCGGCGAGGTTCTCCTCCTCGATCGGGTTGGCCTCGTGGTTCGGGAACGTGCCGTCGAGCTCGAAGTACAGCGGCACGAGGTCGACGGCGTCGCCGAGCCGGCCGAACACGGCCGGGGCGGTGTAGCCGGCCATGCCGTTGCCGGCGTCGACCACGACCTTGAGACGACGGCCCGACACCGGCGCCAGCTGCAGCAGGTGGGCGGCGTAGGCCTCGAGGACGTCGAACTCCTCGATCGAGCCGATCCGGGCGGTGGGGCGCGGCTCCCCCGCCGACGCCACGGCGTCGCGGATGTCGAGCAGGCCGGTGTCGGCACCGACCGGCTGGGCGTGGGGGCGGCACAGCTTGATGCCGTTGTACTGGGCGGGGTTGTGGCTGGCGGTGAACATCGCGCCCGCCTTCCCGAGGTGGCCGCTGGCGAAGTAGAGCTGGTCGGTGGAGGCCAGCCCGATCAGGGTGACGTCGGCGCCGGCCTGGCTCGCGCCGTCGGCGAAGGCCCCGGCCATCCCCGGGGAGCTGGGCCGCATGTCGTAGCCGACGACGACCTCCGACACGCCGAGCACCTCCACGAACGCGCGGCCCACGGCCCGCGCGAGCTCGTCGTCGAGCTGGTCGGGCACGGTGCCGCGCACGTCGTAGGCCTTGAAGACGGCGGCGAGGTTCGCGGGGCTCAGCGTGTCAGCCATGGGGGAACCCTAGTGCGTCGCGACGCCGGTGCGCAGGGGGCCCGTCGGGCCGTGACGACCCTCACGAGCGGGGGTCGTCGACCTCCGGGGCGCCCGGGACGTCGGGGCTCAGGACCCGCAGGTGGCCTCTCCGCAGGGTCTCGTGCCCGGACTCACGGTGGGGCTCGGGCCCCGATCCGGCGCGGGACTCGGGCAGCGCCTCGGGCCGCCGGGCCCGCGGGTTGAGCGCCGGACGCCCGGCCTCGCGCACGGCGTCGGCCAGCGCCAGCAGGTCGTCCTCGCTGGGACCCGGGTCCTCGACGTGGCTCACCAGCCGCACGACCTCCCAGCCGCGGGGGGCGGAGAGCCGCTCGCTGTGCTCGGCGCACAGGTCGTAGGCGTGGGGCTCGGCGTAGATCGAGAGCGGTCCGAGCACGGCGGTCTGGTCGGCGTAGACGTAGGTGAGCGTCTGGACGGCCTGCCGGCCGCAGGCGGTGCGCGAACAGCGCCGAGCGAGACTCACGCGCCGACCGTACCGTGCTCGGGCCGCTGCGCTCGCTAGGCTCGCGCACGTGCCGCCCACCGACCCGATGACCGGCCCGACGACCGGCCCGACCGCCGTGCGGCGTCGGGACCGTCGCGGGCGCGGCATGCGGGGCCCGGGCGTGATGCCGACCGTGCCGGGACGGCCCTTCGGCCCCAGCGCGCGCGACCGCTTCGACGCCATCGTGCTCGCCGTGGTCGGCGACCTCGAGGAGCGGTGGGGCTCCCGGCTCGGGCTGGTGGAGTACGCCGTCGAGGACACCCCGCAGCTGCCGGCCGACTGGGAGCCGGGGCACGTGCCGCTGTCCTCGCTGGTGCGCGGCCAGGGCGGCCGCCCGACCCGGCTCGTCGTGTTCCGCCGACCCCTGGAGCACCGGGCTCGCACCCGCCTGGAGCTGGAGGCGATGGTGCTCACCGTGGTCGTGGAGCAGGTGGCCGACCTGCTCGGGGTCGAGCCGCACGTCGTGGACCCGCGCTGGGACGACGAGGACCGATGAGCCGCTCCGCCCTCGGGGCTCCCCTCACCTGGGGGCTGCCCGGCTTCCCGCACGAGCCGCGCGAGCCCGCCGTGCTGCGGGAGGTGCCCGGGGCGCTGCTCACCCGCGTCCAGCGCGGACCGCTGCGCACGATCCAGGTGCCGACCCGCTGGCACCGCGGCGCGGTGTACGACGCCGACCTGCGGTTGGTGCCGGAGTCGCAGAAGATCGGCGGGCTCGGCGGCAACCAGGCCGTGCAGGCCGACCCGCTGCAGGTGCGCCGGGCGCAGGCCCGCGGCGTCGAGACGCTGTCGGGCACCTGGCTCTACGGCGGTCACTGGATCGGCCACTTCGGCCACTTCGCCACCGAGACCGTGCCCACGCTGTGGCCCGAGCGGTCCGCGCTCGGGCCGGTGCGCGGCGTGCTGTTCCACCACTACATGAGCGCCGGTGCCTGCCCCGAGGAGTCCTGGGCGCCGTGGCAGCGCACCCTGCTCGACCTCACCGGCTGGGGCGATCTGCCCGTGCGGGTGGTCGCGCCGGAGTCGCTGGGCGTGGAGCGGCTGCTGGTGCCCTCACGTCCGATCGTGGTCAACGGCTGGGCCCACCCGGAGGCCGCCCGGGTGTGGGCGCGCATGACGGCGGCGGCCGGCGGTGCGACCTCCCTCGTGGCCGACGGACCACGGGTCTACCTCTCGCGCACCGCCTTCAACGACGCCGAGCGGACAGCAGGCCGCGAGGCCCGCACGACCGCGGACCGCGACCGTGCGCTGGACGCCGGCTTCGCCGCGCTCGGCTTCACCGTGGTGGCGCCCGAGACGCTGCCGCTGCTCGACCAGGTGCGGCTCGTGGCCGGTGCCTCGGTGATCGCCGGGTGCGCGGGCACCGCCCTGCACCTCTCCGCCTTCGCCCCGCCGGGGGTGCGGGTGCTGGAGCTCGGCGACGCCCGCTCGCCCGGTGAGCAGGTGCCGATGCAGCGGGTCATCGACCAGGTGTGCGGGCACCCGAGCGCGTTCGTGCCCCACGCGACCGACCCCGCGGACCTGCCCGCGTTGCTCGCCGACCTCGGCTGACGGCGCCCGGATCCGATCAGGTCCGATCCGCCCCGAGCCGTCCCGACTCACCGACGGGTCAGGGCAGGCCGCCGACCACGTCGGGCACGACGCCGGTGAGGATCGGCTGCAGCGGACGCAGCACGGTGGCGCCGTCGTCCTCGGCGAGCACCGCGGCCCGCACCTCGCTGCCCTGCGGGGCGACGGCGAGCAGCCGGGCCGCCTCGGGCAGGACCACGCGCTCGGCGCGGCCGGGTGCGACGTCGACGCGGATCGGCTCCAGCGGCTGCCCGGCCTCGTCCCAGGTGCGCACGACGACGGCGCCCTCGCGCGGCGCCCCGGCCAGGACGAGGGTGCGCCGGCCCGGCGGGAGCGGGGTGAGGGCGGTGCGTTCGAGCGGCACCGCCACCCCGGCGTGGGCGAGGTCGCCGGCGACGAACATGAGCAGGTCGGCGGTGATCGGGGCGCCGGCGCGCAGCTCCAGGCCGAGCAGCCGCTCGCCGCGACCGCCGGCGTCGCGCGCGGCCTGCTGCAGCAGCGGGGCGATCTGGACGCGCACCACGCTGCCGGGGGCCACGTCGACCGGCTCGATGCCGGCCGGGACGAAGGTGGAGCTGGCGGTGACCAGCCGCACCTCGACGGTGGTCTGGGCGTCGCCGGGGTTGCCGATCACCAGGGAGCGCTGGCCGGTGCCGTCCGGCAGGCCGAGCAGGGTCAGGGTGCGCGCCGGCGCGGGCTGCACCGGGACGGCGTCGATGCCGGCGGCGCCGCGCCCGATCTCGGTGTAGGAGTCGCTGACGCTGGCGCTGATCCGTCCCCGCGAGGTCACCACGTGCAGGGCGAGGTCGTCGCGACGCGGCAGGAGGGTGGCCAGGTCGAGGGCCCGCGAGGCCCCGCCGGGCACGGCGATGCCCCGCAGCCCGGTCGCCTCGACCACCCCGGTGCGACCGAACACCGTGACGTCGACGACCGCCCGACCCTCGTCGGGGTTGGTGAGCTGCAGGGTGGAGCGGTGCTTGGCGCCGGCGCCGACGCCGGTGAACCACACGTCCACCTCGGGCGGGCGGCACTCGGCGGCGGCCAGGGGCCGCTCGACGCGAGCCGCCACGAGGCCGGGGGCGGCGGCGTCGCGGCCGATCACGACCACCGGCCCCGAGCCGGTGCGCGTGGTGCTGACGACGCCGGGGCGCACCTCCACCGGGGTGGCGTCGTCCTCGCCCGTGCGGGCGTCGGCCACGGCCACGGTGCCCGGCACGGTGGCGGTGCTGGTGACGCGCACGGCGCCGTCGCCGGGCGGGCACACCAGGGTGCCGAGGGCGAGCGGGGTGGTGCGCGGCGCGCGGGCCGGCAGCGGGTCCGCGGAGGAGCGCACGCCGAGGGCCGCCCCCACCACGAGGACGGGCAGCACCAGCACGGCCGCGAACCCGCGCAGGTCGACGCGGGTGCCGCGGACCGTGCGCGCGCCCTGGGAGGCCCGGTCGGCCCGGCGGGTCGGGGGTGCGGGATCGGGGATGCTCATGACGTCGGCTCCTCCTCGGGGACGCGTCGTGCGGCGCGGACCGACGGAGCGGCGAGCACCAGCACCACGACCAGCCCGAGCAGCTGCAGGACCACCAGCCCGGTGCGCAGCGGACCGGCCGCTCCCCCGGGGTCGGCGACGGCGTCGGGCACGGGGCGGGTGACCTGCCAGGCGCGTCCGCCCTCGGGGGCACTGGCCTGGGCGAGACCGGCGCTGGCGTCGAGGGTCGCCGCCACCCGCCCGTCGGCGGGCGCCGGGAGCACGAGGAACTCCACCCCCAGCGCCGCGACGGCGTCGACCGCCTGCGGCGAGGGCCGCGACAGCAGGGTGGTGACGGCGTCGACGGCACGGGCGGGGGTGCCGGCGAGCGCGACGATCTCGTCCTGGCCGAGGGTGGGACCGGTGCCCCGCCGCACGGCGATGTCGAGGCCGGTGTCGAGGTCGCCGCGCACGACGAGCACGCCGTACTGGTCGCCCCGGGCCGCGCTCTGGAGCATGTAGGCCGGCACGACGGTGACCGGGTCGTCGTCGAGGAGCGGGTCGTCGGTGAGGAACCAGGCGGCCCCGCCGAGCGGCACGACCGCCACGAGCACCCCCAGCGCGGCGCCGAGCAGCCGGGCCGAGGCCGGCCGCGACGGAGCACCGCCGGCGGGCTCGGCCGACAGCGACGGGTCGGGGGGCAGGATCGGGGCGGGTCGTGTGACGGCGGCGACACCGAGGACCGCGGCGGTGAGCAGGGCGCCGGTGATGGTGAGGACCGCGATCCCGAGGCCCCCGCCGGTACGCAGCGCCCCGAGGGTGACCTCCAGCCGTCCGACCACCAGGGCCACCACGACGGCGAGTCCGGCGACCGACCAGCACGCGAGCACCGGAACCCGGGTGGCGCGCGGCAGCAGGGCGGCGACGGCCGCGAGGAGCAGCACGACCGCGAGCACCCGCGGTGCGGCGTCGGCGCCGAGGCGGCCCAGCACGACGTCGAGACCCTCGACCGTGGGGCCGGGCGGGCGGCCGCCCTCGAGGAGGAGGCCGGCCGGGTGGCCGGTGAGCAGCAGCGGCAGCCACCAGGGCAGGAGCAGACCCGCGGCGATCCCCAGCGCGCCCCACCACGGCGCACTGAGCTGACGCAGGGTGCGCGGTGAACGGCGCCGGCCGGCCCCGTCGGCCCCGTCGGCCCCGTGGGCCCCGTCGGCGAGCGCGCGGGCGGCCAGGAGCGTGACCGCTCCGATCACCACCAGCGCCAGCCACCAGGCGAGGGGGGCGAAGGAGGTCACGAGGGCGAGCAGGAGCCCGACCCGCCACATCGCCCGACGCCGCCGCTCGGCGTCGGGCTCGGCGAATCCGAGGGCGGCGTGCGCCAGCCAGGGCAGCACGGCGGCACCGACCACGAGGCCGAGCCGGCCCTCGCCCCAGGCGCCGGAGGTGGCGGGGGCCAGGGCGTAGGCCGCGGCCGCCGCCAGGAGCAGCCCGCGCGGGACCCCGCCGGGGCTGGCGAGTCGCCCCGCGACCCGCAGGAAGCGCCAGGCGCCGCCGAGGGCGACGACGCCGGAGAGCCACAGCAGGGCGCTGACCGTCGCACCGGGCCCGAGGACGGAGCCGAGCAGCGCCAGCGGCAGGACCGACGGCGGGGCCGGGACGTCGGTGCCCCATCCCAGCGGGTGCCAGGCACTGGTGTGGAGGTGCCACCAGTCGCCGACCGAGGCCGGTGCCGGGCTCAGCGCGCCCCCGACGACGCCGCCCAGGGCGGTGCGACCGGCGACGAGCAGGACCAGCACCACGGCGGCGAGCCCCAGCGCCACCGGGCTGGTGAGCAGCCGTGCGGCCAGACCGGTGTCGGCGGCGACCAGCGCGGCCTCGTCGTCGGTCTCGGCCGCCCGGGCGGCGGCGCGCTCGGCCCGCAGCCGGGCGGCGGCCAGCGAGGAGGGATCGGCCTCGGCGGCCGCGATCCGGCGCCGTTCGGCGACGTCGGTGGCCTGCTGGGTGACGGCGGTGACCACCGCACCCACGGCGTCCAGGCCGTGGCGGTAGGGCATCCACGCCGGCGCGAGCAGGGGGCGGGCGCGGGCGGGGTCGAGGCCGGCGGCGGCCCGTTCGCGACGTCCGGCGCGGACCTGCGCCGGACGCAGCACCACCGCGACCAGCGCGGCGACCTCGTCGAGCGCCTCGCCCGGGGCGCGCAGCAGGACCAGGCCGAGCGCGCGCAGTGCGGTGCCGAGGACCAGGCGCAGCACCAGCCACGGCACCCGCCGGGGCGTGGCGTTGGCCAGCAGCGTGTAGAGCGCGGCCCGGCGCTCGCCGAAGCGCGCGTGCGTGCCGGTGAGCGCGGTGCGGCGCAGGCCGCGGTGGGCCGCCTCGGCGTGGAAGACCACGGCCTCGGGCACCACCAGCGTCGTGAGGCCCGCGGAGGCGGCGCGCCAGCCGAGGTCGAGGTCGGAGCCGAACAGCGGCAGTCGGGGGTCCAGGCCGAGCTCGGTGAGCACCTCCGGACGCACCAGCAGCCCCGCGGTGCTGACGGCGAGCACCCGGCGCACCGCGTCGTGCTGTCCCTGGTCGAACTCCCCCGGCTCCAGGCCGGTCTCACGCCGGCCGGTGCCCGACATCGTGACGCCGACCTCGAGCAGTCGACGCAGCGAGGGCCACTCGCGCAGCTTGGGGCCGAGCAGGTCGGCCTCGGGATGGTCGGCCGCCGCCGCGAGCAGCCGGGCGAGCGCGTCGGGTGCGGGACGCGCGTCGTCGTGCAGCAGCCAGATCCAGGTGGGCGGCTCCTCCAGGGTGGACAGGCACCGCGCCACGCCCTGGGCGACGGCCTCGGGATAGGTGGTGGTGGCCTCGGCGACGACGACGTCGACCGGGCCGACCTCGGCGGCCTGCAGGAGGTCGCGGCTGGCGTCGCGGCTGCCGGTGTCGACCGCCACCACCCGCACGATCTCCCCCAGCGGGTCCCGCCGGCCGGGGGCGCTCGGGGCCCCGTCGGGGGCCGCGGCGTCCTCGGGCACCGGCGGCGCGGAGAGGTCCTGCTCGGCCAGCCCCGCCAGGACGCCGGGCAGCCACCGCTCCCCGTCGTGGCTGACCAGCAGGACCGCGACACGGGCGTGGGGGGCGAGCGACACGAGCCGGAACACTACCCGCGCGAGCGTGGCCGCCCCGCACCGGCGACGAGGCCCCGGGACGGCGAGCGAGCCCGGGAGACCCCCGAAAAACACAGAGGACCCCGGCATCGTCGCCGGGGTCGCCTCTGGTGTGCTCGGGGTCGCTTCAGACCGCGCGCTTCTTCAGCTTGCGGCGCTCGCGCTCCGACAGCCCGCCCCAGATCCCGAAGCGTTCGTCGTTGAGCAGTGCCGCCTCCAGGCAGGGCTCGCGCACCTCGCAGGTGAGGCAGACCTTCTTCGCCTCGCGCGTGGAGCCACCCTTCTCCGGGAAGAACGCCTCGGGGTCGGTCTGCGCGCACAGCGCACGCTCCTGCCAACCCGCATCGTCCGTCTCCGGAGCCAGGAGAAAGAGATCTCTCATGGTGTCCGCCTCTCGACCCTGGTGCCGTCCGTGGGGATGGGGGTCGAGGCGACCCCCCGAACGACACTGGAAGAATTACATGCGTGTGATGCACGGAAGTCAAGCGCGGTTCTGGTAAAGCGGGACCGGTCCGGACCGATCCCCACCGATCCGGCAGAGTAGGCCCATGAGCAGTGCGATCGGGTCTATCGTCGTCCTTTCCGGTGGCATGGGCGGGGCCCGCTTCCTGCAGGGTCTCCAGCACGGCCTGCGTGCCGGCACCCTGCCCGGCGTGGCGCCCGACGCCGCCGTCACCGTGATCGGCAACACCGCCGACGACTGCTGGATGCACGGGCTCAAGATCTGCCCCGACCTCGACACCGTGATGTACACCCTCGGCGACGGCATCGACCCCGAGCGCGGCTGGGGCCGGCGCGAGGAGAGCTTCCACGTCAAGGAGGAGCTGGCCGCCTACGGGGTGGAGCCGACCTGGTTCGGCCTCGGCGACCGCGACCTGGCCACCCACCTCGTGCGCACCCAGATGCTCGACGCCGGCTACCCGCTCTCGGAGGTCACCCGCGCGCTGTGCCGGCGCTGGCAGCCCGGGGTGGAGCTGCTGCCCATGTCCGACGACCGCGTCGAGACCCACCTGGTGCTCGCCGACGACGACGCGCCCAGCGGCAAGCGGGTCGTGCACTTCCAGGAGTACTGGGTGCGGCTGCGGGCCTCGGTGCCCGCGCTCGACGTCGTCGTGGTCGGCCTGGAGAACGCCCGCCCGGCCCCGGGCGTGGTGGAGGCGATCGCGGCCGCCGACCTCGTGATCCTGCCGCCCTCCAACCCCGTGGTCTCGGTCGGCACGGTGCTGGGCGTGCCCGGCCTGCGCGACGCGCTGCGCGCCACCGCGGCGCCGGTGGTGGGCCTGTCCCCCATCGTCGGCGGCACCCACGTGCGCGGGATGGCGCACCAGCTGCTCGAGACCGTGGGGGTGGAGGTGAGCGCCGGCGGGGTGGCGCGCCACTACGGCGCCCGCGCGGACGGCGGGGTGCTCGACGGCTGGCTGGTCGACGAGCGCGACGCCGCCGAGGTGGCCGGGGTGACGGCGGCGGGCATCGCCGCGGCCGCCGTGCCGCTGATGATGACCGACCACGACGCCACCGCCGCGATGGCCGCGGCCGCGATCCGGCTCGTGCGTCCCGACGCGGGGGCGTGAGCGTGTCGGACCCGGCCCCGCAGGTCCCCGGGGAGGCCCGCGGGCGCACCGCGGCCGCGCCCGTCCTGGCCCTGGCTCCCGAGGGGGTCGGGGAGGTCGCGGCGGGCACCGACCTCGCCGACCTGCTGCTCGCCGCGCTGGCCGGGCTGGGCGAGCCGGGGCGGCTGCGGGAGGGCGACGTCGTCGTGGTCACCAGCAAGGTCGTGAGCAAGGCCGAGGGCCGCGTCGTGCCCGGCACCCGCGAGGAGCACCTCGCGACCGAGAGCCGTCGACTGGTGGCGCGTCGCGGCCCGACCAGCATCGTGCGCACCCGCCACGGCCTCACGATGGCCGCGGCCGGCATCGACGCCTCCAACGTCGCGCTGGGGTCGTGCGTGCTGCTGCCCCTGGACCCCGACGCCTCGGCCCGGGCGCTGCGGGGGGCGCTGCGGACGCGCACCGGCCTGCGGCGGCTCGGCGTCGTCGTCACCGACACCGCCGGACGCGCGTGGCGCGAGGGCCAGACCGACATCGCGATCGGCGCCGCGGGCCTGCGCGTCCTGGAGGACTTCGCCGGGCGCGTCGACGCCCACGGCAACGAGCTGGCCGTGACCGCCCCCGCCGTGGCCGACGAGATCGCGGGCCTGGCCGAGCTCGCCTCCGGGAAGCTCGGTGGACGGCCCTTCGTGCTGGTGCGCGGCCGCGCCGACCTGCTCACCGACGACGACGGCCCCGGCGCCACCGCGCTCGTGCGCGCCGAGGGCGGCGACCTGTTCGGCTACGGCGCCCGCCAGGCGGTGATCGCGGCCGTGGCCCGCCGGCCCGAGGACCGCACGCCCTTCGGTGCCCCCGTGCCGGCCGAGGAGCTGGTCGCGGCCCTCGACCTCGCGCTCGGGGCCGGCACGGCCCGCACGCGCGAGGGCGCGGTGCTGTGCCGCCCCGGACGGCCCGACGCGGTCGCCGCGGTGGCCTTCGCCCACGGCTGGGAGCTGCAGGTCCCGGGCGGGGCGCCGGGCGATCTCCGGTTGCACCCGCTGGGTCCGTAGACTCGGCGCGGATCACCACCCACGACCACGCACGAGAGGCGAGAATCCCAGCCGTGGCCAAGCCGACGAAGTCCCAACGCAACGAGCGCCAGCAGCGCATCGAGGCGACCCTGAAGAAGCAGCGCTCCGGCGAGAAGCGTCGCGGCAACCTCGTGATCGGCCTGGCGGTGCTCATCGCGCTCGGCCTGATCGCCATCCCGGTGGCGCCGCGCATCCTCGGCAAGGTCGAGCTCGACAAGTACGCCGACACCCCGCTCACCGAGATCGGCGCGCCCGCCTCGGCGTGCCGCGCCCCGGAGGAGAAGCCGGGCAGCGGGGTGGCGAACCACGTCGACGAGGGCGTGCCGGTCACCTACGACATCGCCCCGCCGGCCTACGGCCCGCACTGGAACGTCTTCAACGTCGCCCCGGCGCCGTTCGTCGACAAGTTCTACGAGGCCGCCGACCGGCCGCCGCTGGAGGCGCTCGTGCACAACCTCGAGCACGGCTACACGATCCTGTGGTACGACGAGACGATCGCCGACGACGTCACGGCGCTCGCCCAGGTCAAGGCCATCGCCTCGAAGTTCGACCTCGACAACGCGACCAACGCCGATTACCGCAACAAGTTCATCGCGGCCCCCTGGACCGACGACGACGAGAACGGCGCGGACTTCCCCGACGGCACCCACATCGCCTTCACCCACTGGTCGAAGTCCGACGACCCGAAGATCACGACCGAGGACGGCCAGGTGGCCGACTCGATCGGGATCTGGCAGTACTGCACCGACGTGTCGGGCGCCGCGCTCGCGCAGTTCATGCAGGACTACCCCTACACCGACGCGCCCGAGGCCAGCGTCATCTGACCCCGGTCACGCACCGACCGAGCACGGGGCGCCGATCCACGACGGATCGGCGCCCCGTGCGCGTCCGGGCCCGGAACGGAGGGTCAGGTGGGGTCAGGTCAGGTCGGTGCGACCGGCGTCCTTGAGCGCCGTGACGACCCGCTTCAGCTCCTGCGCACGGGCGCGGGTGGTCACGAGCAGGGCGTCGGGGGTGTCGACCACCACGACGTCGTCGAGGCCGAGCACGGCGATCATCCGGCCACTGCCGGGCACCACCAGGCCGCTGGCGTCCAGGGCCTGCACGAGCGCGTCGTCGCCGAGCACGCGCACGGGCCCCGCGCCGGGTACCAGGCCCGCGAGGGAGTCGACGTCGCCCACGTCGTCCCATCCGAACGCCGCGGGCACGACCGCGACCCGGCCGGCCGCAGCGGCGGGCTCCGCGACGGCGTGGTCGATGGCGATCGAGGGCAGGGTCGGCCACAGCTCGGCCAGCCGGTCCGGTGCGGCCGCGATGCGGCGCAGGGTCGCCGCGAACTCGGGGTGCTCGGCGGCGAGCAGGTCCAGCAGCACCCCGGGACGCACCACGAACATGCCGCCGTTCCAGCGGTGGCGGCCGGTGGCGAGGTAGGCCTCGGCCACCTCGGCCGCGGGCTTCTCCACGAACTGGGCCACCTCCGCGGCGCCGTCGTGCCCGGCCAACGGGGCGCCGACCTCGATGTACCCGAACGCCGTGGAGGGGAAGGTCGGGGCGATGCCGAGGGTCACCAGCCGGTCCTCGCGGGCCACGGCCACGGCGGTGCGCAGCGCCCGCGCGAACTCCGCCTCGCCGGTGATGACGTGGTCGGCGGCGAAGGACCCCATCACGGCGTCGGGATCGCGGCGCTCCAGCAGCGCGGCCGCCAGCCCGATGGCGGCCATCGAGTCGCGCGCCGCCGGCTCGGCGACGACGGCGTCGGCCGGCAGGTGCGGAAGCTGCGCGGCGACCGCGCGGGCGTGGGCGGCACCGGTCACGACGACGAACCGATCGGCGACGAGCGGGGCCAACCGGTCGTGGGTGGCCTGGAGCAGCGAGCGACCCGCGCCGGTGAGGTCGTGGAGGAACTTGGGGTGGTCGGCCCGCGACAACGGCCACAGCCGCGTCCCGGCCCCACCGGCGGGGACGACGGCCCAGAAGTGCGGGATCTGCTCCGAGGTGGTCACGGGCGGTCAGACTACTGAGCGCGGACCCCGGGGTTCCCGCAGAACGCCGCAAGAACGGCGACAGGGTGGGGCGCCCGCTTCCCGCGCGACGCCGACGGCATCCCACCACGTCTCGTGACGGCGTCGGGGCGCCTCCTCGACGAACGCGCCACCCACGGTCCTCGTGGAGCGAGCGCCAGCGGGCGGAGACGCCCACCCCCGCCTCACGGCGTCTCGTGACGGCGCCAGGGCGCCCCCTCGACGAACGACCCTCCCCACGGGCCTCGAGTAGCGAGCGTCACGAGACGCCCGCACCCGCACGGACCACCCGGTCCCGACACCACCGTGCGCGCGGCTGCTCGACGAACGCGGGTGGTCGCGTCGGGGGGACGGCGGCGGGGCGGCAGAATCGGGGGGTGACTC